>NZ_PPAW01000015.1 GCF_002913225.1 Campylobacter concisus | reverse complement strand
ATGCTATCTCTCAAAAGACAGCTGATGTCATAAGACAAAGTGATGAAATTAAAAACATCATAACTATCATTAGAGATATAGCAGATCAAACAAACCTTCTAGCTCTTAATGCTGCAATAGAAGCAGCCAGAGCAGGAGAGCATGGTAGAGGATTTGCAGTTGTTGCTGATGAAGTTAGAAAGCTAGCTGAGAGAACTCAAAAATCTCTAGGAGAGATAGAGGCAAATACAAATGTATTAGCTCAATCAATAAATGAGATGAGTGAATCAATTAAAGAGCAAAGTGAAGGAATCAATATGATAAATCAATCAGTTGCTCAAATAGATCACCTAACAAAAGAGAATGTTGTAATTGCAAACCAAGCAAATGAAGTAACATCAGAAGTAGATGAGATGGCTAAAGCTATAGTTGAAGATGTTAGGAAGAATAAATTTTAAAATACTTCTGATTTAGAGTTTTAAATAAACTCAGATTTGAACAAAACTACCAAAACAAAACGATCTTGTTTTGGTAAAACTCTAAACCACTCAGGCAATTTGCTTGAGTGGTTTGAAATATATAATTTATTAGAAAATGGCTAAAATTTTTAGTTATTTAAGCTATTTTTAAATGATTGCTAACTATAATACGACTTCTTTTAAGTATTCCGGATTAGCTCAGCGGTAGAGTAGGTGACTGTTAATCACTTGGTCGCTGGTTCGAACCCAGCATCCGGAGCCATTTCTTTTTATATATTCTTTTCAAATCCCAATTTTAACGATATTTCAAAAACCTTAAGATTTCTTGTTTTTTATATTTTCCCCCTTTATTTTCCCTCAGTTTTATTTAATATTTTAAAATTTTCTATTTTACTCTAATGTGTTTTTTGTATATTATTTTTTTGTTTTAAAGAGTTGTAGATAAAACATAAAATATTTTTACCATAATTCGCTCTAAGTTGTCCTATAATTGACGTTAATAAAGAATTAGACAACTTAATGCTGCAAAAGCAAAATCCAAGAAGTTAAGCATGTTAGTAAAATTCTTTAAAACTAAAAACGGCGGTAGTATTGCTGGCATCAACTATCTTTTAAATCATCGGGTGAAAGACAATACAGCGTTTGTTTTAAAAGGTAGCGAAGTGATTACTAGGCAGATAGTATCCAATATGACCAAAAAACAAAAATTTTGTATCGGTTGTTTGAGTTTTGAAGAAGCTGATATTGATTCGAATGCCAAACAAAAGATTATAATGGTTAGGTCATCTGCCTATTTATAAATTTCACCTTTTATAAGCTCTCTACCCTAACAATAATCAAGCGGATCAAAATCACTATACTCTTTTTCATAGTCTATATCTTCAGCCCAGTAATCAAAGCACCCAAGCTCTTTTAACGCTAGCCTTAGCTTCTTTCGCTCAAAATGCTCATATCTAAAGCTTATCGCGCGTTTTAAGATCCCTCTTATAAATTTTCTATCACTGCTAAATTTTTGTGCTGCACTTTTTAAAGTTGCTATGACATTTTTTATAAACACACCTTTGTAATAAGCCACTCCTAAAGCTTGAAGTAGCATTATCCTTGCTTTGTCAATAACTTTATTTTCATAGAAAATTTCTGCTATTTTTATGCATATTAGCGTGTCTTTTTCGAAGTAGATATCATTATCCCAAAGGCCAAATTCGTCTGATATCTTATCTAAACATATATTTTCTTCTACACTGCAGTTATTATAGGTGTCAAATTCGACATCAGGTCTTAAAAACCACTCAAATTTTATCTTCGCGTTTTTGCAGATGACGTAAGTTTGCCAGCTTTTTTTAGAAATTCTCATGGCGTAGTTAAATAGCTTGTGCTCGAGTTTTATGAAGTAACACTTGCTTTTAAGTGGGATTATCTTCACTGCTTCGCTTTTTGAAATTTGGTCCGCGATCTCTTTGTAGTATGAGAGCGGTTTTATCTCGCTTTTGATATATCTTTCTGCCTCATCAGCCACAACGAAAAATTCTTCTTTTGTTGTGGTGGCTTTTATTAGTTTTTTGAAAGCTTCACGAGCCCATTTGTGAAAGCCTATATGTGAAAAAAGATCGTCTTCTAGTTCATGTACTTGCCCAAATATCTCGGCACTTTTGCTCTTTTGCATGAGCTTAAATATAGCTGCTGCACCGGCTATGCCGTTTTCAGGCCCGCCGCACATCGTGCGGTATATCCATCTTGCACAGACGAAACATTGATTTGGTGCATCATTTAGCAAATGACCTAACATATCCTTTGCTTGCTTCTCTTTGCCGGCTTCAAATAGCTCTTTTATCTGTTTGATCTTCTTCATCGCCACTCCTTTTTGGGATGAATTCTAAAGTAAAAAACGGACAAAATTTATTCCTATTTTGTTGGTATGATCCCACAAAAGGACGTTAAAACAAAGATCTTTTTGACGATATATAGAAATAAAACAAATTTTAAAGGCATAGGTAATGGCGCTATCTAAATCCCTCTACATCCGTGGTCTTCAGTGTGAAAAGAGCTTGTGGCTTAAAAAGAAAAGGCCTGAGGTTTTGCAAGCTCCAGATGATAGCGCGCAGGCTGTGTTTGATACTGGCACATCGGTAGGCGAGCTAGCCTGTGAGCTATTTAGCGGTGGCGAGAGGATAGAATACACTGGCGACTTTGTCTCGCAGATGGCAAAGACAAAAGAGCTTATGGGGCGTGGCACAAAGGTCATATATGAGGCTACTTTTTGCCTTGATGGCATTCTTGTGATGGTCGATATCCTCCGTATTTGCGAGGACGGCCTCATCATCAACGAAGTAAAGAGCTCAACATCAGTAAAAGACGTCTATATCGATGATGCAAGTATCCAGTACTACGTCATTAGCTCGCTTGGCTACAAGGTGAGTGCCGTAAATATCATCCACATAGATAATAGCTACGTAAGAGGCGAGAAACTCGAGCTTGATAAGTTTTTTCACGCCGAAGACGTGACCGAGCAAGTAAAGCAAAAACAAGCAGATATCCCTCAAATTTTAAGTAAATTTGACGAAATTCTTAGCAAAGACACTGAGCCAGAGATTGATATCGGCCCACATTGCTCAGACCCTTATAATTGCGACGCTTGGGAGTACTGCTGGCGCAAGCAGCGAGGCATACCAGAGTATAGTATTTTTGACATATCTCGCCTAAGAAGCGATAAGAAATTTGAGCTTTATAAAAGTGGTGTGCTTAAATTTGAAGATATCAAAGAGCTAGATAAATTTAACGCCTCTCAGCAGATCCAAATCCGCTCCGAACTATCCAAAGAGCAGATCATAGACAAAGAGGCTATCAAAGAATTTCTAGACACTCTTAGCTATCCACTCTATCACCTTGACTTTGAGACCTTTCAGCAGGCCGTACCTGAGTTTGTGGGGCTTAGTCCATACGAGCAGATACCTTTTCAGTTTTCTATCCATAAAGATGATGGCAAGGGAAATTTGGAGCATTTTGAGTTCTTGGCTGAGGTCGGGGCCGATCCTAGATATGAGCTAGCGCTAAATTTGATCAAATTTATCCCGCAAGATGCCTGCGTGCTAGCCTATAATATGAGCTTTGAAAAAAGGGTGATAAGACGTCTTGCTGAAATTTATCCGCAAATTTCAAATGAGCTTATGGCTATCCACAACAACATAAAAGACCTGATGGCGCCATTTGCTAGCAAAAGCTACTACCACCCAAAGATGCAGGGCAGCTACTCTATAAAATACGTCCTACCAGCGCTCGTGCCTGAATTTGAGTCGGCATACAAGGATCTAAATTTGATCCATCACGGCGGCGAAGCAATGCAGGCCTATGAGGCTATGGCATATATGCCAGCCAAGGAGCGTGAGGCCTATAAAAAGGCACTTTTGGCATACTGCAAGCTAGATACTTTAGCTATGGTTAAGGTTTTAGAAAAACTGCGTGAAGTAGCAAAATAGACAAAAAGTGTCTGCTTTGCCGGCTATAATGCTTTAAAAATTAAAGGAGAAAAGTATGGATATAGAAAAATTTGAATCTATGCTAAAGCAAATCAAAATCCTAAATGACAAGCTAGAGATCAAAAAACTACGCGGCAATAACGACTATAACTTATTTTTAGTACTTCTTGATATAAATGATGAGGTGCGATTACACTCACGCTTTATCTATTCACTACTTGATCCAAATTCGTCACATTATCAAAAAGAGTTATTCTTAGAGCTTTTTATAAAAGCATGCGGGCTAGAAAATTTTGGACTAGACCCGCAAAGCGCAAAAGCCTATAAAGAATACAAAAACATAGATATCTATATAACTGACGGCGCGAAGCATATTATTTTAGAAAATAAAATAAATGCCGGCGATCAAGAAGCCCAAATAAAAAGGTATATAGAAACCATCCAAAAAGAAAACGACAGCGAAGCTGAAATTTACGTACTATTTTTATCGCCACAGGGGCGAGAGCCTAGCGGCTATAGTTTGAGTGGGCTAAAAATCGAAGACGGCAAATTTTTAGAAAAAAACGTTGATGAAGTGGCTAACTTTAAGGCGATTTCATACGACAAAGAGATAATGGCGTGGCTTGGCTTATGTCTTGATGAGGCTGGAAATTTGGCAAATTTAGCCGCCGTGATATCGCAATACAAAAACGTAATTGAAAAAATTTATGGAAAATATAAAGGAGTGCAGATGGATGAAAGAAAAATAATCGAAATAATACTTAAAAACTATGACTTAGTCGATGAAATAAGAAGTAAATACTTTGATATGGCCAATGCAAATAGACTTAATGAATTTATGTCAAATGTAAAAATTGAACTCGAAAAAGATTATCACAAGAATGGTGCGTAGAAATAGAAGAAGCTGATGCTAGTAGATATTTTACACCTATATATATTTTTAAAAGAAGTTGGGATAATGGCTATTTATTGGCATTTGTTTTAGAGTTTGATAGTAAAAATTTTTTATATCCATATATCGGACTCGCTTATGATACAGATAGAATAAATAAGGCATACGTTGATAGCATACAAGTTAAAATTTCTAGAGAATGGAATATAGGTACAAGATTTGCTAGATGGAAGTGGCTAAAAAAAGATCAGTTTTTGAGAGAGATAATTTTTTATAAATATAGCGAAGCCGAACTAGTGGATGAACTAATAAAAATGAAAGATGAGCTAGAGCCATTAGCTGATGAAATCGCTAAATTAATCGAGGTATAAGTCATGCACGACACAATACTTCAAGCAAAAGAGATCATTAAAAACGCAGACGCCATAGTTATCACAGCAGGTGCTGGCATTATTTGGATATTAATTCTTATAAAAATATAAATTTAGTTATAATGATAATATAAAATTTTACAAGGGGTAGAATATGGCTGGGTTTCAGCAAATAAAAATAGCAGAGGCAATACGAGAAATAGGGGCGGACAAATATCTTATTCCCGCATTTCAAAGGGAGTATGTTTGGTCTGGAGAGCAAGTAGAGAGACTATTTGATTCTATTATGCGAGGCTACCCTATTAGCTCTATGCTTTTTTGGAAAGTTAGAAGCGAAAGTGCAGAGCAATGGAAGTTTTACAGTTTTTTGAGATACTTTCGAGAATGGTATCATACCCATAACGAATACAAGCCCACCAAGAGTATTGGCGAATTTTCGGCCATACTAGACGGGCAACAAAGATTAACTTCTCTATATTTAGCGCTTTGCGGCGAATACCATACTCATAGACCGTATAAAAAATGGGAAAATACGGACGATAAATTTAAAATTTGTGAGCTTTATTTTAACCTAACCGCAAGTCAAGAGCCTAAAAATGATAACGTAGAATACGAATTTTTATGGTTGGAAAAAGCTGAAACCGGTAGTAAAAAGATTTATACGGATAAATTTGGACAAAAATGGTTTAGATGTAAGGATATATATCCTCATAGTGATGATGAAGTGAAGGCTGTGGAAATACAAGGAAAATTTGAACTGTCTAATAAAGAAACTAAAAATTTGGCGCTTTTCGAAAAAAGAATATTCTCAGAAGATATTATCAGCTTCTACCAAGAAGACGACCAAAATCCAGAAAAAGCAGTGAATATATTTATTCGTATTAACTCGGGCGGGACACACCTTAGCTATTCTGATATCTTATTTAGCTATGCTATTGCAAACTGGAAACAAAAAGATGCAAGAAAAGAGATCAATGAACTTGTCGATTTTATAAATGACTCTAAAGGCTTTAATATCTCGAAAGATTTAGTACTAAAAGCATTTTTGTATTTATATCACGAAAATATAAAATTTGACATAGGTAGTTTTAATAACGGATTTATAGAAAATATCGAACAGCAATGGGATAACATAAAAATGGCCTTTCATAGCATTTTTGATTTGCTCGAAAATTTTGGGTTTAATGCGCAAACAATGAGTTCAAATAATGCAATTTTACCGGTACTTTATTATGTATATCATAAAAATTTGGCTAGCTCCATAGTTCACGGTACTGGGCAAAAACAAACTAGAGAAGTTATAAAAAAATACTTACTAAGGGCTACGCTATTTAAGCCGTTTGGAGGAAGCGCAGATAGCGTTTTAACCGCAACGAGAAAAGTATTTAAAAAGGATTTTGACGGTAAAGTATTTTTTGACGACAACATTGATGAATTTCCGTTAGAGGGTATTGAAAAGTCTTATAAATATAACAATACTATCGATGATGACTTTTTGCAAGATTTGATGCTGTATAGAAAAAATAGTCCAGAAGCCTTTGCCGTCTTATCTATCTTATATCCAAATTTAGACACAAAGAATAACTTTCACAAGGACCATTTGCATCCAGAAAGTAAGTACAAAGAGTATAAAAAATTGATGGAGAAAAATAAAAAAGAATACTACGATTTTTCCATGTACGACGCTCTCCCTAATTTACAGTTACTAGATGCAAACGAAAACATGGCTAAAAATGATAAGAGTCTTGAAGAGTGGGTTGAAAGCGAATGCAGAAATAAAGACAAGAGTAAATTTTTAAAGGATCATTTAATACCTGATGTTGATTTATCTTTAGATAATTTTGATGATTTTTATGAAAAGCGTGAAAAGCTAATGATAAGCAAATTACGAGAGTTACTATAGGATACACTTTGTAGTTGTATAAATATATTTAAGCCCTGATTTCTGGGCTTAAATATTTTACATATCTCACATTTGATAAGCTAAAAGATGTTTATAAAATTTTTGAGTGGGTATTTGTCTAAAACGGGTGATAAAATTTTTATAACTTTTTGGCAAAATTTTATATTCAAAATCAAACCAAGAGGTCAAAAAACTGTTACGAATATACATATTATCAAAGTCTTTAAAGGTGTTTGCCTCTCTAACACCCTTTGGCAGATATATGTTGTAGTCATCAGAGCTTACAATAGGCATCCAAATGAGTTTCTCGTTGAGCGAGGCACCTATTTTTTCCTTTTTGTAGTATAGCCTTGGCTCAAAATGCCAACATATATCATCAATAGATAAAATTTCTTCTATAGTTATTGAGGCGCTAGACATCTTAGTGAGTATGATCGAGCAGTCAAAGCCATGTGGTCGCCCGTCGTAGCATAGCTCTATACCACTAAGATCATCATCTTCAAAGTAAAAGTCCTGTAACTCAACAGAGAGAATTTCCTCCTCGTAGTCTTTCATATAAAAAACAACCTCGCAGACAATGTCTATCATATCTTTATCATGGTCAAGATATGTCTTAAAAAGCTCCTTAATGCGCAGATACTCTGCTGTCATCTCGCGCTGTATCTCAAGTAGCTTTTGATCAAAAGCTACCAAAAGCTCTTTTTCTTCTTTGGTGCAAACCATTTTTTACCTCCTAAAAATTTAAGAGGATATTAGCGAGAGTTAAAGACAGAAAAATGTCTGTTTTTTGGATATTTTATAGACAAATTTTGTCCAAATTTTTATTTATAATAAAAACATAGGAGCAAAAATGAACGAGCAAGAAATTTGGCAAGAGTATGATGAGTTTTCTTTTTTGGCGCAGGCTAAGTCAAGCTATGACTACGTAAATAATGCAAATTTTACTAAATATAGCAATACGAAAATGTCAAAAGATTTTTACAGGCAAGCCGTTAAGGCATTAAATAATGCGTATGATGTTGTTACTGAGGCTAAATTTATACTGCAAAATCTAAAAAACGACTTTGGCTGTGAGAGCGAATTTATAAAAGAGATATGTTTTCAAATTTTAGATATAGAAATGACGCCATACGAGCATCAAGAGGTGGCTAAAATGATAGAAAACTATATCTCTATCTCTTGATAAAATGGCTCTTTTGCACCGCTACTTGCAGAGTTATAAATTTTAACTCCGTTTAAAACGTCCGTGCGAGATTTTGGCTCATGTATATGCCCACAAAGGATGATCTTTACATTTAAAAGATTATTTTTAATAAGCCTTGCAAGCTCCATATCTCCGTGATCCTTGTCATTTTTACTGATGCTCGTGCTTGTCTTTGCTGGTGGGACGTGGGTCAGCAAGATATCGCACTCTGCAAATTCAAGCAGATCATCACACAAGTAAGGCACGCAGCCAAATTTAACGCCGTTTATAGTCTTTATAGCGCCATCAGAGTATATGCCACTTATAGACTTTAGCCAAGAAGGCGGCATATCGTGGTTGCCAGAACACACAAATACCGGCTTTTTAAAGCTTTTTAGCCATAAAGTAGTTTGCTCTTTTTCTTGTGCGCTCTCTTTGCATAGAAAATCACCGCTAAAACAAAAAATGTCAAATTTGTCTTGAAGGGCTAAAATATAGTCAAAATAGCCAGAACCAAAGTGCAGATCGCTAGCGTGAAAAAGTTTTAAGCCACTCATTTGTATCTATCAGCCTTTAATCCACAAGTAAATTTGTGATCAAATTTACCATCATATCTTTTTGCTTTGGCTCGCTTTGAGCAATGAACAGTGCAAGTGCAACAAGGGCGTTGTCGTTTATCCTTAGCTCGCCACTACTTTTATAAAGAAGCCTGCACTTTGATAAAAACAAGATAAATATAAATGATCCGATGCGTTTGTTGCCGTCGCTAAAGAGGTGGTCTTTGATGATGTAGTAGATCAAATTTGCCGCTTTTTCTTGCGGGCTTGTTAAAAGATCACATCCGCCAAATGTCTGATAGATATTTTTTATTATCCCTTCAAATTCATCTGCCTTTTGAACGCCAAAGATATTTGACGCCTCGCCCCTTTTTATAAGCTCTCTTTTTAGCTCATCCACTGCTGTTAGCACCTCGTCATATCCAAGAGTAAAATTTTCGCCCACATCGCTTTTGTAAAGACCAAGTGAGCCATCATCAAATTTTTGCAGTAGCAACCAGCTCTTTTTGTAGTATCTAATAAGCTCTAGTGTCTCTTTATCATTGCTGCCCATGGCTTAGAAATTTATCTCTTTTAGATACTCGCTGACATCTTTTTTGACCTCGTCAGCCAGCTCCTTTGGCTCAAGCACTTTGATAAATGGCAGGTAGTAGTATATGAGCGGTTTTATCTCCATTATGTGCGTAAATTCTATCTCTATCTCGACTGAGCCGTCGCTATCTTGGCCAGTTATGCGCTGCTTTGCGTGTGGCTTTCGCTCGAAGTATTTTGCTACTTCTGGCGCTAGCAGTAGCCTTGCTGTTTTTGGGGCTTCTAAATTTGCCCATGCTGAATTCATCGCCTTTACACGCTCATCTAGCTCGCTACTTAGCTCAAATTTATCCCCACTACGCTTTATATCTTTTATGCTCTTTAGGTGAAATTTCTTAAATTTATTGCCCTTTTTGCTATCAAGCAAGAGCAGATACCAAAATCCCTCAAAAAGTGCCAGTTTTAGAGGCTTTACAAGAAACTCAAAGCCATTATACGTGCATGTTATCTCCGCTTTTTCTCTTATAGCATCCTCAAGCGCTTGAAAATTTACAAGATCCTCCTCGCTTAGCTTTTCGTTGTTTATGTTTGTCAGTATCGGGTGGTTTAGCTGCTGAGAAATTTGCTCTAGAAGCACGTGAGCCTTGCTGTAAAAATTTGATCCCATGTTTTTTGCCACGTTATCAAGGATATTTAGCACCACTCTATCATCGCCGTTTAGTCCGTCGCTCGCGTCCTCGTCGTTTAGGCTCCAGTAGTGTCCCTTTTTGACGGCGCCATACTCTCTTAGCGTGTCGTAAAGGTCGCGCTGGATGGTCTTTGAGGTCACTCCAAGCATGGCTGTTAGCTCTTTTATCGTGTGCGGTCTCTCTCTTAGCTTTAGGGCTATAAAATTTATACGTTCAAATTTGCTGTTTTCTTGTTTGGTTATGATGGGTTTCATTTGCTCTCCTAGTTTGGGGATTATATCCAAATTAGGACTAGAGGATGTCTTTTTTAGCATAATATCTGCCTAAGACCATCTAGCGCGCCACATTTTAGACTTATGCCGATATACTGCGAGATGTAGTTATCTCGTGGGTTTATGCGGATAAGAGTTGCTTTTTTGGAGCGTTTAACGAATTTCTCACCAAAATTTCTAATTGTTGGCACCGCAAGCCCAGCGCCCAGCTCTATGATCACAAAGCGGCTATCTTTGTTTTGCTCCAGCCACGCTTCATATCTTCTATACTGCTCGTTTATTCGCCTTGTATTTACCATCCAGTCGTAAAACATCACGATATTTGGGCGGCTCACACAGCCACACTCTGGGCAAACTGGCATATCTAAAGCTATAAATTTCTCTTCATCTACTTTTATATCGCTACAAGTCTGCCATATAGCGCCATCACGCTTGTGGATGCACTGAGAGTAGTGGATAGAGCCATGGCACTCATAAATTTTATCTTCGCTAAAGCCGGCTTTTTGAAAGTGACCATCGACATTTGAAGTATAGACGAAGTAGTTGTCGTTTTTGCTTTTTACAAGATCTAAAAGTAGCCTAAAACCCTCATGAGGTTCTGTCTTTTTGTATAAATTTAGCCTGTGCCCGTAAAATGCCCATGCTAGCTTTGGATCATCTAAAAACCACTGCGGATTTGCCATATCTTCAAAGCTTAAATTTTTCTCCCTTAAAAGTGGATAGGCTCTCCAAAACCCTAGATCTCCCCTAAAATCAGGCAACCCACTATCAACACCCATTCCAGCACCTGCTGTGATGATGACCGCATCGGCCTCCGCGATGATCTTTTTGATCCTGTCTATCTTCTCTTGCATTTTTATCCTTTTTAAGAAATTTTGGTAAGTATAATGAGTTGATCAGACATTTTTGTGTCCGCTCTCTTTTGGTAAAATAGTGAAAATTTTATGAAGGAGAGAAGATGACAAAGAAATATAAAACTAAAATGGAGGATAGTTTTAAAACAAAAGTTCAGCTATTTTTGTTTGACAAGGCTTTTTCTTGGGACAACTTGGATGAAAATGGATGCAATGATTACTACATTATGAGTAATATTGAAACTATAAAAAAGGATTTTAAAAATTTTAAGGTTACTAATGAAGTAGCAAATTTATATAGTAGTAAATACTATCAACTTGAGATAAATAGTGATAAAAGTAAAATAAAGCACAAGGGCAAAGAGTTAAACATTATGATTATAGAACAAAGACAATATTTTGTTCAAAAATCTAAAGAATTTACAGAAATTTTAGATGCACTGGAAAAAGAATATGAAAATGATTTTAAAGAAAAGTTTTCTGAAACAGATTTTAATAAGATGCTTGACAAAACAACTTGCTCATATTGCGGTATAAGCCTAGCTCAGATCGAGGAGCTTGGCAAAAAAGGCAAGCTAAATAATAAAAGAAGCGATACCCGCGGATATACGCTAGAGATAGATAGAATGCTACCAAATTTGGAGTATAGCAAAAAGAATTGTTGCATGGCTTGCTACTGGTGTAATAATGCAAAAACCGATGAATTTTCACCAGAAGAATTTAAGCCTATTGCTGAAGGTATTAGAAAGACTTGGAATGAAAGACTGAAGGCTATTGGGTATAGCGAAGAAGAAATAAAAGACGTGCCAGACCCAGAAATTTGGAACACTAAATTTGATACAAGCATGGAGCCAGATATAGAGAAATAATTAAGGCGGTAACTCTACCGCCCAAATTTCTCCGCCGTTATGCAGTGTAGAGCACCGCCAAGCTCTATTATCTCGCTTAAATTTATCGTCTCTACTTTATAGTCACTATAAAATTTCTTGATCTGCTGCAGCGCAACATCGTCATCATCTATGCCATATATTGGAACTATTAAAATATCCTTAATTTTAATAAAATTTAAGTAAGCGCCCCAGTCTCTCTTTTTAGTGAAAAATCCATCTTTATACTTCATAAATTTCACATCCAAACCACTCTTTTTAAGGGCTTTTATAAGCCTATCATTAAAGCTTTTACTCTCATTTGAAAAGTCATTTACTAACACGCTATTTTCATCTATCCACCTCACCATGGCGTCACTGTGGCCTAGCATATCGTAAGGCTGCTTTGGTATGATGATGAGCTCATTTAGCGCGCATTTTTGCTTTATAATTTCAGCTATCTCGGTTTTTATCTTCAGTGGATTTTCTCTAAAAATTTTATCAGTCATGATGGCTTTGCCTCCAAACCTTACGAAATTTCCGCCGTCTAGGGCTAAATTTATATGCTCTTTTAATGGCTGGATATTTGTTCTTAGGTGACTATATTTTTCATCTTTTAGGTAGTCTGGATCGTAGTCGTAAGAGATAAGGCGCCCATCATCAAGCAAAATCGGCATAAAGTCCCTCATCCAGATGTCTTTAGTCTCTAAAAACTCGTATTTGACCCCGTATCTGTCAAATATCTGGCACAAGCTTTTGGCTGTTTTGGCGTGATGTTTTGCCAAAAGTGTGGAAAGTAGGATAGTTGGCTGCATATTTGCTCCTAAATTTTATAGTTTTTGTGAAATTTTACTAGTAAATTTCTAGACATTTTTTGTCCATTTGAGTTGCTATAATTTCACAAATCACAAAAAATGTATCGGCGATAAAAATCAAAAAAGGATAATCAATGATCTACGAGCAACTTAAAATTCTCACACAAAACAGCGACAAAAAGGCGCTCTCAAAAGCACTTGGCTATGTTAGAGAGCAAAATTTCACAAGAGCACTTGCAAATTTAGAGGCGGCAAAGAGCCTTGATGAGTTTATCACAAAGGGGCACTTTGACTGGGCGCACAGCTCAGAAACGCTCATCCTAGCCCTTAGCAAGCACTTTGCTCTTAACATAGACGCAGAGCTTGGCGAGGTGCAAAAACTCTACAACGAGCGAGTAAAATTTAGAGGCTCATATATCTATATAGATACGGATTTTAAGCGCAAGAGTGAGCCTATATTTGCCCTTGCTATGGCGCAGCACTTAAGATATATCAGCCTAACACCATTTTTAGATGAGCTTTGTTTTAAAGCATTAGATGAGCAGCTAAAAGCTATCTCAAAGATCACTAAAAGCTACTATCAAAAAACGAAAACTCTGCCTATTTTTGGTGCCATAACTGGCTTTAAGCTCTATTTTCTAGGCAAAAATTATTCACTTGATACAAACGGAAATTTTACAGATAAAGAGATCGCCGAACAGGTGGCGGTGATTAAATTTTAAAGGACAAAAATGGGACAATTTACAAAGGAGCAAAGGCGAAAGCTAAATAGCATAAACGAAAGGCTCTATGACCTTGAGCGCCGTGTCGTGCCACGTGCAAAGCAGATAAATATGTCGGTAAAAGATGTAAAAGAGGCATGTGATCATTTTTGTGAGCTATTGCTCTATTTTTACTCAAAGGATGAACTTCTTATGCGATATGGGCAGTTCATGAATCACATAGATGACTACTTTTATACGGAAAATCAAAACGAATTTAGAAACTGGCCCACGCATGAGATGTCTGGCGAGTGGCACTGCTGGTTTTACCACTGCCTATATGACCATACGGATCTTAGCTGGGATGAAATTTTAACTATCGACAGGATGGAGGGCAAGCTTCGCTCATACTACGACTATACGCCTATAGACCTTTGCCTAAAAAAGCTAGAGTGTAGCGAGAGAGAAGAGTATATCTCTGATGCCAACAAAGATCAGTGGGAGCAGATAGAGAAGATAAATAAAGCGCTAGCTAGCTACCAAGATATCCTAATAAGAGATGCAAAAATGCTTGAAAACAGGCTAAAAGCAAGGTTTGAGGGTGGATTTATCGAGGATTATGCTATGGAATTTCGTTTGGTCTTTCGCTTGCGCGAAGATGATCCAGATTATGATGAAAATGACGACAATTTCTTAGCCATCATCAATGAGCCTATCGTTCCTGGCGAAATGAGCAAGCAAAAGAGCCGCTGGACGCAAAACTGCAATGAATATTTTGGTAGCTCTGTCTATTTTGATAAGAAGGCATATTTTTGCTATCTATTTGCAGCTTTTAACAATAACACACATATCAATAAGATCAAAGATATACTTCGTATAGGCTCTGTTGATATGACACTTTGCTGGGATGAATACTATGAAATTTAAAGAAAAAATAGCATAAGATAAAGATAAAAAATGGAGGTGAAAAATGACAAATCAAACAACGATAAAGTGCCCAAACTGTGGGTGTGAAATAGATATAAATGACGCCTTATATCATCAGCTAGAGGGAAAATATAAAGGTGAATACCTAGCCCAAAAGAAGCAGCTTGAAGCTGAACTTGAGGCTAAAAGAAAGGAACAGGAGGCTTATTTTGAGAGTTTAAGAGCAAAAGAGCAGCAACTGCAAGATCAAAAAGAGAAATTTGAGGAAGAAATCAAAAAAGCTACGCAAATACAGCTAAAAATGGAAAGAGCAAGACTTCAAGAGGAGCTGCGAAAAGAGATACTTGACGAGCAAAATGAGTCGGTGGCGCTCTTGCAAAAACAGCTTGAAGAGAAGTCAAATCAAGTAAAAGAGCTAAATATTACAAAGGCTCAAATTTTGCAGCTTCAAAGGGAAAAAGAGGAGATGGAGTCTGCCATAACTGCAAAGGCCGAGCTGGCATTAAATGAAAAGCTAAAAGAAGAAAAAGAGAAGATACAAAAGGCTGCAGATGAGCAAAATGAGCTTAAATTTAGACAAAAAGAGGAACAGCTAAAACAGCTTCAAGAGCAACTTCAAATAGCCCAAAGAAAGGCCGAGCAAGGCAGCATGCAGCTTCAAGGTGAGGTGCAGGAGCTCGCGATAGAAGAGTGGCTGAGGGAGAAATTTCCATTTGATACTATTGATGAGATCAAAAAAGGTGCAAGAGGTGCTGACTGCGTGCAGATCGTGCATACAAGAGAGTCTCAAAACTGCGGAACGATATATTATGAGAGCAAGAGAACGAAAGAATTTCAAAAGTCTTGGATAGAGAAATTTAAGGCTGACATGAGAGAAAAAGGTGCTGATATCGGTGTCATAGTTACTGATGCTATGCCAAGTGATATGCAAAGGATGGGGCTATATGAAGATGTTTGGATCTGTACGTTTGAGGAATTTAAAGGCTTAAGCGCTGTTTTAAGAGAACAACTCATAAGGATACACCACGTCTTGATCGCGCAAGAGAACAAAAGTGACAAGATGAGCTTGCTCTACCACTTTTTAACCAGCAATGAGTTTAAAATGCAAATAGAAGCGATAGTTGAGGCATTTTCAACCATGCAAAGTGACCTAGATAGCGAAAAGCGCGCGATTCAAAAGATATGGAAGCAAAGAGAGAAACAAATCGAAAAGGTACTAGATAACACCATAAGTATGTACGGCTCTATAAAGGGCATCGCTGGAAATGCGGTAGCAAATATAAAAGCCCTTGAGCTACCATATAGCAGCGATACACAGGAGTGAGTTAAAGAGCGTTAAGGCGCTCTTTTTAAATTTTTTCTCACAAAAATTTCTCAAATTTTTATAATTATGGACATAAAAATGTCTTTTATGCCGAGTAAAATAGCTTCAAACAAAAGCAAAAGGAATTTGTCGTGGAAAAAGAGATTTTTTACGTAGATAGCGAGATATATGAGCTTACGACACTTTGGACACTTCGTACTATTTTTAATCTTGGAGGAGAAAAAGAGTTACTAAGAAGCGGATGTGACGATGTTTTAGATTTTTTGGGTATCGAGTCAAAAGAGCCCAAAGAAGAAGAGATTCAAAATCTTAAAAACAGATTTGAAATTATTGAAAAAAGTCAAATTTCATGCGGACTAAAAGATCTTGAACACAATCTAAATTTACTTCAAGAAAATTTAGGTATAAATAGTACCGAGAGAGATATTTTGAGATTTGTTGCGATCATGTACAACTACGAAGTGATATCTAATGCTTGCAGTTTACTAGGAGATCTAAACAACATACAAGCCACAAAAGCCATCTCAAAGATACTAAATTTACGTTTCAGCGATGTTCAAAAAGCCTTTAGAAAAGATGGAATCTTTGCCAAGACTTCGATTGTAAAACTAGAAAATAATGTGCATAACCTAAAATATAAAATCGATGTCATAAATAATAACTTTATGTGTGATTTGTTTGTTAAATGTGAAAGCATGGACGAGATATTTGAAAGTGCGATAAAGCCATGTAGCAAGACAAATTTAACTACAAAAAACTATCCTCATATAAAAGAAGATGTGAAAATTTTACTCTCGTTTCTAAAAAATGCTATTCGCAAAAAGCAAAAAGGAGTAAATGTGCTTCTATACGGCTCAGCAGGAACTGGTAAAACTGAGCTTAGTAAAGTGATAGCCAGTGAGCTAAATTTAAAGCTTTATGAAGTAGCTTATGATGACGAATACGGATATGCGACTGAGGATCGAAGGCTAAGGTCATATTGCCTTGCACAAAACGTATTGTCTACTGGATCAAATTTGCTCATGTATGACGAAGCAGAAGATATATTTAACACAAATAATGACGAGAAAAGGCAGTATGGCAAAGCCTTTATAAATAGATCTCTTGAGACTAACGAAGTGCCAACTATCTGGATAACAAATAATATCCTTGATATGGATGAAGCCGTAGTTAGAAGGTTTAACCTAGCCATAGAGATAGGCATACCAACTGAAGATGTAAGAGCAAAGATCATAAAAAAATATAGTGAAAATTTGATAGATAGTAAACTCGTAAAAAAGCTAGCTAAAAATCAATTTGTAGCCCCAGCAGTCGTTAGTAACGCTAGCTTAGTCGTTTCAAATTTAAACACAAAAGATAAAAACAAAGCCTTTGAGCGAGTGATAAGCAACACTTTAAAAGCACAAGGATACGATGAGATAGAAAAAGACGAGAAGCCAAGCGTTGATCTGCCAAGTAGCTATGATCCAAATTTTGTAAACTCAGACTGCGACCTAACCGAGCTAATTCAAGGCATAAAAGAAAGCAAAAACGCAAGGATATGCCTTTACGGTGTGCCTGGAACTGGCAAAAGCGCTTACGCTAAATTTATCGCTAAAAGCCTAAAAAAGCCTATCATCATCAAAAAAGGAAGCGATCTTTTATCTATGTATCTGGGAGAAACTGAGAAAAATATAGCACTAGCCTTCAAAGAAGCCAAAGATCAACATGCTGTGCTAGTCTTTGACGAAGTTGATAGTTTTTTGCAAGATAGAAGCATGGCTGCAAGAAGCTGGGAGGTAACTCAAGTAAATGAGATGCTAGTGCAGATGGAGAGCTTTGATGGCATATTTATCGCCACGACAAATTTGATAGATAATCTTGATAAAGCCTGTCTTAGAAGATTTGATCTAAAGCTTGAGTTTGGATACTTGCTGCCAGAGCAAGCGCAAAATTTATTTAAAAAAGAGTGCGCGCTGTTAAAAGTCAAATTTGACGAAAACGCAAGCAAAAAGGTCTCAAACCTAGGCTTGCTAGCGCCTGGAGACTTTGCCAGCGTGAGAAGACAAGCTAAATTTAGGCCTATAAAAAATGGCGACGACTTTTACCGAAGGCTTGAGCTTGAAGTCGCACTAAAAAATGAAGAAAAGAGTGCGAAGATAGGGTTTTAGGAGAAGCTTTATCTCCTAACCCATACAGAGTGGTTTAAA
This sequence comes from Campylobacter concisus, assembly GCF_002913225.1. Taxonomy (GTDB): domain Bacteria; phylum Campylobacterota; class Campylobacteria; order Campylobacterales; family Campylobacteraceae; genus Campylobacter_A; species Campylobacter_A concisus_J. The sequence continues at coordinate 235,907 of NZ_PPAW01000015.1, read as the reverse complement.
ATTTTTGAGGTTTTAAGTCAACTTTTAAAAATAATGGATGAGCAGGTTCTCCGCTGGCATTTAGTTTTATGTAAAATTTATTTTTTAGGGCATCTAGTACCTCTTTGCTCCTGCCTTGATACGATCCATTATTTCCCCAAGCGCATACTACTTTATCTACTTTGCTTGAATAATCTGCAAGCATTTTGTCGTTTTCTTTACCTATTGGATCTTTTACAGAGAATATAGCAGATGGATCTGTTGAAACTATTGCAAATAAATTAAGCATATAAAAACCTCCGTAACCCCAGTATTGCGCAAATTTTATACATTTTTTTATAGTGGAATCATCTTTGGTTTCATCTGCAATGGATGGATTTAATCCTACAAAAACAAGCATTGGTTTATTTTTATCCCAAACTCTTGTTAAAATATATCTATATTTCCTATCTTGTGAGAAAACCGCTGAACATTCCATTGTGTTGTCCTTTCAAAAAAATATTTTTCAATTATACCAAAAACCGTCATTATTTAAAAAACAATATCTTTTGCATTGTAAAAATTATTTTTAATAATATTAAAGTTTTTATCCACCAAACCAAGATAGTTATTCTTTTTTATTACAATCTTTTCATCATAGATAAATTTATATTCATCACATTCGATTGTTGTGATAAAATCGTTTCTATAAAGCCTATATTTACCATTGGCCAAGGAGTGGCTAAAAATCCCATTGCAAACATAGAGATTATCGCTTGCTTCGATAAAAATTTCAGTATCATCGCTCCAGCCGCTTTTTAGTGTATATTTGCCTTCTTTTTGAATGATAAATTTATCTCTATCAACCATCCAAATTTCATCAATATCATCCTTGTGTATCACGGTATGATCTTTTAGTACAAATGCTTTTTTATCAAATTCTTCACCGTTTATCAGCTCTGTACTAGCAGCTTTTATCGTGGCGATATCACCATCATAAAAAGATATAGAAATTTCGTCATATTCTTCTTCTAAAAGCACATTACCTTCTGTATCACAAAGTCCAAATTTAGGCTGGTAAAAATCATATGGACTTTTTTCGGATCGGCTAAAAGCAAAAAGTCCAAAAGCCAGATAGTTAAAAGAAAAATAGTTCGCCTCTAATTTGATATTTTCTTGGTGGTCTATCAAGCCTATTTTGTTATTTTTTCATAATAAAATATCTCTCCATTATAAATATCTTGTTCTATATCAGTTTGCACCATTATTTTGTTGATATAAAAGTAGTCAGTAAAAATGGGTTTATTATTAGCTAGATCAAAGTCTTCATTTTGACATTTTTCGTTACGAAGTTTTACAATTGTGTCGCAAATCATACTAACATCTAAATATTTTGATGGTACTTTTATATTTCCTTCTAAATCACTAACACCAAACAAATTTTCGTTCTCTGGATTTTTTACCGCAACTAAATTTTTTTCTAAAAATTTACCAGAAATAACCTCTTTTACTGTTTTGGTTATCGGATCAAAAAGTTCTATCTTGCTGTTATTAAAAGTATCTTCGTTGTCACTTTTGCTAATTTATACCCCTTTTTAATGTATCTTGTATATTTTTCAAGTAATATTCTATATTTTAGCTTAAATGCCATCAATACGCCGTTTCCAAGCAGCATGGCTGTATTTGATGGATTTACGGCAAAATTACCTTGTTTGGCAAAAAGTTTATACGATATCACGCAATACCTATCTTTTTTATTTAGAATTCATAGTAAAAAAACGAAAATAAAAATGTCCTATTTGATACAAAATAACTTAGATATGCAAATTTGCAATTGCTATAAATATAAAAAATTTTTAAAAAGCATTATAAAAAATTTTATTACTAAGAGATATTGTTGTTGACTTAATAATAAATATAGGATTTTAGGGATTATTCCTAACGAGATGTTTTGTCTGACTTATCAGATAAAACACTCACCTAACTATTAGGGTTTGTTTTAAAAAAAACATTTAGTCGACAATCCAAAAGATGAGCAGGAGAAAAACTGCTGAGATAAATTGCAGGTTTTTAAAATGGATTGGTTTATCAAAAAAATGCCATCAAAAGATAATATAAATAGATTTTATGCTTTAAAAATCAAAAATTTTCAACAAAAGATAAGTAAAAATTAAAATTTTTACATCAAATGTCAACCAGCGCTATATAGTAGTTGTAAATGTGCTTTCAATAAGTATTACTAACAATGAGATACTAAGAAACATATAAAATTGATGATGAAATTTAACTAATATTTGATAAAATCCAAAGCAATTAAGAGCAAATTTAAACTCTAAAATTTTACGATATGGACTTTGCCAAAATTAATTGGTAATCAGGTAAGAATAAAATGGTAAATAATATTAAAAAAATCAATTTATACATTATATCTTTATCGCTGCTATTTGTTTTTATGATAGTGGCAACGGCTAGTATTCCATGCGACAATTTTGATTTTAAAAACTTAGATAGTTGGTTTGTTTTTATAAAGATAAATTTTTTAAGCATTATTTGCTTTTGTATGTTGATTTATAGTTATTGTTCATATAAAAATTTTCAAGATAGTTTAAAGGGAGCAACACAAATTCCTTTTGAGATCAGAAAAATAGAAAGCATAAACTATGAACATTTAACTTTTTTGACAACATATGTTGTGCCTTTGATAAGCTTCGATTTTAATAAAACAAGGCAAATAGTTATCTTATTTTTATTGCTTATAGCAATTGGTGCTATTTATATAAAAACGGATCTTTTCTATGCAAATCCATCTCTTGCACTTCTTGGTTTTCAAATTTATAAAGCAGATGGAAATTTTAAAAATGGAGATAGAATCGGTATTATTTTGATTAGTAGGGAAAAACTAACTCCTGGACAGAAAGTTTCATATATAAAACTAGATAATAGAATTTACTATGTAAAAGGAAATAGTTTATGAACATTCAAGACCTAAGAGAAGAGCTTCAATATTTTTATGATAATCAAAAAGGTATTGGGATATCTATATATGCTCTTTTAAACACTACAAACAATAACAATCTATTCAAAATCAATATAGAAGATGAAGCTTCTGGGTCTTTAAAAAATATGTTTTTGAATAGTATAGAAAATTTAATTATGAAACAAGATGAGTTGTTTTTATTAAATTTATCCACTTGCGATGAGAGAACAAATGCAATTTATTTGTATGACATAGATGAGATTCCTGAAGATTTATTGCATATTGATACAATTTTAAATAGTGATGATGTCGAACTTATGAATATTGAGGAGTTGCGAATGTCATCAATTAAGGCTTTACTAGTTGAGATAGGTAACAATGAAAAACAGACTATTTTATACAAGACCATGACTCCTATAAATGTATTTAAAAGTTCTCCAAAATATGTTTTTTTAGGAAAAGAATTTGGAGAACACCCAACTCGGCTAAGGAAAATAGATGAAGATTTACTCAGAATAACTTCGCAATTTCAACTTATAAAAATATCAAATAATTTAATTGTAATGGATGTAAATGTGATAGAAAAAAATTTCGGTTTTGATAAAATTATAAAAAAAGAAGCCACTATTGGCCTTAATGCCATCAAAGCAATGTCAATTGTTGATAATATAGAGGTTTTAATAGAGTTGATTGAAAATTTAAGGTATGCTAGAAAATTTATAAAAATAGCTAAAAACTCTCCAGTAATCAAAGCTAATATCCCAAATCAAAACATCATAAATTTCTGCAGAACGTATACATCGATAGCTGGAAAAATAAAATTTAATACTGAGGGCACTAAAATTATTTTAGATACAAAAGCATCAAAAGACTGTTTTATAAGTTTATTAATGGATAATTTCTTAACATCTGAACTTACGCAATTTCACTATGAAAGTGTTGCAAAAGATAATTTGGAAAATAATAGTGCAGATAGTATCCAAGAATAGCGATGCCATATAAATTTACGAATTGGACATTGAACTAACTTATTTAATTCACTTCAATTTAAATAAGAATGCAATTGGTGTTGCGACGACTTCAAATTCCACTAGCGATTAAAAAGTGTCTATTTAAGTTAACGAGGTGGTATCAGATAGTGAATTTATCTTATAAAAAGTAATATATCAAAGATTAAAGTTAAGCTTGTAAAGTATTTGGCTATGGTAGAGAAGTTTTGAGGATTAAAAAATAAAAGTAGATTTAAAATGCTTTCTCCAAACTTTTTAAGAGCATATGAGAATTACTAAAATTAGGATTTTAAAAAAACACTATGTGATCTCTTTGGATATTTATTTTGCAAAAAGTAGTAATTTTTTTGTATTATTTATGAAATAGTATAAAAATCTATTGACATTTTCCATCTTACCTGATATACTTCGCCTAGTATTATTTGGAAAATAATACATAAAAAGGCTCTAAAATGATAAATTTAAACAAAATAGCCGAGATAAAAACCGGCTTAGTGTTAAGTAGGAAAAAGGCTGAGGCACATAGTCCGTCCGAGCACTCGTATAAAATCGTATCGCTAAAGTCGTTTACAGAAGATGCGTATTACGATGACGCTTTTGTGGACGAATTTATATCTAGCGAGCAGATAAACGAGGAGTATAAAGTAAGTCAGGGCGATATCTTGCTGCGACTTAGAGAGCCGAATTTCGCCGTTTATATAGACAAAGAGTATAGCGACCTCGTCTACACGTCTTTGATGGTGCGTATAAGGGTTAGTAGCGATAAATTTGATCCGCATTTTGTGGCGCATTATCTAAATAGCAGCGCCGTTAAAAGAGCCCTTGCGCCAGATGTTTCAGGCACTGCTATAGCGATGATAGGCGTTGCAAGCTTAAATAATATAAAAATACCAGCCATAAATTTGCAAACTCAAAACAAGATAGTAAAATACCTAAATTTAGCCCGCCAAGAGAGCGAAATTTTACAAAATTTGATAGCTGTAAAGCAAAAATACCACAAAAGCATATTTGAAAATTTGATAAAAAAAGAGGAGAACTAAGATGCAAAAGACCACACAAGATACCATAAACAACGTAGTTTGGAAGGCTTGCGACACATTTCGCGGCACGATGGATGGAAGCGACTATAAAGACTATGTTTTAACGATGCTTTTTGTTAAGTATCTATCTGATTTTTACAAAGAAAAGCTTGAGCAACTAAGAGCCGAGTACGGCGAGAAGCGCGAGAGGATCGAAGCAAAGCTAAAGAAAGAGAAATTTAAGCTTGATGAGAGTTGCACCTTTGAGTATCTTTTAGCGCACAAAGAGGCTGCAAATTTAGGCGAGATAATGAACAAAGCGCTAGAAAAGATCGAAGAAGACAACAAAGATAAGCTTGAAGGCATCTTTAGAAGCATCGACTTTAATAACAAAAACAAGCTTGGCGACACAAAAGAGAGAAACGCTATCTTACAAAATTTACTAGAGGATTTTAGCGACGCTAGACTAGACCTTCGCCCGTCTATGCTTGAGGGTAACGACATAATCGGCGACGCATACGAGTATCTTATAGCTCATTTTGCAAGTGACGCTGGCAAAAAAGGCGGAGAGTTTTATACGCCAAGCGAGGTTTCGACGCTTCTTGCAAAGCTGGTTGAGCCAAAAGAAGGTGATATGATCTATGATCCTACTTGTGGCTCTGGCTCGCTTCTTATCAAGGCTTCAAAAGAGATCGGCAGCAAAAATTTCCGCCTTTACGGACAGGAGAAAAACGGACAAACTCACGCACTTTGCAAGATGAATATGTTCTTGCACGAGATAAACGACGCCGTCATCGAGTGGGGCGATACGATCAGAAACCCGCTCCATCTACAAGATAACCTTATCAAAACATTTGATATAGTCGTGGCAAATCCCCCTTTTAGCCTAGATAAATGGGGCGCTGATTTTGCCTTAAACGATCCTTTTATGAGATTTACTAGCTACGCTTTGCCGCCAAAGAGCAAGGGCGACTACGCATTTGTCGTGCATATGATAAAAAGCCTAGGTAGTAACGGTAAAATGGGCGTCGTGCTTCCGCATGGCGTGCTATTTCGTGGATCTAGCGAGGGCAAGATACGCCAAAAGCTGATCGAGGAAAATTTGCTTGATGCTGTTATCGGACTACCGGAAAATTTATTTTACGGCACGAGCATCCCTGCTTGCATACTCGTTTTTAAGAAAAACCGCGTAAACGAAGACGTGCTATTTATCAACGCTAGCAAAGAATTTGAAAAAGGCAAAAACCAAAACTCGCTAACCGAGCAAAATATAAAAAAGATAGTCACTACCTATAAAAATAGAAGTGAGATAGAAAAATACTCCCATCTAGCAAGCCTTAGCGAGATAAAAGAGAATGATTACAACCTAAACATCCCTCGCTACGTCGATACTTTTGAAGAAGAAGAGGCTGTGGATATCGAGGCTACAAAGGCTGAGATTTCACGCCTAGAAGCCGAGCTAAAAAGCGTTCAAAGCAAGATGAGCGAGTATCTTGCGGAGCTTGGGCTATGAGCGAATTCAAAAATTTGCCTAGTGGATGGAAGGTTATGAAGCTTGGGGAAATAGCTGAAAAATCTATTCTTAAAAATAGAAATAGTTTGATTAAGTTAGTTTTGTCAAATTCTGCCATTGATGGATTGATTGCACAAAATGAATATTTTGACAAAGATATAGCAAATAAAGAAAATATACAAGATTATTATGTAGTTGATATTGGAGATTTTGTTTACAATCCAAGAATATCTCAGAATGCACCTACTGGACCGATAAATAGAAATATGTTGTCTAAAGGCATAGTGTATCCATTGTATACGGTTTTTAGTGTGCAAGATGAGACATTAGCAAAATTCTTAGCATACTTTTTTAAAACGATTATATGGCAAAATAAAATCAAAAGTGTAGCAAACTACGGTGCTAGGCACGATAGGATAAATATAACAGATAATGCTTTTTTTTCTTTGAAAATTTTACTTCCGCCATTAGACGAGCAAAAAAGATAGCGGAAATTTTATCTACTTGGGATGAGGCTATAAATTTAACTATAAATTTGATAGAAAACAAAAAGCAGTTTAAAAAAGCCCTTATGCAAAATTTACTCATAGCAAAAGTTCGCTTTCCTGAGTTCAAAGACGAGTGGCGAGAAACAAAACTTAAAGACATTTGCATTAAAATGCGTTCCGGTGGAACACCAAAGTCAACTAATAAAAAATTTTATAATGGCAATATTCCTTTTGTAAAAATAAACGATATGACGCTTGCGGGTAAGTATATTTATGACACGCAGACAAAAATCACAGAAGAAGGTTTAGAAAATTCTTCGGCTTGGCTTGTTCCTAAAAATAGTTTAATTTATTCAATGTATGCTTCATTTGGTTTTGTTTCTATTAATAAAATAGAGGTTGCTACAAGTCAAGCAATGATGTGTATCGTTCCAAATTTATCTAAGGTTGCTTTGGAGTATTTATATTATTTTCTTGATGATTTTCAAAAAAATGTTTGCTCTTTTGTAGAAACTGGAGCACAAGGAAATTTAAATGCCGAGATAGTAAAAAACTTTAAAATAAAACTCCCAAATTTAAAAGAACAACAAAAAATCGCAGAGGTTTTAACGGCTAGTGATGATGAGATAAATTTACTAAATTTAAAGCTTGAAAATTTGAAAAAACAAAAACAAGGCTTGATGCAAAAGCTACTAAGCGGAAAGGTGAGGACGTGAAAGGGCAAGAAAAATTTGAAAGTCAATTTATAATTCATTACTATTTGGGTGATAATTCACATTCTATGAATACTTTTGTAAGAAACGCCATGGAAAAAGATTTTCTAAGCATTGTTAATACAATTAGCTCTTCATTGAACTTAAAAATTGAATTAGAAAGCCGAGCTGCAAAAGAGGGTGGGTTTATTGAAATTTTGGACATAATAGAGGCACATTCTGTTTCATCAACAATTATAGTATCGTCGGCCGGATATGCCATTAAAAGATTTTTAGAATATCTCTTAACTGGCGCATATAAAAAGAATAAGCTTGAAAATGAAAAATTAGAATTAGAAATTTTAAAGCTTAAAAAAGAGTCTGCGGGAATAGATGACAATCAATTGGAGCAAAAACTGGCAAGACCGATTTCAAATTACTATGCAAAAATAGAAAAATACGAAAAAATACGAGCAGTTGGATTTGGAAATGAAGTAAATAACGAATATGTAGTTCAAAGGGATGAATTTAGAGATTTTATATTGGTTGACGATAAAGAAGAGGAAATAGATGATGATGCAAACATAGAATTAATATCGCCTGTTTTAAAAGAAGGTAGGCATAAATGGCGTGGAATTTATAGAAATGAAAGTATAGATTTTAGTATGGGAGATAGCAAATTTAAAAACGATATTATAGGCGGAAGGTATGATTTTGGCAATGGGTCATTTATCAATTGTCAATTATGTATAACAAAAACATACGATGAATTTGGAAATGAGTGCAAAAATAGATCTTATAGGGTCGCTAAAGTTTATGAAACAAAACGAGATATTTTAAATAACTGGGTAGCTACTAATAAGGGAATAAAAAAACAAAAGAATAAATTCAAAGATAGTTTTAAAGGCAAAAACCTATTTTCTGATCTTGAGGATGAGGAGACAAAATGACCCCCGATACTTCAGAATACAAAATCCAGCAAAACAGCATAAATTTACTACGAAATTTAGGCTATAAATTTATAAGCAGAGAAGAAAATTTAAAGCTTCGCGGCGGCAAGTCTAGCGAGGTTTTGTTTAGGGAAATTTTGATCAAAAAGCTTGGCGAGATAAACGGCTACGAGTATAAGGGCAAACGATATAAATTTAGCCAAAGCAGTATATTAAAAGCAGTCGATGAGCTGGCGGGGGTTTCACTAAACGAAGGGCTAATGGTCGCAAATGAAAAGATCACAAATTTGCTGTTGCTTGGCACTAGTATCGAGGAAAATTTAGAGGACGGAACGAGAAGGAGTTTCTCTTTTAAATTTATAGACTTTGAAAATTTACAAAACAACGACTTTTACGTAACGGAAGAATTTGAAGTAAGCAGGGCAAATCAAGGCGAAGTGCAAAAGCACAGAAGGCCTGATCTCGTGCTTTTTATAAACGGCATACCTATAGTCGTGATAGAACTTAAAAAATCAAGCGTGAGCTTTGAAAACGGCATAAAACAGCTCGAAAAAGAACAGGGCAAAGATGAGATAGCGCACCTTTTTAAATACGTCCAGCTAACTATCGCGGCAAACGGAAGTGGGGCAAGATATGGCACTACTGGAACGCCGTTTAAATTTTATAGCGTGTGGAAAGAGCAGGACGAAGCTAAAGCAAAAGAGAGCTTAAAGAGCTTGATAAATGGTAGAGAGGTGAGCACGCTTGATATGACGCTCTTTGCGCTACTATCTAAAGATAGGCTGCTAAGGCTAGTTAGGCACTATATAGTGTTTGATAAGAAAATGAAAAAGGTTTGCCGCTATCAGCAGTTCTTCGCTATCGAAGAGACGCTAAAGAGGGTATCGGCGAAAAAAGACGGAGCAAGAGCAGGCGGACTCATCTGGCATACGCAAGGAAGCGGTAAGTCGCTCACGATGGTGATGCTAACGAAGCTTTTAAAGCAAATTTATATAAGCTCAAAGATTATCTTAGTAACTGATAGGATAGATCTAGATGGGCAGATACACGAAACCTTTGAAAACACGGATGTAAAAGCAGGACGAGCAAGTAGCGGAAGCGATCTAATAGAAAAGCTACAAAGCGGCGTCAGCGTGATAACTACGCTCGTGCATAAATTTGAAAAAGTGAAAAATCAAAAGGTAGTGATAAGGGACGGTGATATATTTGTGCTAGTGGATGAGAGCCACCGCACGCAAGGCGGCGATCTGCATAAGGCTATGAAAAAGGCGTTGCCTCTTGCTTGTTATATAGGATTTACGGGTACGCCGCTTTTAAAGCGTGAGAAAAATAGCTTTGCTAAATTTGGCGGAGAAATTCATAGATATACGATAGATGATGCGGTAAAAGACGGAGCTGTGCTGCCGCTACTTTATGAAGGGCGATATGTGGGTCAAGAGGTGCTAGACCCTGAGGGGCTAACTAGGAAATTTGATCTCATATCAAGAGAGCTTGGCGATGAGGCTAAGAGGGACTTGCAGCAAAAATGGGCGAGGTTTGAGCGTGTGGCATCAAGCGAACAAAGGCTAGAGCTAATAGCTGTGGATATAAATGAGCATTTTAAAAAGACGCTAAAGATGACAAATGGCGGTTTTAAGGCGATGTTAGCAACGCAAAGAAAATACGACGCCATAAAATATCATAAGATATTTGAGGAATTTGGAGAGATAAAAAGTGCCTATGTGATATCAAGCAACGAGCATGAGGAGCTAGATGGTGGGCATAAAGAGTATGTCGCAAAGGAGTGGCAAGATACTATAAGGGGCTACGGTAGCGAGGAAGCTTATCTAAAGCATGTGAAGGATGAATTTGTTTATGGCGACGAGATAGATTTGCTTATCGTCGTGGATAAGCTTTTAACGGGATTTGACGCGCCAAGAGCAAGCACACTTTATATAGATAAACAGCTAAAAGAGCATAATTTACTCCAAGCCATAGCTAAAGTAAATAGGCTTTATGACGGAAAAGATTATGGCTACATTATTGATTATAGAGGGCTTCTTGGCGAGCTTGATCAGGCGCTTACTAGCTATGCTTCGCTAAGCGGTTTTGACCCAGAAGATATAACTGGAGTCGTAATAGACGTAAGAAGTGAGATCGTAAAGGCAAAGACCTACTATACTCATTTAGACGATCTTTTTAGCGGTGTGAAATTTAAAGATGATCTGGAAAGCTACGTGGCGGTTTTAGAAGACGCGCAAAAAAGAGACGACTTTAAAGAGTGGCTATCACAGTTTGCTAGGGCGTTTAAACTATCGCTTTCTAGCGAGAAAATTTATGACATATTAAACGAAGAGGAGATCAAAGCTTATAAACAAAGGGTTAAATTTTATAACGAGCTAAGAAAAGCGGTGCAACTAAGGTATCACGAGGCTTGCGACTTTGGCAAATACGAAGCGCAGATGCAAAAGCTGCTCGATATTTACGTAAATGCACAAGGGGTCAATGAGCTTACGAGGCTTGTAAATATCTTTGAGACAGAATTTGACGATGAGGTGCAAAGAGTTGAGGGCAAAAACGCAAAGGCTGATACGATCATCAGTGCCGTAAGCGCGGTAGTAAAAGAGAAAATGGACTCAAACCCAGCGTTTTATAAATCAATAGCGCAGCAGATACAAGACATCATCGACGAATACAAGGCAAAAAGGCTAGGCGAGGAAGAAAAGCTTGCCAAAGCAAAACTGCTAAAAGACCTAATAACGGGCGCTTTAAAGCCGAGCGAAGACAGGTATCCAAAAGAATTTAATGGTAAGAAAATTTTATTTGCTATTTATGATAATTTGCTTGATATTTTAGGCGATGTGGGGCTTGCGGATATAGAGGAGGTAGCTAAAAATTTGAGCCTAAATTTTTATGAAATTTATGAAAAAGCCTCCAAAAAACCAGAATGGCACAAAAATAAAGATGTAGAAAACGAGATAACAAGCGCTATGGAGGACGCTCTTTGGGAGGTAGAGGATGAATACGGCGTATTAATCGACAAGAAGGAGAAAATTTACCAAACTATCCGTGGAATAGGGATAAGCTTCTATGTCAAATGAGGTGAAAATCATCAAAAAAGAGGTGAAAAACATTACCTTAAAAGTTAGACCAAATGGCGAAGCTATCCTAACCGCGCCAAAAACGGCAAGCGATGAGCATATAAAATTTATTATAAAAAAAGAGCCAAATGGATAGCGCAAAAGCGTGCTTTTTTTGCCTCGTTTAAGACGCCACAAAAAGAATACGTAAGCGGCAAGGATTTTAGATATCTTGGGCGAAGTTATAGGCTAAAAGTGGTGCAGTCAAAATATGAGTGCGTAAAGCTACAAAGAGGTTATCTTGAGCTATTTGTAAAAGATAAAAACGACTTAGAGCGAAAAGAAAAATTGATCTATGAGTGGTATCACGAAAAGGCGATGCTCTGTTTTTTTAATATCTTGCAAGAGTTTAACAAGATAGTAAAACAAGACATTAAAAGCGTAAAAATAAGGTAGATGAAGACGAGGTGGGGGGGGGAGTTGCAATCCTTATAAATCATATATAAATTTAAACATAGAGCTTATCAAAAAGCCAAGAGCGTGTATCGAGTATGTTGTATTTCACGAGCTAGTGCATCTTCTCTATCCTGATCACTCAAAGAAATTTTATGACTATCTAGCGCTTTATATGCCTGACTGGCAAAAGCGAAAGGAAATTTTAGAGAGAGCTTAAAAATTTGGCTTATATTTTGGAATATTTAAAATTTTTACATTTTTAAATTTTGAAAAATATTTTAAAATTTAAAGAAAAAATGGTGAAATCTTGATCTTATGATGTTGGTGAAATAGGTGGTGGGTTCACCAGGACTCGAACCTGGGACCATCCGGTTATGAGCCGGATGCTCTAACCAACTGAGCTATGAACCCACAGTTGAAAGAAAATCGTATTATACAAGAAAAAGCTTATCTAAATATAAAAATAGCCTTTTTTATGTGGTGCATAAAATGAGCAAATTTAAAAGAGAAAAGCCCTAAAATAGGGCTTATAAATTATTTATAATTTTTTATTGCAGCGTCTAAAATCTCTTTTGCAGCGTTTGCATCTTTAAATTCTTTCACCTTAACCCATTTGTTTGGCTCGAGAATTTTATAAGTTTCAAAGAAATTTTTGATCTTATTTAGTGTTGCAGTTGGCAAGTCTTCGTAGCTTTTTATCGCTTCATATCTTGGATCGATCTTTGTAACTGGCACAGCTAAAAGCTTCTCATCCATGCCTGCTTCATCCTCCATCACCAAAACGCCTATCAAACGGCAAGGGATGACGCTACCAGCTTGGAGTGGATACTCGTTTAGCACCAAAATATCAGCTGGATCGCCGTCAGCTGCTAGTGTGTTTGGAACAAAGCCATAGTTTGCTGGGTAGAACATCGCTGAGTAAAGCACACGATCAACCACGACCGCACCGCTATCTTTGTCGATCTCGTATTTGATATTTGAGCCATAAGGTATTTCGATTACGGCATTGATTTTGTCTGGGTTTGAGCCAGCTTTGATCTTTGAAACGTCCATATATTCGTCCTTTTTATTAGAAATTTTCGTGATTTTAGTATTTTTTGCATTAAATACGCGTAAATTTAACTACTTTATAACCTCTACGCTACCTACGTCGATCTTCGTTTTTGTGAAGTCTTTATCCACCTCGCCTCTTATTCTTAAAAGCGTATCTTCGTTGGCTGTTATATTGCCCCATTTTTTGTTGTCGATCTCAACTACGATAACGTCGCCATTTTTATCAACAAATTCATATTTGTCTGATTTGATGTGCGACTTTATCTTGCCCTCAAGCACGACTTTGGCGTCGTCATTTAGTTTTAAAGCCTCTTTTACACTTATCGTCTCGCTTGAGTGTTTTGATGCGAAGCCTCCAGCCATTGCGATACTAGCAGCTAGTGAAGCGATAATGATTTTTTCATTTTTATCCTTTTTTGGTTGGTTGTTAAATTTAAAGGATATTACATTTTTGGTGTTAATAAATGGTAAGTTTTAAAACCTTGCACCTTTTGATGCAAGGTCTGTGAGTTATATAAGTTTAGCTAGTAAATTTTTGATGTCAGCTACGATCTCGTCGATGCCGCGTTCGCCATTTACTACGTGAAGTAGCTCTTTTTCGCTGTAAAACTTGCGTATAGGTTTGATCGGATCAATATAGACTTTCATGCGGTTGTTAAAGACTTCGTTGTTATCGTCAGCGCCTCTTGCACGGCCAAGCACTCTAGCTCTTGCCACATCTTCGCTAACATCCACTTCGATGACGCCTTTTAGAGAAATTTCATCTTGCTCGCTTAAGACTTTGTCAAGCTCAGTCATTTGCTCAACGCTTCTTGGGTAGCCGTCGATTATGATATTTGATTTATTTGAGCTTTTGATGGCTGATACGATCGCATTTACGACGACGTCAAGTGGGACCAAATTTCCTTTTGAGATAAAGCCGTCTATCAGTTTGCCAAGCTCGCTACCACTTGCGACTTCAGCTCTTAAAAGATCGCCAGTTGAAAAGTGTGCAAATTTCTCATCATGCTGTGCGATGATCGATGCGTCTGTTGTTTTGCCGCTGCCTGGAGCGCCGATGATTAAAAATAAATTTTTCATTTTGTCCCTTTTATTGCCTTTGTCTTTTGAGCGCTTTTTGCGGAGCTAGTAAAATTTAGCTTGATGAACTAAGTGTTCTATCTGCACAAAATTTTACGTCGCAACCACAAAAATCATCTCAAACTACTTAGGCAAGTTTTGATTTAATTAGCCGCCAAGTTGGAGGCATCTTTTTATAAATTTAAATTTAGGATGGAATTTTTTCTAAGAAAAATATTTAAAGACAAAATTCCATCTCTTTTTAAAGGCAAATTTTAAGCCTTTTGCTCTTTTTCTCTTATCCTTAGTCCTAGCTCCCTAAGCTGTTCGTTGCTGGCGTAGCTTGGTGCCTTTGTGAGTGGGCACTGAGCGCGCTGTGTTTTAGGGAAGGCTATGACATCACGGATCGAGCTTGCTTTATTTACAAGCATATTTAGTCTGTCAAAGCCGATCGCGATACCACCATGTGGAGGCGCGCCAAATGTCAAAGCATCAAGCAAGAAGCCAAATTTCTCACGCTGCTCGGCTTCATCTATGCCAAGAAGTTTAAATACTTTTTGTTGGATGTCGTTTTTGTGAATTCTTATGCTTCCGCCGCCAAGCTCAAAGCCGTTTAGGACGACGTCGTGAGCGATAGAGAGGATATCTTCAAGATCAGGCTCATCTATATTTTTTGGCATTGTAAATGGGTGGTGCATCGCAGAGTAGCTGCCATCGTCATTTTGCTCAAACATTGGGAAGTCAAGCACCCATAAAAACTCAAGTCTGTCTTGATCGATGATGCCCATTTGCTCAGCTAGGAAAATTCTAAATCGTCCCATATAATCAAGTACGATCTTCTTCTTACCAGCGCCAAAGAATACGACATCGCCAACTTTTAGCTCACATCTTGAGACGATCTCGTCAAGATCGCTTTGCTCGAAAAATTTGCAAAGCGGGCCTTTTAAGCCATCTTCTTTCATCTGGAAGTATCCAAGGCCTTGTGCGCCAAATTTACGTACAAATTCCTCAAATCTATTCATCTCGCGCTTACTAAAGATATTGTCGCCATTTGGCACTTTTAGCGCTTTTATGCGGTTTTTCTTCTTATCTTTTGCGATAGAGCTAAAAATTTCATTGCTTGAGCGCTCAAAAATATCGATCACATCGATCATTTTTAGATCATATCTAAGATCAGGCTTGTCTGAGCCGTAAGTCTCAGTGGCCTCTTTGTAGCTCATACGTCTAAATGGCGTTTTGATATCGTGTCCGCAGGCTTTAAAGATATCTTTTAGCATAGTCTCTGCCATATTTATGATATCTTCTTGCTCGACAAAGCTCATTTCGATATCTATTTGAGTAAATTCTGGTTGGCGATCAGCCCTTAAGTCCTCGTCACGGAAGCATTTTGCTATCTGAAAATACTTATCAAAGCCAGAACACATTAAAAGTTGTTTAAATAGCTGCGGGCTTTGTGGAAGCGCGTAAAACTGGCCCGGATATACACGGCTTGGCACTAGGTAGTCTCTCGCACCTTCTGGAGTTGCACGTGTTAAAACTGGAGTTTCAAACTCGATAAAGCCCATTTTATCTAGACTGTTTCTAGCTGCGATCGCCGCGCGAGAACGCATTTTAAAGATATTTTGCAAGCGCTCGCTTCTTAGGTCTAAAAAGCGGTATTTTAGCCTGATATCCTCATTTACGCTCTCATCGCCTATCATAAATGGTAGTGGCTCGCTTGGATTTTCGATGATTAGCTCGCTTACTATCACCTCTATCTCACCAGTTTTTAGCTTTGGATTGGTTAGTCCTTCGCCTCTAGCTCTTACTTTTCCTTTTGCTTTTAAGACATATTCATCTCTTACTTTTGCAGCCACGTCGTGTGCTTCTTTGCTGTCAGCAGGGTCACAAACTAATTGTATAAGCCCGCTAACGTCTCTTAAGTCGATGAAAACAACGCCACCGTGGTCTCTATATGTGTTTGCCCAGCCACAAAGTATTACTTCTTTGCCGATATCAGCTTTGCTAAGATCGGTGCAATAATGACTTCGCATAAAATGCTCCTTTGCAATGTTTTTTAGGCAATTATAATCGCTTTTTTCTTTTGAAAAGCTTTGTTAAAATAAAATATGTTACAATCATTTCTATGAAAAATGAACAAAAATTTAATACCACAAACGCCAAAAAAGTGGGACTTGTCGCGAAAGATTACCCATTATTTAAGCAGGATTTAGCAAAGCTAGAAAAAATTTTAAAAAAGTATAACGCAGAAATTTTGCTTGAAAAAAGCTGTGCAAAGCAGGTAGAAAAAAGTGGCTTTGAGCTGATAAAACTAGCCAAAGAGTGCGAATTCCTTATCACGCTTGGCGGTGATGGCACGATCATCTCAACTTGCAGAAAGCTAGCTCACATCTCGCCACTAATCCTAGGCATACACGCTGGCAGGCTCGGCTTTTTGACAGATATCACGATAAATGAGAGTGAGAAGTTTTTTAAAGACTTTTTTGATGATAAATTTGAGGTAGAAACGCCTTTTATGCTTGATGTTACGCTTCATAAAAATGATGGCAAAACTGAGAAAAAGATAGCATTTAACGACGCGGTCATAGTTAGTAAAAATGGCGGTTCGATGACGCATATCGAGGCACTTTTAAATGAAAAGTATTTTAACTCATATTTTGGTGACGGTGTCATAGTGGCAACTCCTGCTGGCACTACTGCTTATAACATGAGCGCACATGGCCCTATCATATATCCATTGAGCGAAGTTTTTACAGTAACTCCCATCTGTTCGCACTCGCTCACGCAGCGTCCAGTTGTGCTTACCAAAAATCACACGGTTAAATTTAGAACAAAAAGCGACGCCATTTTAGTAATAGACGGCCAAGACCGCTTTGATATGAGTAAAATTTCAGCTGTTAGCATGAGCCTGAGCGAGAAAAAAGCGAGGCTGATACGCCATATTGGCAGGGATTATTTTCAAATTTTAAAAGAGAAACTTCACTGGGGTTATAATGATTGATCGAATTTTGATTAAGGATTATCTAAATTTTAAAAATGTCGAGCTAAATTTCAAAGAGGGTCTTAGCGTATTTACGGGAGTTAGCGGCGCTGGTAAGTCGGTGCTGATGAGTGCCATAATGGCCGTTTTTGGGCTAAAAGATAGCGAGGCAAGGCTGATAGAAGCTGACGTGGAGCATAAATTTGAGCTTGATGAGTTTGGCATAGAAAACGAAGAGGTCAATATTTTCAAGCTTTTAAAAGATAAGAGCACGAGATATTTTATAAACCAGCAAGCCATCTCAAAGAAAAATTTAGCCCAAGTGGCGCGCGAGCACATCAAATATCTCTCGGCAAAAGAGGCAAATGAATTTGAAAATGAGAAATTTCTAAATTTGCTTGACAGGCTTGAAATTTCAAAAAATGAGAAATTTAAAGAGATAAAGCAGGAATTTGAAGAGACGTTTTTAGAATTTTCTAAAATTTCAAAAGAGCTAGCCACTATAAAAGATGAAGAGAAAAAGGTCGAGGAGCTAAAGGAGCTTGCTAGCTTTGAGATCGAGAAGATAAGAAGTGTCGGGCCTAAAAAAGGCGAGTTTGAAGAGCTTATGGAGACTAAAAAAAGGCTTAGTAAAAAGGATAAGATAAATGAGGCGTGGGCTAGAGCTGAGCGGATATTTGAGCTAGAGCACAGCGTAAATGAGGCGCTAAGTATCAGCGACCTTGATAACGGCTTTTTTGAAGATGCGATGAACGAGCTAAGAGTTGCACGTGATAGCCTAAATATGGAGGAGCTTGATGATATAGACGTGGAGAGCGTGCTTGATAGGATAGAAGCTCTTAATGCCATCATTAGGCGCTATGGCAGCGAGGAGGAGGCGCTAGAGGCGCTTGATAAAAAGGAAAAAGAGCTTGCTAGATATGAAAATTTAAGCTTTGAAAAGAGCGAGCTTGAGAAGAAATTTGAAATTTTAAGCAAAAAGGCAAATGAGCTATCCAGCACATTAAGCAAAGCACGAGGCGTAAATTTAAAAGAGCTTGAGGCGATGATAAATTTATACCTAAAAGAGCTTTATATGCCAGATATCACGCTAAGGATCGAGGGCAAAAAGCTTGATATTTTAGGCGCTGATGAAATTTGTTTAAATTTAAATGAGACCTCGCTTAAAAATTTAAGCTCAGGCGAGCTAAACCGCTTAAGGCTGGCTTTTATAGCTGCTTCTAGTGAGATCACAAAAACAGGCGGAGATGTCATAATTTTAGATGAAATAGATGCAAATTTAAGCGGAAAAGAGGCGATGAGCATCGCAAATGTCTTGCTTAAGCTAGCAAATTTTTATCAAATTTTTGCCATTTCGCACCAGCCACAGCTTAGCTCAAAGGCAAATTCGCACTTTTTAGTAGAGCGTCACGGCGAGAGCTCAGTCGTAAGAGAGCTTGACAAAGAGGAGCGTGTAAATGAGCTTGCACGTATGATAAGCGGCGAGCATATCAGCGAAGAGGCGATAAATTTTGCAAAAGGACTTTTAAAATAGCTTGAAATTTAAGTTTTAAATTTAAGCTTTGTGATTAGGTTTATTTGTTAAAATCCGAGCTAGTTTAATAAAAAATCGCAGGAATAATATGGAAAGAATTCTAGTAGTTGATGATAATAAGGCACTTGCTAAGCTAATCGTCATGCAGATGGAAAAGAGCATTGAGGATATGGCGATCGACGTTGCGTATGATTTTGCCGAAGCCCAGATGCTTATTAGCGAGCACGGCAAAGATTATTTTATGACTATCTTGGATCTAAATTTACCTGACGCACCAAATGGCGAGATCGTTGATTATGTCCTTGCTCAAGGGCTCTGTGCTATCGTTTTAACTGGCAGCATCGATGATAAGACGAAAGAATTTTTTATAAACAAAGATATAGTTGATTACGTCTATAAAGGCAACATGGATGATATCAACTACATCTTTCAAATGATAAATAGACTAAGTAAAAATAGACAATACAAAGTCCTTGTCGTTGAGGACTCACTGCCTTTTAGAAATATGATAAAAAAAATCTTAACTAGCCTTCAGTTTAAGGTCCTAGCAGCAGCCCACGGCGAAGAGGCGATGAGCTATTTTGCTGATAATCCTGATATAAATTTAATTATAACTGACTATAGAATGCCTGTTAAAGATGGTTTAGAAGTCTTAAAAGAGGTTAGAAAAGAGAAAGATAAAAACCACCTTGGCGTGATCGTGATGACTTCGCCTAGCGAAAAAACAGATGCTGCGATATTTTTAAAAAATGGAGCTAGTGACTTTATAGCAAAGCCATTTTCTAAAGAAGAGCTTATTTGTCGTATAAATAACACCATTGAGGCGATGGAGAATATAAATAAGATAGCAAATTTTGCTAACCGCGACTTTTTAACTGGCGCTTATAATAGAAGATATTTCTACCAAGATATAGAAGAATACGTTCAAACAGCTGAAGAGCTTGATGAGCCTTATGCGTTTGCTATGCTTGATATAGATCATTTTAAAAAGATAAACGATACATACGGGCATGATGGTGGCGACAAGATACTAAAATCACTCGCAAAAATACTAACTGACAACACAAAAGGAAGCGATGTGGTCGCTAGGTTTGGCGGCGAGGAGTTTTGCGTCGTTCTTAAAAAGATAGCAAAAGAGGAGGCGATTAAATTCTTTGTAAATTTAAGAGCAAAAGTGGCTGAAAATGAGGTAGTGATAAAAGATAAAATCGTAAGAGTCACTGTTTCTATCGGCATATCTTTTGGAAAAGGTCACTGCGAGATAGATGATATGCTCGAAGCTTGTGACTCAGCGCTTTATGTCGCTAAAGAAAATGGTAGAAATAGGGTAGAAATAGCTTTATGATTATAGATACGCATTGCCATTTGGATAGTAAAGTTTATGATTTTGACCTAGAGCAAATTTTATCTGAAGCTAGAAATTTAGGGCTAAAAGGCTTTATTATCCCTGGAGCTGATATTAATGATTTACCAAAAGCGGCTAAAATAGCGCACGAAAAAAATGACATTTTCTTTGCCGTTGGGGTTCATCCATACGATAAAGAGAATTTTGATATTGAAACTTTAAGAGAATTTGCCAAAGATAAAAAGTGCGTGGCTATCGGTGAATGTGGGCTTGACTACTACCGCTTGCCAAAAGATGAAGAAGAGAAGATAAGAGAAAAGCAAGATCAAAAACGTGTTTTTTTAGCTCAACTTGATTTGGCTGTTGAGTTAAACAAACCCGTTATCCTCCACATCAGAGAGGCTAATGAGGACTCTTTTAACATTTTAAAAGAGTATGCGCCAAAGCTTGAAGCTGGAGCGGTTTTGCATTGTTATAATGCTTCGCCACTTCTTTTGGAGCTTTGTAAATTTGGGAATTTTTACTTTGGCATAGGTGGCGTTTTGACATTTAAAAACGCTAAGAATTTAGTTGAAATTCTGCCAAAAATTCCTTTTGATAGGGTATTGATAGAGACTGACGCTCCATATCTTACGCCAGAACCAAATCGTGGCAAGAGAAATGAGCCGGCGTTTACGACATTTGTTGCTAAAAAGATAGCTGAAATTTTAAACCTTGAATTTGAAGTAGTTTGCAAAACGACTTCAGATAATGCCAAAAGGTTATTTAAGTGCTTTGCCTAAATTTTGGGCATTGTGCTTGCTTAAGATGCTAGCATCATTAAGCTTTGACACGAAAAAGGATAGAAATGAAAGCAATGCTTAAGATATTTTTATTATTTGCATGTAGCACCTTGCTACTAGCAAACGCCCCTGAGAAGAGCTCTTACGACACTCAGGTTAAAATTTTAAAAGAGCTAGACATCGATGCTAGCTTTATGAAAACTTCTCACTATGCAAAGATGAGACAAGGCATACAAAACTCACAGGTAAGAACATTTACAGATGCCTTGAAAAATGGCTATATGTATATACCAATGATTAAAGAGCAGATCAAAAAATCAGGCGTACCTGAGTCATTTTTCTACCTAGCGATGATAGAGTCAGGCTTTTCAAATCATACTGTCTCAAATGCTAAAGCTACTGGTATGTGGCAATTTATGGAGCAAACAGCAAAAATTCACGGCCTAAAAGTAGGACAATACACCGATGAGAGAAAAGATCCAGTCGAATCAACTGTCGCAGCTACAAACTATCTAAGATCGCTTAAAAATCAATTTGGCAAGTGGTACTTGGCAGCAATGGCATATAACTGCGGCGATGGTGCGTTAAAAAAAGCTATACAAAAAGCTGGTACAGACGATCTTGTAACACTTCTTGATGCTGAGAAAAAATATCTCCCAGCTGAGACTAGAAATTTCATCATTAAAATTTTAAGAGCGGCATATATTGCAAAAGATGCGGACTTTTTGATATCTAAGGAGTCGTCTTTACTAAACATAAATGGTGGATTAAGACTTACGAAAGTAAAAGTACCAGGCGGTACAAATTTAGCTCAGATAGGCGACAGCATCGGTCTTAGTACAAAAAAGATGAAAAGCAATAACCCACATTTAAAATTTGTATTTACTCCTCCAACTTTAAAAGATTATTACGTTTATATCCCTGAAAATAAAAAGCAACTTTTCTCAGATAATTTCAAACCATTTAATGGCAAAAATAACTTCTACACATACACAGTAAAAAAAGGCGAGACCTTGCTCTCTATCTCTAAAAAAACAGGCGTTAGCCACAGAGCGATCAAAGACTACAACGAGCTTAGCACAAATGCAGTAAGCTATAATCAAAAACTAATCATCCCTTTTTCTACTCAAAACAAATCTCACAACTACGTAGTTCAAACAGGCGATACGATCGCATCTTTATCAAAGAAATTTAATGTAAGCGAAAAAGATATAAAAGATGCAAATTCTTTGGCTAGTTCAAATTTAAATGTCGGAGCAAATATTGTCATACCGTAAGAGCCTAAATTTCTACTTAGGACTAAGTTTTACACTTCTAATCACTGGCTGTTCTTGGAGTGGGGCTCCATTTACTCCAAGTGGCCCAACTAATGTAAGAGGCAACAACTCCGCCTCAGTTCAAAAAGCAACAATGAGACCATACACGATAAACGGCAAAACCTACTACCCAACAGTCGTAAGTGTCGGCGACAAAGCTAGCGGAACGGCAAGCTGGTATGGCCCAAATTTTCATGGCAAAACGACCTCAAATGGCGAAGTTTATAATATGTATAATATGACTGCGGCGCATAAGACTTTGCCGATGAATACAATACTTAAAGTAACAAATTTAAGAAATCAAAAAAGTGTTATCGTGCGTGTAAATGACAGAGGACCTTTTGTAGCTGACAGGGTGCTTGATCTTTCAAAAGCAGCCGCGATGAAGCTTGATGTCATCGGCACTGGCACAGCTCCAGTTAGTATGGAGGTTATCGGCTTTAATGAAGACATTAACGCTGTTACAACTGCTAGCGCGCAACCAACAAAACCAACAAGCACTGGCATAAAAGTGCCAAATCCAGTCTCTCCAACAGCTCCGGTTGGTGGCATCGTGATCTCATCAGAGCAACGCGTTGTGGGTGGAGATTTTATGGTGCAAATTGGCTCATTTAAAAACCTTGAAGGCGCAAACAGATATCAAAGAGAGCATCAAAGCATAGATGGCTATAGATCAGTCGTTAAGACATTTACGATAGATGGCTCAACTATTTATAGAGTATTTTTAAATGGCTTTAGAAGCGAGGACGAGGCTAGGGATTACGCAAGAAGCGGTAAATTCCAAGGCGCATTTATAGTAAGAGGTTAGGGCGTGAGAGAGGAAATTTTAGAACTAACTAGAAACACAAAAGAGACGCAAATCTCGATGAAACTTAAAATTTACGGCTCTGGAGTTGCAAAGATTAACACAGGCATAGGCTTTTTTGATCATATGCTTGAAGCTTTTACCAAGCACTCCTTGCTTGATCTTGAAATTTCATGTAAGGGTGACACACATGTGGATTTTCACCACAGTGTAGAGGATGTTGGCATAGTTTTGGGACAGCTTTTAAAAGAAGCTTTGTATCCATTAAGCGGTGTTGAGAGGTTTGGCGAGGCGAGCGTTGTTATGGATGAGGCGGCTGTTTTTTGCGCACTAGATCTTAGCAACAGAGCCTACCTCGTATATGAAAATTTTAATGAAAATGCCAAGGTTGGCGAGTTTGACACTGAGCTTGTAGAGGAGTTTTTTAGAGCAGTTGCGATAAATTCAGCTATCACTCTTCATTTAAATCAAATTCGCGGCAAAAATACTCATCATATCATTGAAGCAACGTTTAAATCATTTGCCGTAGCACTCCGCAGAGCGCTTGCTAAAAATGCAAGGATCGGCACTCCAAGCACTAAGGGCGTTTTATGATAGAAATTATATTTTTAGACGTTGATGGGTGCCTCACTGATGGCAAGATCATCTACAATGCAAACGGCGAAGAGCTTAAATTTTTTGATGTAAAAGATGGCTACGCGATAGAGAGCTGGCTAAAGCTTGGTAAGAAAGTGGCTATCATCACTGGCAGAAAGTCAGCTATCGTTGAGCGAAGAGCTGAGGATCTAAAGATAAATCACGTCTATCAAGGCGTTGGAGATAAATTTGAGGTAGCAAGCGAGATACTAAAATTTGAAGGGCTTAGCTTTAAAAATGCAGCGGCCATTGGCGATGACTATAACGACTATAAAATTTTAGACGCAGTTGCTTGGAGCTTTAAGCCAAAAGATGCCATTAAAGAGCTTGATGTAAAGACAAAGCTAAAGCACAAAGGCGGCAATGGCGCTGTTAGAGAGATGATCGAGATGATCATAAAATCAGAAAATTTATACGACGAGTGGTCTAAGCGTTGGTTGTAAAAATTTTCTACTTCGTCGTGGCTATTTTTAGTGCTGTGATGATATTTTTAGCGGCTCAAGACCCATATCTAGCAAATGTTCTAAAGGTTGATACCAAGATATCAAATATGCAGGTAAATGACGTGGTTGATTACGAGATAAACTCAACTAAGATAAGCGGAGTTTATGAAAGTGACGAGCTAAACAGATATAGTGACAGGGATGAATTTTTAGACTTTAAAGCGAGAATTTTAAGGGGAAATTTAAGACATTTTCTAAGCTCAGACAAGGCTATCTCGCAAAATGATGAGATAATCTTTCAAAAAAATGCGAACTATGAAAACAACGATAGTTTGAAATTTAAAAGCGATGAAGTTATATATAACACAAAGACAAAAATAGTAAGATCAGAGGCAAATTTCACCATCACTAGAAATGGCGACAAAGCACTGGGTGATAGTGGCAGCTATGATCTTGGTAAAAAACAAACGCAGATAAAAGGGTTAAGGGCATGGGTAGAAGAAAAGCAGCGATTTTAGCGATGATTTTGGGCTTTACATTTTTAAATGCAGAGCAAGTTGAGATCACTTCAAATGATTTTTTCGCAGATGAAAATAAGCAGATCAGCGAATTTGTAGGCAATGTAAATATCAAAAAAGGCTCATACGACGAGCTAAAAGCAAACAAAGTCGTTGTGCATTTTGATAAAAAGCGCCAGCCAGTAAAATACGTAGCAACAGGCAACGCTAGAGCTAAAATTTTTATGAAAGATAAGCACTATGACGGCAAGGGCGACACACTCACATACGAGCCTGCAAAGCAAACATACACAGTAACTGGCAACGGCTATTTGCACGAGGTAGAGACTGACAAAAATGTCTATGGCGACAAGATTGTAGTCAATCAAAAAGATGGCACATATAGTGTAAATAGTGACGAGAAAAAGCCGGTTAAATTTATCTTTCAGATCGAGGATAAAAGTAAGTGATAAGAGCTCTTGGCGCTAAATTTATCACTTCAAGCCCAAGCATAAAAGAGGCTCCAAGCTTTGTGACAAGCGAGGTGGTCTTTTTGGGCAGGTCAAATGTGGGTAAAAGTAGCCTCATAAACGCACTTGTAAATCAAAAAAATTTAGCCAAAAGCTCGTCCACTCCTGGTAAAACGCAGCTTATAAATTTCTTTGAGGCTGAGTTTTGTGAGGAAAAAGAAGAGGGCGAAAAAGAGAAATTTAAGCTCATCTTAGTCGATCTACCAGGCTTTGGCTACGCAAAAGTGGCAAAGTCAAAACACGATGAGTGGCGTAAAAATTTAGATGAGTTTTTGAAATTTAGAAGCGACATCAGACTTTTTATACATCTAATCGACGCTAGGCACTTTGACCTAGACATCGACGTAAACGTGGATACTTACTTAAAAAGCTTTTTAAGAGCTGATCAAAAAATCTTAAATTTATACACAAAAAGCGACAAGCTAAATCAAAGCCAAAAGAGTGCGATAATGAAATTTGACCCAAGCGGCATTTTGGTCTCGACACTCAGCAAAAGCGGCATCGACAAGGCACGGGAAGCTATCATAAACCACGCTCTTGGTAGGTAAAATGCAAACCATAAGCAGCTTAGACATTAAAATTTTTAAAGGCTTTTGGTGGGCCATTTTTTTGCTCTCTTACGAGATCGCAACTACGCAGTTTGGCTTCTTGCCGCCACTTATTGGCATTTTTTTTACATATATGATTTTGGAGTATTCAAGAAAACAAAAGCAGTATGATGAGTTTAAGCTTTCGTGGTATTTTTCGCTCATTTTCTTGGTCTTTGCCGAGCAAATTCACGGCTTTTATCTCTTTTCAACGATCATTGCATTTTTGCTATTTTACAACTTCGTGCTAGACTGGCTCTATACGACGATGAAGTGGCGAAACTGCCTGCTCATAATCTTTGTCGCCTCTGGCTATGTGCTAACTTTTCTTGTAAATAATCTTTTTGCCTACGTCTTAAACGAGCCAAATTTGACTTTTAGCGCAGAGTATCTCTTTTTCATAGCGCTTGAAAGTGTGCTTGCTATCGTGCTTTTTAGGGACAAAGTGCTATGAGGATGCGTATAGTTTTTGGCGTGATCGCTCTTTTTTGGATCATGCTTTTGGGGCGGATTTACCACCTAAGTGTAAATTCAAACACCTACTACAACGAGATCGCCGAGCAAAATGCGATAAAAACTATCTACATCCCGCCAGTTAGGGGCATCATCTTTGATGCGCACGACAAGCCTATGGCGGTCAATCGCTTAGGTTTTTCTATCTATGTAAAGCCGCACCTTAGCGCAAACAAAAAGGTGAAAATTTTAGACGATGAGTTAGCCTACATCGGATCGCTATTTGGTGATCTAAACGTCACAAAGCTTAAAAATGAATATATAAAAAACGACTCAGCCTATAACCAAGACTTCATAAACGTGGTCGAATTTGTTGATTATGATAAATTTTTGCCATTTTTTGCGCCTCTTTCTCTGCGTGAAAATTTAGAGATAAGACCAGCTTCGAAGCGCCACTATCCATATAATGACCTGGCTTCTCACATCATCGGCTATGTCGGCAGAGCAAACCAAAAAGATATGGAAAATGACCCTTTAACAAAGCTAACAAACTATATCGGTAGAAGCGGCGTAGAGCGCTTTTATAACCCGATCTTACAAGGGATTCAAGGTTTTAAAAAGATCAAGGTAAATGCACTAAATGAGGAGATCGAGCAGGTGAGCTATCAAGCGCCACAAAGCCAAAACATAAAGCTTGCCGTCGATCTTGAACTGCAGCAGTTTGTCGCTGATGTCTTTGGCAAAGAAGCAGGAAGCGTCATAGTTATGAGCCTAAAAGATGGCGCTATCATCGCTGCTGGAAGCTTTCCAGAGTATGATCTAAACCCATTTGTGCTTGGTATCAGCCAGGCTGAGTGGGAGGAGCTTGTAAAAAACGTCGATCACCCATTTACAAATAAGCTGATAAATGGCCTTTACCCGCCAGGATCTGTCGTAAAAATGGGTATGGCGCTTGCCTTTTTGGATAATGGCATGAGCAAATATGATAGCTTTTTTTGTAGTGGCTCGTATGAGCTTGGAGGGCGTAAATTTCGCTGCTGGAACTCGCATGGTCACGGCACGGTCAATATGAATACGGCCATTAGAGAGAGCTGCGATGACTATTTTTACAAGGGTAGCCAAAAGATCGGTATAGACGCCATTGTGCCGATACTTGAGCGCATGGGCTTTGGTAGGAAAACGGAGGTTGATTTGCCAAATGAATTTGTGGGAACACTGCCAAGTAGAGAGTGGAAGATGAGGAAGTATGGCAAGGCGTGGTTTCAAGGCGAGACGCTCATCACCTCTATAGGACAGGGAAATTTTCTAGTTACGCCTATGCAGGTAGCTAAATACACAGCAGGCCTTGCAACTGGGCTAAATGTGACGCCGCATTTTTTAAAGAGCATAGATGGCAAGGATGTTGATTTTACGCCAACAGATGATGCTTTTACGCCGTTTGAGAAATCGCAGCTACCTGCCATTAGGCATGCGATGTATGAGGTAGCAAATCACCCAAGAGGCACGGCAAATAGGCACTTTGTGGGAAGTCTTGTAAAGGTCGCTGCAAAGACTGGAACAGCCCAGGTCGTTGGCATCTCGCAAACTGAAAAGAAACGTATGAAAGAGGAGGATATGGTGTATCTGCAAAGATCTCACGCGTGGATGACAACCTATGCGCCTTATGAGGATCCACAATACGTCATCACAATGGTTGTCGAACACGGCGGCCACGGTGGTAGCGCTGCTGGACCAAAAATCTCTCAAATTTATAACAAGCTAGTTGAAATGGGATATATAAAGCTAGATAAAGTCCAGACTGAGAAAGATAAAAAATAGAAATTTTAGCAAGTAGAGGTGAGCTCTAAAATTTTTAAGAATATATGTAAAATTTTAGAGCCAAATAAACTCTAAATTTGCGAGTAAGTTTCTGAGTATATTCTTTTTTGGATTTTGCTTTGCGAGCCACAAGCAGAATGTAATTCAATTTTTTATACTTTTTTAACAAAAAATATAAAGCTTACAAATTTTAAAATCTTACTCACTAGCCTTAGCAACTTACTAAATTTAGGGCATATAGTCATTCACCACTAAAATCAGAGCCTACTCGTTTATGAAATTTTAAAATTTCTTAAAACAATACGCATGCCGTGCAAAACACTAGTGCAGCGCCTCTGATGTTCGAAGACTTTTACTTTAAACTTCGTATTATAACTGTAATCAGACGAGGAATTTAAGAAAGATGGATAAGTGACAGACTTTCGTGTCTGCTACGTCGTTGCGAGCATACGAAGCAAAATTTAAGTTCCACTGTCTCCCTTTGAATAAAATAAATTTACAAATTCAATAAAGCCTTCTTATAAATTTTAAAATTCCATTCACTCGCAAGAGTTGGCTACTAAAATTACTCGTTCATGAAATTTTAAAATTTGACATATACTCGTCTAACACAAAAACGCATGCAGTGCAAAGCACTGAAGCATGCACTTCTAACGCGCGAGGGGATTGGAGGATTAAAAAGGGGGATAAGGGGACGGCCTCGTAACTCAAGTCCCCTTGTCTCCTTTTTTAATAAATTTATATCGCAAAACAAATTTTAAAATCTTACTCACTCGCCCTAGCAGCTTACTAAATTTAGGGCTCATAAATATTCGCCACTAAATTTAGAAGCGTGATATGCTCGCTCATAAATTTTAAAATTTAAATTACAGATTTTAAAAATAAATTTACTATTTCATAAATTTTAAAATTCCACTCACTCGCAAGAATTACATACTAAAATTTGGCTTCGCTTGCCGCTTAGCTCAAATTTTAGAGCCGAAATTGCTCGCTAATGAAATTTTAAAATTTACTTGACACTCACTTGATTTAGCAAAGCAATTTTACAAATTTTAAACTTTACTTGCTCGCCTTAGTAATTTACTAATTTTATAAATTTAGAGTCGTGATACGCTCGCTCATAAATTTTAAAATTTGTTTTTTAGTGTGTCGCATGTGTTATGTTATTTAAATTATTAACTACATCTATGCGCTATATGACTTTTTATTTGGGTTTTAGGATTGTCAAAATTTATAAATTTCTCTAGCCCCAAGTGAGACAAAATGGGGCTAGAGTAGGGATTATTTTTTGGCTACAAGAGCGTTTTTTAGTACATCATCGATCGTATCAACGGCGATGATATTCATATCAGCTTTTACCTCGGCTGGGATATCGACAAGGTCGCGGTCATAGTTTTTACGAGGTATTAGAGCTGTTTTGATGCCAGCTTTGTGAGCGGCTATAAGCTTTTCTTTTAGTCCGCCGATAGGTAAAACTCTGCCAGTTAGCGTGATCTCGCCAGTCATTGCGATGTCGTGTTTGACCTTTGTGTCAGTTAGTATCGATGCGATCGCAGTTGCCATCGTGATGCCAGCGCTTGGGCCATCTTTTGGCACAGCACCTTCTGGCACATGCAAGTGAAGGTCGTAGCGTCTATAAACGTCGCTGGCTTCTAGCTTGTGCTTGTCATCATCAAATTTTGGCACGATAGCCATCGGCACTTTTAGCTTTTTGTTATCTATCAGCACTTTTACCACGCTAAATGCGATCTGAGCGCTCTCTTTCATCACGTCACCTAGCTGACCGGTGATCTGCATATTGCCTTTGCCTTGGATCCTGATAGCCTCGATCCTTAGCACGTCGCCACCGACACTAGTCCACGCGAGGCCATTTACCAAGCCGATCTGATCTTTTTTATCCGCTGGCTCGATCTCATAGACCTTTTTTTCTAAAAACTCTTTTAAATTTTTAGCCGTGACGCTGATCTTGCCTTCGTTCTTTTTGGTGAGGATATTTTTGGCGACTTTTCTTAGTATGTCAGCGATCCTGCGGCGTAAATTTCGCACGCCACTCTCTCTTGTGTAGTCGCTAATTATTAGCTCAAGTGCCTCTTTGCTGATACTAACGTCGCTTGGTTTTAGGCCGTGCTTTTTAAGCTCTTGAGGCAAGAGATATTTTTTAGCGATCTCAAATTTCTCTTGTGGGGTGTATGAGCTAAGCTCGATAAACTCCATCCTGTCGCGAAGTGCGGCTGGTATCATGCTCACGTCATTTGCTGTGGCGATGAAGATGATCTTGCTAAGATCGATGTTGAAATTTAGGTAGTAGTCTCTAAATTTATTATTTTGCTCTGGGTCCAAAATCTCAAGTAAAACAGCAGTCGGGTCGCCTCTGTAGCTTCTGCCAACCTTGTCGATCTCATCTAGTACAACCACTGGATTCATCTGCTTGGCTTCTATGAGCCCTTGCACGATGCGGCCTGGCATAGCGCCTATATAGGTGCGGCGGTGACCTCTTAGCTCGTTTACGTCCTCAAGTCCGCCAAGAGCGATCCTGACTAGCTCGCGCTTTAACGCCTTTGCGATCGAGTTTGCAAGGCTTGTTTTACCCACGCCTGGAGGGCCTGCAAAGCATAAAATGGCGCCGTTATTTACCTTTTCGCCAACACCCCTAAGCTCCAAAAGCTCACGCAAGGCAAAATACTCCTCTATGCGCTCTTTTGGCTTCTCTAAGCTATAATGATCGGCATTTAGATGCTTGCTCACTTCAGTGATAGAGGACTTTTTCTTAGCTATGTTTTCAAATGGAATTTCAAGCACCCAATCAAGGTAGCTTTGCAAGGTGTTTGCGTCAGCTGAGTCTGGGTGCATGCGAGAGAGCTTATCTATTTGTTTTTTGATCTCTTTATAGGCATCCTCAGCCATAAATTTCTTCTTCGCATCAAGCTTTTTATTATACTCCTCAAGCTCCTCTTCACGGCTCGTGTCCGCTCCGAGCTCAGCTTGAATTTGCTTTAGTTGCTCTTTTAAAAAGTACTCTTTGTTCGTCTTGTCGATCTTTGAATGAACCTTATTTTTGATCTCTTTTTGAAGCTTGTTTGCCTCGATCTCTTCGATGACGTAGTCGATGAGTTTTAGTAGGCGCTGTTCTAAATTTTCTTCGACAAAAAAGCTATAAGCGATCTGTTTTTTTAGGCGAAGCGCGCTTGAGACTAGGTCGCAAACCCTGATCGCCTCAGCACTCTCTTCGATCGTCTTTAAAAGATCAGGCGGGAAAAAGTGGCTAAACTGCGAAAGCTCTCTTACTTTTTCTCTTAAAACTACGATGAGAGCGTCAGTTTTGACCTGTGATGGGCGCTTGACGTGGAGCATATCGACGATGCCACGGAGTGGGTTTATGCCTGATTGTTTTAAAATTTTACCTTTGTCGATGCCCTGAAATAGCACTTTTACGCGTCCGTCAGGCAGTGGCACACGGCGCATTATCGTGCCGATAACGCCTGCGTCATAGATGCCGTCAAAGTCTCTAGCGCCGTCTTGCTGGGGCTTTGTAGGCACGACAAGGATCGGCGTTTCACCTTGTATGGCAAGTTCAAGCGCTTTTAAATTTTCTTCGTCGCTTAAAAAAAGCGGTGTTATCATAAATGGATATAAAAATAGCTCATCCTCAACTATGATAGGGATCTCAGTTGGGAAGCCTTTGTTTTCGTTTATTTGCAAAATTTCTCCTATTCAAACAGTTTTCTATACCATGCCACGTCAGGTTTGATAAGATCAGAGCTTCTAAATGGCGACTCTTCTAGCTTTTGCTCGTAAATTTTAGCCGAAACGTCACGGCCAGTTCTCTTGTAAAGATCTGCTATTTGCATATCTAAGAAGTAAAGAGCTAGCTTAAATTTGATGAGCATGGTCTCGATAAGCGGCTTATACTCGGTATTTGGATACATATAAAGAAATTTCTCGATCTCAGTTACGCTATCCTCCATTAGCTTTTGGTTGCGGTTTGGCTGGGTAAATGAGTCAAAATTTGCTTTTATCTTTAGGTACTGGGCAAATTCTGTTTTTGGGCCGTTGTCGCCGTATCTTTTGATGTACTCATCAAGATAGTGATTTGCCATGAGATACTCTTCGTCATTTGCGTGAGCTTGGGCAAGGATGAGTAAAATTTGCTCCAAAAGTGGGCTTGCAACGTGCTCGCTAGCCATTGAAACGTAGTGTTTATCAGCTGACTCCAAGTCGCCATCTTTGATATCAGCGATGACCTGAGCGTACCACTCGTCTGGAGTTAGATTGTAAAGTTCGGTGTATTTTTCAGCACAACCACTAAAAAGCCCTAAAAGAGCTACGACTGCTAGAAATTTAGAAAATTTTTTCATGCTTTTCCTTAAAAATTTTAAATTCGCTTATTTTACATTTTTTGGCATTATTTTTGTATAAATTTTTTAAAACTATGCTAAAATAAGGCAATTTTACAAAACAGGAGTTAGTATGATTTTTAGTGTTAAAAGCCCTATTTTAGGCTTCGAGCATATCAAGACGATGGAACTTATTGAGCTCGATAAATTTTTTGTTAAGCTAGCAAGCAAAGATGACGAAACGTCTTTTACAATGATAAATCCTTTCGCGTTAAGAAGTTATGAATTTGACATCCCAAGCTACTACGAAGAGCTTATGGACATTAAAGAGAGTTCGCAACTTAGAATTTACAACATCATCGTAGTTGCGCTTCCGCTTGAAAAATCAACCGTGAATTTCGTAGCTCCTATCGTTTGTAATATGGACAATATGACTTTATCTCAAGTAGTGCTTGACGTTACAAAATATCCACAATACGGACAAGCTGAAATGATAGAAAATTTCATACAAAAGCAGTAAAACATCTATAAAATCAATGATTGATTTGTTATTGTTATAAGGAGGGCATTTTCTTGCGTAGGATAGTATATCTACTCTGTTTTGTTGTTACATTTAGTTTTTCTGCAGTTAGAGAGTGTACGCCAAGTGAAAAAATTTCTTTCGGTTGCAACCTCTCCCCACTTGGCAATATAAGCTATAAATGTATGATAGATGACGAAGAAGATAAATTTGGCTATTCTAAAAATATCCCACATTGTATAAAAAAACTTGATAGAACATGGAGTATGTATACGACAAGTTTCTCTGGTGGGGATGCAAATAATGGTGGCACTGCAAATGATGGATACTATCTTTATTCATTTGTAACAGGCTATAATAGTCAAGGAAAGCCATTGATAGATGCGGAACCTTTAGTAGGAGCGTTAGATAATAATGCCAAAGATGGTATTACTATAAGAAAGATAGACGGCAAAAATATCACTAGGGTAAATGGAGATATGGCTGTTATTGGTGCAACTATTATGCTGCCAAATGAATCACCTTATAATAAAGGATACAGCTTTAGTGGCGGAGCTGCATCTGGTCTTGTAAATAAAACTTTCATAAATAATGCAAATTTCCCTGCAAATAGCTCTAAAATTTGCCAAACTTATTTTAAATACTATCCAAATGATCCTTCTTATTGTCAAAATTCAGAGCAATCCACTTTTGACTTTAGTGAAAAAGTTAGCCATATTCAAAAACACCTAACAGGCAAAAACATAGTATATGCTAGGCTTTATTGGGCTGGAGCTATAACACAAAACTGGAATGTTCCATACGATACAGCAGATAGTGGTATAAATTTTTATTCAAATGCTATGAAATTTTTAAAGGGATACTCACAGATAGATTTTAAAGTCCCTGGTAATTCGCAAGTGATAACGATAGATGCCAAACCAGAAGATGTAAGATGGTTTGGTTCTTTTAGTGAGTATCGTCCAAAGTCAATGTCGTATGATGCTTTAATGGATGCGTCGTGGGTTCCTAATATTGGTCACCAATGGACACCGATTAAAGCTGGTATAACTTATCTTTATACAGCGAGTGCAGATGTGACGAAAGAGGTAAAAGGGAGTTTTGGTGAATCAAATGCAAGTAGGACATTTGCAGCTGGAAATATAAGAGCTACTTCTGTTGATGGGACTTGTGATTTTATAGATATAAATGATCCATATGTATATAACCGTTTTGGTGCGATTCGAGATTTGTCTTGGTGTAGAACGGGTGTGCTTTCATATTTTCTTGGGGAAAATGACAACGGCTACTGGGATCAATACTCTCCTTCACAATATGCTGGTTGGACTTTGCTTATCATATATGATTTTGATGATGAAACTGCCATAGAAAATAACATAGAACCAAAGATGATAACTATATATGATGGTCTTAAGATGTTGGCACCAGAACCGATAAAAGAAAATAGCTCTCCTACTGTTCATACTAATAGTTATGATATAAGTTTTGATAATATTTATATGCCAAGAAGTGGAAACATGGATGCATCACTGACAGTTTTTGCCCTTGGTTCTAAGCGTGAAGTAGATGGAGAAAAGATACAGATACAAAAACCGTATTTGCCTTTTGATAATAATGGCAATAGCGATACGGTATATAATGTAAAAAGCCCGATAAATAATCAATTTAACTCGTCTTTTACAAAATTTGACAAACTGATGAACCCTGAGAGAATTTATAATAATCAGCTAGACCTAGATGTCTTTAATGTATCAAATTTTATGTATCCGGAACTAAGAAAAGTTAATATGAAATTTACAGTTGCCGAAAATAACTATGGTGGAGTAAATAGTGAGCCTATAAATTTAGCTCTTGTGGCTTTTTCTACTCGCGTGTATAGACCAAGTTTATGTTATATGGAAGATATTAGCTATAAAAAGCCAAATGAAGCAAGCTTTACACCACTGGTAAAAAACTCATCTATCAGCACAAATTTGCCAAAAGGCACTACTTTAAGAACTATCTTAAAGCTAACTAATCCTACAAATGAGTTGGCTCAAAATATTGCTTTAAAAGTAAAAATAGATCCAAGTCAGACATATGTTGAAAACTCATCAGCAGCGATAAAGATTACTGCAAATTCTTCTTTTTCTGAGAGTGATCCATATTATGGGAGGATCATTAGTGATAATACTGGCTTACAAAGGGCGAGTAATAATGTTTTAACATTTTTTGTCGGACATGGTGCAAATGCAGTTACAGGCGAAGGTGGCTCTCTAAATGCAAATTTTAGCAATTTTTCTTATATGGTTTTTGATACGAAACTTGATTCTAAATTTGCAGAAAATAGCTACAAAGCTACAATCGAAAATAGCACTATACAATTAAAGCCTTATGACACGTATATAAAAAAATGCGATCCTTACTCTTATAATATAAAAATGGAAGACGATGAGCCTAATGACTTTGTGCCAAGCACTAATCAAGACGATGGAAGCGGAAAGAATAAAAATAGACTTCTTACTCAAATAATAGGAAAGCCTTTTAATGTATATATAACAAACTACGGAGAAGACGGTAGCAAAAAAGAGCCAAATTCTTTGGTTGGAGATGTAAAGGTAGAGTTAGTTAAATCTTGTGATGATGATACAAGTTTATATGTAGGCGAAGATAAAAATCTATATAAAAAAGATGATGTAAAATTTAATGAAAAAAGCGAGGTCTTACTAGAGGGCATCAAGGTAGATAAGGCATATAAGAGCCTTAAATTTAGAATTTCACATACCAGAGCCTCACAAGTCACTCCTGCGACACAGACCAAGATCGTAGCGTGCGAAAATTTAGATGACTTTGCTGTTAGACCTAGTTATTTTGCTGTATATGACACAGATTTAAATGCTGTTGTAAGAAAAAATCTCGACCTTGTAGGTGGAAAATCATATACAAACTACAAGCTCGCTGCTTTAACAAGTGATGACGTAATAGCAAAAGGGTATATAAATACGATAGATGGCATAAGCAATTCAAATGAAGTTGCCGGTCTTCATCCTATGAATTTAGTCGGTTGTGATGCTTCAGGGTTAGTGAGCGACAATAGACTAAAAGTTGTTTTTGATAAAGAGAATAAAGCCATCGGTAATATTTTTAGATTAAATTCTTCTGGGGCTGAAGAACCATTTTCGTTTTCTGATATAGGTAATGCATACTTTGAGATAAAAGATACAAGCTATACTAGAAACGATAAGCATGTAAGTCCAAGAGCAGATGACTGCGTGAGAGACTCAAGCGAGAATGACCCTAGTAAAGACCCAGACAACGAAGGTAGGGTTGGTTGCGATATGGCGATAAGACAAGGAAATAATATTTTATTTCAATTTAAGCCAGAAGATCTTGAGATAAGTAATCTAAAAATAATACCAAGCGATAGTGTTACCTATATCGATAGTAGTTATCATCAAAAGGTGAAAGTGACTTTTGACGTTGTAGCAAGGCTATTTAACCGCGACACTGCAACTTTTTATAAAGACGGATGCTATGCTAATGTCACTAGTTTTGATATAGGGCTTGATCAAGTGCCATTAAACTACACAGATAATGATGGAAATGCTGGCACGCTTGAAAAAGCAAATGATGAAATTTTATTCTTTCAGGTACCTTTTTCAAGGACAATAAAGAGCATTGGGCCAACTGCGACAAAAGGAATGTTCTATGTTGATAAGAGTGCGTTTAAAGATGGTAAAGCGACTGCTGAGGTTTATTTTAACTTTGCTAGAAAGGTAAATCTTGCGAAAAATCCTTTCACAGTCTCAAGTGATGACTTTGGATTTAAAAGCATAAGCGATGGAAAATTAGGCAGTGCGCCATATACAAAACCAAGCCCTAGCGAAAAAACATCTGCTAAACTTTACTATGGCAGGGTCTATGCTCCATATTATGAGGGTTCGTATCTAGGATTTATAGCGAAAATTTACTATGGAGCTTATTGCAATGGGTGTGACAAAAATGAATATATGAAAGACCAAACAACTGGAGAGACATGGCAAGAATTTCCATCGGCTCCTTTTTGGTTTGTTAATCCACGCTATAGAGCAAGTATGCTTGCTTTTTCAGATTTTAGTTTTACAAATAAAATTAGTGAAACCATTTTAAGAAATAATGTAAGTGCTGTCCAAGACGGAGTTCAAACTATCTTTATAAGCAATCCAAAAGCAGTCACTGATGTGGTTAAAATGCATGCAAGAGAGTGGCAAATATATAATGAATTTGATAAAAATGCAGTGACAAGCGACTTTAATGTGAGATTTCTCGTGCCAAATGGTGACTGGGCAGGTAAAACACTAAAAAGTGGCTCAGATAAAGGCGACGTGGGAAATGTTGTAGGTGGTGAAAATAACTTTAACGATCTAAGCGATAAGACAAATAGGAGAATTTCTTGGTAAAAAGAGGCTTTTCTCTTATAGAGCTTATCCTATCTATCATCGTCGTGGCGATCGTTAGCATTTCAATACCTCTGGTTTTAAAAACGACATCCGAGCTAAATCAAAAGGCTATTACACAAGAGAGCTTGATGAATGCTAAAACCTATATAGGACTTATCTTAAAAGCTCCTTTTAGTAATAGGATCATAAAAGCCTCAAACGTTAGTGCTAGTGCTGAGACAGCTTACTTCTTTCCTATCATCTTAAAGCCAGGTGATCAAAGAAATGAATTTTATAAGATAAACAAAATAACAGGCGATGGGCACAGAGTTTTTGCCTATGAAAACTCACCAGACCTTGAGCCACCTGATACATCGATAAGGTCGGTAGATTATTACAGCAAAAGAAATAAAAATTTAAACACGGCAAATCAAACTAGAGACTATATCGTCGGTTCAGAATATAACGCTACAATAAAAAATGGCAATGGAGACTTTAAGCCAAATTTACCACTAAAAAGCAGTGATGTAAAAGAGATAATTGTAACTGCTACTGCATATAAAAATGACACAAAACAAGAGACGACATCAGTGCTAAAAGCCTACGCTTTTAACCTAGGCGAGAGTGGCTCGCTAAATACGAAAGTGTGGAAATGAAAAGAGCCTTTACGCTCCTTGAGCTTATAATCGTCATAGTCATCCTTGGCATCATCGCTATGATGAGCTTTAATGCAATGATGAACATCTACTCAAACTACTTTCAAACAAGGACGGTAAATGAGCTCGAGACGCAAACAGAGATCGCACTGGAGCAAATTTCAAAGAGGCTAGAGCACCGCATAAAGCCAAGCGTGATCGCTAGAAAACCTAGTGGAGGGTTTTTGCCACTAAACGATAGCAGGGTAAATTTAAATAGTGGCTATGAAATTTTAGAATTTATCCCTTATGCGTATGAAATTTTTAATGACGTGCCTTCTGGTAATAAAGCAGGCAGATATAGTGGCTATGTGGATCTTGCTAATAGCTCGCCAACAACTGGTCTGATAAGTCCTGGAAGTAATTTCGCCACCGAAGTCATTGAAACCATAAAAGACCTAACTTGCAAAGATGATGCGAGTGGATGTGTGGATTTTGAAAATAAAGATGGTGGCGTTGTAGCGATATTTTCTGATGTTTATTATGATGTGCAAAACTCTTTTGGATATAAAGATAATCTAAATTTAGATATAGCAAAAGTTGGCGTAAAAAGCACTGATGGCAATACTCTAGAAATTTCAGGATTTGCTAACAAGCAAATTTCAGAGCAGTATCATCTAGCCTACACTGCAAACGCCATAGTACCAGAGCAAAGCGCTGATCTAAAAGATACTGCAAATGGCGTCTTTGATCTAAATTTATACTACGACTATCGTCCATGGATGGGTCAGGGCTATAAAAACGGCGAAAAGGCAACCCTTGCTAAAAATGTTACGAGATTTGTCTTTATTGAAAAAAATGGTGTCATCGTGCTAAAACTTTGCATGAGGGCAAAAAACTCAGAGATAACCATCTGCAAGTCAAAGGCGGTTTATTGATGAGGCGAGGTTTTACACTCATTGCGGCGATATTTTTTGTAGTGATCGCAAGCTCTATTTGTATGCTAGCTCTTTCGATCGCTAGCACTTCAGTTAAGCAAAATAGCGAAATTTATCTAAGAGAACAAAGTGAGCTAGTGGCTCGTGCGGCGACTGAGTATGCCATACTGGCCATTATAAGCAATGATTTTAGTACTACTTGCATTGGAAATAATGACCAAGCTATAACTGGCGAATTTGGCGACCTCTTTACCTTTAAAGTATTTGTAAAATATTTTGGCGATATGGGAGATGCTTGTAAAAACAAAGATGCTGTTATAGTAAAAGGAGCAAATCAAGGCACGATAATGCTCGATGTCTTTGTCAGCTCAAAACCGGGAAAAGCCTCAAATCCTATAAATTTTCACAAACGAACTCTTCAAAAACTTTAAAATTTTATAAAGATTTTACTTTAATTTGCTTTTAGTTTCGCCGTGTTATAATCATCTTACTTTCTATAAAGGAGATTGCGATGAACATAAGCATTGTAGGAAAACAATTTGAGCTAACAGAGCCCATCAAAAACTATATCCAAGACGCTTTTGACACCCTTGGCAAGTACAACCTTGACATCATCTCAGCAAGATGCGTAGTAGGAGCAGATGAAAAGCAAGGTAAAAAGGGCTTTAATGCAGAATTTTCTCTAAATATGGCTCACAAAGACACGATAGTCGTTCGCCAAAAAGATAAAGATCTCTATGCGGCGATAGATCTTGCTATCGAAAAGGCTTCAAAAGTTTTAAGAAGAGAGCACGATAAGAAATTTACAGTAAAAGGTAAGGCTGATGATAAAGAATTTCGCTCTAGAATAGGTGAAGAAAAGATCGAAGGTGTCGAAGAGATCGTGCCTATGGAGCTTGAAATTTACAAACCTCTTGAGGTAGAAGAAGCGCTTGATAAACTAAAATCAAGCGATAAACAATTTTACGTATTTAACGATGTCGATGCCAAAATGCGCGTCATCTACAAAAGAACAGACGGAACTTTTGGTCTTTACTAAAACTAGGGGCGCTTTGCCCCTAAATTTATTATCCATTTTTAACTTGCTATTTTTTAATTTTAAATTTTATTTTGTATTCTCTAGCATTTTTGTTGTGCGGCGAAAATTTCATGGACAAGTTCTAAATTTAACTTGCAAATAATATAAAACTGCGTAGCCAAATTTAAAAACCTTTGTGGAATATTTGTTGTTTAAAAGTGGCGCATAAATTTAAGAATTCAGTGAGTGAAATTTATGAAAAAGCTTTCAAAAACTTGATGAAATTTAATATGTAAATTTAAAAGCCAAACAACATCTAGGCAAATTTGGCTAGTTTGATGGTTTTGAAATGCTTATAAAATTTAAAAATCAGCTAGTAAATTTATAAAAAGTTTTTTATAAAAGCATGATAAATTTAAGACGTAAATTTAAAAACCAGACAACATCTAAATAAATTTGGCTAGCTTGGTGATTTTAAAATGTTAATAAATTTAAGATTGTGATGAGCAAATTTTATAAAAACTTAGAAATAGTAAAAATTAAGAGTTAAATTTAAAAGATTTTAGCCCAAGATAGGGCTAAAAATTTATGGATTATAGACCTTCAAAAGGATTTGAAGCTACGTCTTTGCGATCAACTATGTAAGGTATGATAGCTGCGTGGCGAGCTCTCTTGATCGCTTTTTCTACCATCTCTTGATATCTTTTTGATGTGCCAGTTAAGCGTCTTGGCATGATTTTAAATCTCTCTGACAAGCAATACTTTAAAAGTGAAGTGTCTTTGTAGTCTATAAAATCAATCTTTGCTTCTGTAAATTTGCAATATTTGCGTGAATATTTTCTTTTTTCTGCCATTTTTTATCCTTTAAAATTAAAACGGTATTTCTTCATTGTTGAAACTATCAGCATCAACGTCTATATCAGGAACTTCTGAATAACTCTCTTGCTTTCTTTGCGGAGCAGCTTGCGGTCTAGCTTCTTGTTGGCGGTTATATTGGTTATTTTGATATCCGCCTTGCTGTCCGTAGCCACCGCTATTTTGGCTATTCATAGAGTATCCGCCTTGTTGCGTTTGGTTATTTGAGCCAAGCATTTCCATGCTCTCAACGGCGATAGAGTGTTTTGAGCGATTTTGTCCGTTATTGTCGGTCCACTGATCAAATTTGAGTCTTCCTTCGATAAGCAGCTTCGATCCCTTGTTGAGATATTGGTTTGCTATCTCTGCACTCTTGCCAAAAAATGATATATCAATAAAGCAAGTCTCATCTCTTCTTTCCCCATTTGAGGTGATT
This sequence comes from Campylobacter concisus, assembly GCF_002913225.1. Taxonomy (GTDB): domain Bacteria; phylum Campylobacterota; class Campylobacteria; order Campylobacterales; family Campylobacteraceae; genus Campylobacter_A; species Campylobacter_A concisus_J. The sequence continues at coordinate 194,814 of NZ_PPAW01000015.1, read as the reverse complement.
TTGCGTGTCACAGCTATACTAGAATTTCCTATGGCAACGCCGCTAGTAGTATATCTAAGCTCTATATCTCTGGTTAAATTTCCAACTAATACTACTTTATTGAACATTTTTTATCCTTGATTATTCTTCTGTAAATGTTTGCTCGTCTACTTTTTCAGCTCTTGGCTCGCGTGGCGCTCTTGGCTCGCGAGGTTCTTTTTTTATAGTTTGCTTGATACCTTTGCAAAGTCTTTCCCAAGCTGCAATTTCGCGTTTGTTTTCATATTTAACGCTTAAAAATCTTATGATATCTTCTGTGATTCTTACGTTTCTTGTAAGCTCTGCAAGAAGTGCTGGTGGAGCTTTGTAATAGATAACAAAATATGTTCCACGCTCATATTTTTTGATGGTATAAGCTAGTTTTCTAGTGCCCATCTCAACGACAGTAGCGATCTCGCCGCCGTTTTTTGTTATGACTTCTTTTACGAAATCAACCTTAGCTTTAACTTCCTCTTCCGTCAATGTCGGCTTAAGAATGAATAAAAGCTCGTAATGTTTCATTTTTTCTCCTTATGGATATTTAGCTCACTTTGTGAGCAAGGATTTTGCATTAAGCAAGGGTGGATTTTAGCTTAAATTTACTTAATATTTGCTGTTGATATGAGGTGCTGCAGATTTAAAATGGTTGATAAGACGAAAATTTCTTTATCCATTTTTGTATTTGTTTTTAGCTCTAGCTCGGCTAAATTTAGGGTTTTAAATATCTCTAAATAGGCATTTAAACTTAGCTTTAAGCTATTTGCTTTTAGTAAATTTGCCACATTTACAGGCGGCTGATAACCGATCGCTTCGTCTAAATTTAAGCAGCCATTTATCTTTATGTAAGAGTAAATTTTAAATAGCCTAAAAAATGCTTTGTAAAGTGAGTTTAGAAGTAAAATTTCATTAAAATTTGGATCTTCTAGGTAGGTAAAAAAGTCGTTTTTTATATCTTTTAGAGCCATAAATTTATTGAAAAAATCATCAAAATTTATCCCGCCAAGTCCAAAGACCAGCCTTTTTACATCGTCTTGTTCGATGTGGGTGTTTAGGCTCTTTAGTTTTGTCAGCTCGCTTGCTGCAAGGTATAAATTTTCATTATGTGTAAAATAAAGCTCATAAAGTGCGTTTTTGGTTATGTTTAGGCCTATCTTAGCCGAGCTTTTGGCTAATAAATTTATCGCTTCATCTGGGTTTGAAGGCTTGAAAAATCTAGCAAAATTTGCCCCAAAAGCCTTTTGCGTATCAAAAACTAGCTTCATATCAGCTTCATAAAGCTCAAACAAAAAGTAGTTGTCCTGGCTCTTTGAACAAAGTGAGATGAGCTCTTTTAGCTCTTTTGCTGGGATCTTTTTGTCGCTTTTTACATAGAGGATATTTTTGCCGCCAAAAAGCGACTGCTCACTTAAGTGAGAGCTTGCTTGCGCGTAGTTGTATTCGTCAAAATAAAGGCTTAATAAATTTGCATCTTCACTTGCATAAAAGCTCAAAATTTCTTTGCCAAAAAGCTCAATCTGAAACTCGTCCGCGCCAAAAAGCAAGAAGTAGTTGCTTAAATTTGCGTTTGCTAAATTTAGCTCCAAATCTTTTCTATACATCGATCTTTCTTACCACTTTTGCAAAAATTTTAGCACTCGCGATGTCGGCCTCTGTGATCTTTACGACAAGCTTTTGAAGTAAATTTGCGCTGTATCCAGTGATGAAAATCCTAGCTCCAACGAAATAATCATCAAGCTTGGCAACCAAGACATTTTGGTTTTCGCTCACGTAGCAACGCACCTCTTTGCCGATGTTTGCGGCTGCCCAGCGTGCAAATTTCCTATCCATAAAGTCGTAGGCTACCTTGTCGGCCTCTCTTTCAAGCTCGCTTAAGGTTGCACATGTGCTTTGGATGTTTAAAAGCAAGAAGTTGTAAAGCTTCTCATCTTTTGAAATTTTAGCCTTTAAAAGTCTGTGTAAAATAAGGTCAGAATAGCGTCTAATAGGGCTTGTAAAGTGCGTGTATCTATCAAATCCAAGCCCAAAGTGGCCTAAATTTTCACTTGAGTATTCAGCCTTTTTTTGAGACTTGATGATGAGCTTATCTATCTCTTCGCGGTTGCCCAGCTCATCGGCCTTTGCTTGGATCTTTCTTATCAAATTTGCAAGGTCGCTCTCGTAGGTAAAGTCAAGCCCCAAAAGCTGCAGGTCTTCAAGCAAGGTATCTATCTTTTTAAAATCAGGCGATGCGTGGTTTCTAAAAACGCCCTTTGTGATGAGCTTAGCAGCAGCTTTGTTTGCTAAAAGCATGCAGTCCTCGACTAGTCTATGTGAATCAGAGTCGCTTTCAAACCTAGTTTGTGAAATTTGACCCTCTTCATCAAGGCTCATTCTAAGCTCTTTTGTCCTGAAGTCAAACGCGTGCAAAAGCCTTTTTTTGCGAAGCTTTGTGGTGAGTTTAAAAAGTGGCTTGATCCATGAAATTTCACACTCTCTTTTGCCCTCTAAAATTTCATCGATCTCATCGTAGTTAAAGCGCCTTTTTGAAAGGATTATCGCCTCAAAAAGCTCCTCTTTTTTTACCTCGTTGTTTGCATCGAGTGAAATTTTAAAACAAAATGCAAGGCGCGGCACGTCTGGCTTTAGCGAGCAGATATTTTCACTAAGCGCTCGCGGCAACATCGGCACTGAGATGTGCGGAAAGTAGATAGAAAAGCCTCTTTTTTTAGCCTCGCTATCAATGGCGCTATACGCGGTCACATACTCGCTTACATCGGCGATTGCTACGTAAATTTCACGCTTTTTCTCATCAAAATATATGGCATCGTCAAAGTCTTTAGCATCGACTGGATCGATCGTGCAAAAATCTAAATTTCTTAGATCAACCCTGTTTGGATACATGCTAGCATCGACTTCATCACCAAATGCCTTTGCTTCAAGCTCGCAAGCCTCGCTAAATTTATCATTTTTATTATAAATAGCAAGCGAAATTTTCTCATCGCTTAGCGGGTCTTCTAAATTTCCTAAAACCTCGACTATTTCGTTGTTTAGGTTGTTTATCTTTAGTAGCGTCCCAAGCGGGAGCATCTTTAGGCTTTTTTGCGTTGCTTTTAGGGTTGTGCTTAGCCCTGTTTTTAAATTTACCCCTAAAATGGCCGCCCCAAAGCGTTTTGTATAGACCACGCTTGTCTCATTTGCAAGCTTTAGGCTCATCACTATCTTAGCACTTTGGCGTTTTTTCTTAAGTGGCAAAAGCTTTGCTAACACGATATCGCCAAGGTGGGAGTTGTTTAAATTTTTATTTTCTACGATGATATCTTGCTTGAAGCGCTTGTCAAATGGCATGATAAAGCCAGTTGCATTTTGGCTGATGTCTAGCTTACCGCAGACATAGCCGTTGTTTAGGTAAAATTTATCTTTATGTAAGCTTATGGCACCAAGGTTTAGGAGATTACGCAAGACCTCTTTATCTTCGTTTGATACCTCTTTTTCTTTGATGCCAACGAGAAGTGATGTTAAAAATTCTTTCACAAATTGTCTTTGACTTTGCTAACAGCCATTAAAAATGTATCTCTCTCAAAGCCATATTCGTTTATAAGAAGTGTTGCGTTATTTACGCTCACATCATCAAGCTGGTTAAAGATATTAACCGCTGTTTTTACTACTTTTAGTGCTCTTGCGCACTCTTTTATATGATCAGGTGCTTCTTCTGGAGTGTTTGAGTAGAGGATAGAATTTCCAAGCTCGATCTCTAAATTCCACTGCTCAAAAATTTTAGCTGTAACCTCTTCGTTTGTGATGTCTAAAATTTCAGACTCTAAAAGCGCAAGATCATAGGTAGATGAAATTTGTTTTAACTTTGTTTTAAACTCGGCAACTTGGTTATTTTCTGTGAGCTCATGTGCTAAAACTATCTTGCCAACTTCCAGCATAAATGAAGCAGGAGAGAGAATTTCTAGATTTTTAGGTTTTATCTTAGAGTACCAGTGATACATCAAAGCATTTTGCATGATTGAGATATTTAAAAAATCTTGTGCGGTAATGTCATACGGCTCTAAATTTATAGAAAAGGTCTTTTTAATGGCACTTGATAGCGCAAAACCGCGGATAGTAGCCATGCCAAAAAGTGAAATGGCTCTTGCGATAGTTGTGATCTCTTGAGAAAATCCGTAAAGTGGTGAATTTGCTGAACGCAAAATATTTGCTGTTAGCATAGGGTCTTTTTCGACCACTTTTGTGAGGTCATTTATCGAGCTATTTTCGTCAGCATGTAGGCGCTGGATCTGTATGACAGTGTCGTCTAGTGGCGGAAGCGCTTTGATTTTTTTAAAAATTGATTCATTCATGTAAAGTGACTCTTTAGGTTAAAAATTTTGTCACATTATAGCAAAAAGCTGCAGCATAAAACTTAAAGATACTTTTTTGCTCTTTTTCAGCAACGTTTTTGTTGCTAAAATGTATAATTTCGCCAAATTTTAACAACAGGAGAAACAATGGCTATAAATGTTTATTATGATAAAGACTGCGATTTAAGCCTTATTCAGAGTAGAAAAGTAGCAATCATCGGCTTTGGCTCGCAAGGTCACGCACACGCTGAAAATTTAAGAGACAATGGCGTAAGTGTCGTAATCGGTCTTGCAAAAGGTGGCAAAAGCTGGGCAAAAGCTGAGGCAAAAGGCTTTGAAGTAAAAACTGTAAGCGAAGCTACAAAAGGCGCTGATGTAGTTATGATCCTAACACCAGATGAGCTTCAAGCTGAAATTTATAAAAATGAGATCGAGCCAAATTTAAAAGATCACGCTGCTATCGCATTTGGACATGGTTTTAATGTTCATTTTGGACAGATAAAAGCTCCAGCAAACATAGACGTCATTATGATCGCTCCAAAAGCTCCAGGACACACAGTTAGAAGCGAATTTTTAAGAGGTGGTGGCATACCTGATCTTATCGCTGTTGAGCAAAATGCAAGTGGAAAGGCTAAAGAGATCGCTCTAAGCTATGCTTGCGGTATAGGTGGCGGTAGAACTGGCATCATTGAGACAACATTTAAAGATGAAACTGAAACAGATTTATTTGGCGAGCAAGCTGTGCTTTGCGGTGGTCTTTGTGCACTTGTAAATGCTGGATTTGATACGCTTGTAGAGGCTGGATATGAGCCTGAGATGGCGTATTTTGAGTGCTTGCACGAGCTAAAACTAATCGTTGATCTAATGTATCAAGGCGGCATGGCTGATATGCGCTACTCTATCTCAAACACAGCTGAATACGGCGACTACGTAAGCGGCGTAAGAGTAGTTGGCGAAGAGAGCAGAAAAGCTATGAAAGAAGTTTTAAGAGAAATTCAAAATGGTAAATTTGCAAAAGACTTCATCCTAGAGAGAAAAGCAGGATATGTTAGAATGAACGCTGAGCGCGGTATAGCTGAGAGAAGCTTGCTAAATAAAACTGGCAAAAAACTTCGTGCAATGATGCCTTGGATAACTAACGGCAAACTTATAGATCAAAGCAAAAACTAAGCCTTGAGCGAAAAAAAGACTACAAAGAAGCGTCCTGCAAAAAAGAGTGCAGGTCGCTCTCATAATAAAATTTTCCTTGGTATCGGCGTCATCGCTGCTATTTTGATAGTGGCACTCATCGCAGCTCTTAGCATCAAAAACAAAGATGTTGAGCAGATAAGCAAGGTAAATGAGCCAAAGAGCGAGAAGCAAATTTCAAAAAAAGCTGAGCAAAAAGTTGCTAGCAAAGATAAAAAACAAGAGTATGAGAAGAGAAAATACCCTCTAAAATTTGATGAAGATGAAAATTTAAGTAAAATTTTTACCGATCCTAAACACAAAAGCGAACTTGCTCTAAAGCCAAAAACTGAGCCAAAAGAGCAAAAAAAGATAACTCCTGAGATAAAACCTGAAGTAAAAGTAGAAGCTAAAAAAGAAGAGCCAAAAAAAGAGCAAAATGATACTAAAAATTTGCTTGCAAATTTATATAAAAATATGCAAAGTAGCGTAGATACAAGCTCTGAAGCAAAGAGTGAAGAAAAGCCTGAGCAAAAGGTCGAGCAAATAATCGAGCCATTTTACGCAGGCAAAAATGAAGTAAAAGCAGATGCAAAAACAGAGCAAAACAAAAGCGCTGAAGCAAATTTAAGCATAAAAGAAAATTTAAAGCATAGTGAAATTTTAAAACCAGAACCTGCTAAAAAAAGCGGGATTGAGCCTGGCAAAAAAGACAAGAAGCAAATTTACAGCGAAAAACCGCAAAAAGAAAATGCTAAAAAAGATGACTTTGCGGTTGTGCCATTTACTCCAAATAGCAGCGTAAAAGGGCGCGCGAAGCTGGTGCTAATAATCGATGATGTGGCGACTTTTGAGCACGCTAGCATGGTAAAATCAATCGGTCTAAAGATAACGCCGTCCATTTTTCCAGCTACAAAAACTCACCCAGATACACCTTCGATCGCTAGGTCGTTTGAGTTTTATATGATACATCTGCCGATGCAGGCAAAGCACTTTGATAGCCCAGAGATAGGCACGCTCACGGTAAATGAGAGCTTTGAGAGTATGCTTGAGAAGATAAAAAAGATACGAAGAGACTTTCCGCGTGCAAAATATACAAACAACCACACAGGATCACGATTTACAAGTGATTATGACGCGATGGATAAGGCATATAGAGCGCTGATAGAGCAGGGCTTTATCTTTGTTGATAGTAAGACGATCGCTCAAACAGCCGTGGCAAGGGCTGCGAAAAAATATAATCAACCTTACATTTCAAGAGATATATTTTTAGATGATGATCCATCGGCTAGTGCGGTTAGGCGAGAGCTTGTAGCCGCTGTAAATTTAGCCAAAAAAAGGGGCTACGCGATCGCCATCGGACATCCAAAGAAAAATACGATCGCAGTGATAAAAGCTAGCAAAAACAACATCTTAAAAGATGTAGAAGTTGTTTATCTAAAAGATATTTTATGAAGCTTGAAATCATCCCAGAGGCGCTAAATAGGCTAAAAAATCCCCCAAAAGAGCTAAATTTCATAGGTGACACCTCGCTTCTTAGTATGCCAAAAGTCGCAGTCGTTGGCTCAAGAAAGGCAAGTGTCTATACAAAAGAGTGTGTCATAGCACTTTGTGCAGCGCTAAAAAGTGCAAATGTCTGCGTGGTGAGTGGTGGGGCTATCGGTGTGGATATCACAGCTCATAAAGCCGCCATGCCACGAACCATCGGCGTTTTTGCAAATGGGCTTGACATCATCTATCCAGCTCAAAATAGGGCGCCGATAAAAGAAATTTATGAAAAAGGCTTGGCTCTAAGCGAGTATGACGATGGCGAGCCACCGATCGCTTATAGGTTTTTAGAGCGAAACCGCATAGTTGTGGGGCTTGCACAAGCTCTGGTTGTCGCTCAGGCTGATCTAAGAAGCGGCTCTATGCAAAGTGCAAGACTGGCAAATGAGCTTAAAATCCCTCTCTTTGTCCTGCCGCAGCGCATAAATGATAGCAATGGGACAAATGCCTTGCTAGCTAGCAAAAAGGCCGAGCTTATCGATGATTACGTTAAATTTGCCTCGCTTTTTGGTGAGGTAAAAGAGCAAGAAAAAACAAGCGATGAGATCTTGAAATTTTGCAAAAACGGAGTTAGCCTTGATGAAGCATTGTCTAAATTTGGCGAGATCATCTACGAGTACGAGCTTGATGGGCTGGTTGAAATTTCAAATTTAAGAGTGAAAAGCGCGCTATGAGAGAGAAATTTATGGCGATCGATGTTGGACTAAAGCGCATAGGGCTTGCTTTTGGTTTTGGCGAGGTCGTGACACCGCTTGAGCCAGTTCTTAGAAAAAACCGCAACCAAGCCGCAAGAGATGTGAGCCAAAAAGTAAATGAATACGCTCCAAACACGCTAGTGGTGGGCGTTCCGATCGGTGGTAGTAGTGAGGATGAGATGAGAAGGCGCATAGAGCACTTTGTCTCGCTTCTTGACGTGCAGGCTAATATCGTCTATCAAGACGAGGCCTTTAGTAGCAGCGAGGCAAGTGAAATTTACACAAATACAAAGCGAGATGGCAGGCTTGATAGCGTTTCAGCCACCATTATCTTAAAGAGATACCTAAAAATTTTATAAATTCCTAGCCACTATCCCCAAAGTCTCGTGCAAACTATCGCTAGTAAATGGCTGTCTAAGTGTAGTCATCTTCTCGCTTTTGATGCTTTTTGCTTCATCCTTGCTGATGATGACGATGTAGAAATTCTTAAGCTTTTGATAAGTTAGCATCTCGTCAAGCCTTGTTTTGTCGCTTAGATACTCCTTTTGCACGAAGATGATGTCTGGCTTAAAAATGGCATCTTTTATGTGCAAATTTAAACTCTCAAAGCTCTTTTGTTTGCTGAGCTTTAGCCCAGTAAAGCTTAGCTCATGACTTAGCGTTAAAAATAAATTTTCATCATCGCAAGCTATGATCGCATTTTTGCCTAGAAGGCTGGCTATCTCCACGCTTTGCCTTTTAAATGTCCCACTTTTTGGCAGTGGCACGCTTATGTTTATATTAAAGCCGTCCTCTGCTTTACTCATCTTGGCATTTAGCTCTTTTAGTAGCTCGCCAGCTTCTTTTACTAGCCTCTCATTTGGCTTTTGCGGGCATGAAGTGCATCTTATATGTATGTCAAAATGCACCAAACTTAGGCTATAGCTTACTAGAGTAAAGGATATGAGCAATTTTGAGTTGCTAACGCTATTTAGGTAAAATTTGCTTAAATTTTTGATCGCGCCTATTAGCTTGTGTGCTTCAAAGCTTAGATAGCGTGGGTAGTTTGGGTTGTAGTTAAAGACGATGGCGTTATCTCTAGTGGTTGCGTCCTTAAAAAGTGCCTCTAAAAAAAGCTCCATTTGCGCGACAAAATCGACATTTTTCATATCACAAGCATCCCATCGCCATAAGAGTAAAATCTATACTTTTCGCTAACTGCCGTTTCGTAAATCCTCATCGTCTCTTCAAGCCCTATAAAGCTAGTAACTAGCATTATCAGCGTTGATTTTGGTAGGTGAAAATTTGTTAAAAGGTAGTTTTGTCTGATAGGCTTATTGTTTAGATTTAAAAATAGCTTGCAAAAGCCGCTTGGCTGCTTGCTTCTAGCAAATTCTTCAACGCATCTAGTAACTGTCGTGCCAACGCCAAGGATGGGCTTATTTGAGCTTATGATCTCTTGAGCTTTTTTGCTTAGCTCGTAAAACTCAGAGTGCATTTTGTGGTCATTTATGTTTTGGCACTCCACGCCCTTAAATGTCCCAGCGCCCACGTGAAGCGTGATGTAGGCGACCTCGTGCTTTGCCTTTATTCTCTCTAGCATCTGCTCGCTAAAGTGCAGACTAGCTGTTGGAGCTGCCACTGCGCCGCTATTTTTAGCAAATATGCTTTGATACCAGCTCTCATCGTCCTTTGTATCGGCTCTTTTTATGTATGGCGGAAGTGGGACGTGGCCGATCTTTTCTAGCTCGCTAAAAAGTCGCGCCGTATCTAAAATAACGCCATTTTTGGTGAAATTTACCACCCTTGAGCCATCATCATTTAGCTCAAGAACATTTACCTTTATATCATCAGCGAAATTTAAAACGCTACCGACACTTACTCTGCCCCTTATATAGACGCTAAATTTATTATCACCAACTGGCTGATTTAGCATCACTTCGCAGGCTCCGCCGCTTTGCTTGTGCCCTAAAATGCGGGCCTTAACTACCTTTGTATTGTTAAAAATGACTGCCGCGTCATCTGGGATGAGGCTGGCTAGATCTTTAAATTTATAGTGTTTTATCTCTTTTGTTTTTTTAAGATAAACTAGCAATCTTGCCTCTTCTTTTGGCAAAACTGGCTCTTTTGCGATGAGCTCACTAGGCAGAAAATAATCATAACTTGAGATGTCGTTTATATCACTCATCGTCGCTGTCGGCGTCAACTTGCTCTTTGACGTCCTCTTTTTTCTCATCTTCGTCCTCATCGCTTTTACCAGCTTTTTTGGCTACGATGATAGAAATTCCATAAAGTCCGATGAGCGGCACTGCCATTAAAATTTGACTTATTACATCAGGAGGTGTCACTATGGCTGCAAAGATAAAGATGACGACCACTGCGTATCTAAAGTACTCTTTTAGCATTTTGTCATCGACTAGACCGATCTTTGCTAAGAAAAATGTAATAACTGGCAGCTCAAATGAAATTCCAAAGCCGATCAGCAGTTTCGTGAAAAAGCCCACGTACTCGCCTATGCTTGGAAGTGCTGTAAAGAGCTGACCGCCAAAATTTACCAAAAATGTAAAGCCAAGCGGGATGACCACGTAGTAGCAAAATGCCGCCCCGCACGCAAACATAAATGAAGCAGAGAGGACAAATGGGATCACATATTTTTTTTCATTATCATAAAGTCCAGGTGCGACAAATAGCCAAAACTGCCAAAAAATGATAGGCAAAGCAAGCACCAAGCCAGCAAAAAAGGCGACCTTCATCGCAGTAAAAAATGGCTCTTGGATCTGTGTAAAGATGATGTTTGAGCCAGCTGGCAAGACCTGCTTTAACGGCTCACTCATCCATGCAAGCAGTGGATTCCAAAATGTAAAACAGATGCCAAAACAGACAAAAACGCTTACTATGCTTATAAAAAGCCTCTTTCTAAGTTCGATCAAATGGGGTCTTAGCTCTTCAAACATTACGCCTCTTTTTTATCGTTTAAGATCGCATCTTTAACTAAATTTGTTGGATTTTTTATATTTTCTACCGTTTTTTTCGTGTCGCTTACGACATTTTGAATGCTCTCAGTGACGTCGCTTGCACTTTTTTTGATCTCGTCAAGCTCTTCAAATGTGAGCTTTTTACGCACGCTTTGCGCACTTTGAGTTATGCTCTCTTTGTATTTTTGAGCGTCTTCTTTGAGCTCGGCTATCTTCATTTCTTGATCAAATGTTGATTTTGCGTCGTTTATACCTTTTTTAAACATCTTTAGAAATTTGGCGATCTGCACCATAGCGCTTGGCAGCTTGTCAGGGCCCAAAACTAGCACAGCGATCACGGCGATGACCAAGATCTCAGAAAAACTCATTCCAAACATTTTTGCCTCTGTTAAATTTTATTTAAGCTTTGTATTTTATCTTGACTTTGCTCAAATTTTTATAAATTTAGCCCTCGATAAAGAGTGCGATCTCGTCGCTTAATAAGAAATTTGGGTTGTAAAATTTGCTATCTTTAAAGAGCAGTTTTTCATTTTCTACAAGTAAATTTGCTCTTTTTTCCTGAGCCTCGCTTAAGCGCCCAGCCTCCACGCCTACGATGCTTCTAAGCCCTAAAAATATATGCTCTCTTGCTAGCTCGCTTGGGCTTAAAATTTCTTTTTCTCTATGCGTTGGCTGCGTGATATAGGCGTCTATGCTACTTTTGGCGTAGTATCTGGTGCCACCCACAAAGCCCACGCTAAAAGCTCCAACGCCAAGGTAGTTTTTGCCTTGCCAGTAGCCAAGATTGTGCTTGCAAATTTGCCCGAAATTTGAAATTTCATATTGTTTAAAACCAGCCCTCCCGATCTGCTCTATCATAAATTTAGCTAAAGTGTCGCTATCCTTTTTATAGCTTTTTTTGCCAGAAAATGGGGTATTTTCTTCAAGCGTGAGCGAGTAGGCGCTAAGATGCGTGATAGCAAGGCTTTTTAAATTTTCAGTCTCAGCTAAAAGGCGCTTTTTGGTATCAAATTTAGTGTCGTAGATGAGGTCTAAATTTATGCTCTTAAAGCCAGCTGCATGGGCATTTTCAACTGCTTTAAAAATTTGCTCCCTGCTGTGGATACGCCCTAAAAATTTAAGCTTATCTTCAAAAAAGCTTTGCGCGCCAAAGCTTATGCGGTTTGCACCTAAATTTTTTACATGCTTTAGCCAGGCTAAATTTGCAGAATTTGGATTTGCTTCAAGCGTTATCTCAGTTTTAGGCGTGCAAAGTGGAGCAAAAATGCTAAAAATTTCATCATAAAGCTTAGCATTTACCGCACTTGGTGTGCCGCCACCAAAAAATATGGTTGAAATTTCTTTTACATTTTGGCTTTTTAGCTGGAAATTTAGATCAAGGCAAAGCGCTTTAAAATAGGCGCTAACCTTCTTAAACTCGTCATCGCTTGAGCCAAAGGCGCAGTAAGGACACTTGCTCTCGCAAAATGGCACGTGGATATAAACTTGCAAATTTCTCTCTTTTTTAAATTTTGGCGATTATAAGAAATTTGGCATTTAGCGCAGTTTAAAAGTAGCTTTTTTGCCTTATTAGCTCGCTTGGTAAAAAGCCAAAAGTGCCTTTAAAAATTTTTGCAAAATGTGCTGCATTTGTGTATCCAACGATGCTGGCAGCCTCTTTTATGCTGATATCATTTTGTTTTAAAAGGGCAAATACAAGCTTTAGCCGCTCTTTTGCTAAAAGCTGATAGATCGTCTCTTTGAAAAAGAGTTTAAAATTTTTCTTAAGCCAAAAGTCATTAGTGCCGCAAAGATGGGCTAGCTCTTTGATACTTGGGGGATTTTGCATGCGAGTAAGTAAGATTTTCTTAGCCTTTAAAAGCACTTTTTCTTCGTCACTGCTAAAGCAAATTTTCTCATCTTTTAAAGCTTTGCTCTTGTAGATAAGCTCTAAAATTTTTGACTCTATAAAGATCTCTCTCATCATGCCATCATATAAATTTGTCGTCTCAAGCTCGTTTAAAACGCAAATTTGAGCCTTATCTTTTTTGTATTTTATAAGATCAAATTTCTCTTCAAATTTTAGCTCACTAAAAATTTCAAGCTTATTTGCGTAGTGCTCTTCAAAAAGCAAGGTTTTAGTTTTATAAAATTTATTTTGATATTCAAAAACACCTTTTAAGCTATCATTTACCAGCCCTATGCAAAACTCATCCCTGCTTAAAAGATACTCTTTTTTATCAAGTTTAAAGCAAAGATTGTCTTTTGCTTCGTTAAACATCAAAAATAGATATTTTTTATCTCCCTCGCTCTCTCTTTTTATGATTTCGTTGCATAAAATCTCGCTTTTTAGGTAGCTTATGCCATTATTTTGTTTAAAAAATTCTACATTTATCCGCTTGTTGCTTTGTGAGATTTTACTTATGCCATATCTTTTATCTAAATTTATCATTTTATCCCTTGAGCGTTAAATTTAATCCCTCTAGCGTTATGTCTGATATTGATAACGATTATTTTATTTTAGTAAAATGTGATTTAAATTTTAATAAGGAGTTTTTTTGTGAGAAGTCTATTAAAAATTTCTATTTGTGCGGCAGTTTTTATAAATTTACCGCTTTTTGCAAATGAAGATAAAGTTCTGCCAGAGGTTAAAGTAGTGAGCGCAACTGGCTTTGAGCAAAACATAAAAGACGCCCCTGCAACGCTTAGCGTCATCACTCAAGATGCACTAGAAAAGAGAAATCACAAGGACGTTGAGAGCATGGTAAAAGACGTGCCAAGCCTTTTTGGAACGACTCCCGAAGCGGCAAATAGACGAGGAATTTCTATACGCGGATTCTCTCCAAGATTTACTAAAATTTTAGTAAATGGCATGCCAGTGCCAGGAGATAACGCTTATAAGGGGCTAAGAAGCGTTGGAGGCTCATATAGTTTCATCCCACCAGCAAGTGCGATAAGCCGTATCGAAGTGATACGCGGTCCTATGAGCTCGCTTTATGGCAGTGACGCACTGGGCGGTGTGATAAACATCATAACAGATGAGTTTAGTAACGACTTTCATGCAAATCTTGGCTCAAGCTATAAATTTGCTAGAAATAAAAATATAAGCGGCGAGTTTTACAACAGCCTCTATCTACACTCTGGGCTAATAGACGATGTTTTAAGCATCTCAGTTTATGGCAAAAATTTAAACAAGTCAGAGGATAAAATCTCATACGCAAACAGAGAGCAAAAAGATAGAAATTTTGGCACGAAGCTCTTTTTTAGACCAAATGAAAACAACGACATCACGCTTGAACTTGCAAGAAGTGATGTGAAATATAAAAGAAGCAAAGGCAAAACACTATCAACTGGTACTAACTCGGTTGCTAGTGAGAGAATAAAGGGCGATATGATAAATTTAAGCCACGAAGCAAGGCTTGATAATATCTTGCTTCAAAGCTACCTGTCTTACGGCAAGATAAAAGAGATCGCTCAACAAAATTTGACGCTAAAAACACTAAATTTCGACACAAAAGGCTCATATTTTACTGATAACAACGCCTTTACTTTAGGGCTAAACGCCAAAAAAAGAAAAGCTTGATGAAAAGGCAACTACAGCAGACGCTGCAAATGTAAAAAGATATGACATTTCGCTTTACGGCGAGGATGACTATCACCTTACAAAAGACTTTATATTAAGCACTGGAGTTCGCTATAACTACGACGAGAACTACGGTTCGCACGTTTCACCAAGAATTTATGGTATCTATAACTTAAATGACTTTTTTGCCCTAAAAGGCGGAGTTAGCACAGGATACGCGACTCCTGATATCAAGCAACGCACGCAAGATCTTGCTATGCCGTTTGCTGGAGGGCTTGGAGCACAGCTTGGCAGAAGCGACCTTAAGCCAGAGACAAGCGTGAGCTATGAATTTGGCGGCGTTTATAATGACAATGAAGGCTTTGAAGCTTCACTAACTGGCTTTTACACGAGCTTTAAAGATATGCTAGGCACAGAGCGTATATGCACTCCAAGACCTGGTAATCCTTGCACGCATAAAGGTAAAATTTATCGCCGTGGGATTTGGGAGAGTGTAAATGTCGGTAAGGCTGAAATTTACGGAGTCGAGCTAACAAATGAATGGCAGGTAACAAACGCTCTTAGGCTAAATCAAAGCTACGTCTATACAAGATCAAAGCAAAAAGATGGAACGGAGATAGGCAAAAGCTTAAACAACTATCCGCTTCATACATTTAAATTTGGAGCGAACTACGAGCTAAACAGATGGCTAAATTTCTGGTCACAGATAAATTATTATGGTAGGAGTAAAGACTCACTTAGCTACGATGATGACATCAGACCTTATGTGATCGCTGATCTTGGCATAAACTACAACGTAACAAAGAATTTCAGTCTAAATTTGAGCGTTTATAACCTCTTTAATGAGTACTTTACGACAAGATCTGGCAGATACGACATCTTGATAGCTGACGGACAAAAGATCGAGCTTGGCTTTAATCTAAAGTTTTAAAATGATAAAAATTTTGAAAAAATTTCATCTTATCTTGGCTTTTATCTTTGCCTTGCCGCTTCTTGTGCTTAGCATTAGCGGGGCGATCATCTCGTATCACGATGAGATAATCGATATCTTTAGCAAAGATGAGGTTGTGGCTGGTAAAAAGCCTTTAGAGATAGATGAAATTTTAAAAATTTTTAGCAAAAGTGAGCCAAATTTTAATCTTAGCTACCTAAAGATAAAAGCAGAGGCAAACAAGGCTTACGTCATAAGCGGAACTAACGAAAATGGCGAGTTTGAGTCGTTTTTCATAGATCCTTATACTGGGGAAATTTCAGGCAAAAATAGCGCAGAGAAATTTATAGGGCTGGTTTTAAATTTGCATAAAAACTTAGCCCTTTCGCTTTTTAAAAATGAAAATTTGAGTAAATTTGCAAGCGAGCTAGTAGCACTCTCTACGCTTGCGTTGCTTTTTATCTTGATAAGCGGGGCGGTGATATATTTTTGGAGATTTAGAAGCAGGGTGGGAGATGCTTTTAAGCTAAATTTAAAGGCAATAAAATTTGCGTTTTTGTATTCATTACACGGCTTTTTGGGTATCTATCTTGGCGCTGTTTTAAGTGTGATTTGTATTAGCGGGCTTTACTTTTCTTATGAGAGCTTTGCTAAGGTTATAAATCAAATTTGTGGCGAAGAAAAGGTCTTTAAAAAGCCAAATTTTACAAACAAAAATGGCTTTAGCTTAAGCGACGAGCAAAAGGTGGCAAACCTTAAAAAAGCTTATGAAATTTTCATCTCTAAATTTGGGGACGAGTTTGAGGCTTTAAATTTTATAGCAAATAGCGGCGGCGTCAAATTTATGCTCTTTTACCTGCCAAAAGGTGCTAGCGAGAGAGAAGGCGTTAGGCTTTTAGTAGATACTAAAAGCGAGCAAATTTCAAAAAATGCCATGCCAAAGTCATTTGAAATTTATAAATTTATGCTTGATTTGCACGCTGGATATATCTTTGGTGAGCTTGGTAAATTTATATTTTGTCTAGCATCATGCGGTGTGGTTTTACTACTTTTTAGTGGAGGTACGATTTATTACAAACGGCGCAAAAACTAACTTCATTTATCTATCTCTTAACTCTTTTTCGTTATCATCTCAAATAAATTTTTTGGAAAAGACATGCAAAAAAAATATAGACCAAATGTAGCAGCTGTCATTTTGTCTAGTGCTTACCCTTTTAAATGCGAAATTTTAGTCGCAAAAAGGGTTGATATGGACGATATCTGGCAGTTTCCTCAAGGTGGCATAGACGAAGGCGAAAGTCCAAAGCAGGCACTAAAAAGGGAGCTTAAAGAGGAGATCGGAACTGATAAATTTGACTTCTTAGAAGAGTATCCTGATTGGCTTAGCTACGACTTTCCAGCAAATGCGTCAAAGAGATTTTATCCATTTGATGGGCAGACGCAAAAGTACTTTTTGGTTAGGCTAAAAAATGGTGCTAGCATAAATTTAAAGACCGAGCATCCAGAGTTTAGCGAGTATAAATTTGTAGATATCAACAAGGCTTTAGAGGGGATAAACCACTTCAAAAAGCCTATTTATGACAAAGTTTTGAGTTATTTTAAAGAGAAAGGATATTTTTGATGTTAATCGTTCAAAAATTTGGCGGAACTAGCGTAGGCACGCTTGAGCGCATCGAAGCTGTGGCAAACAGGGTCATAGAGACTAAAAACAGCGGCGCTGACGTTGTGGTCGTAGTTTCTGCGATGAGTGGAGTTACAAATCAATTGGTTGAATATAGTGAGTATTTCTCAAAGCACCCAGACGGCGTTGCTACTGATATGCTTTTAAGCTCTGGGGAGCAAGTAACCACCGCGCTTTTGACGATTGCGCTTAATGCAAAAGGCTATGCATGCGTAGGACTAACTGGCGCAATGGCTGGGATAATGACTGATGATGTGCATACAAAAGCTAGGATAGAAACGATAGATACCACTAGGCTAAAAGCTGAGCTAAAAGCTGGCAGGATCGTCGTCGTAGCAGGCTTTCAAGGCATAGATGACAAAGGCGATATCACTACACTAGGTAGAGGCGGAAGTGACCTTAGTGCAGTTGCATTAGCTGGGGCGCTTGAAGCTGATCTGTGTGAAATTTTTACCGACGTTGATGGCGTTTATACGACTGATCCAAGGATAGAAAAAAAGGCAAAAAAACTAGAAAAGATAAGCTATGACGAGATGCTTGAGCTTGCCTCTGCTGGGGCAAAAGTGCTTCAAAATCGCTCAGTCGAGCTAGCAAAAAAACTAAATGTCAAACTAATCACAAGAAGCAGTTTTAACCACAACGAAGGTACATTAATAGCAAAGGAAGATAATATGGAAGCGGTTTTAGTAAGCGGTATAGCATTAGATAAAAATCAAGCAAGAGTAACTTTAAGAGGCGTAGTCGATAAGCCTGGCATCGCAGCTGAAATTTTCACAGCTCTAGCTCATCAAAATATAAATGTAGATATGATCATCCAAAACGTAGGACACGACGGCACGACAAATTTAGGCTTTACAGTGCCACAAAACGAGCTTGACCTAGCAAAAGAGACTATGCAAAAGCTCTCAGCTGCAAAACATGTCGAGTATGACGATGCGATCGTGAAAGTCTCGGTTATCGGCGTAGGCATGAAGAGCCACAGCGGCGTAGCATGTCTAGCATTTGAGACGCTTGCAAAAGAGGGGATAAATATCCAGATGATCTCAACAAGCGAGATAAAAATTTCAATGATCGTCGATCAAAAATATGGCGAGCTCGCAGTTCGCGTACTTCACGATGCGTATAAGTTAGATAAATAATGCAAGATTTTATCCAATGGACGCTTGAGACTATAAGAAGCGAAAGATATATGAGCTGGATGGAGGAGAAGCGCGTCGAATGGACGCCTTTGCTTGCATCTAGGCTTAAATTTTTGCTTGATAGCAAGGCTTTTATAGTCATCTGCGACGATGAGCGAGAGTGGTTTGAAAACTATCTTTTAAGAAATATCAACCGCACAAAAAGCGAGCGTCCATTTTTGCCATTTTTTAGCCTAAGATCGCTCTATCCAGCCTTTGACAGCGTCGAGACGAACGAGCAAAAACAGCTTTTAAAAGATATGCTAAGTCTTGCCTTTCCAAATGGCTACATCTTTTTTTACATCGGCAAAAGCATAGACAAGCGTGCAAATTTAGCTAAGACTGATGAAAACAGCTATATGTGGCTCTTTGATGAGCAGGCGCAAAACAGCTTCACGCTAAGCTCGAGCGATGAAAACTTAGACATCAAACTTCTAAATTTATATAAACTTTTTGACAAGAGCATAGACGCCGTGCTCTTTGCAAAGGTGATACTCTAAATGCTTAATAAAATCGTCATAACAAGCGATTTTGAAAATTTAAAAGCCAAGCTTGAAGCCGAGTTTGGCGTAAATAACTTAAGATTTTTTATAAGCGATGATTTTTTGCTTGAAAATGCAAAAGAGGTTATCGCAGAAGCCTACATCGCCGAAAAAGATGAAAAAATTTTAGTCATAGAGGCGAAGTCTTTTCGCACCGAGGCTCAAAACGCACTTTTAAAGATCATCGAAGAGCCCCCAAGAAATATCAAATTTATAATAGTAACGCAGAGTAAAAATTTACTTCTACCAACGATAAGATCAAGGATGCTCATAGAAAATAAGCTCACCAAAAAGCCAAAAATGAGTGTGGAGCTAAATTTAAAAGCCCTTAGCCTAAAAGAGCTAACAAGCTTTATCGACCAAAAGATAGCAGAGGAGCAGGCGCAAAAATTTGGCAAAAACGAGCTAAAAGAGCTTGTCGGAGCCATCGTGACAAAGGCGGTTGATAGCGGGTATAAATTTAGCGGCGAGGAGATGGAGTATTTTTTCTCACTCATCAAGCTTGCCGATCTAAACGCCAAGTCTCACGCCGTCTTAACGCCACTTTTGCTTACTATCTTTGAGAAAGGACGACGTTGAAATTTTATAAGATAAATAACAAAAGCGACTTTGATCAAATTTGCAAGGCTGTCTCGCCAAGCCCTGCTGGTGCGAAGCTCATGCACGAAAAGAGCGAGATAAATTTTATCTTCATTGACGAGATAAAGACCCCAGCGGCAAATATCCTAAAACAAGACGCTCTAAGCGTTGGGGCTGAGCTGGTGACACACAAAGATACTATTTTAGGGCGCGAGAGCCTAAACAAAGCCTTACTAATGGCGACAAACGCGCAGCTTAGGCAGTTAGCTAAAAAAGAGAAGCTGCAAGACTTTGGACTTAAAAAGCTCGCCACCTTTTTAGAGACTAAATTTACAAAGCCAGCAAAGCCTTTTATAATGGGCGTTGCAAATATAAATTCAGATAGTTTTAACGAGCAAAGCCGCATAAATACACAAAATGGCATAGCAAAAATCGAAGCCATGATCGAAGCAGGCGCAGACTATATCGATCTTGGAGGCGTTAGCTCAAGGCCAGGGAGCGAGTATTGCGGTAGCAAGGAGGAATTTAGGCGCATAAAAGATATTGTGGAGGAAATTTACAGGCTAAATTTACACGAAAAGGCAAAATTTAGCCTTGATAGCTTTGATCCTTATTGCTTAGAATTTGCGCTAAATCACGGCTTTAAGATGATAAATGACATCACAGCAAATGCCTCTCTTGCCACACTTGCTGCAAGATACGACGCGCAGTTTTGCATGATGCACATGCAAGGTGATCCTGTCACCATGCAGATCGCGCCAAAGTATAACGACTTAATTGGCGAAATAACTGATTTTTTCGAGCAAAAGATAGCCCTTGCAAGGGAGCTTGGCGCTAAAAAGATAGTGCTTGATGTAGGCATTGGCTTTGGCAAGACGGCTGAGCAAAATTTGCTGCTTATTAAGCATTTGGAGCATTTTTTGAAATTTGACGGCCCGCTACTTGTTGGCGCTAGCCGCAAATCAGTGATAAATCACTATTATAAAAGCGAGGTCAAGGACCGCCTGCCAGGCTCACTTTATCTGCACCTAAAAGCCTTTGAAAACGGTGCGCAGATCATTAGAACGCACGACGTGGCAGAGCACAAGCAGCTTTTTGATATGCACGAGGCGATGAGCCAAGCCACGCTTTGGTAGGGCGCTTGGCTAAAAAGAGGCTAGATGAAAAATTTACTTCCACCGCCTTGGATCAAATTTCCCCAGATTGATCCATTTTCCATCGGCTGGAGGATGGGCGCTGGCGAGGATTATAAGTTTAAATTTAACGACTGGCTTAAAACGCTAAGCCAAGATGAACGTAGCGAGTATCAGCAGCTCTTTGCTGAGCCTGCGACGTGGCGTGGCTACTGGGATGAGAGACTAGGCTCTGATGAAAGCACGCTTTTTATCAACAATGAATTTGTCACCGACCTTTGGGAGCGTGAGCCTAGATATGAGTTAAAGTGGCTTAAGAAGCGCCATAACGCAGGTAAGTCGGATAAATTTCTATTTTTTTGGGGTCATCAAAAGAGCGCAAATTTAAGCGCAAGCTGTCTAAGTCAGTGGTACGGTTCTAGTTTTTGGGAAGATGAAACTAGATACCTTTGCGCCGAGCAATATATGATGGCTAAAAAGGCTGAGTGTTTTGGCGATGACGAGGCTTTTGAGCAAATTTTATCCGCCAAAGATCCAGCGCAGATGAAGGCGCTTGGTAGGCAGGTGCGAGGCTTTGACGCTAAGGTCTGGGACGAGGTCAAATTTAGCGTCGTGCTAAATGCGAGCTATCTAAAATTTAGCCAAAATGCCCATTTGCGTGAATTTTTACTTCAAACTGGGAGCAAAATTTTAGTCGAAGCAAGCCCAGTTGATAAAATTTGGGGCATAGGCTTGGGCGCAAGCGATGAAAATGCGCAAAATCCTATGAAGTGGCGAGGGCAAAATTTGCTTGGCTTTGCGCTGATGAGAGCTAGAGACGAGATAGCAAAGGTCTATAAAAATGTCCATTTATGTGACGCGAGAGAGTTAAATTTGGATCATTTATAAAGTATGTTTAAGATAAAATGCGGTGTAAATTTGGAGCAAAAATGACAAAACAAGAGTACGAAAGAGCAATAGATACGCTAAATGCGTGGGCAAGGGCCTACTACGACGAGGACGAGCCACTTGCAAGCGACGAGGAGTATGATGCGCTATATCATGCGGTTTTAGCCTTCGAGCAGGCAAATCCAAGTGAAATTTCGCTATTTTCGCCGACTAAGCGAGTGGGCGGAGGCGTAAAAGAGGGCTTTAGCAAGGCAAGCCACATAAAGCGCATGTGGAGCATGGAGGATATCTTTAGCCTTGGCGAGCTTGATGCGTGGCTAAAGCGCGGCGAGAAGGAGAATTTGACCTTTGTTGCAGAGCCAAAATTTGACGGAGCGAGCCTAAATTTACTCTACGAAAATGGCGTTTTAGTTAGGGCGATAACCAGAGGTGACGGCGTTACAGGCGAGGACGTGACGCAAAATGCAAGGACCATTAGCTCGGTGCCAAAGAGCATTAGCTACAAAGGGCTCATTGAAATTCGTGGCGAAGTCGTCATAAGAAAAGATGATTTTGAGCTACTAAACGCAGAGCGCGCAAAAAATGGCGAGGCGCCGCTTTCAAACCCTAGAAACGCAGCCGCAGGAAGCCTTAGACAGCTTGATAGCGCAGTCACTGCAAAAAGAAAGCTACTTTTTATACCTTGGGGCGTGGGCGAGCAGAGCCTTGGGCTAAAAGATCACAGCGAGGTGATGAAATTTGTGCGTGATCTTGGCTTTGAGAGAGATGATTTTTTCAAAATTTTAAAAAAAGATGAGCTTGAGACTGCCTATAACGAGCTCTTGGCAAATCGCGACGCAAAAAGTGTGATGATGGATGGCATGGTGATACGTGTAAATGACCTTGCTCGCTGTGAGCAGCTAGGATATACGGTTAAATTTCCAAAATTTATGGTGGCGTTTAAATTTCCAGCCATTGAAAAGGTTACAAGGCTAAGAGATGTCGCACTTCAGGTCGGTAGAAGCGGTGTAGTAACGCCTGTTGGTGTGCTTGATGAGGTAAATATAGATGGCGCAAATGTAAAATCCGCCACCCTTCACAACTTTGATGAGATCGAGCGCCTTGGCGTCATGAAAAACGACTACATCGGCATCATCCGCTCAGGAGATGTGATACCAAAGATCACAAAGGTTTTTAAAGATAGGCGAGATGGCAGCGAGCAAGCGATAGAAAGGCCTAAATTTTGCCCAGTTTGCGGCTCGCACCTGCTTGATGAAGGGGTCTTTGTAAAGTGTCAAAATTTAAGCTGCAGAGCAAGAGTGGTGGGCTCGATAATTCACTACGCATCGAAAAAATGCCTAAATATCGACGGCCTTGGCGATGCGATCGTAAATTTGCTATTTGACAAGGGGTTGATTGCTTGCATTAAGGACATTTACAGCCTTAAATTTGATGATCTCATGGCGCTTGAGGGCTTTAAAGAGAAAAAGGTAAATAACCTTTTAAATGCGATCGAAGCTAGCAAAGGTGCGGAGCTATCGCGCTTTATCACAGGTCTTGGTTGCGAGCACATCGGCGAAGTGGCGGCAAAGAAGCTAGCAAGTAGTTTTGGACTGGGCTGGCTTGATGCTAGCTTTGAGGAGCTAACCTCGCTTGAAGGCTTTGGCGCGGAGATGGCAAATAGTTTAACCGACTTTGCCGAGGTAAATAGAGCAGAAATTTTAGCTCTCAGCCAGATCGTGCAGCCAAGCGTAACGCAGACGCAGAGCATCTCAAATGCGCTAAGTGGCAAGACGGTCGTTATAACTGGCACGCTAAGTCGCCCAAGAGATGAGATAAAAGCCGAGCTAGAGAGTTTTGGCGCAAAGGTTTCTGGCTCAGTTTCTAAAAAAACGGACTTCGTGCTAGCTGGCGAGGAGGCTGGCAGCAAGCTAGAAAAAGCAAATGAGCTAGGCGTGCTGGTGATCGATGAGAGCGAATATGAGAGGCTAAAACTTGAGGTTTGATAACTACGTCGCAAGCGTTTTAAATATAAGTAGAAACAAGGCGAGCGAGCTGATAAAGGGCGGCAAGGTGCTAATAAACGGCGAAATTTGCACCAAGGTTTCAAGCGAAGTTAGCGAGGCTAAAATTTCACTGCTTGATGAAATTTACGTTGGGCGAGGTGCGCTTAAGCTAAAGAGCTTTTTGGAAGCGATGAAATTTGATCTAGCTGGCAAAAACGCACTTGATATCGGCAGCTCAACTGGCGGCTTTATGCAAATTTTACTTGAGCGTGGCGTAAAGAGCGTGACTGGCGTTGATGTGGGCACTGATCAGCTAGACGCCAGCCTAAGAAGCGACGAGCGAGTGAAAATTTATGAGAAAACTGACGTCAGGGAGTTTGCAAAGCAAAATCAAAGCAAATTTGATCTCATAACCTGCGACGTGAGCTTTATCTCTTTGGCTGAAATTTTGCCAGCCATTTGCGAGCTAGCAAGCGAAAATTCTCTCATCATAACGCTTTTTAAGCCACAGTTTGAAGTGGGCGTTGGCGTAAAACGCAGTAAAAAAGGCGTTGTCACCGACACTAAGGCTGTAAATTTAGCGATGAAGCGCTTTGAAGTGCTAGCAAGTAGCTTGAAATTTGAACTGATAGCTTGCAAAGAGTGCGAAGTCAAGGGAAAGGAAGGAAATGCCGAATTTTTCTACGCTTTTAACAAAAGATAACATCACTGCCGTTGCGATCGGGCACTTTGACGGCGTGCATAGGGGGCACAAGCAGCTTATAAAGCAGCTTGGCGAGTTTGGCGGACTTGTTGTCATCGATAAAAATAAGGCCAACATCACGCCAAAGTTAAAGCGAGCCGAGTACTCAAACTATCCTTGCTTCTTGTATGATTTTGAGAGTATAAAAGGGCTTAGCGGTGAGGAATTTATAGCACTTTTAAAGCGGGATTTTAAAAATTTAAAAAAGATCGTTGTTGGGTTTGATTTTAGATTTGGCAGAAATAGAGCGTGGGACAAGCACGATCTGAAAAGAATTTTTGATGGCGAGGTAGTCGTCGTTGATGAGGTTTGTTATGACGGCATGGGCGTGCATAGCTCATCCATCAGAGAGCTGATACGTCAAGGCAACATCGATGAGGCAAACAGGCTAATAGGCAGGGAGTACTCGATCGAGGGCGACGTGATAAAAGGGCAGGGCATCGGCGCAAAAGAGCTGGTTGCGACGCTAAATTTGGACGTCAAGAGCTATCTTTTGCCACGCGAGGGCGTTTATGCGACAAGAACGAGGATGGGCTCATACACCTATGGCTCGGTCACTTTTATAGGCAACAGACTTAGCACGGATGGAAATTTTAGCGTCGAGACGCACATCTTAGACGAAGTCGCGCCAAAAGTGACAAAGCACGTCGCCGTTTGCTTCATAAAACGTTTGCGCGATAATAAGAAATTTAATAATCTTAGTGAGCTAAAAGAGCAGATAAAACGCGATATAAACGAGGCTAGGCAGTGCGTGGGCGTGTGCGATCTCTTTTTTGGAGAGACGATGAGATACTTTGACGGATATGGAGCTGGTATATGAGAGATGAAATTTTTAAAGAACCTATAAGCAAGCAGTTTGAATTTGATGACTTTGTGGCGAGCGTTTTTGATGATATGATCTCGCGCTCGGTGCCATTTTACGATGTTAGCTCAAATTTAAACGCAAAGTTACTGGCTAAAATTTTGCCAAAATCAGCAAAAGTGTGCGACCTTGGCTGCTCTACGGCAAATAGCCTGCTTTTGCTAAATAACCTTAGAAACGACCTCGTTCTAAGTGGCGTGGATAACTCTGAGGCGATGCTAGCAAACGCTAAAAACAAGGCAAAAGCTTATGGGGCTGATATTGAGTTTATTTTGGGTGACATCACAGAGTGCGAGCTAGAGGGCTTTGACGCGGTTTTGGCAAACTATACTTTACAGTTTATCAGACCGCCAAAAAGAGCAAATTTGGTGCAAAAAATTTATAACGGACTAAATGAAAATGGAGTTTTTTTGTTTAGTGAAAAGATCATTTTTGATGATAAGAAGCTTACAAAAAGCGTTATAGAAATTTACGAGGACTACAAGCAGGCGCAAGGCTACTCACGCTACGAGATCGCCCAAAAAAGAGAGGCGCTTGAAAATGTGCTGGTGCCATACACAGAAGAAGAAAATAGAAGCTTAGCCCTAAATGCTGGCTTTAAGCGTGTCGAGAGCACGTTTAAATGGGGAAATTTCATGAGCTTTTTGGCGTTTAAGTAAATTTAAAAATATCTGCTTTTGTATTTAAATATAAAATTTAATCACAAACAGTGAATTTAAAATTTAGATTTTGCTTTGTAATGTCAGCATTTTTGGATAATGAAATTTAATAGTAAAGAAATTTAGCGGGAGTTACCCGCTAAATTTACTCATTTATCGCTGCGTTTCCGTGGTGGTGGAAGTCATCGTAGATGATCTTAGAAGTTTGGAATTTCTCGCGTTTTAGCTCGCGAACTCGTAAAAATTCCTCTTCATCGATCTTTTTGATCTGGATAGCTGCTTTAAATGTCGGAGTCTTGCTGATGTAGTCCCAACCGCTGCTTGTTAGCTCGTTGCAAGAGCTCTCCCAGTAGTGGAAGGTCATCTGGATGATGCCATCAGGCACGATGTCAGTCACTTCAGTTTTTACGACGATGTAGCCGTATCTACTCCAAGCTTTGATGAAGTCGCCTTGTTTTAGCCCGTATCTTTCTGCAAGCGCTGGGCTCATCTCAGCGATAGGTCCGATGCTATCTCCGCCCTCTTCGATGGCGCGTGAGCGTCTTGTCATGGTGCCAACGGTGTATTGATAAACCTTTCTTGTAGTTAAAAGCTGTATCGGATACTCAGCGTCAGTCTTCTCATCGACTGAACCAGCCATGATAGGATACTCTGGTGACATATTCATCTTCTTAGCAAACTCAAGTTTTGCGCTCTCGATCTCATCAGCCTTATCCACAAATAAGCAAGGCACAAAGCGGCCTTTGCCATCAGGTGTAAAGAATTTCTTATCAAGATAGAGGCTCTGACCGCCCATATCATCTTCAGTTGGGCATGGCCAGTGAAGTCCGTGATATTTTTTAAGTCTATAATAGCTCATGCCGCCGTAGCGTCTAGGGTCGCATTTTCTAACTTCTTCCCAAATTTCTTCTGGTGAGCTAAAATTAAAACCCTCAGTTGCGCCCAAACGGCGTGCGATCTCACAAACGATCCACCAGTCTTGTCTAGCATCGCCTGGAGGTGTGATAACCGCTTCGTTGTGTTGGACACGGCGCTCTGCATTTGTGTAAAGACCCTCTTTTTCGCTGCTTGCCACGCCAGGGAGAACGACGTCAGCTTTTAGTGATGTTTCAGTTAAAAATAGGTCTTGAACCACGTAGAAATCGACATTTGCGATGCCTTTTAAGAAGTGGTTTGTATTTGGCTCAGAGATGACTGGGTTTTCGCCGATAGTCCAGAAAAAATGCACTCTGCCATCAAGGATCGCATCAGGCACTTCAGTTTTATGGATGCCTATCTTTGAGTTTAAAAATCCAGGTTCTAGGTGCCACATTTTCTCAAACCAAGCTCTTTGCTCTGGGTCGGTGACTGAGCCAAGATTTGGGAAGATATTTGGTAAAACACCCATGTCGCAGCAGCCTTGAACGTTCTCTTGACCTCTAAGTGGCAAGTCGCCTGTGCCAAGCTCGCAGATATTACCAGTGATCAAAAATAAATTTGATACGTCACAAACTCCGCCAACGCCGTGGTTGAAGTGAGTTACGCCCATGCCGTGAGTGATGACGGCTGGTTTTGTGGTGGCATACATTCTAGCAGCTGCTCTGATATCCTCTGGATTTAGCCTTGTGTATTTCGCTACAACCTCTGGGGCATAGTCTTTTACGGCTTCTTTAACGTACTCGATGCCTATTGTGTGATCTCTTACAAATTCTTCATTTACAAGGCCTTCTTCGATGATAGTGTAAAGAAGTGCGTTGATAACTGGGATGTTGTGCTCAGGCTCTAGCTGCAAATGGATGTCGGCTCTACTTGCAAACTCGGTCTTGATAGGGTCGATAACGATCAGTTTTGCGCCGCGGTTTAGCGCTCTTTGGATGTGCATAGCTGCTATTGGGTGGCCATTTTCTGGGTTTGAGCCTATCATTAATATACAGTTACTATAAACTCCGATCTCTGTAAAGCTATTTGTGGCAGCTCCGTTTCCGATTGTTTTAGCAAGTCCTGCTACTGTCGGAGCGTGTCAAATTCTAGCGCAGTGATCGACGTTATTTGTGCCTATGACTGCACGCATTAGCTTTTGAGCGACGTAGTTGTCCTCAAGCGTACAGCGTGCTGAGAAGTTTCCTGCTAGTGAGTCAGGGCCGTATTTCTCTTTTGCCTCTTTCATCTTTTCTACGACAAGATCAAGCGCCTCGTCCCAGCTAGCTTCTTCAAATTCACCATCCTTTGAAAAGACTCCGTTTTTCTTTCTAATAAGCGGCTTTGTAAGTCTGTCTGGACTTGCAACGTAGTCCCAGCCATAAAAGCCCTTTAAACATAAATTTCCTTGATTGACTGGATTGTCTTCGACGCCAGTAGCGGCACGAACGACGTTGTTTTCCACGTGCAAGGTTACTTGACAGCCTGTCCCGCAATAAGGACAGATGACTTTGCCTTCTTTCATCACTTTCTCCTTCTAATTATGCATTTTTTGCATATTTATTTTGAGTAATATTACTAGCGCGAAACTTAATCTTTTATGAAAAATTCTTTATTTAAAAAATAAATTTTAATTTTAAGTTATATTTTATATAAAAATTAAAAAGCCGAATATATAGGAATTTAAAAAATATGCTAAATTTGCAGAAATTTCTAAAATTTATCAAATAAGAAATAAATTGTGTAAATTTGACACATAAGCTGAAAGATGAAAAATTAAATTTAAATTGAGTTTGAGGCAAGATGTTTAAACTATAAAAATAAAGAGAAATTTTGTAAAGTAAAAAGTGAAATTTAAAGGGAGAGCAGATCGCTCTCCGTGAGATTATTTATCTCTTAAGCCAAGCTCAGAGATTAGTTTTGAATATGTAGTGTAGTCTTTGTTTTTAAGATACTTTAAAAGTCTTTTTCTTTGACCAACTAGTTTCAAAAGACCTAAACGTGATGAAAAGTCTTTTTTGAAAATTTTAAGGTGTTCTGTAAGTTCAGTTATTCTAGCTGTTAAAAGAGCTATTTGAACTTCTGGAGAGCCTGTATCTCCCTCTTTTCTAGCGAATTTCGCAACTATTTGAGCTTTTTTAGCCGAATCCAAAGCCATGATGACCTCCTGATTGGTGAATTTTGGAAGAGCGATTATAGCATTTAAAACATAAAGTTAGATAAAATTACGCTTTTTAAAAATTAATGAAAAATGCAGTAAAAATTTAATAGAATTAGGGCTATTTAAAGAGTTAAGGAAGATAAATGCTTTTTACAAAGGCAAGCGAATACGCTCTACTTTCGCTTATTTTAATATCTCAAAAATCATCGCCAGTTGATGTCGATACGATCTCAAATGAGCTTAAAATTTCAAAAAGCTTTCTGGCAAAAATTTTACAAAATTTAGCAAAAGATGGAGTTTTAAAGTCATTTAAAGGAGCAAATGGCGGTTTTGCACTAAACGGCGAACCTGAAAATTTAAGTATAAAAAAGATAATAGAATGCGCTGAAAAACGCGAACTAAGCGTCTTTTAGTGCTCATCTTCAGCCCTTGGTTGCCCGTCAAACAAAGCCTCAAGCTGTCAAATTTGGTCGATGTTTAGCGGCCTTCAAGGCAAGATCGACGAGATGCTTGACGCGATCAAATTAAGTGACATCGTTAAGAAGTAAAGTTGGCAAAGCAAAAAAATAATATTTTGACTCTTGTCGCACCGTTTCTTGCGCCAATTGTCAAATTTAAAAGTCTTAGCATCGTTGGCATCATTGTTGCCATCCTTGCTATCATCATCGTGCCGCTTCCAAGTGCGGTCCTTGACTTTTTCTTGGCACTTTCGATCTCGATTTCGGTGCTTATTATTTTGATCTCGATCTACGTGCCAAAACCAACTGACCTTAGCACGTTTCCGACGCTCATTCTCATCATCACGCTTTTTCGCCTCTCGCTAAACATCGCAACCACGCGTATGATCTTAAGCGAGGGTCACAACGGCCCAGAAGCGGTCAGTGAGATCATCTCAAGCTTTGGAAATTTCGTCGTTGGTGGCAACTTCGTCATCGGCACCATCGTCTTTTGTATCTTGGTGCTCATAAATTTCATGGTCGTAACAAAGGGCTCGACCCGTGTGAGCGAGGTGCAAGCTCGTTTTACACTTGATGCGATGCCAGGCAAGCAAATGGCGATAGATGCGGACCTAAACGCAGGTCTAATAGACGAAAAAACGGCGCGCGAAAGACGTCAAGCCATCATCGGCGAGGCAAATTTCTACGGAGCGATGGATGGTTCGTCTAAATTTATAAAAGGTGACGCCGTAGCCGGTATCATCATCACTATCATAAACATCATCGGCGGCTTTGCTATCGGCTCGTTTCAGCACGGCCTTGATATGGCGACATCGGCTCAGTACTACACGATCCTAACTATCGGTGATGGCCTAGTTAGTCAGATCCCAGGACTTATCACTTCAACAGCGACTGCCATCATCATCACAAGGGCTAGCAAAGACGATGAGGACTTTGCAGAAGGCACGCTAAATCAGCTCTTGGGGGATTATAAAACCTTGCTGATAGTAGGCTTCATACTATTTATGTTTGCCCTTGTTCCAGGACTTCCGACGCTTTCGCTTGGCTTTATAGCACTGCTATTTTTGGGGCTTGGCTACATCATCAAGCAGACCAAAGATGGTGGGCTAAATTTAAACCTTGCGCCAAAAGAAAAAGCAGCTGGCAAAAAAGCTGGCGGCGCTGCGCCAAGCGGGACAGGGGCAGCAGCTGCGAGTGGTGGGGCTGCTAAGGCGCCAAAGAAGAGCGACGAAGAGATCGCAAGAGAAGAAGAGACAAAGATAAATGATATCTTAAAGCTTGAAATTTTAGAGCTTGACCTAGGATACGGCCTATTAAAGCTAGCTGATGTTGATCTAATCGAGAGAATTCGCGCTATGAGGCGAAATATCGCTTCAAGTCTTGGCTTTTTGATGCCAAAGATAAGGATCCGCGACAACCTTCAGCTACCACCAAACGAGTACCGCTTCAAACTAAAAGGTATCATCATCGGTCAGGGAGAAATTTATGCGGATAAATTTCTAGCGATGGATAGCGGACTAGTGAGCGAGGATATCGAGGGTATTCCGACAAAAGAGCCAGCTTTTGGGCTAGACGCTCTTTGGATCGATGCTAGCGTCAAAGAGGACGCCATACTTAGTGGCTACACGATAGTTGATCCTGCAAGCGTCATCTCAACGCACATGAGCGAGCTTATCAAGCAAAACGCAGCCGAACTTCTAACTCGCCAAGAGACGCAAAATTTACTAGACAAACTAAAGATCGACTACCCAGTCGTGGTCGAGGATACGCTAAGGATCGCACCTATAAATTTGATCCAAAAGGTCTTAAAAAGGCTGCTTAAAGACAATATCCCGATCAAAGACCTACTTAGCATACTTGAAGCCATCAGCGACATCGCTGAGGTTAGTAAAAACTTAGACATGATCATCGAGCACGTGCGTGCAGCACTTTCGCGTGTCATCACTTCGCTTTATGTAGATGAAAAGGGGCAGCTAAATTTCTACATCCTAGACACTGCCGCACAGCAAAAGCTCATGGATGCGGTGCAGTATAAAGACGGCGCATATCACTTGATGATAAACGTGGCGCAGACATCATCTATCGTGCAAGCACTTAGGCGTGAAAAAGAGAAGCGACCGATGAGCCAGCACGGAGAAATGGTGCTTTGCGTGGAGCCAAGCTTACGCAAATTTATAGCAAATATCTGCGCAAATTTCGCCATCGACATAGTGGTACTAAGTTTTGCTGAGATCTCGGCAAATACGCCATTTGAAACGGTTGGCGTCATAGAAATAGAAAATTTATAAAGGAAAAAGATGAAAATTTATCACCTCTCACACACCGATCTTGACGGATACGGCGCGCAATACATAACAAATTTTTACTTCAAAGATGTGAAATTTTTAAACTCAAACTACGGCAGAGAGATAGATGATAAATTTGCTCAAATTCTATCTGAGATAGATGCTTCAAATGATGATAAAAACGTCATTTTGATCACCGATCTAAATTTAAGCCTAGCTCAGTGCGAGAGCTTTGAGGAGATGATAGATGGTAAAAATATAAAGCTATTTTTGCTAGATCATCACCAAAGTGGTGCCGAGTGCGCGAGCGCTTACTCATGGTATTTTTTAGATAGCTCAAGGTGCGCCACAAAGATCACTTACGACTTTTTTGCGGGTATTTTTGGTCAAAACAAAGAGCTTGAAATTTTTAGTGACGTCGTAAATGCCGTGGATATCTGGCTAAAAGATGATAAAAATTTCGAGATGGGTAAGGTCTGCTTGGGGCTTGTGGCAAACGCCAAAGAGATAAATAAGGTGATGTTTGAAGCTGAAAATAACCTCTATATGGATCACATCTTAAAAGAAGCGAGCAAATTTTTTAACGAGAAAAACGACTATATCGGACTTGACATGCAGGTGCATGCCATTAAAAAGTCATTTTTCAAAGAGAATAAGGACGATACGCTAAGCAATCTGATCTCAAACTACGTCGTAAAAAAACTTAGTGAAAACAAAGATAAATTTAGCATCACTTATAAAGATCATAAAGGAATTTTGACCTACAATGTCGGCAATGTTTCGGTTATCGGCAACGACTTTTTAGTGGCAAATCCTGAATTTGACTTTTTTATCGACGTGACAAATAAAAAAACGCTAAGCTTTCGCGCAAATGGCAAGCTTGACGTTAGCGCCATGGCAAAACACCTAGTTGGCGGCGGCGGACACGTCAATGCAAGCGGCGGGCTCTTTGCAAATTTCAAAGATGGCTTTAGCTATGAGCCGATCAAGGCGCAGATAGTTGATCTGATAACTAAAAAAACACAGGAGGAGATATGAAAGAAGAAGAGGTAAGCGTAGAGGAGCTTAGCTACGAGCTTAGCATGGTGCTTGAGGCGATGTTTTACTATGCTGGCGTGAAAAAAGACAAGCTTGAAGAGGCGGCAAATCTCTATGTTGAGTGCATCGACGATGCGTTAGAAAACTCTGACGCTAGCGGTAGCGACGAGGTTATAGAGATAGTTGAATATATGAAAAAACACCATCCAAAGTTATTTAAATAAGGAGAAAATATGAAGAAAATTTTAGTTTTTGCAGCGGCACTTTTTGCGTTAAATGCTATGGCAAATGAAAATTTAGACAAGGCAAATGAGCTTTATGCAAAGAAAAATTTTAACGAGGCCTATCTTGCGTTTAACAAAGCTTGCGGTGAGGGCGAGAAAAAAGCTTGCACGATGAATGCGATCATGCTATTTAACGGCGATGGCGTGGCAAAAGATAGAGCTCAGGCTGAGAAAATTTTTACGAAAATGTGCGATGAAAACGAGGGTATGGCCTGCGAAAAACTAGGCGAAATGACAGCTTATGGCCTTATAAAAGGCAAAGACGATAATGAAGCAAAAAGCGAAGAGAAGGCAAAAGCTTTGTTTAAAAAAGCTTGCGACAACGGCTACAAACCAGCTTGCGACTTTGTAACAAAATAGATCAAAAAGGGCTTAAAATGGGCTACAAACATAAAGATTTGATAGGAACTAGAGAGCTTAGCAAGGAAGAAATTTTATATTTTCTAGAGGCGGCGAAAGAGTTTAAGGAGCTAAATTTAAGCCAAGTGAAAAAAAATGACTACCTTCGTGGAAAGACCACGATCAACGCATTTTATGAAAACTCGACTAGAACTAGAACATCCTTTGAGATCGCGGCAAAGAGGCTTGGAGCTGACACGATAAATTTTAGCTCATCAAGCTCGAGCGTAACAAAGGGCGAGAGCCTAAATGACACGATGAACAACATGGCTGCTATGAGAACTGATATCATCGTGCTTCGCCACCCAAGCTCTGGAGCGGCGAAATTTGCAGCTGATAGGACAGAAGCTAGCGTCGTAAATGCAGGAGATGGCACAAATGAGCACCCAAGCCAAGCTCTGCTTGATCTTTTCACACTAAGAGAGCATGGCAAAATTTTGGATAAAAATTTAAACGTGGCGATCATCGGTGACATCGCTAGAAGCCGCGTGGCAAGGTCTGACATCTGGGCGATGAAGAAATTTGGCATAAATTTAAAGCTATTTGCACCAAGGATGATGATGCCAAAAGATGCTGAGGTATTTGAGTCTCAAATTTGCAAAAATATGGAGGAGGCTTGCGAGGGCAGCGACGTCATCATCATGCTTCGCATCCAGCTAGAGCGTGGCGGTGCGGACGTGGCATTTCCAAGCTCGAGAGAGTACTCGAAATTCTTTGGACTAAATAAAAATAGGATAAAGCTAGCAAAGCCTGATGCGATCGTGCTGCACCCAGGACCGATAAATAGGGGCGTGGAGTTAAATTCAGACGTGGCTGATGGCACGCACTCAGTCATACTAAATCAAGTTGAAAACGGCGTTGCTATAAGAATGGCGATACTAAATACGCTTGCAAAAAATAGGGGCTAACGATGAAAATAGCAATAATTAACGGCACTATCGTAAATAGCGACGAGAAATTTAAGGCAAATATCCTAATAGAAAACGGCAAAATAGCCAAAATCGGAAGTGAGAAATTTGAGGCTGATAAGGTCATAGACGCTACAAATAAGCTTGTCATGCCAGGACTTATCGACATGCACGTGCATTTTCGCGATCCTGGTCAAGAGTATAAAGACGACATCATCTCAGGCTCGCAAGCGGCTGTGGCTGGAGGAGTGACCACCTGCCTTTGCATGGCTAACACAAACCCAGTAAATGACAACGCCTCGATCACAAGAGCGATGATAGAAAAGGCTAAAAACTGCGGGCTGATCGATCTTTTGCCAATCGCTGCTATCAGCAAAGGGCTTGGTGGCAACGAGATCGTTGAAATGGGTGATCTTATAGAGGCTGGAGCAGTTGCATTTAGTGATGACGGCCTACCAGTGACTAGCTCAAGCGTGATGAGAGCGGCACTTGAGTACTCAAGCATGTTTAATAGCTTTTGTATAAGCCACTCAGAGGACTGCTCGCTTTGCAGGCAGGGCGTCATGCACGAGGGCAAGGTCTCAGCCATACTTGGACTTCGCGGCATGGCAAGGGAGAAAGAGGAGATCGCAGTGAGCCGTGATATGCTGCTTGCAAAACTCACCAAAGCGCACATCCACATCGCTCACGTAAGCTCAGAGTACTCGCTAAAGATCATCGAAATGGGCAAAAAAGAGGGCATAAACATCACTTGCGAGGCGACACCTCACCACTTTAGCTTTAGCGACGATGAAATTTTGAAAAATGCCTACGATACAAATTTCAAAATGTCACCGCCACTTCGTGAGATAAGCGACGTAAAAGCGGTAAGAGAGGCGCTAAAAAGCGGACTTATAGATGTTATCGCTACCGATCATGCGCCGCACCACACAGATGAAAAGATAGTGGAATTTGATAAGGCGCCATTTGGTATCATCGGACTTCAAACACTTGTACCACTCACTCTTAAACTCGTAAATGAGGGAGTTATAAGCTTAGAGCGCATGGTAGAGCTAACATCTACAAACGCAGCTAAGATGCTAAATTTAAAAGATAAAGGCAGACTTGCTGAGGGCATGCTAGCTGATATCGCGGTGATAGACCCTGAGATCGAGTACGTTTATGACGAGAAGATAAACCGCTCAAAATCGGTAAATTCTCCACTCTTTGGCAAAAAGCTAAAAGGCGCAGCGACTACTACTATAAAAAGTGGCAAGATCGTTTATGAGTTTGGAAAATAATCTAAATTTGCTCGTGCTTGCGGGCAAATTTGGTTTAGATGCTTTGAGATATAAAATTTGCTAGAAATTTCTAGCAAATTTTAGTTTTTTATGAGTTATATTTTTTAACGATACCGCGAACTACTTTTTTGATAAAAAGCGCAGAGGCGACTTCGCAGTGCTCTCTTGTAGAGTGAGGTGAATAGATGTTTGGTCCAATAGAACATGCAATAAGACCCGCTTTTTTCTCCAAAAGCACTCCACACTCAAGGCCTGCATGCACAGCTGTTATCCTTGCATTTGGCTTATAAATTTTAAAACATGCCAACAAATAGAAATAGAAGCTAAATTTAGCTTTGCACCAAGGTAGCAACGCAACTAAAATTTAACCAATTTTTTGCCAAACAACGTGCGGACAAGACCACGAGATCAAAAAAACTTCAGTCAAGTTTGCAATTTAGAACATCTCAGCAAATAGACAAAATTATTCAAATAAATTGAAAAATATGAAGTTTGCAGTAAATTTAAACCAATAACAGGGCTAAATTTAGCTAGACCACAAAATCAAAGACAAAAAATCAGCCAAACCATTACCCAATTTAGGTTTTGCTCTGCGGCAACCAAAACGCCCAAACAGAGCAAATTTAGGTTCATTTGCCAAATTTAGCTAGCGCTCTTTGGTAGTCCTCTTCGCTGTCGATACCGATACTTTGGCTTTTAACCTCTAGCATCGCTATCTTTTTGCCATTTTCTAGGGCGCGCAGCTGCTCGAGCTTCTCGGTGTTTTCAAGGCTTGAAGGTAAGAGGCCACAAAACTCTTTTAGGCTCTTTACACTGTATCCGTAGATGCCAAGGTGCGCCTTGTAGTTTTTGCACTCGCTTCTGTTAAATGGTATCCTCGATCTTGAAAAGTAAAGCGCATAGCCCTCAAAATCGGTCACCACTTTGACTAAATTTTTATCATCAGCAAACTCATCGTCCATCTTTTTGTAGCAAGAAAACATAAATGCTTTCCCCTTGTTTCGCTCGCAAAATGCCCTAAATTTAGCGATATTTTCAGGCTCGATAAATGGCTCGTCGGCTTGCACGTTTATGATGATCTCGCTCTCACTTAGCCCCAAAATTTGCGCCGCTTCGTTTATCCTATCAGTGCCACTTTGATGATCTTTACTAGTTAGCACCGCTTTTATGCCGTGAGCCTTGGCGATACCAAGCACGCTTGGCTCATCCACCGCAACCGCCACATCGTCCACGCCACTTACCCTAAGAGCCGTCGCCACAAACATCGGCACGCCGTTTATCTCTTTTAAAATTTTATTACTAAACCTTGTTGAGGCAAGGCGGGCTGGGATGATTATCATCGCTCGATCCATTCTAGGACGCACTTTTCGATCTCGTCCTCTTTTATGATGTTTTTATGCAAAATTTTCGCGCTAAATAGCGAGTTTATCGAGCTTGGCACGCTGTCATTTAAGATTTTAGCGGTCTTTGCTAAGGCGTCTTTTTCATCTTTTATATCTTTTATCTGGCACGCTTTGATCATGCTTGGCGTAAATTTCACCCAGTGCGCGGTCGATGTGATGACGCTTACTCGGCTAGCCTCCACCATTTTAAAGCAAGTAGCCGTATGCGGATCAATCGCGTAGCCGTCCTTTGCGAGCTTTGCGATATATGCCTCGCACTCTTTATCATCGCACCAGCTAGCCTCAAAGTCCTCTTGTAGCGCTTCAAGCTCTTGTTTGCTAAGCTTATAAAATTTATTTTTAGCAAGGCTTTGCATGAGCTCGTTGGTTCTAACGCTACCAAATTTATAAAATAGCAAGCGCTCGACGTTTGAGCTTATCAAAATGTCCATGGCTGGGCTTATTGTCTTAACCAGCTTTTTGTCTCTGAGGTCGTAAACGCCGGTCGTAAAAAACTGCGTCAAGATGTTGTTTGCGTTTGAGGCGATCTTGATCTTGCCGATCTTTGCGCCCATTTTTTTAGCGTAATACGCCCCAAGAGCGTTGCCGAAATTTCCACTTGGCACGATGATGTCAAAGCTCTCGTTTGCTTTAAGTGCCTTTTGCTTTAGTAAATTTGCGTAGGCATAGGCGTGATAGATGATCTGAAAGAGAATTCTGCCAAAATTTACCGAGTTTGCCGCGCTTAGTTTAAGACGCTTTTTCTTAAGCTCGGCCTTAAATTTATCATTTGCAAGCAGCGTTTTTAGCGCCCTTTGAGCGTCGTCAAAGTCGCCTTTTATGCCAAAAACCTTTAAATTTTTACCCTGCATGGTCTGCATCTGAAGCTTTTGAACCTCGCTCGTGCCGCCATCTGGATAGAGGCAAACGACCTTTATATTTTCATCATTTGCAAAAGTCTGAAGTGTCGCAGGGCCTGTGTCACCGCTAGTTGCGCACATGATAAGGTATCTTTCGCTCCTTTCCTTTGCTAGCTGGCTAAGCAGCGAGCCAAAAGGCTGAAGCGCCATATCCTTAAATGCCCTAGTTGGGCCGTGATAGAGCTCATTTACGTATAAATTTTTATCTATTTTTTTAAAAATGACTGGGTGCTTTGGATCATCAAAGCTTGCATATCTCTTAAGAGCTTTTTTGAAAAACGCCTCTGGCACATCAAATTTAAATAGCGATATGATGTGAAGTGCGAGCTTTTCGTAGCTTAGGCTTGAGAGCTCTTGCCACTTTGCCCTTGTTATCTTTGGTAACTTCTTTGGCGCGTAAAGTCCGCCGTGAGCGGAGCTTGGACTAAGCATGGCTGTGCTTAAATTTACGTTTTTTACCTTTTCATCTTTTACGCTTCTAGTTGGTGTTAGTCTCATTTTTTGCCTTTTTTGGTTGATTTTTTTATCCAATTTTCATATTTTTTAAAAACCTCTTTTGGCTTAAGTGCCAAAATTTCTGGGGTTTCGTAGCTGTGGTGCTTTCTTATAAATTTAGCTACTTTTTTAAATTTTGCGTCCGTTTTTATGAGTAAAATTTGCTCTTTTTCATCACAAAGCTTCTCTTGCCAAAGATAAATGCTCTTTGCGCTAAAGCTACTCACGCAAGCTGCAAGTCCCTTTTTCACGAGCTTTTTGCTTAGTTTTTTTGCCTCTTTTTTCTTTGCGACTGAGGTGATTAAAATTCTCATTTTGACCTAAATTTTCCTTTTAAAAAGTGGCTCATTATAACAAAATGGGCTTAAATTTGCTGCGCCAAAACCTTTTTAAACTCCTCGCTTAGCGTAACTTCAAGCGTGATAAGCGATACTCTCAGCCCAAAATCCTTTACCTTTACATAGTCCTTTTGCGTCATCAAAAGCGAAGTGGCACCGTAACTTTGCAAAATTTCACTTAGCTCTTCTTTTGAAAAGTCGTAGTGATCAGGGAAAAAGACCTGCCCCACGCACTCGCTAAAAAATGCTTCAAGGCGGGCTGGGTTTGCTATGGCGGTTACTAGTACCATTTTTTCGCTTTTATTTAAAATTTCGCTCTTTCTAAAGTGAGTTTGCCCCTCACGTGCGATGAAATTTGCAAATTTATAAAAGCTAAATGGATATCTATAAGCCCCGCTTGGCAGGCAAAGCTTTAGCTTTGGCTCTGGGTTTGGGCGCACCAAAATGTCAAATTTGGCTATATCAAATTTAGAAAATCCATCATCCAGCAAGATATACTTTGCGCCATGCTTTTTGGCGTAGTTTATAGCTACTTTTCTATCTTCACTAACGATGACGTTTGCGTTTTTTAGGCTTGTGGCGTATATCATCGCTTCATCGCCGCTCGCTGCAACGTCAAGTAAAATTTCGCCATTTCGAGCGACTACCTGCATGCCCTTGCTCTTTCTTTTATAGCCTCTAAGCACGATAAATGCGCCCTCATAATTTTTAGCGATAGCGACGCAAAGTGGGGTCTTGCCGCTTCCTCCAAGGGTTAAGTTTCCAACGCTTATTATCTTTATGCCAAACTCTTTTTTTTGCGCGATAAATTTCTTGCAAATAACGACAAAAGCGTAGACAAGACTTAGTGGCAGAAGTAAAAATGCTAGTAAAATTTGAAAGAAATTTGGGCGAAAGAAGTAGTCATTCGCCCAAGAGTGTAAAAGGATGTTAAATTTCTTAAACACGAGATTTAGAAATTTCTTTCACCGTGCTGCAGATGTATTGCACCTCTTCGTCGCTCAAACTATGATAGATAGGTAGCGACAAGACTTGTTGATATGTCTTTAGAGCATTTGGGAAGTCATTTACTTTAAGCGAATATTT
This sequence comes from Campylobacter concisus, assembly GCF_002913225.1. Lineage (GTDB taxonomy): Bacteria > Campylobacterota > Campylobacteria > Campylobacterales > Campylobacteraceae > Campylobacter_A > Campylobacter_A concisus_J. Next base: position 155,434 of record NZ_PPAW01000015.1, on the reverse strand, counting down.
ATTTTTATAATAGCTTAGCAAATGTATCGGTATGTAGTGCAGCGAAGTGTGAATTCCACGCTCCAAAAGCTCTCTAGCAAAGCTGTCGCGGTTTTTATTTATCTTGATGATGTACTGAGTGTAAATGTGCTCGCGTTTTTTGACTGGAGTTGTGATGTTGTGACACTCTTTAAGCTCTTTATCGTAAATTTCAGCGATCTTTTTTCTACGTTTTATAAGCTCGTCTGTCTTTTCAAGCTGAGCGATAGAAAATGCCGCATTTATCGAGTTTATGTCATATTTTAAACCGATATCAACAACGTCATAGATGTAGCTTAAACTACCAAATTTATCTATACCATTTACAAGGGCATAGTTACGAAGTAGTTTTGCTTTTTTATAGACCTCTTCGTCATTTGTTGTGAAAAATCCAACTGTTGAGATAGGATTTTGCACGCGTGAGTTTGTCTGAAAGCATGACAAAAACGAGTCTGAACCAACCTTTTTGCCGTTATATGTAAGACCTATGCCTCGGTTTGCATCATCTAAAACGACGATGCCATATTTTTCGCAGATAGCCTTTATCTCATCAAGCTTAGCACTTTGTCCAGCGATGTGTGAGATGAAAGCACACTTTAGTTTTTTGTGATTTTGCTCTTTTAGCACCTTTTCAAGGGCTTCTGGGCTGATGTTAAAGTCCTCTTCATCGATATCGACAAATATAGGCTCAGCATCAAAATGTCTAACTGCTTGAGCCACGCTAGGGAAGGCATTTACCGAGCAGATGACCTTATCGCCGCGCTTTGTGTCCATCGCACTTAGCGCTAGATGGTGCGCTGCTGCGATGTTGTTTGTAGTGATAACAAATTTAGCACCAAAGTACTCTTTTAGCTTTTCTTCAAATTTAGCAACTGTATCAGTGGCATTTTCAGAATGCAAAGCCTCTTCGATAAGCTCACTTTCGCGCTCAGTGATAGTTGGTTTGTAAAACGGAATTTCTCTCATCTTTAATCCTTTAAATTTTCACTATCAACGGCATTTGTCGTTTAAACCTGTTTGAAACAACTCTATTTTCTATATCCAAGACCGCTTTTGATCCAAATTTTTTGATGGCTTGCTCCTTGTTATTTTCTAAATTTTGTAAAATTTCATCGATGACAGCGTAGCTATAACCTATGTCGCCCTCGTCACTTTGCCCATCCCAAAGATCAGCAGAAGGCGCTTTTTTGATAAAAATTTCATCAACACCAAGATGTTTTGCAAATTCAAAAATTTCACTCTTATAAAGCTCACCGATAGGGTTTATGGCACATGCCAAGTCCCCAAATATCGTGCCATAGCCAAGCATAAGCTCACTTTTGTTGCTTGTGCCGATGACTAGAGCGTTTATACTAGATGAATAATCATAAAGCAAGCTCATTCTAACTCTAGCTGCTAAATTCCCTTTTCTTAAATTGCTTAAATTTGCATCTATCGTTTCGTAAAAGGCATTTAAAATGCCCTCTATGGATAAAACCTTGTATTTTATGTTTAATTTTTCGCATAAATTTAAGGCGTCATCCATATTTTGTCTGTTTGATGATGCTGTCGGCATGATGAGTGCATGAGTTTCATCTGGTTTTGCTCTAGCACAAAGTGTCGCAACCACAGCAGAATCAATACCGCCACTTACGCCTAATAGTAGCTTTTTACCTTTAGTTTTATCTTTTAAGCTAAAAACTAAGGTTTCTTCTATTTTTTGATACCCCTTCATTGTCCCTTTGCCTAAATTTGCTTCCTTTTGCAAAAATTATACTAATTAAATTTAAAATTTTTCTTTAAGTTTAAGTAAAAAGATGCAAATATTTAAGAAATAATAAATTTAAGGTAAAAAATGAGAGTAATGCATAAAAATTTTGGCGATTTTGGGACAAATTGCTACATCGTTACCAAAAATGGCTCAAGTTTGGTGATAGATCCAGGCGACGGCGCAAAAGAGTGGGTTTTGCAAAATGCACAAAATTTAAAGGCGATACTTTGCACTCATGGACATTTTGATCATATTTACGACGTGAGCGAGCTAAAAAATGAGCTAAAAATCCCAGTTTATATCAATAAATTTGATGCTTTTATGTGTGAGAGTGACATTTTTGGCTATATGAAAAATACCTTTGTGCCAGACATTTTAGTTGATGGCGATGAGAGCTTTGCGGTGGGTGACTTTTCTTTTAAATTTCACCATTTCCCAGGGCATACACCAGGTTGCTCGATGATAGAGATAGAAGACGCGATCTTTAGTGGGGATTTTTTATTTAAAGGTAGCATCGGGCGCTGGGACTTTCCATATTCAGATAAAAATGAGATGCTAGAAAGCTTAGAAAAATGTAAAAATCTAAAGGGCGACTTCGCACTTTATCCAGGACACGGCGAAGGCAGCACGCTAAAAGCCGAGAAACAAGAGCTTGATAGGTGGATAGAGATCGTAAGAAGGTCTTAAATTTTTAGACGCGGCTAAATTTTAAAAATTTATACTTTTCATCTTACAAGATGATGTAGCAAGCGTGTATTAAAAAGTGTTTATAGGTTTAAATTTATAAGCTAAAAGAGCAAGGCAAGTGCCCTGCTCTCTTTGTCTTATTCAACTTCAGCGTCTATTACGTCGTCGTCTTTTTTATTGCCACCGTTTGCACCAGCGTTTTCATCTTTTTTATACATAGCTTCTGCAAGTTTGTGGCTAGCTTTGCTTAGAGCTTCTACTTTTGCATCGATCTGCTCTTTTGAAGAGTTTTCGTCTTTTAGAACCTCTTTTAGATCATTTAGCGCAGCTTCGATGTTGCTTCTATCATCGGCTGGGACTTTCTCGCCAAGCTCGCTCATGCTCTTTTCAGTTTGATGAACAAGCGCGTCTGCTTGGTTTCTAGCTTCAACTGCATCTTTGCGTTTTTTATCCTCTTCTTTGTGAAGCTCAGCATCTTTTACCATACTATTTATCTCATCTTCGCTAAGACCGCTTGATCCTGAGATAGTGATGTTTTGGGCTTTGCCAGTAGCTTTATCTTTTGCTGAAACGGTTAAAATTCCGTTTGCGTCGATGTCAAATTCAACTTCTATTTGAGGCACGCCTCTTGGAGCTGCTGGGATACCCTCTAAGTTGAAGTTACCAAGTGATTTGTTATCCCTTGCAAACTCACGCTCGCCTTGTAAAACCATGATAGTAACGGCACTTTGGTTATCTTCTGCAGTTGAGAAAACTTGACTTTTCTTAGTTGGTATAGTTGTGCCTTTTTCGATGATCTTAGTCATCACGCCGCCAAGTGTCTCGATACCAAGGCTAAGTGGAGTAACGTCAAGAAGTAGCACGTCTTTTACGTCGCCTTTTATAACCGCACCTTGGATCGCAGCACCGATAGCTACGACTTCATCTGGATTTACGCTCTTATTTAGCTCTTTGCCAAATGCCTTTTTAACCTCTTCTTGAACAAGTGGCACACGAGTTGAACCACCGACCATTACGACCTCTTTGATGTCACCCTTGCTTAGACCTGCATCTTTGATGACTTCATTTATCTTAGTGATAGTCTCGCCCACAAGTGAGTCGATCATGCCTTCAAATTTAGCGCGAGTTAGCTTTTTGACAAGGTGTTTTGGGCCAGTCGCATCAGCTGTGATAAATGGTAAATTTATCTCAGTCTCTTGAGCTGAGCTTAGCTCTTTTTTAGCATTTTCAGCGGCTTCTTTTAAGCGTTGAAGTGCCATGATATCGCCTTTTAGATCGATACCAGTTTCATTTTTAAACTCACTTACTAGCCAGTCGATGATCTTGTTATCAAAGTCATCACCACCTAAGAATGCATTACCGCCAGTTGCCAAAACTTCAACGATGTTATCGCCAGTTTCAAGCACTGTAACGTCAAATGTACCACCACCTAGGTCATAAACTAAAATTTTCTCAGCATCTTTTTTATCAAGACCATAAGCAAGTGCCGCAGCTGTTGGCTCGTTGATGATACGAAGCACGTTTAGACCAGCGATCGTTCCAGCTTCTTTTGTAGCCTTTCTTTGGCTATCGTTAAAGTATGCAGGCACTGTGATAACCGCGTCTGTCACGCTCTCGCCAAGGTATGCTTCAGCGTCTTCTTTTAGTTTGATAAGAATTTTTGCTGAAATTTCTTGCGGAGTATAGACCTTGCCAGCGATCTCAACCGCGCAAGCGCCATTTCTATCTACAACATGATATGGTAAGCGAGCCTTTGCCTCTTCAGCATTTTTTTCATTGCTCATCAAACCCATGATACGTTTGATAGAATATATCGTTTTTTCAGGGTTTGTAACTGCTTGACGTTTTGCAACATCACCTACTAAAATTTCACCTTTGTCCGTAAAAGCAACAACAGATGGAGTTGTGTTTTTACCCTCTTTGTTTGGGATAACCTTGCTCTCGCCGCGCTCAAAAACGCTCACACAAGAGTTTGTTGTACCTAAGTCTATACCTATAACTTTTGACATATTTTTCCTTTATTAGATTTATTTTTTAAATTTAGTTTGCCACACTGACCATAGCTGGGCGCAAAACCCTACCATTTATCATATAGCCTTTTTGTAAAGCTTGCACGATCTGACCGCTTTGCTTCTCCTCACTATCGACCCTTAAAACGGCATTATGCACATTTGGATCAAACTCGGCATCAGTTGCGATCTCGCTCACGCCATGCTTTTCAAAACATTTCTTAAACTGATTTATCGTTATCAAAATGCCCTCTTTGATCTTTTTAGCAAATTCATCATCCTCTGGGTCAAAATTTGCAGCGATCTCGAGCGCATCGATGACTGGTAGCAAGTCCCTTGCAAATTTCTCATTTGCATAGCTTGCAACGTCTGCTTTCTCTTTTTCATAACGCTTTTTGATATTTTCAAACTCAGCATTTGCTCTGTAATATTTATCAGTGATCTCGCCAAGCTCTTTTTCGAGCTTCTCAACTTTTGAGATATCGCCAAGTGCGTCTAAATTTACGCTATCGCTAGCTGCCTCTTGCACAGGCTCGACCTCAGGCAGATTTTGCTCTTTTACCTCTTCGCTCACGCGGCCTCCTTTATTAGATTTATAAATTTCACATAATCAGTATAAACACTGCCAGCGCAGATCATCTGCGCCTCGCTACCAAGGTAGTTTGCTTTAAATTTAAGCCCCATGTAATTTTCATCAAACATAGGAGAAAATGTAAGTTCTTCATCCATCTGCAAGCTAAAACTTGGGTCAAAAACCATCTTAAAGCGTCTATCCTTAAACATATCAAAGGCTAAAATTTCATTTTCTTGGAAGTAAATTTTAGTTCTTTTAAGCTCTCTTATCTTGTTTTTTAGTTCGCTTAAGCCAACTTGAGAGCAGATAAGCTCAAGCTTGTCTAAACTAACTCCGATAAGGTTGTTTAAAAATTTATACATCCTAGCATCAAATTTGATAACGATCTCATCGCCACTAAAATTTAAAACCAGATACCTATCATTTAAATTTAAAATTTCTAGCAACTCCTTATCGATCGTGCCAAAAATCATACAATAAAGCTCAAATTTATCACAGAGCATCTTTAAGCTTCTTGGATCATTTATCTCTAAATTTATGTCGCTTTCAGCAAAAATTTCGCTCCAATATCTCCTCATCGCAGCAATAGTTGGGATCCTGCCGCCACTGATGTGAAGTTTTGTGATCTCACCCTCATCTGAAAGCTTTTTGAAATAAACACGTATCGTAGATGCTGGTATCGCCACGCTCATGCGAGAGCCAAGCTCGTTTGAGCCAATAGGCGCATTGTTCTGCAAATAGGCTTCAATGATAGAATTTAGTATCAAATCGCGTTTATTTGTTTTACTCACTTTTAGCACTCTTTCTTTTTAATTGCTAAGCGGATTATACAACTTTAGTTTATCAATGTCAAGTATATAAGTTAAAAAAATTTATTTATATATATTTAGCCTATATAACTAAACTTTTCTAATGCCTATATTATAAGCTTTGCGTAAAAAGAAATAAAATTTAAAACAAAATAAGAAATTTAACTTCAACATAAAAACCCGAAATTTCTAATTTTATTCAAAAATTTAAAAGATTTTTATACGTTTTAACGTATATTATAAATAATTTTTAGTATATTTAATACTTAATATTGATATTTATATACTATTTTATATTATTTATATAATATTTTAGGTATATTTAATGATAAATAACGTATAATTCTTCAATGATTGAAACAAGTGATATATTTAATTTGCTTCACAATGCAGTTGAGGCAAAAAATATCGGTAAGAAAATTTCACAAGCAAAAATGGCAGAGGATCTTGGCGTGCCGATGAGGACATATCAGGACTGGAGGCTTGGTAACTCAAAGCCGCAAGCTGCTGCTGCTGTTTGCAAACTGCTATGTGAGCTTGACGATGATGAAATATTATTTGTTGTCAATAAGATGAGAAAATTGCTAGGAAAATAGATGGAAAATTTAACACAAAAAGAGAGAATCGACCTTGAGAGCGTTTTTGCAGTCATTTGCACTAAAAAAGAGTCAAAAATTTTAGTTACCTACAAGGATCTATGCTCGGCTGCAGCTTCAAAATTTCATTTAGTTAAAAATAAGATCAAAAAAGTAAGAGAAAAGAGAGTTAAAATTTAGCCATTTTGGCTTTAAATTTAAGCGTTTTGATAAGGGCTATAAATTTAGGCTTTTATCAAAACAAATTTCATCCTACCTATTTATATAGGGTTTTGCTCCGCTTATCTTAACGAGCATCTATCTTAGCCACCAAAATATCTATAAATGGTGGCTTTAGTAGCCAAACGCAAATTTATCAAATTCAATGTCACTATCCTATTTTATCCGCTTCTTTATTGCGTATTCTTTTTACATTTATTATCTATAAACTTGGGGAGTTTTTTGCAAGGTCAATGAGTAAAGATGGACTAAATAGAATGGAGTTTGAAATTTCAGAGCTTGCAAAGGCGGTTGGCTTTCATGTTATTTCAAAAGATAGAAACCCAGCTTGGAAGCCTATAAATGATAAATTTGCAAGCGATATCTTAGATGAACTTAAAATTTAATAAATTTAAGATAATTTGCAAGTTTTGCTTTTGCGATTTTACTCACGCTGCCGCACGATATAAATTTACTTATTTGCTACATTTTTAGTTAGCTACAAGGTCTGCAAAGCCTAGAGAAATTTGGCTGATAAATTTACAAATCACAGCTAAATTTGCCACTAAAGTCTAAATTTTCTCAATCTTTGCTATGAAATTTTTAGCATTTATAAAGCCGATCGTTCTAAGTGATTTTTGCTCTTCACCGTTTTTAAAAAGTAGAAGTGCAGGCGGATCGATGAGCTCAAAATTTCTTAACATCTCATCATTTTGCACCCCGCCACTTGTCACGTCGATGCGAATAAGCGTAAAATTTGCCAAAGCATTTTTCACGCCAGCGTCCTTAAAAGTGATATGCTCTATCTCTTTGCAGCTCGCGCACCACTCGGCGTAAAAATCCACCAGCACTGGCTTGTTTGAGCTTTTTATCATCTCATTTAGCTCGTTTAAATTTTTAGCTTGTTTGAAATTTAGCTCGCTCTCGTTTTTGGCTAAATTTAGCCCAGAAAGCGGCGAAAATGCGTCTTTTGAGCCTAAAAATGCGCCAATTATTAGCATGAAAGAGTAGATAAAAGCTAGCATGCAAAGTGCTTTTTTAAATTTAGCCCAGCCGTTATTTGCTGCCTCAAACGCCCCAAGATAAATGGCTGCAAAGACGCCTATGACGCCATAACCAAGTAGCTCAAAAAACGCTCCAAGCACGCGTGCAAGGATCCAAACGGCCATGATGAGCATCAAAAATCCAAAGAGTTTTTTAACTTCATCCATCCAACCGCCAGGTCTTGGTAGGAGCTTGCCAGAGCTTAGCCCTATCACAAGAAGCGGTGCGCCCATGCCAAGCCCCATGACAAAGAGCATGATGCCCCCATAAAGTGCGTCGCCGCTTTGCGCTATGTAAAGAAGTGCGCCTGCTAGTGGTGCTGCCACGCAAGGCGAGACGATGAGCGCTGAGGCAAAGCCCATGATGAAAACGCCGATGAGACCTGAGCTGTTTTGTGACTTTTTGCTGATCAAGTTTTCAAATTTAGAGGGCAGCTTGATGTCGTAAAAGCCAAACATACTAAAACTTAAGATGACAAAAATGGTCGCAAATGCGCCGAGCACGTAGATGTTTTGCAAAGCCCCTGCGATGCCAAAGCCAAGTAGACTTGCTCCAACGCCAGCAAGCGCGTAAGCAAGGCTCATCGCAACTACATAAACTAGCGAAAGCAAAAAGCCTTTTTTAGCATTTAGACTGCCGCCCTTTGAGACGATGATGCTTGATAAGATCGGTATCATCGGGAATACGCAAGGTGTGAGCGAGAGTAGGAGGCCGTAGCCAAAAAATGTCGCAAGCGAGATAAAAAAGTTTTTGTTGCTTAGCTCATCGGCGATGCTTTGATCTTCTGAAAGCTCGGTAAATTCAGGATTGATTTCATCTTTTTGCTCTTTTTCAAAGGCTATGATGCTAAATTTGCCAAATTTCTCAAAGATGTCATAAATTTTAGTTTGTGGGCGGTAACAAATGCCATTTTTAGCGCAACCTTGATAGCTTAAATTTAGCCTAGCGTTGCCGTTTTTAAGATGCTCTTTTACTAAATTTAGCGGGATAAACAGTGAAAAATCTTTTGGGTAAATTTCGTATTCGCCAGCGTTTTCACTCTTTGGCATATTTAGCAAAGAATTTATCTTCTCTTCGCCAAGCTTAACCTCAAAGCTATCTTTATAAAGATAGATATTTTCACCAAATTTAAACTTGATCTCAACGCCTTGTTCGTCGATACTTGGGCTTAAAACAAATGCCTTGCTAACATCTAAAACCTCGGCAAAAAGTGAGCTTGCAAACAAAATAAGAGAAAAAATAAATTTAAAAAACATGCTAATCCTTGCTAAATTAAAAGAGATGATTTTAGTCTAAATTCTTAAATTTATTCTATTTTATAGTAAAATCGTGAAAAAGCGTGAAATTTTTAAAAGGAGCGATGATGTCAAAAGATAAAAAGCACCAAAAGAGCGATAAACTTGGCTATGAAGAAGAGCTAAGGCTGCTTCAGATAGAACTTTTAAAATTCCAAAATCATGTCAAAGACAAGGGGCTTAGGGTGCTCATGCTAATGGAGGGTCGAGACGCGGCTGGCAAAGGCGGCACGATAAAGCGCCTAACAGAACATTTAAATCCACGTGGTTGCCGTATCGTAGCGCTTACAAAACCAAGCGACGTCGAGAAGACGCAGTGGTACTTTCAAAGATATGTAACACATCTGCCAAGCGCTGGCGAGATAGTGATCTTTGATAGGAGCTGGTACAACAGGGCTGGGGTTGAGCCAGTGATGGGCTTTTGCACGCAGGCTGAGCATAAAGAATTTTTGCGTGAAGTGCCAAAATTTGAAGAGATGATCATAAACTCAGGCATCATTTTTTTTAAAATTTACCTCTCGATCACAAAAGAGGAGCAAAAAAAGCGCTTTAAAGAGCGTCTAAACGACCCGCTAAAGCAGTTTAAGATCTCTCCAGTAGATCAAAAAGCGCAAGAGCTTTGGGATCAGTACTCCATCGCCAAATACTCGATGCTACTTGCCTCTCACAACAGCATCTCGCCGTGGGTGATCGTCTCAAGCGACAATAAAAAAGAGGCAAGGCTAAATGTCTTTAAATTTATCCTAACTCATGTCGAGTATCCAAAAAAGATAGATGAGTATCTAAAATACGACAAAAGTGTCGTAAGAGATGGAAGCGAAGAGATCAAGCGCATAGAAGAGGGGTTAAATAAAGATAAGTTAAAGAGCATTGACTAAATTTATTTAGGCTTGGCTGTAAATTTTGTGCTTTAAATTTACGGTCAAGTTTTGCTAAAGCCACCACATAAGTTTTGCCAGAATGACCATTATCAGACAAAGCACAAGAGCTATGAGATGTGAAAATTTACCAAATGGATCTGGCTTTTTTAAGATAGTGACATTAAAAACAGAGATGAAAGTGATAAGGCACATTAGAAGCAAAACTGCGATCTTTGCTAGCAAAAGCTTTTGAAAGTTGCTCTGCCACCAACCATGATCACCTCCAAGATAGTCCTTTGCCATATATGCCCCGCTTATCAAAAGTAGCAAAAATGCCGTGCCAAAAACCTTTGCACTGCCTTTTGTGTAGGCTTTTTTGACAGCTTCAAGAGTTTGTGGGTTTATCGTTTTTTTGGCAAATGGATATATGCAAACATCAAAAAATACATATCCTATAAAGATAATGGCACAAACTAAATGCGTAATGAGATAAAAAAGATACATTTTTTGCCTTTTTTGTTTGGCATTATATAAATTTTATTGGTTATATTTGCTGATTTTGATTAAGTATTGAGAAGTCTAGAAGATCCGAGCGAAAGCTCGCTCGGATAAATGTTTTTAGAAGCTATATTTTGCTTCAAATCTGATACGATCTTGTTTGTAGCTTTCGCCGTCTTTTTTGTCTTTAGCAGCTGCATACCAAGAAAGGAATGTGAGTTTTTTGCTGTATTTATAGCTAGCATCAAGAGACCATTCGTTTCTTTTTGCTCTCTCTTTGCCAAGCGCATAGCTTGTACCTTTACCTTGAGTATATCCAGCACCAAAGCCAAATTTATCTATATCATATCCAGCATTAACAAACCAGTAGTCGTTGTTGCCTTTAATATTGTTGTAGTATTGTGCTCCACCAGCCATCACACCATTTAGGATTTTTGCTGGATTGATTAGATCGCCGTTTCCATCAAGTGTTACAAATGAAACTTTGTCTTTATTTTTTGCATCACTATTTTTGTTTTTAGCATCAAAGTCCAAATAACCAGCGTTAAATTTAGCACCAAATGCTTTTAGACCAGCTTGAACCGCCCAGAAATTTGCATCAGCTATATATTTGTGATCTGAGTCATTATGAACAAATTGACCTTTTAAGTTTAGGTTTACATCATCAGTAGCATTAAAGCTAACACCAGCTTCAGCACCATAAAGTGTAGCAGCCTCTTGAACATTTGCAATAGCAACTTTAAACGCTACTGGATCATAGCTACCAATTGCACCTAAGTAATAAATATTACCAGCGATATCACTCAAACCAGTTCCAAGCATTTTTAGTAATGGACCATTAATGTCTGGACTAACGTTTTTATATTTAGTATTGCCAAACGCATCTTTTTTTGCTAGTCCAGTTGCAGGATCAATGTCTATCTCTGCAGCATTGTCTATTGCATCAAATGCTGCTGCTGCTAGAGTAAGACCTGGGACATCGGTATTTATTACTTTTATACCTGTGCCTGCCACATCTTTGGCATCATAAAATGTGCCTAATTTTTGTTTACCAGCTGTAACGGTAGTATTGCCAGCTTTATAACCTAAATACATCTCATAAACGCCAAATGTTCCAGTTGTATTTGTTTTGTCTGTGCCAGCTCCTGCATTATCTCCTGAGCCATCTGTCGCTTCATATCTTAAATTTAAAACACCAAAGAAGTTATCATCTATTGCAGCTTTAAATGCTGTTTGCATTCTAAACACATGGCCAGCGTTGCTACCTTTTACAGTATTATTGACCTTTGAATTTTTAGTACTATCATTTGTATAACGATATCTTGCAAATCCTGAAAGATCTACGTTTTTTATAGCTTCTTCAAGTGGAGTTGCACTTGCAACACTTGAAAATGCACCTAAAGCAACCAAAGCAGCTAAGCTAACTTTTGTAAGTTTCATCTAAATCTCCTTTTGATAAAAATGTTTTGACAGGATATTATCATAGAAAATTAATTTTATAGCTTAAATTTCACTAAAATTTAAAAAAATTGTTACCGATCATTTACCAAAGTAAGATAATGAGATAAGATTTATCTTTAAAAAATTAAAAATTTATGTATTTTTTGAATAGTAAAATTACTTGAGCTTTTAGTTTTCATTTATATTTATAGAATTTAACGCGGAGTAACCTATAAAAATAAGACCAAAAACGAATATTGCAACAAGAATATAACCTAACATAAAAACTCCTATTTCTTTAAATCTCTAATTTCTTTCAATATCAATTTAATTTTACTATTCGTATATTTTATAAGTGATAATAAAATTATCTCAGCGAATGCAGCCAAAATAAAAAGAGGAATTGTATCTTGGAAAATTTTATAATTAGTAGCACACCATCCGCCAATAGCTATAAAAGTTGCAACAAAAATACCTAGCCAAAACTTTAACAATCCTAATCTCTCTTTTGCTTCGTCTAATTTTGGCATATCATTCCTTTTTTGATTTTAACTGCTATTATATCACGTTCGCCTTATCTGTTGGCCTGCGCCTCTTCGCGCTCTTTCTTTTGTCTTATGGCGGCTTCTTTTTGGATATTTTTTTGCTGAGTGACAAAGATATGCTCTTCGAGCGTGACCAGCTGAAAGACACCTTCAAAGACCTTGATCTCTTTTACGTAGCCTATCACTTTTACCTCTCTTTTTCTGCTCTCTTCAAACCTTGCTTGTGCGTCAAATTCGACCACATCGCCAAGTTTGAGCGGTCCAAAGAAATTTATCCTAGCACCGATGCTAACACAAAATTCTTCATTTATAGCTAAAAGTGCTGCGTAGTTAGCCCCCATAAAGACAAAACCGCTATGTATGAGCCCCTCAGCGTCACTTACCATGTCAGCCGTGGTAAAAAATCTAGTTTTTGCGTGATTTTTCTCAAGTAAAAATGCCGTTCCACTAAAATTTAGCTTTGTTAAAGGAGCTGTTTTTATCTCGTTTCTTAGCGGGTTTTCGTCCTCTGGGAGGATTATTTGTGATTCATCTTTTGCTTCAAAAATATTTTCATCTGCCATATTTATCCTTAAATTTTAACTCTTACATAGGCTCTTTTTGGTGCTGGATAGCCCTCGATGGTCTTTGTATTATCGTCTGGGTCTAAGAAATTTGAAAGACTCTCTCCATCTATCCACTGCGTTTTTCGCTGTTCGTTTAGGTCAGTCGCCTTTGTATCAAGCAGGGTAAAGTCCTTAAATTTCGCCCTCTCGCACCAGTTTTGAAGCGTACTAAGCGTTGGCACAAAGTAGATATTTGGAATTTTTGAGTACCTATCTTTTGGACTAAGTGCAAAGTCGCCATCCATATCTATATACATCGTATCTAAAAATAGCTCGCCGCCAGGATTTAGCGTGCCTTTTAGCTCTTTTAGCATCTTTATAGGATCGCTTCTATGGTAGATGACACCAAGGCAAAAAATAGTGTCAAATTTCGCTGCGTATTCTGGCAAGCTCTCTACCCCAAGAAGCTCATAGTTGATATTTGAGCGGATAAATTTATTTAAAAACTTAAACTGTAAATATGTATGCACGCTAGGGTCAAAGCCAGTTATGCTTTTTGGGCCGTACCCAAGCATCTTAAACATATAATATCCATTGTTGCAACCCACGTCAGCCACACTTTTGTTAGCTAAATTTAGATGTGGCGTTAGGATATTAAATTTAATAAAACTTTGCCACTCGCTATCTATATATATATCATCAAGTAAAAATGGCCCTTTTCGCCAAGGTTTTAGGCTAAGGGCGAGGTTGTAAATTTCATCTTTGCTTGCAGCGCTCAGCTCTTTAAATTTGACATTTACACTATCAGAGAGGCTAAATTCGCAATCAAAATTTGATAAATTTTCTATTTTATTTAAAATTTGCTTTTGCTGCTCGTTAAATTTGCTAAGATCCACGCTATTTCCAGTCTACGATGTTATGCGGACACTCTTTTTGGTAGGTGCCAGTCGCGTCATAATACTCTTTACAATCATTATAATATTGAGTCGAAACTCCACGCTCATTCATATAAAGACAACCGTTGCAAAATAGCGCTATAAAGCCTAAAAATATAATCTTTTTCATGTGGCGGATTTTATCATAAATAAAAATTTTATGCTAGAATAGCAGGCAGTTTTAGAGCCAAGTTTGGCTAAGATTAAGCAAAAGGCATTTTATGCAAAGAAGAGATTTTTTTAAATTCAGTAGTTTTTTAGGTGCAGCAAGTCTGCTTCCAAGTGTCACTCTAGCTAGCGACGAGCCAGCAAACCCAGTAGTTAGAAATTTTGACGTAAATTTCAAACATCTGCTTCTTGAAAAGGGCAAAAGCTCGAGAATTTGGCTGCCACTCCCACTAAGCACCACTTATCAGCAACTAACTCAAGACTACGTCATAAACACAACCGCTAAAAACGTCTATATCTCAGACACGCTAATACCAACAATGTATGGCGAATTTGAAGAAAATGAGCAAAGACCTATTTTAAATATCCAGTTTAAGATCCAAACAACAGAGCGCAATACCGACTTTAGCAAGGTAAATTATGATCCAAACGAGAAGCTTGATCCTGCGATTTTGGAGTTTTTAAAACCAACTTCACACATCCCAACAGATGGCGTCGTAAGAGCAAAAGCGCTTGAGATTATTGGCAATACTAAAGGTGATTTGGAGCGTGCAAAAGCGATATATACGTGGGTTGCAAACACTATGCAGCGTGATAACAGCGTCCTTGGATGTGGTACTGGCGATGTTAAAGCCATACTTGAAAGTGGCAAGCTAGTTGGCAAATGCACCGACATAAACTCAGTTTTTGTGGGACTTTGCAGATCAGTTGGCATCCCAGCAAGAGAAATTTTTGGCATTAGAGTTGGTCAGTCTAGATTTTCAGACCAAATGGGTAGCGCAAAAGACGGCGTGGCTAAAATTTCAGGCGGACAGCACTGCAGGGCTGAGTTTTACCTAAAAGGCTATGGTTGGATACCGGTTGATCCAGCTGATGTCACAAAGGTAAGACTGGGCGAGAAATTAACAAACGACGACGCTAAGATCGTAGCTATTAGGGATTATTGCTTTGGCAACTGGGAGATGTGCTGGATAGGCTTTAACTACGGCCGCGACTTTATCTTAAAGCCAACTCCAGAGCAAACTCCGCTAAACAACTTTGGCTATCCATACGCTGAGGTTGATGGCAACACGCAAAATTATTATTCGCCAAAAGAATTTAGCTACGACTACGTATCAACAGAGCTAAAATGAGAGCCTTTTGGCTGATACTAACATCCATAGGTAGTGCTATCGGCGCTACCTTGTGCTGCTTGCCGGCACTTCTTTTCTTGCTTTTTGGCACATCTTTTTCATTTCTATCTTGGACACAAAATTTATACGAGTACCGCGTCCCTTTAAGCGTCGTGGCTGTCATTTGCTTTGTGATCTCAGGTGTGGCTCTATTTTACAAGCCAAAAAGCTGCAACCTAAGCTATAAAAAGAAAAAATGGATACTTATATATATACTTTTTGGAGTGATTTTGCTTTTACTCCTTACATATCCGGAGCTTTTAGGAGAAATTTATGCGTAAAATTTTAGTTTTAGCCATTCTTGCACTTAGTTGCTACGCTGAGAAAACGATAGAGATTTCAGTGCCTAGCATGCACTGTCCGCTTTGCACAGCGATAGTGCGAAAGGCTGCACTTAGCGTTAAGGGCGTAAAAAAGGCAGACGTATCGCTAAAAGAGCGAAAAGCTGTCGTTGTAGCAGATGATAAGGTCGATGAAAAAGAGCTTTTAAAGGCGGTCGATGCGACTGGCTATAAGGGCGAGATAAAATAAATTTAAAGGAGGCAAATATGTCAAAGAGCGAAGTTCTAACGAAATTTGAGACACTTGCGACGATACCGCACTGCAGTTACGATACTGACAAGATGCGTGATTTTCTGGCTAGCTATGCAAAAGACAAGGGCTGTGAGGTCGTGGTCGATAGCTTTGGCAACGTTCATGCCTTTAAGGGCAAGCCAAAAATTTGCTTGCAAAGCCACTACGATATGGTCTGCATGGGCGATGCGCCAAAGATCGAGATCGTTTATGGCGATGATGGCTACATGAGAGCTAAAAACTCGTCTTTAGGCGCTGATAACGGCATAGGCGTGGCTATAATGATGCAGATGATAAGCGAATTTGACGACATAGAGTGCCTCTTTACAAACAACGAAGAGGTCGGCATGGTCGGAGCTGCTGGCTTTAGCGGCGATCTAAAAGCCGATAAGCTTTTAAATTTAGACAGCGAAGAGGACGACCGCGTAACTATCGGCTGCGCTGGCGGTGTAAATTTATTTGCTACTATCTCGCTAGAAAGCAAAAAGACAAAAGAGAGCACGCTTTACGAAGTAAAAGTAAGCGGCCTACCTGGCGGACACTCTGGCAACGAGATACATAAAAATATCCCAAATGCGATCAAGGTTTTGGCGGCATTTGTGACTAAAAATGGCTGCAAGCTTGTTAAATTTGAAGGTGGCGAGCGAAGCAACTCTATCCCAAGTAGCGCAACTGCACTAGTTCTAAGCGATAAGGAGCTAAAGAGCGAGTGTGAGAATTTAAGCGTGAAAAAGCTTGGCGTAAGAGATGAAATTTTAGAAAATGGCGAGAAAATTTTAGCTCTTATCAACTCATTTTCACAAGGCGTAAGGGCCTATAACTGCGAGCTAGGCATACCGCAAGATAGTGTCAATCTCTCTTTGGCAAAGATCAAAGACGACGGCACGCTTGAGGTGGAATTTTTCGCAAGATCTATGAGCAAAGACGGCCTAAATAGAATGGAATTTGAAATTTCTGAGCTTGCAAAGGCAGTTGGTTTTAACGTCATTTCAAAAGATAGAAACCCAGCTTGGAAGCCTATAAATGATAAATTTGCAAACGACATCTTAGAAGAGCTTAAAATTTATAAGCCAAATGCGAGGATAACAGCCGTGCATGCTGGACTTGAGTGTGGAGTGCTTTTGGAGAAAAAAGCAGGTCTTAGTGCATGTTCAATAGGACCAAACATCTACTCACCTCACTCTACAAGAGAGCACTGCGAAGTCGCCTCTGCGCTTTTTATAGAAAAAGTCGTTCGCGGTATCGTTAAAAAGTATAACTCATAAAAACAAAATTTGCTAGAAATTTCTAGCAAATTTTTCTATATCACCTTATCCTTGCTCTTACAAAGATCACTTAATATGCACTCGTGGCAGAGTGGCTTTTTAGCCTTACAGGTGTAGCGCCCAAAAAGAACCATGCCTTGATGAAGCTTGCCAAGGTCGGTTTTAAAGGCACGGCTTAGATCATCCTCAGTCGCTTCTGGCGTCTTTGCGCTGCTTAAACCAAGCCTGTGTGATACTCTAAAAACATGCGTATCAACAGCCATTACATTTGCATTTGTAGCCTCTAAAAGCACGACGTGAGCGGTCTTTTGCCCAACTCCAGCAAGGGCTTTTAGCTTCTCTTCATCAAGTGGAATTTCTCCGCCATAAAGCTCAACCACACTGTTTGCCATTTTGATCAAATTTATGGCTTTGTTGTTAAAAAAGCTGCATGAGTTTATCATCAGTTTTAGACTGGCTAAATTTGCACTAGCTAGCTCAAAAACGTCTTTATATGCTTCAAATAGGGCAGGGGTGATCAAATTTACCCTTTTGTCTGTGCACTGAGCTGAGAGCATGACGCAGACAAGAAGTTCATATAAATTTCTAAACTGAAGCTCGCTTTTTGCGTCCTTAAATTCGGCCAAAAGGCGTGTTTTTATCTCTAAAATATCTTTTTTTGTTCTCATTTGGCTATTTTACCTAAAATTACATATTAAATGAAAAGTTAGCGCATTATTTGCTATAATCGTGCCTGAAAATCAATTTTTTAAAGGATTTGTATGAAAAAATTTTTATTTCCAGCAGTTTTGAGTTTAGCGACAGCTATCAGTTTGAATGCAGCAGTAGTTGCAACAGTAGATGGTGACGCTATAAACGACAGCGATATTTCAGCGCTTTTATCAGCAGCTATGCCAGGTTTTGACGCTAGCAAGCTTCAGCCAAATGAGAAAAAACGTATAATCGACGATCTAATCAACAGAAAACTTCTTTTAAAAGACGCAAAAGCAACAGGCATTGAAAAAGATGTTGATTACATCAAGGCTGTAAAAGCTGCACAAGAAGGCATCGCAGTTGAGCTTTATATGAGAAAACTATTTGACGGTATAAAAGTAAGCGATAGCGATTTAAGAGATTTTTATAACAAAAACAAAGCTAGCATGAACCAACCAGCTCAAGCAAGAGCAAGACATATCTTAGTTGAAGATGAAAAAACAGCAAACGACATCATCGCTCAACTTAAAAATTTAAAAGGCGAGGCTCTAACTAAGAAATTTGCAGAGCTAGCAAGCCAAAAATCAATCGACAAAGGCTCAGCAGCACACGGTGGCGAGCTTGGCTGGTTTGGTCAAAGCCAAATGGTAAAACCTTTTGCAGACGCAGCATTTTCAATGGCTAATGGCACAGTTTCAACTAAACCAGTTAAAACTCAGTTTGGCTACCATGTTATCTTAAAAGAAGATGGCAAAGCTGCTGGTACTGTAAGCTTTGAACAGGCAAAACCAGAGATCGAGCAAGCTGTAAAAATGGAGAAATTCCAAGCTGCTGTTAGACAAAAAAGTGAAGCTCTACGCCAAAAAGCAAAGATAGAATACAAATAAAATTTGGAGGATAAAATGGGCGTTTTAGATATCGTAAAACCTGGTGTTTTAAGCGGAGATGATGTAACAAAACTTTATGCTTATGCCAAAGAGCAAGGTTTTGCAATACCTGCTGTAAATGTCGTAGGCAGCGACTCAGTAAATGCTGTTTTAGAAGCGGCAAAGGTTGCTAACTCGCCTGTTATCGTTCAGTTTAGTAATGGCGGTGCAGGTTTTTACGCTGGTAAAGCCTGCGAAAACGCAGCCGTTCTTGGTGCGATCGCTGGAGCAAAGCATGTTCATTTGCTAGCTCGTGCTTACGGCGTGCCAGTCATCTTACACACTGACCATGCTGCTAGAAAGCTTTTGCCTTGGATAGATGAGCTAGTAAAAGCAAGCCATGAGTATAAAAAAACTCACGGTGTGCCACTTTTTAGCTCTCATATGCTTGATCTTAGTGAAGAGAATATCAACGAAAATTTAAGCACGTGCGAGAAGTATCTAAAAGAGCTTAGCGAGCTTGGTATTAGCCTTGAGATCGAGTTAGGCGTCACTGGTGGCGAAGAAGATGGCGTAGATAACACAAGCGTTGATAACGCGCTTCTCTACACCCAGCCAGAGGACGTCGCGCTTGCTTATGAAAGACTAAGCAAGATAAGCGATAAATTTAGCATCGCAGCTAGTTTTGGCAACGTCCATGGTGTCTATAAACCGGGCAATGTCGTGCTAAGACCAGAAATTCTTAAAAACTCACAAGCTTACGTCGCTAAGAAATTTAATACAAAAAGCGACAAGCCAGTAAATTTTGTATTTCACGGCGGTAGCGGCAGTGAGCTAAAAGATATCAAAAATGCTGTGAGCTACGGCGTTATCAAGATGAACATCGATACCGATACGCAGTGGGCATTTTGGGACGGCGTGCGCGAGTATGAGGCTAAAAATAGAGCGTACTTGCAAGGGCAGATCGGCAATCCAGAGGGTGAGGATAAGCCAAATAAAAAATACTACGATCCAAGGAAATGGCTAAGAAGTGGCGAGGAGAGCATGGTTAAGCGTCTTCAGACTGCTTTTAGCGATTTAAACTGCCTAAATAGGAACTAATCCTATGCAAAATCAAAATGATTTTAGTGAGCTAAGCGTGCCAAAGGAGCGCCAAGCTCACTCTTTCTTTGTCTTTTTTAAAGTTATCTTTATCCCTTTAGCTATCTACATCTTGGCGATACTAGCGTATCTTGGCATTATAAATTTTCAGATGAAGCTTCATACCATCGTGATGATGGGCGTTATACTTTTTGTGGCATTTATATTTTCACGCCATAGCGCCTTGGTAGCCTACTCAAATTTCTTAGCAAATGCCAAAGACTACAAGATAAGGCTAAAAGAATTTATCATCACTCATCTATTTGAAATTTCAAGCGTCAAAAAGGCAAACGCAAAATTTGAAGATTTTTTTGAGAGTTACACAAGAAATTTTAGAAATGACAACCTGGCAAACATCGGGCAAGCAGTCTTTCCTATGCTTGGAATTTTGGGCACATTTATCAGCATCGCTATCTCCATGCCAAGCTTTAGCTCAAGCACCGCAAACGGACTTGAAAAAGAGATCGCTATACTGCTAAACGGCGTAGCTACGGCGTTTTATGTATCGATATATGGCATATTTTTAGCGCTTTGGTGGATGTTTTTTGAAAAGATCGGCATTAGTAAATTTGAGAAATTTTATAGCGAGCAAAAAGAGCTAAGCCGTGAGTTTTTCTGGCAAGAAAATGAGCTAAATGCAAATTTCATGAAAGCAAGTGTAGGCTACTTTAAAGATAGTCACGATGCCTTTAAAATGGTGCTTGATGATAAATTTATAAAAGAGCTAAGCGAGCAGACAAATGAGAAATTTAACACTCTAAAAGAGCTTTGCGAGGTTGAAAAAAATATCATCAATCAAAGCAAAGCAGAACTTAGCGCAAGTTTAAAAATGCTAAATGAATCTGGGCTAAAACAAGATGAATTTGTAAAGATCCACTCCGATATACTAAAGGCAGTTGGCGCATTTTCTAACGCCTTTAAAGATATGGAGGTTAAAATTTTAACCGAGCATGCAAAGCTTGGCGAGATTTTTAGCAGAAATTTAAACGCCACAAAAGAGAGCCAGCTAAAATTTGAGCAGACTATCAAGAGTTTTGATGCCATTTTAAAAGAATTTTCTCTCTCTTTGATGAAAGAGCAAAACGAGGCGTTAAAGGCATTTAGAGCCTCACTTGTGGAGAGTGCAACGATATTTAAGGCAGCCTACGAGCAAGAAGGCAGGAGCTTGGAGCGTGAAAAAGAGCGCGAGAGCCTCATTGCTGAGCTTAAGAAGAACATAGATGAGATCGACAAAGAAGCAAATTCTGTAATAGAAAAAATCGAAAATCTAGTGCAATGAAAATAAACAAAAATAACGAGGATCAATCGAGCTTTTGGGTTTCGTACGCAGACTTGATGGCAGGTCTGCTCTTTGTTTTTATGCTGCTAATAGGCGCTGTCGTCGTAAAATACGTCCTAACTCAAAACACTCTTGAAAATAAAGAGCAAGCCATCATCGCAGCACTAGCAAATTTAAAAGACGCTCAGGGCAAGAATTTCACCCTCGAAGAGCTAAATGACGCCCTAAAAAGCGAGCTTTCAAAGATAAGTGACGAAAACATAAATTTAAAAAAATCAAATGAAATTTTTGTCATCCAAATAGACGCCCTAAAAGAAAAACTAGCCCAGCTCATAAGCGAAAATAAGGACGCAAATGCGAGCATAAAAGAGCTAAATGCTAGCATTTTTGATCTAAACCAAAAAATGATCGTGCTAAATGATGAAATTTTATCAAAAGATAGAGCGCTTAGCGATGCAAATACAAGCGGCGAGAAAAATTTAGCCAAGATCGCCTTTTTGCTCGAGCAGGTGAGCAAAAAAGAGGCTAGATATGACGAGCTTTTAAGGGATCTAAATGTCACTCGTGACAGGGTCAAAAACCTAACTGGCATTAGAGTAAAAGTGATCTCCGCCCTAAAAGATAGGCTAGGATCTAGCATCGAGATCGACCCAAACTCAGGCGCGCTAAAGCTTAGCTCCTCAGTGCTTTTTGACAAGGGCAGTGCGGTCTTAAAAGAAGAGGTCAAAGAGGAGTTAAAGGCCACACTTAGTAAGTATTTTGACGTGCTTTTAAATGATAAAGAGATCGCCTCAAACATCGACCAGATCGTCATAGAGGGCTTTACAGATAGCGACGGAAGCTACATTTATAACCTAGAGCTTTCGCAAAAAAGAGCCTACGCTGTGATGGAGTTTATAAACTCATTTAGCGACGATGCTCGCCTTAGAAAACTGCTTGTCGCAAGTGGGCGAAGCTACAACGAGCTAGTTTTTAAAGACGGAGCCGAGGACAAGGACGCTTCAAGGCGTATAGAGATCAAATTTTCACTCTCAAACAAAGAGGCTATCAACGAGATAGAGAAATTTTTGGAGTTTAAGGGTGATTGATAAAATTCGCTTAAGAGGGCGAGAATTTTGGCTTTTAAGGGACGATCTGCTAGGCGAGTTTAACGGCAACAAAGCAAGAAAGCTAGAGTATTTTCTAAAGGCCGATCTTAGCGGCATCAAAGCCATCGTATCTCACGGCTCAAGCCAGTCAAATGCGATGTATAGCCTAAGTCTTTTTGCCAAACTAAAAGGACTTAAATTTTACTACGTTGTCTCTCATCTAAGCTCAAATTTAGAGCAAGATCCAGTTGGAAATTTCAAATTTGCACTTGAAAATGGCATGGAAATTTTTGTAAAAGAAGAGCGTGAGAAATTTGCTAAAGAGCTAGCAAATAGCCAAAACGCACTTTTTATAAACGAGGGCGTGGCGCAGAGTGAGGCTGAGCTTGGCTTTATCACGCAGGCACGCGAGATAAATGAGTGGAGCAAAAAAAGTGGCATAAGGCCTGACATTTTCTTGCCCTCAGGCACTGGCACAAGCGCATGCTGCCTGGCAAAGCACACCGATCTTAGGGTTTTTACAGCCCCTTGCGTAGGAGACAGCGACTATCTCAAAAAGCAAATTTATGAGCTAGATAAAAACAGCAAAGTGCAAATTTTAAATCCGCCAAAGAAGTATCATTTTGGAAATTTATACAAAGAGCTTTATGAAATTTGGCTTGAAGTGTGCAAAAGTGGCGTGGAGTTTGAGCTGATTTACGACCCAGTGGGCTTTATGACGCTTTTTGCAAATTTAGACAAATTTGGGAGCGAAATTTTATATATCCACCAGGGCGGAATTTTAGGTAACATTACACAAAAGCAAAGATATGAGAGAAAACTAAAAATAAAGGATCATAAATGAAATTTTTACACAGCAGCGACGCTGACTTTGAGAGTAGATTTTCGCAGCTTGTTAGACGAAGTGACAACGACATGAGTGCCGTGATGCCAGTAGTTGCGGGCATCATAGACGAAATAAAAAAAGATGGCGATAGCGCGCTTTTTTCGCAGATAAGCAAATTTGATAAATTTAATGTCACAAGCAAAAACGACATAATAATCGACGTAAAAGAGATGGAAGCAGCCTATAACTCACTAGATAACGCCCTAAGAGTAGCTCTAAATTTAGCCCATGACAGGATAAAAAGCTATCACGAGCGCACAAAACCAAGCGACTGGACATATAAGGACGAGCATGACATCTTACTTGGCGCAAAATACACCGCAGTTGATCGCGCTGGCCTTTATATCCCAGGCGGCAAGGCGGCATATCCTAGCTCACTTCTTATGAACGCTATCCCAGCAATCGTTGCAGGCGTAAAAGAGATCGTAGTTTGCACTCCAGCGCCAGAGGGCAAGGTAAATCCTCTACTTCTTGCTGCGATGCATCTTTGTGGCATCAAAACAGCCTTTAAAATAGGCGGCGCAAGTGCGATCGCAGCGATGGCTTACGGCACAGCAACCGTGCCAAAGGTGGATGTCATCACAGGACCTGGCAATATCTATGTAGCGACTGCTAAAAAGCTAGTTTATGGCGACGTAAATATCGATATGATCGCAGGTCCAAGCGAGATAGGCGTGATCGCTGATGATAGCGCGGACCCTCGCCACATAGCGATCGATCTACTCTCACAAGCCGAGCACGACGAGATCGCGAGTGCCTTTTTGATAACGCCAGTGGAGGCCTTCGCAAGGGCAGTGCAAAGACATATAGAGGATGAGCTAAAAACACTAAAACGTGAACCAATCGCTAGTGCTAGCATGAGAAACAAAGCTGCTATCATCGTCGCAAAAGACTTGCAAGAGTGCTTTAAACTGATGAACGAGCTTGCTGTGGAGCACCTAGAGATCGCTACAAACGACGCTTTGAGCTATATGGACGAGGTAAAACACGCTGGTGCGATATTTTTTGGACACTTCACGCCTGAAGCGATGGGCGACTATTTAGCTGGACCAAACCACACCTTGCCAACTGGCGGAAGTGCGAGATTTTACTCACCGCTTGGAGTTGAAAATTTCATGAAGCGAAGCTCTATCATCTCGGTTAGCAGAAAGGGCATCATGCACCTTGGCAAACCATGCATGCAGCTAGCCGAAGCCGAAGGACTAACGGCCCATAAAAGATCAATTGCTGTTAGACTAGAAGACTAAAAAGGGCAAAGAATTTAGGAAAAATGGCTTTTTTCTAAATTCTTTTTATAATATTTTTTGCTTTAAGAAATATTTTTGCAACTTTTTATGAAATTTATAGTAGAATCCATCACGAAACTACTAAAAAAGGAGTTGATATGAAGTTAGGAACTTATACTGCAAACCAGGCTTCAGGAAACTATTATTTAGATCAAGCTAAAAATAGCGAGAAAAAGGCGCTAAACGCCATCTCTGCAAATAGCGAGATCAAAGCATCAGGTGCAAATTTGCAAATCGCAGAGAGCTTACTTTCGCAAACAAATGTCCTAAATGAGGGCATGGCAAATGCAAACGATATGATCGGCATGCTCCAGATCGCTGACTCAACGCTTTTAAATTTAAGCGAGAGCGCTGATAAGATCGGTGAGCTATCAAGCAAGCTTTCAAACCCAGCTCTTTCAGCTAACGAGCAAAAGGGCATAAAAGGCGAGATAAATGCGCTTAAAAATGCGATGAGTGATAGCGTAAAAGAGGCTAAATTTAACGGTAAAAACGTTTTTGACGCAGAGCTTGGCTTTTTCACAGGTGAGGGCACAAAAAATATAAATTTAAGCACAAATGCTCTTTTAAATGTTAAAGAGGATGGCTCAAATTCAGGCGATATTTTGAAAAATATAAATTCACTTCGCTCTGAGATCGGCTCGACACAAAACGCTGTATTTAGAGGTATGAACGCTCTAGCTGCTAGAAGCGTAGCAAATGCTAATAGCATAGAAAACCTTGATAGTAGCGACATCGCAAAGAGCCTGGAAGAAAATTTACAAGCAAATTTAAAGCTACATGCTGCCTCTTTAGCTAAAGCTCACGATACTACGAGCTTGGCTGCAAAACTAGATAAACTTCTAGGTGAATAAATTTTTACCGGTCTTGTGCCGGTAAAACTTCTTTTTACTTCAAAAATTTTTAAAAATATAAAAAAATTAGCTTTTAAATTTAACAGTTGCTCTTTGATATGTCGCAAATTTAAGTGCGTAGTTTTTGGTGCAGTAAATTTGCTAAAAAGTATGGCTTGGTGGCTTTTGGTGTAGTTTGCGAGTTTTTAGTTGAGCTTTGCATTTTTATATAAGCACGCCATGGGTTTTTGCTCTATTTTTGAAGCTTGTGGCTTTTGGCAAGTTAAATTTCATAAAGAAAAACGCAAAAGTATTGAGATTTGATTTTGTTTTTTAATTTTAGAAACTATCTAAATTTAAAAGCAAGCTCGCAAATGCCAAAGTATTAAATTTGCAAGCCAAAGAAGCGAAGCGATCTATCGAGTATTTATAGCCGAAATTTAAATTTCAAATTTTAAATGTAATCATTTGAAATTAAGAGCAAAACCATAAAATCAAAAAAGATAAATTTGCAAGACAAAAGCCTTGCAAATTTGATTATTTTTTAGTGTGAGGATTATTAACTCTGCCGCTATCAACGACTTGAAGCCCTACTGTGTCGTACGCTGCGCCAAAGCCTTTTACGTATCTGCCCTTTGTTGGGGTTAGTTTTATGATATAAAAGTCCTTCATCTCTTTGATAAAAGCAAGGGCTGACTCGTTTGCAAATTCTTTCTCAAATTTTGCCATATACTCATCTCTCACGCTCTCGCTCATAAACTCAGCTCTAGCCTCAAAGCTCACTCTAATGCGGGCAAATAGGCTTTTTGCATCCTTTTCGTCTTGAATAAATAGGAGAGAAATTTTGTCTGGATTTTGCTTGATCGCGTGGTAGTGCTTCGCAACTGACGAGATGCAGATGTAAAACTCATCGTTTTCTTTTATAAAAGGCGAATACGACGAGACTGCGGAGCCGTCAAGTATGCTTGAGATAACGACGGTTTTAAAGCCGTTTATAAATTTCATCATCCCGCTTTGCACGCTAGAGTTGTTGGTGTCGCTTTTTATGCTCATATAAAGCTCAATGATCGACTCTCTAAAGCCATCGCCGCTTGCTTTGCTTAAAAATGGTACAAATGTTGTTGCTTGGTCGCAGCTGATCTCCATGCCGTCTTCGTTTATGTCGGTCATTTTGACGTTTGTGGGCTCATCTACGCCGCTAAATTTCTTACAAAACGCGATCACGATATCCAAATGGTCGCTATTCATGTGGTCCAATGCTCTTTGTTTCAAATCATGCTCCTTGTAAAATAAAATTTAAAATTGAAAAATAATACTAAAGCAATTCTTAAAATTGATTAAAATTATCATTAACATTTATAAAGCGAAAATTAAGCTTATTTTCTTAAAATTACAAACTAACAATATTATTTTAAATTTTTAATGATTATTTAAATTTATGGTTAAATGTAGTAAAGGAAATTTATGCACAGCAGTAGCAAGCTCGCCATTTTGCTTATTTTGCTCATTATTTTTCTCTCGTTTATTTCGCTTAGTATCGGTGGCTCTGATATAAGCATGGAGGAGATCTTAAATTTTATGTTTAACAACAAAATAGACGAGATGAAAGAGACGATATTGCTTGATATTAGGCTACCAAGGCTTGTTATGGCGCTACTTATCGGCATGTTACTTGCTAGCTCTGGCGTGGTGACGCAAAGTGTATTTTTAAACCCTTTGGCAGACCCATATATCATCGGCATAGCTGCTTCTGCGACATTTGGTGCAGTGGTGGCATATCTGCTTGGACTATCTGAAATTTATTACGGAGTTTTTGCTTTTTTATCATCAAGCCTGCTAACACTTGCCATTTTTAGTGTTTATAATCGCAGTCGCTCTATCGCTACGCTTCTGATAATCGGTATCGCTTTTTCGTCATTTTTGGGAGCATTTACGAGCTTTGCGACATATCTTATCGGCGAAGATAGCTTTAAGATAGTGGCATGGATGATGGGGTATCTTGGCTCTGCATCGTGGCAAAAGGTCGGCATCATCGCTGTTCCGCTCATATTTTGCATGATATATTTTTACCTAAAACGCTTTGAGCTAACGATACTTTTAAGCGGCGAAGAGGAGGCAAAAAGCCTTGGTATCGACGTGGACGCCCTTAAAAAGCGCCTGCTAGTTATCGCCTCGCTCACGGTCGCTTTTTCGGTTGCATTTACCGGCATGATAGGCTTTGTGGGGCTCATCATCCCACACTCTTTTAGGATGCTTCTAAACACCTCAAACAACGCCATTTTGCTGCCACTCTCCACGCTTGGCGGTGGGGCATTTTTGCTTGCTTGTGACGTTGTTGGTAAGAGCGTTTTAAGCCCAGTTGAGGTGCCAGTTGGCGTCATCAGCGCATTTTTTGGTGCGCCATTTTTTCTATTTTTGGCACTTTATCTAAAAAGGAGCGTGCATTGAGCGTTGAGGTTTTAAATTTAAGCTTTTCATACGCTCAAGCAAGCGTATTAAAGGATATTAGTTTTACCGTACAAAGTGGCAAATTTATAGGACTTTTGGGCTCTAACGGATGTGGTAAATCAACCCTTTTAAAATGTATCTTAAATTTGCTTCATCCAAGCTCTGGAAGCGTGCAAATTTTAGGAAAAGAGGTGCGAAGCTACGGCACAAAGGAGCTTGCAAAAACGGCTAGCTTTGTGCCACAAAAAAGCGCACTTACGATGCCTTTAAGCGTTTTTGAGCTTGTGTTGATGGGTAGGTACGCTCACCTAAAAAGCTCTTTTAGCGGTTACAGCCAGCATGATATCGCCTTGGTGGACGAGGTCTTGCAGACATTTGGGCTGGCTAAATTTAAAGAGAGGGTGGCAAGCTCACTAAGTGGTGGCGAATTTGCAAGGGCGCTGCTAGCACGTGCGGTGGTTAGCGAGCCTAAGGTTTTGATACTTGATGAGCCAACATCTGCCCTTGATCTAAGTCACGCCATAGATGTGCTAAAGCTTTGCTCTAAGCTCACTCGTGAGCTAAATTTAGTGACGATAGCGGTGCTTCATGATCTAAATTTAGCCTCGCTGATATGTGATGAAATTTTAATGCTAAAAGGCGGCGTGATCGCCCATAAGGGCAGTGCTAGTGAGCTTTACGTGCCAGAAATTTTAGATGAAATTTACGGTCTTAAGGCTGAGATCGTATATAAAAACGATATGCCATTTGTCTTACCGAAATGATAAATTTAAAGGAGATTTTATGAAAAAATTGTTTTTAGTTTTTGCATTTTTGTTTGGTTTTAGCGGTGTTAGTCTAAACGCTAAAAGTATTGTTGTGCTCGATCCTGCGGTGGTTGAGATGATCTATATGCTAGAGGCGGAGGATCAAATCGCTGCTATTTCTACTTTGGAATTTGGCAAAATTTGGCCTGAGGAAAAGACGGCAAAACTAAAGAGCGTTGGCACATACACAAAGCCAAATTTAGAGCGCATAGTCGAGCTAAAGCCTGATCTTGTAGTCACCAGCTTTCACTCTGATGGCGTAAATGCTGATCTTGCTAAATTTGGCATAAAAACGCTTACCATGCAGGCAAATAGCGTGGATGATATCTGCAAAAATATAGAAAAAATGGGCGAGATCACGGGTAAAAGTGAGCGTGCCAGCGAGCTTGTGGCTAAGATAAAGCAGGACTTTTTGAAATTTCAAAGCTCAAATTTAAGTGGCAAGAAAATTTTAGGCGTCTACGCAGCAACTCCGCTTGTCGCCTTTAATGACGCTAGTTTGCCTGGCGATATCTTTGCTAAATTCGGTATGAAAAACGTCGCAGGTGGCCTAGCTGGAACGATGCCGATCGTTCAAAATGAATTTATCCTAGCACAAAATCCAGACTTTATCATCGTGGTCGGCGCAAAGGATGGCAGCGACTTTTTGGCGCAAAATCCAGTGCTAAAAGCAACGAGCGCAGCTAAAAACTCTAAAATTTTAAACGTCCCATCAAGCCTTGTTTTACGCGGCACACCTCGTATAAATGAGGCGGCAAATACGCTATTTGAGATACTTGGCAAGTGAGCGTGCAAATGTTTAGCAAACGCATAAAAGGCCATAGCGTAGCCCCATCAAAGTGCCCTGATATGGTGAGCGAGGATGAGCTTTGGGAATTTTTAGAGAGCGCGCCAGATGAGAACGAGGGGGTTATCTACATCCACGTGCCCTTTTGCGACAATATCTGCTCGTTTTGCTCGATGAATAGAACAAAGCTTGAAGACGAACTCGACGACTACACTAAATTTCTGCTAAGCGAGATAGAAAAATACTCCGCCACGAACTATCTAAAAGCCAAAAAGATAGCCAGCGTCTACTTTGGCGGCGGCACACCGACCATACTAAAAGAGAGGCATTTAGAGCAGGTGATAGGGGCGCTTAAGAGTAGTTTTAATATCCTGCCAGAGTGCGAATTTAGCCTAGAAAGTACGCTACACAATCTAAATTTAAGCAAGCTTCGGCTTCTAGGCGAGCTTGGCGTGAACCGATATAGTATCGGCGTGCAGACCTTTAGCGAGGCTGGCAGAAAGCTGCTAAACCGCACGCATAGCTCGGATGGGGCGATAAAGCACCTAGGCACCTTGCGCGAGAAATTTAGCGGCATGCTCTGCGTGGATATCATATATAACTACCCCAATGAGAGCGTGGACGAGGTGGTAAGAGACGCCAAATTCGTAAGAGAGCTAGACATCGATAGTGCGAGCTTTTACTCGCTGCAGTTTTTGGAGGGCTCGGTGCTTAGCAAGACTATAAGTGAGGATTACTACGACGTGGAGGTCGATAGGGCACTGCACCACGCATTTTTGGATGAAATTTTAAGCCAAGATGACTATGAAATTTTAGAGTACACAAAGGTCGCCAAAAAGGGCAGGGATCAGTACAAATACATAAGGCTCTCTCACGCGGGTGTCGACGTGCTGCCACTTGGCAAGGGGGCTGGTGGCAGGCTAGGGGAGTTTGGCATCTACAACATGAGCCAAAAGATGAAAGTCATGGGGCGCATGAGCGCTAGGCAGATGGAGTTTGACAGGTTTGTAAATCTCTTTCAATATCCGCAAATAAGCCTTGAGCGTGTCCGTAAATTTGTGAGTGAGGCTTGTATGGAGGAGCTAATGGGGCTTTTTAAAAGGTGTGAGGAAAACGGCTATCTAAAAATAGAAAACGACTCTTTAAATTTCACAAAAGATGGGGTATTTTGGGGAAATTCTATCGCAGATGCAGTGATGGAAATTTCTAAGAAGGAGTTTTTATGAAAAGCATCGTGATATACACGTCAAAAAGTGGAAATACAAGAAAAATAGCAGAGGCTGTGGCTAGCGAGCTTGGCTGTGAGGCGCTAAATTTCGCTGTGGCTGGCGAGCTAAATTTGAATGACTTTGACTTCGTAGCGCTTGGATACTACATCGATCAAGGCTCGCCGGAGAAGGAATTTAAGAAATTTATAACTCAAAATGTAAAAGATAAAAAAATGGGCTTTTTTATAACGCTGGGTGCTGATGTGCCAGGTGCGCACGCCACGCAGGCGATAGAGCAGGGCAGGGAGCTCTTTGCGCAAAATGGCAACGAAGTCTTACGCACATTTATCTGTCAAGGCGCGATCGCTCCTGAGGTGATAGAGCAGTTAAAAAAGCTTGGCAAGGCTATGCCTGATGATCCGAGGTTTGCCCTGACGCCTGAGCGACTTGAGCGCTGGGAGCGAGCCAAAACGCATCCAGATGAGGCCGATATAAAGGCTGCAAAAGAGGCGTTTAGGGGAGTGGAAATTTAAATTTGATCTTTTGTTTTTAAATTTGGAGTTTTTTGGTGTGAAATTTGATCTTAAAAGCTAAATTTATCTATGTTGATTTTAAATTTCAATTCTAAAGTTACACTAAATTTGATTAATTTTTAAAAGTCTTTGGCTAAATTTGGCTAATCTTTTTTAAAATTTAACTCAAATAACTCCTTTGGCTTGCTGTAAAATTTAAAATTTGAGCGGACAGCTATTTAAAACCGACAAAAAGAGGGTTCGAAGTTTGAGCAATATTTTTAGTGCTATTTCGCATAAAATTTAAAATAGCAAATTTAATTTACAAAAATGGATAGCTAAATTTCAACAAATTTTGACTGGCTGCGATATGACGTGAAAGTTTTAGTTTAAAAGCCTGCCATAACCTGCCAAATTTTTAAAAAAGTAAAATTTAATATAAAGAGAGTTGAAATTTAAAAGTCTTAGCCCTCGATATAGTTTTTGAGTTTTCTACCAACTTTTGGGTGTTTTAGTTTTTTAATAGCCGAGCTTTCTATCTGGCGGACACGCTCACGAGTGACGTTTAGTGCCTTACCGATCTCTTCAAGTGTGCGGTCGCTCTCATCTTCAAGCAAGCCAAATCTCATCGAAATAACTGCCTTTTCACGCTCATTTAGCTGTGAAAGCACATCGTCGATCTGCTCTCTAAGGTCACTTTTTAAAATTTGATCTATCGGTGATAGCGAAGTTTTGTCTTCAACAAAATCTCCAAATTTACCGTCCTCTTCGTTTGCGATAGGAGCTTCAAGGCTGATAGGCTCTTTTGTGATCTTAATCACCTGTTTTACCTTATCAACGCTTAGTCCGACCTCTTTTGCTATGACGCTTACGTCAGGCTCTTTGCCCTCTTCTTGGAGGTATTTGCGGTTGATTTTGTTGATGCGGTTTATCGTCTCTATCATGTGGATAGGTATCCTGATCGTTCTTGCCTGATCGGCGATCGCACGCGAGATAGCCTGGCGGATCCACCATGTGGCGTAGGTTGAAAATTTATAGCCTTTTCTATATTCAAATTTATCAACCGCCTTCATGAGGCCGATGTTGCCCTCTTGGATGAGATCTAAAAACGGCAAGCCCCTGTTTGTATAGCGTTTTGCGATACTTACGACTAGACGTAAATTTGACTTGGCCATTCTAGCTTTTGCTTCGTCTGAAATTTTCTTTCCACGCTTGATCTGCTCTAAAATTTCTTTTAGCCTTGCTGGCTCAAGGTCAAAGCCTTGTTTGCTCGCCTCTTTTGTCGTAAAAAGCTTTTTGATTTCGACGTATGTTGAGACCATCGTAGCCTCTGGCACGCGAGCTGCGATCTCTTCTTTACTAAGTTTGATGATATCTTTTAAGATGCTTTTGTGATTTTTCTTAAGCTCGTCACTAAACATCGGCAAGCGATACTCCAAGCGTTTTAGCTCTCTGTCAAATTCATCGTCGCTTTTAAGAGCTGTCTCCATTGATTTTACGATCTCGCTGATAAGTTTACTTGTTGGGCCAAGATCCATCAGCTTCTCTTTTAAAATTTTCTTTTTAAACGCAAGCGTCATCTTTGAAGCTGTGTCGTCGCTTTCTACCTTATCTTGCTTATTTGCAGTCTTTAGCCACTCTTTTTTAGCCTTTTCAAGGGCTTTAAAGCTCTCTATAACTTTTTCTGCGCGTTTGTCGTTTTTGGCTGATTTTTTGGGAGCTTCGTTCTCTTCGTTCTCCTCATCCTCTTCGTCTATATCCTCTTCGCCATCTTCATTTTCATTTTCGCTCTCATCTTCAAAGCTTTTAAAAAGCTCTTTTACGCGGCGTTCTCTATTGATAAGTGGCTCTTTGTAATCAAGTATGAAATCGATCAAAAACGGCACCGAGCAAAATGCATCGATGATAATATCCTCGCCAAGCTCGATCCTCTTGCTGATCTCGACCTCCTCTTCTTTTGTAAGAAGTGCGATCTGACCCATCTCTCTTAGATACATCCTTACCGGGCTATCAGATCTTGACCACTCTAAAAGGTCTGTTTCGCTTGAAAGATCGAGGTCTTCGTCGATATCTTGGTCGCTTTTTTGAGCATTTTCTTGACGTTTTTTGGCGTCAGCTAAATTTCTAAGCTTTGCAGCTTCAGCAGATGTGATGAGCTGGACTTTGTTTGTTTTTGCGAGTTGTTCTATCTTTTTTACTATCGTAGCCGTCGGAGCTTTGTCTAATAATTTTACTAATTTTTCGTATGTCAAAAAGCCTTTTGCATTTTCAGCAAATAGCTCTTCTATCTGAGAAAAAGAGTCTTTTGCGGCGCTCATAAATTTCCTTTCAAATCATGTGATTGTGGTTTAAGTGTTGGTTAAAAGAAAGTGGATTATACCCAAAAATTTTAAAAAGTGTATAAAAATGGCGTAAATTTATATAGAAAAACTGCCACAATATCTCAAATCATGGCAGTTTAAATTTACTAAAATGTCATCTCAAATGTTAGCTTGAAATTTCTACCAGGTGCGTAAAATCTAGCTAGGCCCCTGCCAGTGTCTTTATCTACCATGTTGTTTGTGCCAAAGGTTCTGATGCTTCTTGCGCTATCCCAGCTCATATATTTTCTATCTGTGATGTTATAAACGCCTGCTGTAAAGGTAAAATACTTCATCGGTCTATAAAATGTTACAAAGTCAATTAGGCTATATGTGTTGCTGACATATCTGACGTAAGTATTTTTTGCGTCTGGGTCGTCTTTGGCGTAAATATTATAGGTATCTTCTGGGCGTTTTGCTTTTACATGTGTGACGTATAAATTGGCGCCAAATTTATCATTTTTTGTATGGTAGCCGACGTTATAGACAAATTTAGCTGGCTGAATGGCGTTCATCGGAGCTTCTAGCTTGCCGCTCTCATCTACTGACATTCTGCCTTTTTGATATAGGTATTTGTAGCCAACGTTAAAGCCACTTAGTTTCTCGTAAACTTGCTCTAGGTCTAAATTTGCGCTTAGTTCAACGCCTCTTACGCGAGCCTTTGCTCTGTTTACGTTTTGGTATTTTTCTACTGGCATTCTACTGCCTGCGTTACCGTATGTTAGTGTGCCACGGCCGATGTATTGGAGATCGATGAAGTTTTTATAGTCGGTTTGAAAGAGATTTATCGTAAAAAAGCTAGGTGAATTGTGAAATGTCACAGCAAATTCTTTTGTCTTTGCGATCTCAGGTTCGAGGGCTAAATTTGGAAATATCGTAAAGTCAGGGTGCTGAAATGTAAAGTAAATTTCATCAGATGTTGGTGCTCTAAAGCCATTTGCATATTTTGCCTGAAGTCTCACGTGATCAAATGGATCGTAATTTGTCGAAAGTGCGTAAGAGTGATGGTCAAATTCTCTCTTTTGGCTTGCTAGATAGATCGCATTTTCTTCAGCATTTTGCCTTCTTGCTTCTTGTGTATTTCCAGTAAGTGGTATAAAAACGCCAGCAAAGAGGTCGGTTGGTATCTTTGGTGTCTCGCCTGGTTTGTAGCTTGGGTTGTGTTTTATCTTGTCATATCTATAGCTTAGATCTACGCTTAAATAGTCGGTCAAAGATACGTTATCACCCATATAAAAGGCATTTGTCTTCGTCTCAACTGGTATTAAGAAGCTAAACGTATCATCTTCATGGCTACAAAGTGTTGTAAATTCGTTTCCTTTATATGGCATACACTTATTTGGTTTCCAGTCGCCAAGTATAGTGGCTCCCTTGCTTGCATCAGCCTTGCCAAAAAAGTATTTTGCCCACCATGCTTTGTTGTGTGCTTCGTATCCTTGCTTATTTACCATGCTTTTATCGGTTTGGTTATAAAGTCCGCCGTATCTAAAGGCGTGGTTCATTTTAAAAAGTGTAAATTCTTTTGTGGCGTCTAAATTTACCTGTTTTGTATCGGTATTTAGGTCTCTATCCTTCCAGCTATTTTCCACATATCCAGGATATCTTGGCAAAAATAGTTCCTCCCCTCCGGGGGTTTTTGGGGTAATCTCTGCATATTTTCCGTTTCCATCTGGCATATCTTTTGGAGTTAGATTATAAGTTTTGTATGTATAGGTATTTTTATCAAAAAGAGTTAGTGGTTTTGAGCAGTCGTATTGGTTACAATCAACATAAATATTAGATGCTCCAGATAAAAGAGATGGTTTGTTTGATATACCTTCATAAAAGGTATCCTTTATCTCGTTGCCATGGCTATCAACCACTATATCTTCATCATAAAAAAAATTAGCTCCAGGATAGAATTCTTTTTGTATTGTTTTAGTGCTTAGCCCACCACCATACTTATCCACCAGTTTACCTTCGTTATTTATCTTTAATCCTGATGGGTTCAGTAGACCTTGACAGTCGTTTTTATCGCAGTACTCATCAGTCCTTGCTTTTAGCTGGATCTTTTGGTTTGAGTATGTTATCTTCATACTATCCCAAAATGGGTTTTCGTCGTAGTTTTCGTATGTGTAAAAGGTATTTTCACGTTTATTTTTATCATTTACGTGCCTTGTGTCGGTGCTATAGACTATGTCATTTATATTACCACTTTGAAAAAGAGCAAATTTATACGACCAGTCGGTACCTGTTACGTTTTTAGTGCTTCTATCAAGGCCTACGCTAAAGCGGTTTGTTTCGTTGAAATTTACGCCAAATTTAAGTAGTCTGCTGTCTGTTCTAATAGTATATGGATCTGGCTTCTCTCTTTCTTTGCCAAGCACTTCATCGTCGTATGTTTTATAGCCCCAGTTTTTCATCTCGTGGCCCTCTCGTTTTGTCGTAACAAAGAGTATGTCAAACCACTTGGCACGTGCAGCCATGGTGTGAGAAAATAGATTTTCGTCGTTTGCTGAGGATTTTTGTGCTTTAAAGCCGTAAAACCAGTCTTTTTCAGTCAAGTAATCTCTTGCGTCCTTTGTCTCAAACATCACAGAGCCACCAAGCGCGCCTGAGCCTGTTTTTATACTATCAGCACCTTTTGTGATATTTACTTGTTGTATGTTTTCTATCTCGACGCCGTTTCTTGTGTTGTTAAAATTTCCATATCCTTCAAAGAGGTCTTTAAAGCCTTGTGATGAGAGCGTTTCAGCTTGCGCAAGTCCGTCTATGCTGATAGCCACGCGGTTTTCATCAACACCCCTTATCGCATAGCCGCTAGTGCCAAAGCGACCACTCTCAACTACGCTAACGCCAGTGTCATAGCGCACCATATCTCTAGTGTCGCTTACTTGCTGCTTGGTAAGCTCTTTGGCTGTCTTTTTTACCTCACTGATCTTTTTGTTCTTTACATCTTCTTGTTCTGCTGTTACTTCAATGCCGCTAAGCTCGACTTCTTTTGCATTTTCACTTTCTTGGGCTGATAAATTTAAACTAGTACAAAGTAAGATAACCAGCGAAGCCTTTTTCATAAATTTTATATCCTTTCTGTTATTTTTATTGTTTTTAATAATTATTATCTATATTGGGTTTGAGAATCTTAGCGTTAAATAAATAAATTATTTATTAAACTTTATGAAATATTTAATAATTAAAAAATCAAAATTTTGGAACGGCTATTGCTTTAAGACTAGGACAATAATGAATTTTAGGAAATTTTATGCAAAATGGTTATTATCAAGCCACTGCTGGCATGGTAACGCAGTTTAACAGACTAAATGTCATCTCAAACAACCTTGCAAATGTAAATACGATCGGCTACAAGCGAAATGACGTAGTCATCGGCGACTTTGCGAGAATTTTTAAAGAGACGCAAGATGAGCTTCCGCTTAAAAATCACACAAAAGACGGAGCTAAATTTCTAAACAGAACGCTTGATCGCGTGCCACAAGTGAGCGAAGAATACACCGACTTTAGCGCTGGTGGCTTTAAATACAGCTCAAACACACTTGACTTTGCGATAAAAAGAGACGATACTTTTTTCTTAGTTGATACTCCAAATGGCGTAAAACTAAGCAAAAATGGCTCTTTTAGCCTTGACGCGGACGGATATATCGTCACAAAAGAGGGTTATAGGGTGCTGCCAAGTGGCTATGAG
Source organism: Campylobacter concisus (assembly GCF_002913225.1). GTDB lineage: Bacteria > Campylobacterota > Campylobacteria > Campylobacterales > Campylobacteraceae > Campylobacter_A > Campylobacter_A concisus_J. Next base: position 118,582 of record NZ_PPAW01000015.1, on the reverse strand, counting down.
GCGCAAAATCCTGGTCAAAGAGGCATCCAAGTGCCACAAGGCGAGGTGCTAACCGTTGATAAAAATGGAAATTTATACTCAAATAACAATCAATTTTCTAAATTTTACATCGCTCAGCCAAGAGAGATAAGAGATCTAAAAAAGGTCGGCGACAATCTCTTTGAAACGAGAAATTTTGACGACATAACCGAGCTTGATGAGGCTGATAGCGTGATGCAGGGCTACGCTCAGATGTCAAATGTAAATCCAGTCTTAGAAATGGTGGGTCTAATAGAAACCCAACGCTTAGTTGATATGTATCAAAAGGTTATGACAAGCCACATGACTGACCTTAACCAAGATGCTGTTCAAAAACTAGCCCTAAAAGCTTAATAAAAGGATAAAACTATGATGAGATCACTTTACACTGCGGCTACTGGCATGATCGCCGAGCAAACGCAGATAGACGTAACCTCACACAACATTGCAAACGTAAATACCTATGGATATAAGAAAAATAGGGCTGAATTTGCCGATCTTATGTATCAAGTCATGGAGTACGCAGGCACTGCCACAAGCCAGACTACCACAAGCCCGACAGGCATCGAAGTAGGTCTTGGCGTGCGCCCAACAGCGATAAATAAAATTTTCTCTCAGGGTTATTTTAAAGAGACTAGCAACAACCTAGATATGGTCATAGCTGGCAACGGCTTTTTTCAAATTCAACTCCCTGATGGCACGACGGCTTACACTAGAAACGGCGCATTTAAGCTTGATGCAAACGGCACGATCGTAAATAGCGACGGCTACCAGCTCATCCCTCAGATCACAGTCCCTGCAAATGCGACACAAATTTCAATAGGCACAGACGGCACCGTCTCAGTTTTGCAGGCTGGCGAAACCGATATGGCTCAGATAGGTCAGATCGAGCTAGCAAATTTCATAAACCCAGCCGGTCTTCACTCGATGGGTGATAACAATTACCTTCAAACAAGCGCTAGCGGCGACGTGGTGGTAGGTGTAGCAGGCCTTGACGGACTTGGCACCATTAGACAGGGCTTTGTCGAGATGAGTAACGTGCAACTTGTTGAAGAGATGACTGATCTCATCACAGGTCAGCGCGCATACGAAGCGAACTCAAAGGCGATAACTACGAGTGATTCGATGTTAGAGATAGTAAATGGACTTAAAAGGTAGGTAATATGGACGCGACTTTGGCTATTGTTGGACTCATACTCGTTGCTTTTACGCTTGATGTTTTTTACTTTTCACATAAAACCCCAAAGGGCAAGGGCCCCAAAAGTCAGGTGCATTAAATTTATAGGCCATTGTAAATTTGGCAGTCTTCGTCGTTGCCTAGCTCGCAGGACTTGCCAAAGTACCTTTTGGCTAAATTTTTATCTCCTTCTGTTTTATAATAAATAACTCCAAGGTTGTGACAACTATCCCCAAAGTCCATTTCGCAAGCTTTTATGAAGAGTTTGCTAGCTCTTTTTTGATCTTTTTCTACGTATTTTCCGCTGTGAAGCATCATGCCAAGGCTATTGCAGCCAGCAGGGTGGCCTATGTCGCAGCTCTTTTCAAAGAGCTCTTTTGCCTTTTTGGCGTCTTGTTTTACGCCATTTCCGTCATAGTATAAAAGTCCAAGTCCGTAGTATCCGTCGCCATCTTTTAGCTCGCAAGCTCTTAAAAAGAGCTCTTTTGACTTTTGATAGTTTTTATCTAACGTATAGACAAAGCCAAGCCTTGCGCAGCCAAAGCCATCGTTTAACTCGCAGCCCTTTTGGTAAAATTTGGCTGCATTTTTGTTATTTACATCTTTTATGTAGTCCATGTCATAAAGCACGCCCACGCTACTGCAAGCGCCTGCGTGTTTTAACTCGCAGGCTTTTTTGTAAAACTCGCCCGCTTTTTGGTAGTTTTTGCCCTCTTGAAATTTATTAGCAAGCTCAAAGCAGCTTTTAGCATCTTCGTTTTCGCACCTAGACTCAAGTGATTTTGTCTCTAAATTTGCGCCCCACAAAAACACCGCAGAGATTAAAAATAAAACGACCTTCTTCATGGACTGCCTTTTAAAAAATTTAAATAAGTTTAGATAAAAAGCTCTAAATTTATAGTAAATATACTTTTAGGATCAAATTTAATACCCAAGCTTATCTAATAAATTTCTCATATCGCAGCCCTTTTTAAAGCCTAGCTCGCATGATCTTTGAAAGTAGCTTTTGGCAGTCATTTTATCCTCTTTTTTGCCGTTATCTAAAAGCGCGTAGTTAAGAAATCTTGCATATCTATTTAATATGATAGTTTGATTAAGCTCGCTATTAACGTCGTTGTAGCCATTTATATAGGTGAGCGCAGCGCTATAGCAACCCTCTTTCATATCATTTTCGCAAGCTACTAAAAATATCTTTTGTAGCTTTTTAAACTCTTTATCATCGCTTGAAGAGTTATAAATTTTTGTAGCAGCCTTATAACAGCTCGTTAAATTTGCTCTTATATCGCCCTCGCTTTGGCACATCTCGTCTAAATTTTCTGCATTTAAAAGCACAATGAGGGATAAAAACAAAATCAAATTTTTCATAAATGCTCTTTAGTGAAAATCTCTAACTATCTCGCAAGCCTCTTTAAGGCCTAGTTTGCAAGCTTTTTTAAGCCATTCTTTTGCCAACTTTTTATCCTTTTTTGTGCCTATGCCATGGTAGTAAAAGTATGCAAGATGTTTGCACCCACTTGCGCTATCTAGCCTGCACGCTTTGTTGTAGTATCTAAACGCCACTTCATCGTCTTTTTCTACGCCAAGTGCGTCGTCGTAAAGGCTGGCTAGGTTATTGCAAGCATCGGCAAAGTCAAGCTTGCAAGCTTTAAAATAGAGCTTGTTAGCCTTTTCATACTCTTTTTGCTCTTGATATAAGCTCGCTAGGTTGTAGCAAGAGATGCTAAAGTCGCTATCACAAGCCTTTTTGTAAAGCTTTACCGCTTCTTTGTAGTCGCGCTTTACGCCAGGGGTGTTGTGGTATAAAACCGCTAGGTTGTAGCATCCTTCATAGAAATTTTGCTCGCAAACTTCTTTGTAAATTTTAACAGCCTTTTTATAGTCTCTTTTTACGCCACTGCCGTTATTATATAAAACTGCGATGTTAAAACAGCTTTGTATAAAAGCTAGATCGCAGCCTTTTTTAAAAGCATCTAAAGCCTTTTTGTGATCTTTCATCTCTTGATACTCAACACCAAGGTTGTGACAGGCAAATTTATTGCTCTCATCACAAGTTTTGTTAAGAATTTCTAGTGATTTTGTCGCGTCTTTTTTTACGCCAAGCCCGCTTTTGTAAAACTCAGCCAGATAGATACATGCGTCTAAATTTTTAACCTCGCACTCACTTTTATAAACTCCAAATAGCCTTTTATACTCATCATCGCTATATTTACGGCTAAAATCAATGCAGTTATCCTCGATATTGCAGCTATTTGCTTGAGGGATTTTGATATTTGGATTTGTCGTTAGAGCTATTAAATTTAGTGTTAAAAATATTAGTAAAACTATCTTTTTCATAGAAATTTTCTTTATAAATTTTGTTGTTATTTTATAAAATTTAGTTTTAAAATGCGAGTAAGCAGTTAAATTTATAAAAGCAAAAACGCCTCTTTAAATTTAAATTTTTAAATTTTTGCTAATATTTTGGCTTTTTATGAAGGTAAAATTTGACATTTAGCTACGTTTTTAAACTATCCATTCCTATCTTTATGGGTTTTTTCCCTCTTGGCATCGCCTTTGGCATTTTGGCTAAAAGCATGGGAGTGAGCGCATTTATCGCTGTGGCGCTTAGTATGCTTGGATATGGCGGAGCAGCGCAGTTTATGATGCTTTCACTCTTTAGCGTCGGCACGAGCTATGTTGAGGTCTTTATCGTGAGCTACCTTGTAAATTTGCGCCACACTTTTTATGGAATTTCACTTTTAAAAGAGTATAGCGGGATCAAATTTAGGCTTTTAAACATCGCTTTGCTAACGGATGAGACCTTTGCAATATTTAAAAATTTAGGGCTAAAAGATGCGAATGATCGAAGTTTTGTCTTTACTTGGCTAAATGTGCTTTCTTGGTCATACTGGGCGGCTGGGACGCTACTTGGAGCGATACTTGGTGACTTTATCAAGGCCGATACAAGGGGACTTGAGTTTAGTTTGACCTCGCTTTTTATAGTGGTCGTCATCGAGATGTTTAAAAATGATAAAAATTACCGCGTGCTCTTTGCGGCGGTCTTTTTTGGCGTGCTTGGAGTGAGCCTATTTCCAGCTAAATTTGTGCTTGTTGGCTCGATGGCGCTTTGTTTTATATTTTTGCTTTTGTTTAAGGATAAAATTTGATAAGTGTAAGCTCAAGCGAGATGGTGCTTTTTGTGGCGGTGCTTTTAAGCGCCTTGGCTACTTTTATAACGAGGGCGACGCCGTTTTATGCGTTAAGAAACTATAAGCCAAACCCTTATTTGGACGCCATTGAGAAGCACATGGGCATGATGATAATGGTCGTTTTGGTCTGCTACGGGCTAAAAGATACGAAATTTAGCGAGTTTCCATACGGCTTAAGCGAGATAGTGGCGGTTTTTACGGCTGTTTTGGTGCATTTGAAATTTAAAAACGCCCTTCTTAGCATAGTCGTTTCGACTGGAATTTATATGCTTTTGATAAGAATTTTTTAAATAAATATAAATTTTGAAAATTAATAAATTTTTTAAATAAAGGACGTTATAATGCTCTAGCAAATTTTAATGCAAAGGAGCTAAAATGCGTTTAATCTTTAAGGCGGTGTTACTCATGATTTTAGGTGCTACTTTAGCGGTTGCTAAGCCAACCATCTACATCCTAGCTACTGGTGGAACGATAGCAGGAAGCGGCTCAGGCTCGCTTGATTCAAGCTATACTTCTGGAACTGTTACGGTCGATAAACTAATCGCAGCCGTGCCAGATATCAACAAGATCGCTACCATAAAAGGCGAGCAAATTTCAAATATCGGCTCACAAGACATGAACAACGAAGTTTGGCTTAAGCTTGCAAATAGGATCAATGAACTTCTAAACAGCGGCAAAGCTGATGGTATCGTCGTTACTCACGGCACAGACACTATGGAGGAGACAGCTTACTTCTTAAATTTAGTCGTTAAAAGCGACAAACCAGTTGTGCTTGTAGGTGCGATGAGAAATAGTGGCTCACTAAGCGCAGACGGCCCACTAAATTTATTTAACGCTGTAAATGTAGCTATCAGCAAAGATAGCGTAGGCAATGGCGTTGTAGTCACTATGAATGACGAAATTCACGCGGCTCGTGAGGTGACAAAAACCAACACTACAGGCGTTGATACATTTAAATCACCAAACAGCGGCAAGATCGGCACAGTCTTTTATGGTAACGTAAAATACTATATGAATCCAATCAGAAAACACACAGCAAACTCAGCTTTTGACCTAACTGGCGTAAAAGAGCTTCCAAGAGTTGATATCATCTATTCTCACGCAAATGACAACCCTGACTTTGTAAATGTAGCTGTCAAAAACGGCGCAAAAGGCATCGTTAGCGCTGGTCTAGGCAACGGCAACCCTTACTTTAGCGTGTTAGAGGCTCTTGGTGAGGCTTCAAAAGCTGGCGTAGTGGTAGTTCGTGACTCACGTGTGGGAAGCGGCGAGACAACTATGAACGGCGAAGTTGATGACGCAAAATACGGCTTTTTAACAAGCGACAACCTAAACGCTCAAAAAGCTAGAGTGCTTTTGATGCTTGCGCTTACGCAAACAACTGATAAGGCTAAAATTCAAGAGTTTTTCTTAACTCACTAAGCGCAGCGTCTCGCGATATTTGCACTTATTTAATATTACGGCGGAACTATTAAATTTATAGTTCCGCCCTCTCTTTTTCAAATTCACATTAAATTTAAGGCTCTAAAATGGGTATCAGCGCGCACTACTATGCCTACTCGCAAGATGATATAGAGATGATAAAAAATGGCGGTGGCGGCGAACTTTTGGACGAATACGACATGGGTAATTTTTGGGACACGATGTGTAAGATGCTAACTGGCACAAATTTTCAGGAGAGGCTTAAGGCTGGCGATATTTTTAGCTCAAATGAGCCTTTTGGTTGGGCTATTTTTGGGCATAGTGCGCTAAACGAAGAGCTAAGCGAGATGATCTCTTATGCTAACGCTTCGGATGTAAAAGAGGTGGCTGAGACGTTGAAAAATGTTGATATCAACGCACTTTTAGCAAAGATAAATTTAAAAGAATTTGCTAGCTCAAAGACATATCCTGATATTTTTGGGGGCGAGAGCGAATTTGAAGATATAAAGGCGAGTTTAAAAGAGCATTTTGCTGGGCATTTAAATTTTTATCAAAAAGCCGCGAGTAATGGGCTTGGCGTGATAATAGTAATAGCCTAAATTTATAAATTTTTAGTGGGGCTATTTTGCTCTAAATTTAGCTAGCTTTGAAGGCAATTAAATTTATAGAGTGCCCTAAATTTGCCATCTAGGCTGTGAAATACACACAAAATCGCCCTTGTTTTTGCGCTAAATTTATTAAATTTATATGTCTAGCACCAAAAGCAGGCTAAATTTGCTAATAAAGCGCTCTTTTATCATAAATTTATAGATTTTGATTTAGCATTTCACTAAATTTTTAAGGCGCTTCATGAATTTCTTGCTCTTTTTTGTCACGATTTTTCCGATCTCGATGATGCCAGGTATCAACATGACTTATGCGATGAGCGTTGGCATGAGTCTTGGATACAAGCACTCATTTTTCGTGATGGCTGGGCAGCTTTTGGCGATCGCTTTTGTCTCATTTAGCTGTATGCTGGGCGTAGGAGCGGTGCTGCATCACTTTGAGTACGCATTTAAGGTGCTAAATATCATCGCAGGCCTTTATATGCTCTATCTTGGTGCGATGCTCTTTTTTGGCAAGGGCGAGCTTAGCATCACAAATGTCTCAAATTTGCCAAGCAAAAAGCAGATGTTTATAAATGGCTTCATCGTTAGCGCCTCAAACCCAAAGGCGTGGATATTTTTATCAGCCTTGCTGCCTACATTTTTAGACAAAGACGCCCCATTTAGCCTAGTTCGCATGTGCGTTATCACTGTAACGCTCGTTTTCATCGAGTTTTTATCGCTAAATATCTACTCACTTGGCGGAGCTATGCTAAAGAAATTTTTACAAACGCACCTAAGACTACTTGAAATTTGCACCGCCGTTATAGTTTGCACGATCGGCGTGCTTTTACTATTTAGATAAAGGAGAATTTATGAGTTTGACATTTAGTGTAAAAAATAAAAAGAAGCTACTTGGCGGATATGCAAAGGCGCTAAGCGAGCGTGAAATTTCAGCTCTTGTTGAGGGGCTTTTCTTTTTTAACAGCGAGCAAGAGGAGCCAAGCGCAAATGAGCTTGGCGCTGACGTGATGATAGCAGGCGTGTGGCAAAAGAGCGTTCGTGGCTTTGAGCTAAACTACGAAGATGGCTGCTATATCGTGCGTGTTTATACTCCAAGTGGCGTCGGCGACTGGCAGATCGCACTTGAGCTACTCTCAAAGCTCTCGGCTCAAACTGTCTCAAAAATAGAGTGCGACAACGAAAAAATTTATGATAGTGAGCAAATTTTAAAATTTGACTACGAGGCTGACATCATGTGGGGGCTTGAAGCGTTAAAAGATATAAAAGAGAAAAATCAAACGCTTTACATCTCTGGCGTGGAGCGAGACGTGGCGTTTGACGCAGTTATGGTAGATGAAATTTTTGCTAGTGCCAGCCCTGCGGCTAAATTTGATGAGATGATGAGACGGGTGCAGTATCTTGACGCATATAGCGCAAAAGAGCACCTCTATCAAGACAAAGACGGCAACGAAATTTTTGGCGCATATACTCTTAGTGAAAATTTACCGACCATCTTACCTTATGCTCCATCTCCGTCGTGGCAGGCGCAAGAGGCGCTTGGGGATCGCAAGGTCTCGCGCTGGGTGCTTACGCTAGTTGTAGGTGTGCACGATAACGACGCTCACGTGCTTGATGAGTGTGAATATGGAGCTTTCATGGCAAATTTACCAAAAGAAAAATACCGCTTCATCGACGCTGCAAACGTGCTTGTTGAGCCACTTAGTGAAGAGGAGATGAAAGAAATTTTGCAAAAGGCAAAGGCTTAAATTTATTAAACCCCAAAAAAATGTAAATTCACCTCAGACTTGCTTAAAATTTAAGCCAGTTTAAGCGCATTTTTAAGCTCATAAAAGCTAGAATTTTACTGACTATACCGCTTTTTGAGTATGATACGCATGGTTTAAAAAGGATAAAAAATGAAAATTTTAAAGGCTATTTTAGCGGCGGCATCGGCGGTTTGCTATCTAAACTCGGCCGTTTTACCAGAAAGCGACTGGAGCAAAAAGGATCTAAAAGGCGAGGTCAAAAGTATGACGGCTACGGAGTATGAATACTCTATAGACGGCTCCGGCGCGCTAGAAAATACTCGCGTAAAGCGGACGGAGTTTGACGAAAACGGCTATATAGTGCAAGAAACCGAGCACATAAACGGCGTGCCAAACAGCTCGGTTTTGTTTGAGTACGGCAAAGACGGGCTAATCCGCAAAAAATATCAAGATAGCGCCGTTTATCTCTACGAATACGAATTTGACGGCGAAAATTTAGTCGCGACGGCCAAAGAGCAGCACGTGGAGGATAGATTTTACCCGCGCACGGAGAAAACTACTTACGGCAAGGACGGCAAAATGATCGCTCGGGCTGTGTATTCGGGCAGGGAACTAGTGATAGACGATAGCTACGTCTACGACGAAAAGGGCGTTTTAACGCGGATAGAAGATAATATGGAGCCGCGGCACGGCATAGAGATAAGCTTCGAGCGCAAGCCAAACGGCGAATATGAAAAAATCACGCAAGCCCCGAACTCAAAATGGGTTTATTACTACGCCGCAAACGGCGACGAGATGGAGTATACGTCGGTAAATTACTTCGGCTCTGAGGCAAAAATCTGGCAAATCTTGCAGTTTAAAGACATAACGAGGGACGAACGGGGAAATTTGACGCATAAAACCTCAGTCAAATTTAAGCCCGCGGACAAATACTATGAAAACGGCGACATAAAAGAGATCGGTCTATACAAAAAGCTACAAATCAGCTACGAATACTACGAATAAAATAACCGCTCTTAAATTTACAATCCTGCTGGCGGAGGCTAGCTGGCTTGATAAAACTGAGCATCGACATTAACTGCTAAACTAGGCGGTGCATGTTTTTATTTTTACTTTTTAGCCATTTTGCCACTAAATTTAGTAAGACTTAAATTCTTAGCTCATACGCATCGCTTAAAAGACCTTAAATTTACCCACTCTAACCGATAGCTGCCGAGTTTTGATTATTTATTTAGCTTCTTTTGGTTAAAATCAGCCCAAATTTACAAAACTAAAGGTTAAAAATGAAAGAAGGCAAAGTTTGGAAATTTGGCGATAATATCGACACCGACATCATCATCGCTGCAAGATATTTAAACACTTCAGACGAAAAAGAGCTAGCAAAACACATCATGGAAGACGCTGATCCTAAATTTAGCTCAAAAATAGCAAAAGGCGACATCATCGTAGCTGGCGAAAATTTTGGCTGCGGTAGCTCAAGAGAGCACGCCCCACTAGCGCTAAAAGAGGCTGGCATAGCAGCTGTTGTGGCTAAGAGCTTTGCGAGGATTTTTTACAGAAATAGCTTTAACACAGGGCTTTTGATACTTGAGATAAAAGAGACTGATGAGATAAACGAGGGCGACACGCTAAAGATCGACGTAGATAACGGCGTCATCGTAAATGAAAGCACAAAAAAAGAGTATAAATTTAACGCTATCCCGCCATTTATGCAAGAGCTTTTAAACGCTGGCGGCCTTATCGAATACGCAAAAGCGAAGATGAACTAAGGAGCGGCGATGAAAAACTATAAAATTTGCGTTATAAAAGGCGATGGCATCGGCCCTGAGATCATCGACGAGGCGATAAAGGTTTTAGACGTCGTAAGTGCCGAGTTTGGTATCAAATTTGAGTATGACTACAAGCTTATGGGCGGCGCAGCCTACGACGTTTTTGGCGAGCCACTGCCAGATGAGACGCTAAGCTCGGCACTTAGTAGCGACGCTGTGCTTTTTGGAGCGATCGGTGGCGAGAAATGGGACAGCCTGCCAAGGCACCTAAGGCCAGAGAGTGGGCTTTTAAAGATCAGAAAAGAGCTAGAAGCTTATGCAAATTTACGCCCAGCTATCATCTTTGACGAGCTAGTGGATGCTAGCACGCTAAAGCCAGAGGTTTTAAAGGGCGTTGATTTTGTCGTGGTTCGTGAGCTAACTGGTGGGCTTTATTTTGGTCAGCCACGTGAAAAAGGCGAAGATAGAGCGTTTAACACGATGGTTTATACTAAATTTGAGATCGAGCGTATCGCAAAGATCGCCTTTGAGACGGCTATGCTTCGCAAGAAAAAGGTCTGCATGGTCGATAAAGCAAATGTGCTTGAGACAAGCCAGCTTTGGCGCGAGGTGACAAGCGAAGTGGCAAAGGGCTATCCTGAAGTAGAGCTTAGCTTTATGTATGTCGATAACGCAGCGATGCAGCTAGTAAGGGCGCCAGCAAATTTTGACGTCATACTTACTGAAAATTTATTTGGCGACATTTTAAGCGACGAAGCGAGCATGGTTTGTGGCTCGATAGGACTTTTACCAAGCGCTAGCATGGGTGGCAAAGTGGGAATTTATGAACCTATCCATGGCTCAGCACCAGACATCGCAGGGCAGGGCATAGCAAATCCGATCGCGACCATTTTAAGTGCAGCGATGATGCTAAGATACGCTTTTGGCGAGAGCGAAGCTGCAAATGCGATAGAAAATGCCGTAAAAACAGCTCTTGCAAAGGGATATAGAACAAAAGATATCGCCGCTTTTAACGCAGTTGAAATTTGCTCAACAAGCGAGATAGGCGACGTGATAGCAGGATTTATCAAAAAATGAAAAACACGATCACTGAAGCACTGATCTACGAGGCGCAGGGGCTAAAAGATGATGCGCTTGAAATTTACAAGAACATCTTAAAGCAAGACCCGTCAAACAAGGACGCCCTTAGCGCGATAAGCCGCCTGAGCGGACTTCGCAAGGAGCGCGTGATAAAAAACGAGCAGATGAAAGAGTTTTTTATCAGGATGAAAAGTGACGAAGAGATAAATGAATTTAAAAGGTGGTTGATAAGATTATGAAGCTTGATGATATCGCTAGGATGGCCATTAGTGAGGTTAGCGCCGAGCTTGAGAAGATAGAGGCACTGCAAAACAAAAAGCAAGAAGAGCTTGAAAGGGAGAATTTAAAAAAAGAGCTTTTGGCTATGGAGACTAGAGAGCAAGAGGCGGCTGAAGAACCAGAGCTTGAAATAAGCGCGCAAAGCGAGCCAGAGCCAAAGGTGGCGCAAATTTCGCCAAAGAGCAGGGAGATAAGCGAGGAGGAAATTTTCTTAGCAAATCTTGCTGAGCGCATCGAGGTGCTTTTTGAAGGGCTTAAGCAAACTAGCGAACAAGATCTTAGCCAAAGGCTCGAGCTAACGACTAAATTTTTAGAATTTACCCTTGCAAATATCGAAAATAGACTTCAAAATCTCTCAAAATAATAAATTTGAGGCAAAAACTGGGACAGAAATTTACAAAAATAGCGAGCTAGACTTTTTTAGATCGCTATTTGCTCCATTTAGCAAGCGTGTCTATCTAGTCGGAGGCTGCGTAAGAGACGCGCTTTTGGGACGAGAAATTTATGACTACGATATTGAAATTTATGACATAAAGCCAGCTAAATTTGACGAGCTGATGGCTAGCATAAAGGCTAGTGGTGTTGGCAAAAGCTACTTCATCTATAAATACAAAAACTATGATCTTGGCTTGCCTAGAAGCGAGAGTAAGACCGGAAATTCGCACAAAGACTTTGCTGTAAGCTATATAAATGACCCAAGCCTTGCTAGTCTTAGGCGTGATTTTACGATAAATGCCATGATGATGAATATCTTTGACGGCGAAATTTTAGACTTTCATGGCGGCAAAAAAGACCTTGCGAGCAAGACACTAAGGCACATCGATAGTGAGAAATTTAAAGAAGATCCGCTAAGGGTGCTGCGTGGCGTGCAGTTTAGCGCTAGGCTTGGTTTTAGCATAGCTGACGAGACGATAGAGCTTATGAAAACGCTTGATCTAGCGCATCTAAGCCATGATAGGATAAATACCGAACTCATTAAATTTTTTCGCTCAGAGCATCTTGAAAAAGGGGCTTTTTATCTTTTTAAGCTTTCGCTTTTTGAGCAAATTTTTGGCGTTCAAATTCGCAAGAATGATGAGTTTTTAGCTGAGCTAAAGAGCGCTAGGAAATTTGTAGATGACGAGAGGCTGTTTTTGTATATGCTTTTTGGTAAATTTGAGCTTGACGCAAAGGAAATTTTAGAGAAAATGCGCCTGCCAAAGAGCTACTTTTCTATCTTAAAAGAGCCCTATTTTAAAGAGATGCCAAGTGATAGAGAACTACTAGAAATTGCTCTAAATATGCCACTAAAATCATGGCTGGGAGCTTATAACAAAGAGCGCATAGGGCGTGCAAAAGAGCTTGGGGTCTATGAGGGTAAATTTGACGCAAAGGTCGATGTGAACGAGATCTTGGCGGCTGGCTTTAAAAATGAGATGATCGCCGCTGAGATAAAACGAAGGCAGTTGCTTGCTATCACAAAGCACCTTGAAACTCTTGCAAAACGCTAAATTTATAGATAAATAAAATTTAAATTTTAAAACTCTTAAAAGCCCATTTTGGCTAAAATGAGCCAGTTTATAACACTTTTTAAGGCAAAAATAAATTTATGTTTAACATAGTCCTAGTCCATCCTCAGATACCGCAAAACACCGGAGCTATTGGCAGAATGTGTGTAAATGCAAATTTAAAGCTGCACATCGTTAAGCCAACTGTCTTTGATCTGAGCGAAAAGGCGGTTAGACGGGCAGGGCTTGACTACTGGAAAATTTTAGATCCAAAAATTTGGGGGAGCCTAGATGAGTTTTTGGAGGCAAATTTAAGCCACAAAGAGCGATTTTTCTTTGCTACGACTAAGACAAATAGGCTTTACTACGACGCTAAATTTGAGCCAGGAGATTTTATATTTTTTGGCGGAGAGAGCACTGGACTGCCAAGAGAATTTATGGATATAAATTTTAAAAATGCCGTAACGATCCCGATGGGAAAAGAGGGCAGGAGCTTAAATTTAGCCATGAGTGCTGGCATCATCGCGTATGAGGCGATCAGACAAAACATCTCTAAATTTGACTTTAGGAGCGAGGTTTGAGAGCGCTTTTTGCATTAGTTTTTGCCGTTTTGATGGTGTTTGCAAGCGATATAAGCATCGCAACTTATAATGTGCAAAATTTATTTGACTGCAAGGATGATGGTAGCGAATATCCTGACTTTAAATCTAACACTTCAAAATGGGACTGCGAGGCGGCTAGTTCAAAACTAAAAAGAACAAAACAGGTCATAGACGCTATAAATACCGACATCATCGCACTTGAAGAGGTTGAAAACGAGCAGGTTTTAAGGGCTTTGGTTGATGGCAGTGAGTATAAATTTATAGCCTTTAGCAAGGCAAAAAACTCTCCAGTCGGACTAGCTCTTGTGTCAAAGATAAAGCCAAGTGGCAGTGAAATTTTTGAAGTGCCAAATGTAAAAACTAGAAACATTTTAAAGGTCGTTTTTGTGGTGGAGGGTAAGAAATTTAGCGTTTTTGTTAATCACTTTCCAGCTTATAAAAATGGCATAAATATGCAAAAAAAGGCCGAAAGGACGCTAAGAGCGGCTCTTATTGATGAACAAAACGCCATTGTTTTAGGTGATTTTAACTCACCTTATGGGCAAAAATCTATCTTAAACGATATCATTGCAACTCGTGGATTTTACGATCTTTATAGCTTTCTCGCCCCAAAAGATAGATACTCTCATGCAGTTCATGGCAAAAAGCGAGCCATTGATCACGTTTTGCTCTCGCCTAGCTTTATGGCAAATGGCGATCTAAGCTATGTTGATGGTAGTTTTGAGGTCTTTAAGCCAAGCTTTGTGGTCGATGAGCATGGCTTTGCAAAGAGCGATCTTTACTCAGATCACTTTGCGCTTAAATTTAAAATCTCAACCAAACCTAGCCCTGCTAAAAGTGGCAAGCTTGCGAATGAAAATTTGAAAAAAGAAGCTAAAAAAGTAGAGGATCAAAACTATAAAAAAGCTGACATTGACACGCTTTTTGAGCATCCTGAGGATGTGCCAGCGCTAGTTGAAAGAGCCGTTGTCATCTTAAAAGATAAACATGGCTTTATCATCTCGAAAAATCGCCGTGGAATTTACGTTTTTGATCCTAAAAATAGCGTCGGCGTCGGCGATGAGCTTGACATTTTGATTAGACGAGTGAAATTTTACAAAGAGGCGCTTGAAGTGAGCTCTTATGAGATCATAAATGAGCATGGCACAAAAGATGTGAGTGAAAATTTACTTGATAGCTCAAAACTAAGTGAGGCTAGAAGTGGCGACGTGATCGCTAAAATTTCAGGCAAGCTGGAGAGTGGCTACTTGCATACGCCACATGGCAAGATCAGAGTTTATAGTAAAAAGAGGCTAAAAGATGGCGAGTATAGCTTTGAGCGAGCGAGGGTAAAAATTTATAAAAACGAAAAAGAGATCGTTGTGGAGTAGATGGTGCAAATTTTAGATATTTTTATGATCGCAGTGTTTGTTTTGTTTGTGATATTTATGATAAGAGGCGTTATTTTGCAGGCGCAAGAGAAGGAGAAAGCAAGAGAGATGATAAGAGAAAAAAGAGAAAATTTTAATAAAAAGAGTGAGATATGAAAGAGTTGTTACTAGAGATCGGAGTCGAGGAGCTTCCAGCGATACCATTTTTAAGGGAGCTGCCAAACATCAATGCTAAATGGCAGGCTGTGCTTGAAAAATATAACATCAAAAGCGAGTTTAAATTTTACTACACGCCGCGCCGTTTGGTCTTTTTCCATGAGAAATTCCCGCAGGCTCAGCCAGATAGCGTGGCTAGTTTCGTTGGTGCGCCAAAGCAAGTAGCGCTAAAAGATGGGGCCTTTACAAAGGCCGCGCTTAGCTTTGCAAATAAATGTGGCATAAGCGAGAGCGAGCTTAAATTTAAAGAGATAGACGGCAAAGAGGTGCTTTACTACGAAAAAGAGGTGAAGGGCGAGCCGGTTGCTAAGATAATGGGCGACATGGTCGAGGAGTTTTTAAAGAGCCTTAGCTTTGGCAGGTCTATGCGCTGGGGCAATGGCGAGTTCGAGTTTATCCGCCCGATAAGATCGTTTTTGTGCTTGCTTGGTGATGAGGTCATTAAAATTAATAAATTTGGCGTAGAGAGCAGCAACTCTACCTATCCTCACAGAAGCATCAGCTACGACAAGATAAAAATTTCAAATATAAAAGAGTATTTTGAAGGCTCAAAGAGCCGTGGCGTCGTGCTTGAAGCGGACGAGAGAGAGAAAATAATCCTTGATGAGTTTGAAAAGATCAGCCAAAAAAGTGGGCTAAAGATCGAGATAGATAGAGACTTGCTAGCTGAAGTCGTGGCGATCACTGAGTATCCAACAGCGATTCTTGGCTCGTTTGAAGAGGAGTTTTTGGAGGTGCCAAGCGAGGTCATCATCACTTCTATGAAAGAAAATCAGCGCTATTTCCCAGTCTTTAAAGATGGCAAGCTCGCAAATGGCTTTGTGGTCGTTAGCAACGCTATTACAGATGACTACTCGCTCATCATCAAGGGCAACGAAAAGGTGCTAAGAGCAAGGCTAAGTGACGCGATGTTCTTTTGGCAAAGCGACCTTAAAGCCGAATTTGGTCCAGAAAAACTAAAAAATATAACCTATCTAAAAGAGATTGGAAGTATCTACGAAAAAGAGCTTAGAGAGTTAAAAGTGGCTAAAAAACTTGCTAGCAACTACGACGAGCTACTTAAAAAAGAGGCTGGCGAATATGAGGCGAAGCTAGAGCGAGCTGTGATGCTAAGCAAGGCTGACCTTACAACACAGATGGTTTATGAATTTACCGAGCTTCAAGGCGTCATGGGTGCTTACTACGCAAAGGCTAAAAATGAGGATGAAAATGTCGTTTTAGCTATAAAAGAGCAGTATCTGCCAGACGGCGAGGAGGCGCAGTGTCCAAGCAAGGTCTTTAGCTCGGTTGTAGCACTTTCAAATAAGCTTGATACGCTAATGGGACTTTTTAGCATCGGCAAAATCCCAAGTGGCACGAAAGATCCATACGCTCTAAGGCGCGCAGCAAATGGCGTAATAAAGATCGTTTTGGCGCACAATCTGAAATTTAACGTAAAAGAAATTTTAGAAGATATCGCAAAAGAGTATAAAAAATTTGATGTTGAAGTGCTTATAAATTTCATCCTTGATAGGCTCTATACCTTCTTTGACGCAAACGCTTCTATCGTAAAAGCGTGCATAAAAAGCGGAGAGAAAGATATCTTGGAGCTAACTAAGATGATAGATGCACTTGCTAAAATTTCAAGCGAGCCAAATTTTAGGGAGAATTTCTCGACATTTAAGCGCCTTGCAAATATCATAAAAGATGATAAATTTAGCAAGGTCGATGAGAGCCTCTTTGAGATAGATGCTGAAAAGGCCTTAAATGAGGCGTTTAAAGCGGTCGATAAGAGCCTAGCCTACGAGCCAAGGCTAAAAGCGCTATTTGCACTAAAGCCGCAGATAGATGAGTTTTTTGACAAAGTCATGATAAACGTTGAAAACGAGAAAGTGCGAAATAACCGCGTCGCGATCATCGGTCAAATTTATAGCGAGATATTAAAAGTAGCTGATATAAAAGAGATCAGCTTGTAAATTTGAGCCAGCTTCGGGCTTTGCCTAGGCTGGCTTTAAATTTACTCCCTAAAAATATCAAATTCTGGCTCATAAGCCTTAGTTTTCACTCCAAAATATCCAAGAACTGAGCTAAAGACAAAATCATGCGAAAGACTTTCGCCTTTTCTAGTTTTTAGCCTTTTTAAAAGCTCGCTATCGCTTGAAAAGATGATGGCTGGGATGTGTTTTTGCTCGTCTGGAGCGATGGAGTAAGGCAGTCCGTGTAAATATATACCATTTTCGCCCAGGCTCTCTCCATGATCTGAGAAAAAGAACATGGCAACTTCAAATTTATCTTTTTTTGCTTCAAGGGCGTTTATTAGCTCGCTTTGCAGATAGTCCTCGTATAAAATGGTGTTGTCATAGGTGTTTGCTATCTCATCTGGCGTGCATTTGTTTAGCTCGGCGGTGTCGCATGTTGGGGTAAATTCTTTAAATTTACTTGGATAGCCTTTGTAGTAGATATGGCCGTGTGAGCCTTGTAAATGCAGCACGATAAATGTAGTGGAATTTGCATCTTTTATGACCTTTTTTGCCTCATCAAATATCACTTCATCAAAACCTTCTGCTTTGTGCTCTGAAGTGTGGTTTTGATCAAGGTTGTCGCAAACCACCGCTCCTCTTTTTTCGCAGCCACCACTATTGTTGCCAAAAAAGTATGTTTTTATGCCAAGTTTATTGATGATATCAACTAAATTTTCACGAGCTTTAGCTTCGCGGTTGCTAAAATTTTCTCGCTTTATCGTTAGTAAGCGTTGCGTCATTTGCCACGTAGGTAAAAGGCAGCGGTTTTTGCGCCAAAGACTTTGCTAATCTTATACCAGAGTAGATAGGATAGTATGGGAGTAAAACGCTTATGGTTGAGGCGTTATGCTCTCTAAAAAATGATATAAAAATTTTAGACATGAGTGCCAAAGATTACGGCTGCACTTACCAAAATGCTAAAGGTTATTTTGCTCTTGATCTAAGTGCACTTTTAAAACTCCATAGCTAATCTCTATAAGCACTACATATATGCAAGGCATTTAATAGCATGCCTTTATCTATAATGACGCCATAAGCTTGCATAAAGTAAGTAGATATGCTGCTAATCATGATGAGAAAGATAGCAAGAGGTTTTAGCAAAAATGGCACAAGCAAAATACAAAAAACTCCAGCAAAGAGCAAAAGAAAAATATGCTAAGTAGAACAAAAAGCAGTATAGAAAAGACAAAGTGTCGCCCGATAAAAACCCTAAAAACATGCCCTTGAATAAAAATATATAGTTTATGAAAAACATATAAGCTACAAATAAAATTAAAAATTACAAAAAGCTTATATGTCTTATTTTGTCGATGTTTAGCATTTCTAGCCACATTCTTTCAGCGGCGTAATGATAGAGTTAAAATGCAAATGGCTAGAAATTTATAAGAGAAAAACTATTTTTTCTTTTTCTTACTTTTTAGCTTTTTGCTTTTTGACTTCTTTTTGGGGTCAGCTTTTTTGGTCTTTTGGCTATCTTTTACACTAAGCTTTTCTTTGACCTTTTGCATGTCGTTAAAGCCGATGCCTTGAACCTTCTCAAGCTCCTCGATGCTTGTAAATTTATGAGCTTTTCTATATTTTATAACATTTAGTGCTTGGCTTTTATTTAGCCCAAGGCTCATTAGTTCGCTCTTGCTAGCTGTGTTTAGATCAGCGCCGTATGCAAGGCTTGCAAGCACTAGACAAAGTAAAATTTTTAAATTTTTCATCTTATCTCCTAAAATAATAATCCATCGTTTTCTTGATCTTGAATGATGTCGTTTGTTGGCGTATTTTGCGGCAACGGTGAGTCGTTTGTGTAGTACTCGTCAGCACCGTTATAGTATCCTTTATAGACGCCATCAGGCTGCTCAAACGCACGTCTTAGGGTAGGGTAGAGCTTGATATAGCCCTCCATAAATTTCTTAAAGACAGGCGCCGCTGTCCTGCCGCCGCCCTCGACCTTTTTCATAGGGCTGTTATCGTCGTTTCCGTACCAGATGATGGCCTCTATATCAGGCGAGTAGCCGCAAAACCAAGCATCGATGTTGTTATTTGTCGTGCCAGTTTTACCAGCGATCTGCACGCCGTTTATCTTGGCGTTGCGTCCAGTGCCGTTATTTACGACGTTTTGAAGCAATGTTGTCATCAAAAATGCCTGCTCAGGTTTTAGCACCTGCTTCTTTTGAGGCTCATAGTCCATCGACGCGCCAAAGCTATTTTCTATGTGCTTAATGAGTGTAGGCTCGACCACTTCGCCATCGTTTGGAAACATCGAGTAAAATTTCGCAAAGTCAAGTGGTGAAATTCCAAAGCTACCAAGTGCGATTGATAAATTTTCAGGGATATCGTTAAAGCCCATATCCGTAAGCTGTTTGCGAACTGAGCTAAGACCAAGATCGTTTAATAAATTTATGGTTGCTAGGTTGCGAGACTGGGTTAAGGCTGATTTTATCGTGATGTAACCCTGAAAGCCGCCGCTATAGTTTTTTGGCGTCCATTCTTTGCCATTGCCCATATCAAATGTCCTAGCGATGTCAGCTACTTGAGAGACGACTGAGTAGCCGCTATCAAGGGCTATTTGATAGATAAATGGCTTAAAGCTTGATCCTGGCTGGCGCTTGCTTTGTGTGGCGCGGTTGTAGCTACTTTTTGCGTAGTCGATGCCGCCAATTAGAGCTAAAATTTGTCCGCTTTGTGGATGAGTGACGACGATAGCGCCATTTAGCATCTCTGGATTTGCCTTTTTATCTCTTTTTAAAATTTCATTGTAGCCATAGACTAGAGCGTCCTGAGCGATCTTTTGCACGTTTAGATCGACGGTGCTTTGTATCTTGTAGCCGCCAGTTTTTATATCGTCAAATTTCTTTGAAGCCTCTTTTATGATCTCATCAACCACGTAAGGGGCTTTGTTGCGTGTGAGCGTATCGTCAAAGACTGCTGGCTCTTCAAGCACGCCCTTGCGGTACTCGTCTTCGTTTATCCAGCCGATGCTATACATCCTTTCAAGCACCCTGTTTGCGCGGCTAAGCGAGAGGTCAAGGTGCTTTGTAGGGTCATAGGTGCTTGGCGCTTTTGGCATGCCAACTAGCATCGCTATCTCTTTTATGCTTAGCTCATTTAGCTCTTTTCTAAAGTATCCCTCCGCAGCTGTTTTGATGCCGTAGTAGCCGTGCCCGAAATATACGTGATTTAGGTATCTTTCGATGATGTCCTCTTTGCTAAGCTCGCTTTCAAGCTTCATAGCAAGCACAACCTCTTTTATCTTTCTTGTAAATTTCTTCTCGCGGCTTAGGGCTAGGTTTTTTATGAGCTGCTGAGTTAGCGTAGATGCGCCTTCTACTAGCTTTCTAGCTTTGATATCCTTTATCGCTGCTCTTGCCATGGCTTCTACGTTGATACCGCCATGCTCAAAGTAGCTCGTATCCTCGATAGCCACGAGCGCTTCGATGACACGTGGTGGGATGTCGTTATACTTTACGTAAATTCTGTTTTCTTCAAAGATATTTGCGATAAGCTCGTTGTTTCTATCAAAAATTTGTGTCGCAAGCTTTGGCTTGTAGTCGATGATGGTATAAGCGTCAAATCTCACCTGCGAATAAAAATATAAAAACGCTCCGCCAAGTGCGATGGCAACTACAAAGATAAATGCCAAGATATATTTCATAAAAATGCCTTTAATATTTTTAAATTTAGCCCCATTGCCGTGCTTGTCTCGCCGTGCTGGGAGATGATGTATTTTTTATTAAAATTTTCTATCGTCATGGCTCCGGCCTTGCCCTGCCACTCGCCACTTTCTAGGTAGCTTTTTAGATCTTGCTCGCTAAATTTAGCAAATTTATATGTAGTCTTGCTTACATTTGTAAGCTCAAATTCGCCTAAAAATATCATCGCCGTATAGACGCTACACTCATTGCCACTTTGTAAATTTAGCATAGCAAGTGCCTCGTTTTCATCCTTTGCCTTGCCTAAAATTTTATCCCTACAAGCCACGCAGCTATCTGCAAAGAGTAAATTTAAAAGCTTACCATTTGCCTTTAAAAACTGCTCTTTTTTAGTTTTTACGACGTTTTGGACGTAAATTTCTGGTTTTAGGCTCTTTGCTATCATGCTCTCATCAAAACTGCAAGAAATTTGTTTAAATTCTATCCCAGCATTTTTTAGTAAATTTGCCCTTGTTGGCGAGCTAGAAGCAAGAGTGATCATCAAAATCCCCTATAGCTCACGCCAAGATAGACAGCCGCGAGTGAAGCTAGTAAATTTAGAGGCGTGAAGTAGTAGATGATGACGATTAGGCTTTCGTTTAGCTCGATCATCTCGTGCGATCTTAGAGTTTTTAAAGCCTTTTTGTATCTATAAAAGATGTAGCTTAAATTTAAGAGTAAAAATAGCTCTATCGCCCATTTGGTCGCTATTATCGCACTTGCCATCGGATTTTGCATTTTGCCATCATCAAAGTAAAAGATTATTATCAGGCTAGTTAGCGCGATACCAAGAACTAGCGCAAAGATAGCTAGTCCAAAGCGTCTTATGATGTGAAGCAAGATGTGATAGCGCTCTTTATCTTCAAATTTATTTTTTATAAAATAGCTTCCAGCAAGCACCAAACCAGCTTGTAGCCCTATAAAAAGAGCTACGAAGCTAATGTGCAAGAAGATGATTAGTTGATCAAATTTAAAAAAAGCGATCTCTTGATGAATCATTTTTCTAAAGCTTGCCTTGCATATTCAAGTGAGCTTTTTATGGCATCTTCGATAGCTAGAGCATTTTTGCCGCCAGCTGTTGCAAAGTCGTCTTTGCCGCCGCCATTGCCGCCTAAAATTTGCGCTGCAAATTTAACCCAAGCGCCAGCTTTTAATGGAGCATTTTTCACGCCAGCTGCAAGAGAAATTTTACCCTCTTCATCTGTTTGGATCAGCAAAATAGCAGCCTTTTCATGCCCATTTTTAAACTCATCTATCAAAGTTTTTATGTCGCCACCATCGATGTGTGCCACACAAAGTTTAGTTTCATTTACATTTGTAAAGGCTAACTCCCCAGAGCTTTTAGCGTTTTTTAGCTTATCTTTTAAGCCCTTTATCTCGCCTTTTAGTTTCTTAACGGCATTTAGTGGCTCTGTGCTTTTTAGCTCATCTTTTAGCTCTTCAAGCTCAGCTCTAAACGACCTTGCTAAATTTAGCGCAGCCCTTGAACAAACAGCCTCTATACGCCTAACGCCAGCGCTTACGCCACTCTCTTTTGTGATGAAAAACGATCCGATCTCATCTATATTTTTCACGTGTGTGCCGCCGCAAAGCTCTTTGCTGACATCGCCAAAGCTCACAACTCTTACTTTGTCGGCATATTTTTCGTTAAATAGTGCGATCGCTCCGCTTTTTTTGGCCTCTTCAAGCTCCATGACCTGCGTTTTTGCATTTGCGCCGTTTAAGATCCACTCATTTACAAGGTTTTCGACCTTTGAAATTTCTTCGCTAGTAAGCGCCTTTGGATGAGAGAAGTCAAATCTTAGCCTATCTGCCTCGACATTTGAGCCAGCTTGAGCGATGTGTGTGCCAAGCACGCTTCTAAGGGCTGCGTGAAGCAAGTGCGTAGCGCTGTGATGTCGCGCAGTCTGGGCTCTATCACTACCCACTTCAAGCTCTACTTCGTCGCCAACTTTTAGCGCCGCGCTAGTTTTTACTAAAGATAAATTTAATCCATGAAATTTCTCAGTACCAAGCACATTTGCTTTGCCTACTATCTTGCCGCTATCGCCGCACTGACCGCCACTTTGAGCGTAAAATGGAGTGATATCAAACATCACCCAGCCCTCTTTGTCAGCGTCTAAGCTATCAACGTTTTTAAATTCTTCATCAAGCAAGGCTAAAATTTTACTTTTACTCTTAAGCTCTTCATAACCTACAAATTTATTCTCGCCAAATTTCTCAAGTAGCTCTTTAAAGTCGCCCTTCGCACTCTTGTCGCCACTGCCTTTCCAAG
Source organism: Campylobacter concisus (assembly GCF_002913225.1). Classification (GTDB taxonomy): domain Bacteria; phylum Campylobacterota; class Campylobacteria; order Campylobacterales; family Campylobacteraceae; genus Campylobacter_A; species Campylobacter_A concisus_J. Next base: position 95,663 of record NZ_PPAW01000015.1, on the reverse strand, counting down.
CAGCTTTTGCGCGTGCTTTTTGCTCGCTCATAAGCTCATCAAACCTTGCCTCATCGACTTTTAAGCCCTTTTCTCTAAGCATATCAGCCGTTAGATCAAGTGGGAAGCCAAATGTATCATAGAGCTTAAACGCAGCCTCTCCGCTAAAAATTTCTTTTGTATTTTTAAGCTCACTCTCAAATAGCTCCAAGCCACTAGCGATAGTCGCTAAAAATCTCTCTTCTTCAAGCTTGATCTGCTCTTTTACAGCCGCTTTTTTATCGTTTAGATAGGTGTAGTGTCCGCCCATAAGCTCGCAAACTTTATCGACAAGCTTATACATAAATGGCTCTTTTATGCCTAGCAAGTATCCATGGCGGATCGCACGGCGTAAGATACGGCGAAGCACGTAGCCACGGCCTTCTTTGTCAAATGTCGTGCCTTGAGCTAGCAAAAATGTGACTGAGCGGATGTGATCGCTTATGACGCGGTAGCTAGCGCCACTTTCATAGACGTATGGCTTGCCGCAAAGCTTTGCTACTTCGTTGATGAGCGGCATAAAAAGTGTGCTGTCGTAGTTGCTAAATTTGCCTTGCAAGATAGCAGTAACGCGCTCAAGCCCCATGCCAGTATCGATGCTTGGCTTTGGCAGTGGGCTTAGTTTGCCGTCCGCACTTCTTTCATACTGCATGAAAACGAGGTTCCAGATCTCTAAAAATCTATCGCCATCGCCACCCATGTAGTCTTCAGGTGTGTTAAAGTGTTCAGCGCCTTGATCGTAAAAAATTTCACTGCAAGGGCCGCATGGTCCAGTATCGCCCATTTGCCAGAAGTTATCATGGTCGCCAAAGCGGTAAATTCTCTCTTTTGCGATGTGAGTGCTCCAAATTTCAAACGCCTCATCGTCGCTTTCGTGAACGGTTACATAAAGCTTATCTTTTGGTAGTTTTAGCACCTCTGTGACAAATTCCCAAGCGTAAGAGATCGCCTCTTTTTTGAAGTATTCGCCAAAGCTAAAGTTGCCAAGCATCTCAAAAAATGTGTGGTGGCGCGCTGTGTAACCGACGTTATCAAGGTCATTGTGCTTACCGCCAGCTCTTATGCAGGTCTGACAGCTAGTGCGAATAGGTGGTGTTGGGCGTGGCACTTCGCCTGTGAAAATGCTCTTAAATGGTACCATGCCAGCATTTGTAAAAAGTAGTGTTGCATCGTTTGGCACGAGTGGTGCAGAAGCTACGACTTCGTGACCTTTTGATTTAAAAAAATCAAGATATGCCTTTCTTATATCTAAATTTTGCATTTTTATCCTCGTTAGTTTTAAAATTTTGCTTGATTTTAGCCAAAATTCGTTTGCGAAATTCTAAAAAGAGAAAAAATAGTGATATTTTGAAAACTATCTCTTGTTTTATCTATTTAAAAGCGATTTGTAAATAAAATAATTAAAAATTTCTAAAGTTTTAAAGGGTGAATGTGAAGCTAAAAATCGGCATTATCGGCTATTGCAGCACAGGTAAAAAACATTATTTAGAGCTTAGACGCTCAAACGAGTTTGAAATTTGTGGCATTTTTGACAAAGACAATGTTGATGAGTTTTGCAGAGCTGATTTTTATACTGATTTTAAAGAATTTATAGAGGTTGCCCAGCCTCAAGCAGTCGTGCTTTGCTCGCCAAGAGAGGAGATGGTGGAGGCATTTTGCCAGTGCGCAAAATACTGCCAAAACATCCTCATCTCACGTCCAGTTTTTAAAAGTATCGCAGATCTTAAAGAGATAAAATATGCCGCCAAAACAAATAAAACTAGGGTTTGCACGGGAATTTCTGAGCGTTTTAATCCAACTATCTTGTCGCTAAAAAAGGCACTTTTAAAAGAAGAGGAAATTTATAGCATTTCTATCGCTCATTTTAAGCCACTTTGCGATGGAAATATCATAAATGAACTCTCTGTTTCAGACATCGACCTAGCTAAAAACATCATAAATTCAGAAGTTAGCGACTTTTACTACACTCAAACAAACAAGACAAATGCCAAAAGTGCCGATAATGTGGCGATCAGCTTTAAGAGTAAAAATCAAATTCTAGTGCATATCACTGACTCATTTTGTGGCTCACTGGAGCGCTTTAAGATAGAGGTAAATGCAAAAAATGGCGTCTATTTTGGCGATCTCATAGATCATAAGCTTCATCAAGTGAGCGAAAATGGACAGATGAATTTGAAGATAGATACAAATAATAGCGAACTAAAAGCGCAATACGAAGCCTTTTACGATCTTTGCCAAAGTGGCGAGAGCAGCGAACTTTCAAACATCGATGACGCTATAAAAATAAGAGAACTATTTTGATGAAAAAAGCTCTTTTGCTTTTAAATATGGGCGGTGCAAACAGCCTTGACGATGTCGAAATTTTCTTAACAAATATGTTTAATGACCCATATATTTTGGGTATAAAAAATAAATTTTTAAGAAAATTTGTAGCTTTCATGATCACAAAAGGCAGACTAAAAACTGCGAAACACAACTACGAGCAAATAGGCGGAAAGTCACCACTTTGCGAGCTTACTGCTAAGCTTTGTGAGAAAGTTTCAAGTTTGCAAAATGAATTTGACGCGATTGATTTTGCGATGAACTACACTTCGCCATTTGTAAAAGATGTGCTTAAAAAGTATGAAAAATTTGATGAGATAGTTCTTTTGCCACTCTATCCTCATCACTCACAAACTACGATAACTTCAAGCTTAGCTGATTTTAAAAAGGCAAAAGAGGAGCTTAAATTTAAAGCTAAAATTTCACTTTGCGAGCCATTTTATGATGATGACGCTTACAATAAGATCATTATCTCTCATATCTGTGAAGCGGTAAAAGATATCGATATAAGCGATATTAGCCTCATCTTTTCAGCCCACTCTTTGCCTCGCAAGATCATAGAAAAGGGCGATATCTACGAAAAACACATAAACGAACATGTGCAAATTTTAGGCAAAATGCTAAAAGAGCAGGGGCTAAATTTTAAAGATGTGATCCTTGCTTATCAGTCACGTCTTGGCCCAGTTAAATGGCTAGAACCATCACTAAACGAGGCTTTGGCAAAGTGCGAAAATAAAAAAGCGCTTATCTATCCGCTATCTTTTTGCATAGATAACTCTGAGACCATTTTTGAGCTAGTTATCGAGTATGCCAAGCTTGCTAAAGAGCTAAGCTTTAGTTTTTACAAAGTCGTTCAGTGTCCAAATTTTAGTGATGAATTTGCTAGTTTTATCCTAGAAAAGTCAAAAAGTGCTAGAGAATTTAGCCTTTAGGAATAAATCTTGCTTATAAAAAGCATCTCAAATTTAAAAGGAGATGTATGAAGGTTCAAAATAACGATATTATCGATTATTTGTTACAGTCAGGCTCAGGCAAAGCTAAAGATAAAAAAAATAGTTTTGATGAAATTTTAAGTCTAACGCTTGATAAGATCACAAGCGAGGCAAAGGTTTCAGATAGGCTTGAGCAGTTTAAGAAAAGGCTTACAGAAATTGGCGCTGCTGGCTTTATAAATGAGCTAAATTCAAACAAGATAGAAGAGAAAATAGCTCAGAAAAAAGAGGAGCTAACTGAGCTTTTAAGCATAAATGATCCGACCAAAACGCAGGATCAAAAAAATGAGTTGCTTAAAATAATGGATAAAATTTTAAGTGACTACCGCAAAGAGCTAAACATGGCACTTACTAGCCAAACACTGCTTGAGAAGCAAAATAGCCTTGGCAAAAATACAAATAATTCTGTAAATTTAAGCTCTGTCTTAAATGAACTTGGACTTGCATAAATTCTGGATTTAGGCCACTTGCCTAGATCCAAATTTCTACTTTAAACCCTAAATTTGAAATTTAATATTTTTATCTTAGAAATTAAATTTAATCTAACGCTGGTTTTTGCTTTGCTTTATCGTTTTTAAGCTTATCTTTTTTAGCTTCAAACTCAGCTATGACATTAGGATCTGGAAACAAATAACCATCTTCAACCATTAGATCAACGGCCTTTTTAAATGTCGGCAACGCACTTTGCGCACCAAAGTAGTAGTAAGGCTTTTTAGGGTCTCTTGCTAAAACGCCTATGGTGTAGCTGTTGCCTCTCGTGTCATTTACGAAGCCAAAAAACGAGCCATTATAGGTGTTGCTATATCCGCCTTTGCCAGAAGCGATGTGTGCGGTGCCAGTTTTTCCGCCTATCTCAAGACCTGGCGTAAATGCCTTTAAGCCAGTACCTTTTTCAACTGTTTTTATCAAAATTCTCTTCATTATCTTTGCTGTCTCTTGCGAGATGACCTGAGCTGGCTCTGCTTTTGGCAGATCGTAGCGCTTGCCATTTCGCTCAAGATATGCCACCATGTGTGGCGTCACCTCGATGCCTTTGTTGTTAAATGTGTTATAAGCTTTCAAAAGCTGCATAAATGTCGCTTGAAGACCGTATCCGTAGCTAACTGTCGCTTTATAGGTCGATGAGTTTAGCTTCGTAACCGTTGGCATCATACCCACTTGCTCGTATGGCAGGTCGATGCCAGTCTTTCTTGAAAAGCCAAAATTTAAAAGTCCCTGATAAATTTGTGGGCCATTTAGCCTATCGACTAGCTGGATCATGCCGATGTTTGAGCTGTGCACGATGATGTCTTCAGCGCTCATAAAAGGCTCTGGGTGGGTGTCCTTGATGATCCTTTTGCCTAGCTGATAGCGGCCGTTGTAGGTATTTACAAGCTCAAAAGGATTTACCTTTTTTTCTTGAAGTAGTATGGAGAAGATAAATGGCTTAAAAACTGAGCCAACCTCGTATGCATACTCGCTTGCAGTAGAATTTAGCGCGCTGTAATCTTGCTTTCTTATGTTTGATGGATCATACCTTGAGCTAGAAGCTAGGGCTAGAATTTCGCCATTTTTGCTATTCATTATGCAGATGATTAGCTCTTTTGCATCTAAAAATTCACGTTTTTCATCTAAAATTTGCTCTAGTTTGGTTTGAAATTTAAGCGGTATAGAAAGCACTGCGTTATAGCCATCAACTCTTGTTGCTAAATTTGAATCACTGGTTAAAATTATGTTGTTGCCAATATCGCGCGGACCAAGGATTTTGGCGTTTTGTATCGGAGCTAGGTAGTCCTCGTAGTATCTCTCAAGCCCTTTTACGCCTTTACTTTTAGTAAGTGCGTCACTCTCGGTTTTACTCACGTAACCAATAGCTGGTGTCAGGGCGTCTTTAGACATAAATTTGCGGTTTTGACCGCTCTCCATCACGCGCATACCTTGAAATGAGGCAAGGCCAGTTTTTGGGTCAAGATACGAGATCAAAATGCCCTTGCGGTTTAGCTTTCTTGAAAGCTCCTGAAGATAAGTAGCGCCCTTTGCATCGATGCTGTAAGAGAGCGTGACAAGACCTTTTGTGCCGTTTATGATCTTTCTTACTTTGTTTGGATCGTCACCGCTATAAAGCGAGTAGAGCTTGATAAACATCTCTTTTTTATTTGGATCGATATTTCTGGTGTCAAGCATCACCTTGTAGAGTTTTTGGCTTGATGAGATGCTAAAGCCGTCTTTCGTGACGATGTTGCCACGGATCGCGGTATTTACGTCGCTTGTTTGAAGCTTAGGAAGCTTTCGCTCGATGCTTGCTCTATAAAATATGACAAGCACAAAGATTGAAATTCCAAAAGTAATTAATAAAAAAAGTATGGTTATTTTTGATTTTCTGGAATTCATTCAATGGCTTAAATTTGCGTTCTTGAAATTTCTTTGTATGCGCTTAGCGCTTTGTTGCGAATCTCTAGCATAAGCTTCATGCTAGTCTCTGCTTTGCCTATCGCGATAGCTGCTTGGTGCAAGTCTTTTACCTCGCCAGTTGCAAGGTCTGCGATGGCTTTATCGGCGTTTATTTGAACCTTGTTCAGCTCTTTTAAAGAGTCGTTTAATGCGTTTTCAAAGCCGCCTTCTTCGCCTGCTTTTGCTATTTTGTTTGAATTTTCGTTTTTATTTAACTTATCTAAATTTATACTATTTATCATTATGCTTGTCCTGAAATAAGTGATATCGCACTTTGTGCTATTGTTTTTGCGTTTTGAAATGACGCTACATTTGCTTGATAAGCCCTTGTCGCCTCGAGCAAGTCAGCCATCTCGATGACTGGGTTTATATTTGGAAATGCGACGTAGCCATTTGCATTTGCATCTGGGTGGCTAGGGTCGTATTTTAGTTGAAAATCCTTGTCATCGCGCACCACTTTATCTACGATCACGCTAGTTAGGGCAGGGTGAGCATTTTTGGGTGAGCTTGGGTCATCGAGTGGATTTTCATACTCAAGCAAACTTTGTGAGTTTTTAAGTTGATCGTTTAAAATTTTATCAAAGTTCATCTCTTTAAAAATGACCTCTTGCCTTCTATAAGGGCCGCCCTCAGCCGTTCTTGTGGTTTGAGCGTTTGCGATGTTTGAGCTGATGACGTTCATTCTGAAGCGTTGCGCGCTTAGTCCGTATCCGCTAATATCAAAATCATTTAAGTATGACATCATCTCTCCTAGTTCTTAGCACTTACGTCTATTACGCTTTTAAAGATATTGCTCTGAGCCTTGTAGGCGCTATCAAGGGCGTTTATCATAACTGTGTTTTTGCCCATTTCTGTTGTCTCAACATCAAGATCAACCGTATTTGCGTCATTTCTAGCCATGTGACCATCACGCAAGAAAATTTGAGCTGTGTCGCTTTTTGGAAAATCAACAGCAGCCATGTGCGCTTCGTTTGTTTTAGCTAAATTTAGTTTTTTGCTCTCTGAAACGTTATAAATTTCATTTGCTTTTTCTCTTAAAACATCTTCAAATCTTATATCTCTAGCCTTGTAAAATGGTGTATCAACATTTGCAAGGTTGCCAGAGATGAGCTTTTGGCGTAGCTCTCTGCCTGCAAGGGCTGATTCGACTAATGGGCTAGATTTTGATCTATCTAAAACAAACATTTAAAATCCTTATAAATTTTCACATTTTTATAAGCAAAAGATGTTCCAAATATAAGGCAAATTTATTTTGTTTCATAAATTTTTGCCAAATCTTCTTTCATTTTTGTGACTTTTATGCCGCCAAGATAGTATTTTACTCCGTATTGTCCGCTATCTACGTCTGTTAAAATTTGATATTCGCCATTTTTTATCACCACTTTAAAAGGTAGTGCGATCTCGTGTTTGTATTCGATATCTCTTACGATCTGCTCGGCAAGTCTGTCATTTATCTTTTGATCGTTTGTTATGAAGTAGTAGGCATTAAATTTTTGCATAAATTCATGCAAAACATACTCATTTGTGACATTTTCAAAGTGAGTTAGTCCGATTAGTGTAAATTTATCTTTGTTTTCAAGCTGATATTTTGTAAGCTCAGCTGCCTCTTTTTGGCAAGGTGGGCAAAATGTGCCAAAAATATCGATCATTAAAACCTTATTTTCATCATTTTTGATAGCAAAGCCGTGATCTTTTCTAACCAAAGTAAGCTCCCTGCCGCTTACATCTACGAGCTTAACCTCTTCGTTTGGGCTAAATTCTTTAAAATTTACGCTGCTGCTCTCATCATCGCCGCAACCAAAAAAAGCAAATAAAGCAATTATTAAAACGAGTAAATTTTTCATCTTATCCCTTAAACATATCTTTTTATGGCAGCTCTTGCCTCTTTGTCCGCCTCGCGCCTTTTTAAAGTCTCGCGCTTGTCGTGTAAATTTTTACCTTTTGCAAGCGCTAGCCTTGCTTTTACGATATTTTTGTCGCTTAGATAAAGTGCTAAAACAACCAAAGTAAGTCCATCTTGTGAGACTTGACCGAAAATTTTATCGATCTGCTTTCTATGCATCAAAAGTTTTCTGGCCGCTCGTTCATTTGGACGAAATGCGCTGTGTGTAGTCTCAAGATAGCTGATATGGGCATTTAGTAAGAAAAGCTCACCCTTTATGACGCGCACAAAGCTATCTTTTAAATTTGCTCTACCAGCCCTTAGAGCCTTGACCTCGCTGCCTTTTAAAACGATGCCAGCTTCAAAGGTCTCAAGTATGCTAAAGTCGTGCAAAGCTTTCTTGTTTTTCGCTAGATCTTTTATCAAAATTTTACCTTTTATTTTACGCTAAATACGCTACTGCCGCTGCCGCTTAGAAATTTATCCCTAAACTCGTTCATCTGTGGATAGAGCTTAAAGCATGGGGCAAAAAGATCGTTTAGCTCCTCGTTTTTATAAATTTCAAGTAGCTCTGCGCTCTTTAAATTTTGCATCTTTTTTGCAGCATTAACGTCTATGTATTGTAAGAAATTGCTTCTAAATTCTTGATAAACCATCGGTGTGGAGCAAAAAACATTTGGCGTGAAGATATTTAAATTTGGCACTTCATCGTCAAATTCTTCTATGATCTCGCCTATGCCGCTTACATTTGCTGCCTTGTAGCCGCTTACAAAAAAGGCCACATCTGCGCCGATTTTAGAGGCTATTTGCATCAAATTTTCACGTTTTATATTTAAATTTAGCTCGTCATTTACCATTAGTAAAAAGGTGGCAGCGTTTGAACTGCCTCCTCCTAGACCAGCACCTATTGGGATTTGTTTGTTGATGATGATTTTGTGAGAGCTAAAAAACTCATCTAGCTCGTTTGAAAAGCCAGCCTTTTTCAGCTCATCTATCGCTTTTTGTATGATGTTATCTTTTATATCTTTGTTGTCGCATTCGATAGCAAAAGAATTTGACCTCTCAAAATAAATTTCATCAAAAAGCTGCTCGCAAAGAACAAAACGTGACAAAATTTCGTGGTAGTTGCCTCTGGTGCCAACTACCTTCAAAAATACGTTGATCTTTGCAAAGCTTTTCATTTCTCGATTTTTTTCGCAAGCTCGTGGATATCGGCTTCGCTTGCTTTTTTGGTGGCGTGGATATTTTCGTTTTTGATATCGTTTGCCAGCTCGCTTCTTAGTATCATTGTGTTGCGCGGGGCCTCGATACCAAGCTTAACGGTGCTTTTTGAGATACTTACTACGACGACTTTTATGTCGTTACCTAGTAAAATTTCTTCGTTTTCTTTTCTTGCTAAGATTAACATTTTTCTACCTTGTTTAGAGTGTAATTTATAGTATCATCCATGATTTGGATTACGCTCATAAATTTATCATAATTTAGCAAATAAATTCCTTGTGTTTGTGTTTCAAAATCGTTAATTTTTAATTTCTTGCCGTCAAGTATGTTCTCAATATCCCCAAAATACGTGTTTTGCTCAATATTTAAAAAATTGCAAATATTTAAAAATTTTTCATTTTCATAGCGAAATTTACCCTCGCTTACCCTCTTTAATGAGCTTAAAGTTACATTATAACCAACTTTTTGCCCAAAAATTTCTGCATAAGAGCGGATGTAACTCCCCTCACTTACACTTAAACGAAGTGTCAAAAAAGGGTGTGAATAATTCAAAATTTCACTCTCATAAATTTCCATTGTCTCTGGCTTTAGCTCAAATTCTTCGCCGCTTCTTGCTAGCTTGTAAGCTCTTGTACCATTTATATGCTTGGCACTAAATTTTGGCGGGATGTAGCTTATCTTGCCTATTAGCTCGCCTCTTATGGCTTCAAGTTTTTCTAAATTTAGCTCTTTTATATTTAAAATTTCAGTGATATTTTCATTATCCATGCTTGGACTGCTCGCCCCAAGCCAGATCGTCGCCTCATAGACCTTTGGGCTTTTGTCTAAAAATCTAAAAAATTTCGTATACGAGCCAAAAGCGACTATCAAACAGCCACTCGCAAATGGATCGAGCGTGCCTGAAAATCCAGCCTTTTTAACGCCATATTTTCTCTTTAGTCGCCCTAAAAAGTGGTTTGAGCTCATGCCAGCAGGCTTGTTTGCCACGAAAATGGCGTTCATACAGCCTTTTCCACGAAGCTTGACATGATCTCTCTTACATTGCCACCAAAATTTATAGTCAGTTTAAACTCTTTTTTGATCTTGCTAACCGCACTCACCCTGCCGATACCAAAAATTTTATGTTTGACAAGGTCGCCTTTTTTAAATTCATTGCTCTGTTCGATAACTAGTGAGCCATGCGTGATACCACTCTCGCTTAAAAATCTACTCTTATTTAATCTTGTGCGCTGACCTTTGTAAAAGCGCGAATTTGCAAAGCTTAGACTAAGTGTCCTTTTGGCTCTTGTTATAGCCACGTAAGCGAGCCTGCGCTCCTCTTCGATGTCGCTGCCGTCGCCAATGAGCGGGAAAAATCCCTCTTCAAGGCCGATCACAAAAAGATGCTCAAACTCAAGTCCCTTGCTCGCATGCACGCTCATGATGCTGATAGCCTCATCGCTAATGCCGTCTTGCTCGCTTGTTAGCGTGATCTCGTTTAAAAACTCCTCCAGATCAAAGCTTGGATTTTGCTTGATCTGATCTTTTAAAACAGCGTAAAACTCGTCGATGTTTGCTGCTCTCTCAGCGCCATCTGGCAAGCTTTCGTAGTATTTTTTCACGCCAAATTTCGCTTCAAATTTATCTATTAGGTCAAAAACCGAGCTGCTTTCTTGAAGCTCTTTTAGGTTGTTTGCAAACTCAAGAAGGGCTGATTTTACCTTTTTGCTAAAGGCTTCGTCGTTATCAGAGATATTTGAGATCGCCTCAAAAATAGAAATTTTACCCTCAAATGCCATCCTTTCAAGCTTATCAAGGCTTACTTTGCCTAGTCCTCGCTTTGGGCGATTGATGATACGTCTTATTGAGAAGTCATCGTTTGGATTATTTATCAGCCTTAAGTAGCTTATGATATCTTTGATCTCGGCTCTTTCGTAAAATTTAACGCCGCCAACCATTTTATAGGCGATCTGTTCTTTGTTTAGCCCATCTTCAAGTGAGCGAGAAAGCGCGTTTATGCGGTATAAGATCGCGATATCTTTTGCTTGCACGCCTTTACTTAAAAGCTCTTTTATATTTTTTGCGATCTTGCCAGCCTCTAAATTTTCATCAAAGCTCTCTATCAAATTTACAGCTTCGCCTTCGCCTTTTGTGCCGACAAGCTTCTTGCCAAGGCGGTTGCGGTTGTGATCTATCAGTTCGTTTGCAGCCTTTAGTATCGCTTCACTCGAGCGATAGTTTTTCTCAAGTCTGATTATCTTTACGTTGCTAAACTGATCTTTGAAATTTAAGATATTATCTATCTTTGCACCGCGCCAGCCGTAAATGCTTTGATCATCATCGCCCACCACGCAGATGTTTTCATGGCATAGACAGAGTTTTTTTAGCAGTTTATACTGAAGGTCGTTTGTGTCTTGATACTCATCGACCATTATGTATTTGTAGCGGTTTGAAATTTCTCTAGCAAGCTCTTCGTTTTCGTCTAAAATTTTATATGTAAGCCCTAGCAAATCATCAAAATCAACAAGGTTGTTCGCCTTTAAATAGTCTTCATACTTTTCATAAATTTGCGCTGCTTGCTTGTAGAAGTTGTCTTTGCTCTTGTCAAAAGAGGAGAAATTTGCGTTTTTATAGACCTCTTCGACGCTTAAAAGTGAGTTTTTGTAGTTTGAAATTTCACTTGAGAGTATCGCAGTGGCGACCGGACTTTCAAAGCTTTTTATGATGCGCTTTTTATCGTCTGTGTCGATGATGACGAAGTTGTTTTTTCTGCCAAGCTTTTCTATGTAGAGCTTTAAAAACAAAAGTCCAAATTTGTGAAATGTGCAAAGTAGCGGCGAGTAGTTTTTGCCACTTTGGCTTAGCATCGCCATGGCTCTACTGCGCATCTCGTTGGCGGCTTTGTTTGTAAAAGTAAGAGTTAGTGTGTTTGCCGCGTCTATGCCGACCTCGCCGATGAGATAGGCAAGCCTAGTCGTGATCGTTTTTGTCTTGCCGCTGCCAGCGCCTGCAAGTATGAGCATCGGACCATCTATATGAGTAGCTGCTTCGCGCTGGGCTTCGTTTAAATTTGATAGTAAATTTTCCATTTTTCGCTTTTTAAATTTTCTTTTGATTTTAGCCAAAAATGCTTAAAATTACTATTTTTTCTTAAATATATCTTTATTTTTTGGGTTTTGCAAAAAGACTGAGGCTGATTTTTTAGCGTGATCGACTTGCTTCTCTTTTGGCTTGTAGATAGAGAAATTTACAAGGATCGGGCTATTTTCAACCAAAATTTGAACCACTGCGCCAAGTGGAAATGATACCACTGAGGCAAAATTTTCACTACCAAAGCCAGCCTCAAAACTTAGCTCATCTTGCGTTAGCCTAGCACTCTCAAGCGTGTAGCCACCAAGTGAGAACATAATGACTGGCATGCTAAAGCTGCCACTTATCTCATCTGGCAAGCTAGGCTCAAAGCTAACTAGCGGTAAATTTGCCATAACTGAGAAATTTACCCCCTTTTCAAGCAAAAAATCAATGCACTCATAGACGTGCATCTTCATCAAAAGCGCAAATTTCTCATCGTCTAAAATTTCGTCTAACATCTTAATCCTTTGAAATTTCTAAAAACTCATCTACTAGCTTTTTAACCTCGTTTATGCCGATCTGCCAGAAATTTTTATCATCTATGTCAAAGCCAAATTTACCAACAAGCTCCCTTGGGCTAAGACTTCCGCCAAGGCTCAAAAACTCGGTGTAAATTTCAACGAAATTTTTGCATTTGCCACTTTTATAAAGTCCAAAAAGCGCAAGCACAAGAAGCTGCGCGTAAGAGTAGGCGTAGCAGTAAAATGGCGTGTGGATGAAGTGCGGGATGTAGCTCCACCAAATTTTGTAGTAGTCATTTAGCGTGACGCTTTTGCCAAACATCTTTTTGCTCTCTCTTAGCCAAATTTTATTTAGCTCATCTAGGCTGATCTCGCCCTCGTGTGCGTGCACGGCGCGCTCAAAGGTGGTGAAATTTATCTGGCGGTAAAGCGTGGCAAATATATCCTCGATCTTGCCAGCAAGCAGTGAAATTTTCTCTTTTTTGCTAAGGCCGTCTTTTATGTGGTCAAAAACTAGCATCTCGCAAAATACAGACGCCGTCTCAGCCGTGGTTAGCGGAGTGTCTGAGTTTAGGTAGCTTACATTATAAGAGAGCTTTTGATGAACAGCGTGGCCAAGTTCGTGGGCAAGTGTGAAAAGGTCTCTTCGCTGGTTTGTGTGATTTAGCAAAACATAAGGGTGCGTGTCGCTTGATCCAGAGTGAGAAAATGCACCACCTCGCTTGTTTGGCGCTGGATAAACGTCGATCCAACCGTCATTAAAGGCGCTTTTGGCTATATCGCCAAATTTAGGTGAAAATGTCCCAAACGCCTTTAAAACTATCTTTTTACACTCATCAAATTTATACTCACCTTCGCTGCTAAGAGGCGCGTATCTATCGTAGTCATAAAGCTTTTTAAGGCCTAAAATTTCTCTTTTTCGCTCGTAAAATTTAGCAACTAGATCAAAATTTTTCTCCATCACAGCAATTAGCGAATCAACGCTTTTTTTACTGATTTGATTTTCAAGGTGTCTTTGTTCTTCAGGAAGCTTGAAATTTCGCAGCTCGCAGCTCGTTTTTAGATCAGTTTTTATCATATTATATATGTAGCCAAGAAGGTGCTGGTGCTTGCTAAGCTCATTTGAGAGGCTTTTTGCTGCTAGCTTTCGCACGCTTTGGTCGCTCTCATGAAGCTTGGCTAAAATCTCTTCTTCATTTAAAAGCTCGCCTTTAAATTTAAACCTCATCTTGCTCATGCTCTCATCAAAAAGCCTTGAAAAGCCCTCTGCTCCGGTGCTTGCCGTGCGAAGTAGCACTCTCTCTTCGGCAACGCTAAGTTGGTGCGGCTTTGCTTTGGCGAGGTTGCTTAGATAGTAGCCATATTTTTTAGAGCTTTTTATGATCTCTTCTTGTTTTTTAGGGGCAAATTCATTAAATTTGATCTCAAAAAATATCAAATTTTCATTTGCTTTTGTTGCTATCTCATCGATCTTTGCGTAAAATGCGCCCTTGCTTGTATCTTTGGCAAAATTTAAAAAAGCGTAAGTCATTACTTTTGAAATTTTAGCTATCAAACTTTCATATTCGCCAAATGCATTTAAAAACTCGTCTCTTTTTAAATTTTCATAATTTTCAAGGTATTTATCTTTAAATTTCTCGCACTCTTTTTGTAAATTTAGTGCGTTTTGCTCGCACTCTTTTTCGTTTGCAAAAAGTGCTTTTAGATCCCAAATTTGCATATTTATCCTTTAAATTTTTGGGACATTTTACAAAAAAATGGATAAAAGTAAAATTTCAGCCAAAATTTAGCTGAAATTTTATGAAGGTTAGTTTGAAGTCTCTGAGGCTACGGCTGTAAAAAGCACGTCTGATGAGCTATTTAGCGCAGTTTCAACTGAGTCTTGGATGACGCCTATCGTAAAGCCAACTGTGACAAACTGCATAGCGATGTCATTGCCGATACCAAAAAGTCCGCACGCTAATGGCACTAGAAGAAGTGAGCCGCCAGCCACGCCAGATGCGCCGCACGCACCAAGGGCTGAGATGAAGCAAAGAAGAAGCGCATCGCCAAATGTAACTGTGATAGATGGGATCGAATTTACCGCAGTAAGCGCTAGAATGCTAATGGTAACTGCCGCACCGCCCATGTTTATGGTAGCACCAAGTGGGATAGAGATCGAGTATAGCTCCTCTTTTAGGTTTAGTTTTTTGCAAAGCGCCATATTTACAGGGATGTTTGCAGCCGAGCTTCTTGTAAAAAACGCTGAGATAGCGCTCTCTTTTAAGCAGATCATCACAAGTGGATAAGGATTTTTCCTAGTTAGTGCAAAAACCATCGCTGGATAGACGATAAATGCCACTACAAGCATCGCTCCAACAAGAACTAAGATCAGCTTGAGATATCCTGCAAGTGCCTCAAATCCAGTGTCGTGAATGCTGATAGCAACCATACCAAAGATGCCAAACGGTGCAAGTCTAATGATAAATTTAACGATATGAGTTACGCCGTCGCTTATATCTTTAAATACCTTTTTGGTCTCATGTGTAGCATATCTCATAGCGATGCCGCCACCTATCGCCCAAGTGATGATGCCTATATAGTTGCCATTTGCTAGGGCGGTTATCGGGTTTTCAACCATTTTATAGATAAGATCTTTTAGCACGTTTGTGATGCCTTGAGGTGCTGACATATCCGCACTTTGCAGACCTTTTAGCGGTATCTCGATAGGAAATAAAAAGCTAGCAATAACCGCCACAACAGCTGCTAAAAAGGTGCCAACAAGGTAGAGTGTGACGATCTTTTGCATACCTTTTGTATGACCAAAATCCTTTAAAATGATAGAGGTTGCAACTAAAACAAATACAAGAATAGGTGCAATCGCTTTTAGAGCGCCTTTAAATAAATCTCCTAAAACTGAAGCTGAAGTAGCGATAGAATCAGCCGAACTAGCCTTTTCTTTGGCCTCATCAAGCTGTTTTGCTTCATCTTGGCTAAGGCGAGTTTTTATGACTTCATCTACGCTTAAGCCACTCTCTTTTTGAATGGTTTGAATTTTAGCTGAGATTTGGTTGTAAGGGGCTGCCTGATAATGTGTGTAAAAGCCAACTAGGGCACCTAGGATGATACCAACTAAAATTTGAACGATCAAATTTCCATCGGCGTATCTTCTTGCAATGTTTTTAAACATATTCATTTGACACCTTAATAAATTAGTTTTTTGTTGATTTTAGCTAAATGATTTTTAAATATAAAGAAATTTAAAAAGATTAATTGGCTTTTTATATAGATTTGTTACAATTACGCGAAAATTTAATCAAGGAAAAGGACGAAAATGTATCTATTTACTTCTGAAGTTGTAAGTCCAGGTCATCCAGACAAATGCGCTGATATCATCGCTGATAGCATTGTTGATACTATCTTAACGCAAGATCCAAATGGACGCGTCGCAAGCGAAGTTTTTGTAGCTGGAAAAAACATAGTAATAGGCGGAGAGATAAACTCAAAGGTAAAACTCTCTTATAAAGACTACGAAAAGATCGTAAAGGACGCTCTTGCGCACATTGGATATGACGGAAAGAGCAACTTTACAAAAGAGCAGTGCTTGCATCCAGACGATATCGAGGTCAAAGTCTGCTTAAATCAACAAAGTCCAGATATAAATCAAGGCGTTGATCAAAGTAGTGGTGAGATCGGAGCGGGAGATCAAGGCATCATGTTTGGCTTTGCGAGCTGCGAAGCGAAAGAATTTATGCCAGCAGCTATAACTTACGCAAGAATGCTTTGTGAAAAAGTCTATAAATTTGCCAAAGCAAACCCTGATAAGCTTGGTGTTGATATAAAAACTCAAGTTACGATTGATTATGGCAGTAAAGACAACTTTGAAAACTGCAAACCTCAAAGTATCCACACTATCGTCGTCTCTGCTCCTTGCGTGGAGAGCATGAAGATAGAAGAGCTTCGCGCACTAATACAAAATTTAATAGACGAAACTGGCCTTCCAAAAGAGCTATATAATAAAGAAAAAACGATCATCTATATAAACCCAACAGGCAGATATGTAAATCACAGCTCACTTCACGATAGCGGCCTAACAGGCAGAAAGCTAATCGTTGATAGCTTTGGCGGATATAGCCCGATAGGCGGTGGCGCTCAGTCAAGCAAGGACTACACAAAGGTTGATCGCAGCGGTCTTTACGCAGCGCGCTGGATAGCTAAAAACATAGTCGCTGCTGGCCTTGCTAAAAAATGCATCGTTCAGATAAGCTACGCAATAGGCGTTGCAAAGCCAACTTCAGTTAGCGTTGATACTATGGGAACTCATGCAAACGGCGTAAATGACGATATGCTTTCAAATTTTGTAAGCGAGCATTTTTCTCTAACACCTCGCTGGATAACAAATAAATTTGGTCTTGACAAGCCAAGCAAAGATACATTTTTATATGCAAAAGTAGCTGCAAAAGGTCAAGTAGGAAATGCAAAATATCCTTGGGAAAAGCTTGATGCGGTCGATACTTTCAAGGCTTTACTAAAAAAATAATCAAAAAAGTGGCTTTTTATCTAAAAAGCCACTTTAAATCTCCCTTTTAAAACTCATCCCAAAATGCTTTTTTAGGCAAAATGATCTCGCTTTTTGAGCCATTTACGCTGTGATAGACCGCTTTATTATATTTTGTAGCAAGGTGTTTTATAAGCACTCTTTGAAGCACAGGCTCGCTACTTGGCACAAACCAGCCGTTGTTTGTGATAGCTACGACCACGTCAAATTCACCCTTATAAAGCTCTTCTCTCGTTGCCTCGTAACAGATAGCATTTCTGATTTTAACTCCGTCTATCTCATAGTCACTAAAATTTTCTGCTTTTTTAAAGTCGCTACCTCCGCCAAAAAATAGCTTATTTACTGCATCTTGCATAAATTTTGGCAAAGGAATTTCTTCTCCAAATGGCACTAAAAATTTCTTATCCATTCGTCTAAGAGTGCCATCTTGAAACAAAAATGCAGAGTTATAAATTTGCTTATTTTCATAAGCAAGCGCGCCAGCTACGATGGTTATCTGTTTTGAAAGCTCTTTTAGCTCATCAACAAGTAGCGGCTCATTTGTCATAAATAATGGAAACGCACTCTCTGGAAGCACGATAAGGCGTTTTTGCTCGGCGATAGCGCTATTTATCAAGTCTAAATTTTCATTTGTAAATTTCATGCGCAAGCTTTTATCCCAGCGTACCCTTTGAGCGACATTAGTATTTACTAGCTCCACGTCAAATGGCAGAGTCTTTGCCTCGCTACTTTTAAACTGCAAAGCTGCGATCAGACAGATAAAAGCTAGGATAAATTTTAAAATTTTACCTTTTAAACTCAAAGAAATGGCTGCTAAAAATATAAATATAAGCCCTCTAGTACTTGGCTCAAAAGCGCCTAAAACAAGTGTAGCCTCAAGGTTAAACCAGTTAAAGCCAAATGGATGCACATAGCTTATTAAAAATAGTAAAACGGCTCTTAGTGCCACAAAGCTTGGAAAAGAGGCTATCCAAAATAAAAGTCCATAAACAAGGGCTACAAAGAGGATGACAAATGGGATAAGCCAGACAAGCTCGTAGTAGATGAAGCTAAAGCCGATCCAGTAAAACCACAAAATCCCAGTGAAAAATCCAGCCGCAAAAAATCCAGCTCTGCTTAAATTTATGATGATGTAAATTCCAGCTAGCGTGAGAAAAGGTGAGATGAAATTTAAAATTTGATTTTCAGCCATAGCTAAAAAAATGAAATTAGAAAGCAAAAAAGCACCGACAAAGGCTTTTATTATAATTTTAGTGCTAAAATGTCCGTTTAAAAATCTTACAAATAAGGAAATCCATGCAAAACGCTGATTTTTTAACATCATTACTACCTCTTGTTGTGCTTTTCGCCATATTTTACTTTTTGGTTATCAGGCCTCAACAAAAACAACAAAAAGCCCACGCAGCAATGCTTGCAGCTCTTGACAAAGGCGATAAGATAGTAACTAATGGCGGACTTATATGCGAAGTGATTAAAGCCGAAAATGATTTTATCAAAGTTAAACTTAACGATGATGTAATCGTTCGTATAGCACGCGAGTTTGTAGCTAAAAAGATCGAAGATAAATAATGCGTAACGCAAGAGTTACATATAGGCTGATTATATTAATATTAGCCTTGGTTTTTGGTTTTGGCTTTTCGGTGCCATCTTTCTTTCAGACCCAAAGCGGAGCTAAAATTTCGCTAGGACTTGACCTTCAAGGCGGTCTTCATATGCTTCTTGGTGTTGAAACTAACGAAGCCATCCACTCTAAGATCAAGTCAATCGCTGGAAGCATAAATTATTACGCTAAAAAAGAAGATGTGCTTATTGATAAATTTAAGATAAAAGAAGATAGTGTTGATTTTGCGCTACTTGATAGTGACGAGGCTCCAAAGGTTGATAAGGCTTTGGCTGAGATAAAAGGGCTTGATATCAAAAAAGATGGCCTAAACTATCATATCACTCTTACAGAGCAAGAGAGGCTTGATACGATCGAGTATGCGATCTCACAAGCTGTTGAGACCATTAGAAACAGGCTTGATCAGTTTGGTCTAGCTGAGCCAACAGTCGCTAGACAAGGCAAAGACAATATCCTAGTCGAGCTTCCTGGCATAAAAACCGAAGAAGACGAGCAAAGAGCGAGAGATCTTATCGCAAAGGCTGCTCACTTGCAGCTTATGGCAGTTGATGATAAAAGACAAGATCAGGCTAATACAATGAGCGAGGCCGAGGCTGAAAGCTATGGTGACGTGATCTTTAAGGATGCTAAAAACGACCGCGTAAAATATGTCGTTAAAAATATCCCTGTGCTTGATGGCTCGATGCTAACTGACGCAAAGGTTGCATTTTCTCAGCAAAATAACCTACCGATCATAAATTTCACACTAAATTCAGAAGGTGCTAGAATTTTTGGTGATTTTACTGGTGCAAATGTCGGTAAAAGACTTGCTATCGTGCTTGATGGTAAGGTCTATTCAGCTCCAGTTATAAATGAAAGAATAGGTGGCGGCAGCGGCCAGATCAGCGGTGGCTTTACACTTGATGAGGCTCACGATGTGGCGATCGCACTTAGAAGCGGCGCACTTTTGGCACCTGTTAAGATGCTAGAAAAAAGAAGTGTCGGCCCATCTTTAGGTCAAGAGAGCATCAATCAAAGCATGGTAGCACTTGCTGCTGGATCTATTTTAGTCGTGCTATTTATGCTAGTTTATTATGGAATTTCTGGAATTTTTGCAAATATCGCGCTAGTTGCAGACGTTGTTATATTAGTAGCCGTCATGGCGCTTTTTGGAGCGACGCTTACTCTGCCAGGTATGGCTGGTATCGTGCTAACTATCGGTATGGCGGTTGATGCAAATGTCATCATAAACGAGCGTATACGTGAGCTCTTGCGTGAAGGCGTGGCGATAAGAACGGCCGTGCAAAAGGGCTATGAGCACGCTATGAGTGCGATCATCGACTCAAACTTAACTACTATTATCACAGTTGCAGTGCTTTATGCTTATGGTACTGGTCCAGTTAAAGGCTTTGCTGTGACAATGGCCATAGGTATCATGGCTTCGATGCTAACGGCCATTTTAGGCACACATGGCATGTTTGATGCAGTCATGGACAAGATAGAAAAAAGCGGAAATACCAGACTTTGGTTTGGTTATAAAAGGAGCTAGAGATGCAAATTTTTACTAAGGCAAAAGTTTATGATTTTATGCGGTTTAGATTTGCTTCATTGGCACTTTCTATATTTTTATTTGTTGGCTCGATCTTTTTGCTTGCAACAAAGGGTTTAAACTACGGCATCGATTTTTCTGGTGGTACGCTTATCCAGCTAAAATACGACACCAAAGCGCCACTTGATAAAATTCGCGACGCTTTTGGCACAAATGAAGTGCTTAAAAACGCCTCTGTTACTGAGTTTGGAAGTGAAGATGAGGCTGTTATTAGATTTTCAGGATCAAGTTCAAATTTAACTGGTGACATCGGCACTGAGATAAAGCAAATTTTAAAAGATACTGGAAATTTTGAGGTAAGACGTGTCGATATCGTTGGTCCAAAGGTTGGTGACGAGCTTAGGCAAAAGGGTCTGATGGCTCTTGGAATTTCACTAATTGGCGTGCTTCTTTATATCACATTTAGATTTGAATGGCGATTTGCGCTAGCTGCGATCGCAACCGAAATTCACGATATCGTTATAACTGTTGGTGCTATTTCACTATTTGATATCGATGTAAATTTAGACACACTAGCGGCTGTATTAACGGTGCTTGGCTACTCGCTAAACGATACGATCATCATTTTTGACAGGATAAGAGAAGGCATAAAAGAGAGTAAGAGAACTGATATCGAGGGCGTTATCAACGAGTCAGTTTCAGCCACGCTTTCAAGAACTATCCTAACTTCAGCCACTACGATGATGACTGTTGTTGTGCTATTTTTGTTTGGCGGAGATATGATACATGGATTTTCATTTATCCTTATCGTTGGTATCGTTATAGGAACGATCAGCTCGATCTACATCTCATCACCATTTCTTATCTGGTTTAAATTTAGCATTGAGCATTTTAGAGCTAGAGAGGCTGAGAAGCAAAGGATCAAAAAAGAGCGTGATAAAGAGCGTGCTATGTTTGAAAAAGGCGTTGTGTAAGGAGGGATAATGAACTGGGGAAAAGTTATCTACATATTTTTTGCGCTGATGAGTCTTACGACTACGGCGGAGTTTTTATATGATAAAAATGAGATTGCCCTTTTTGTGGCAGCTAGTATAAATTTGGTTTCTACGCTACTTAAGATCGGCGTTAAAAATTTACTATCAGCTGAGCTTTTTGCTAGCTCGCTGGTTGCTGATTTGCACCTTATACCAGCTTTTGTTATTTTGCAAGTATCTGAAAATGCAACTCTTAGCTATTCGTTAGCTATTGGAGCAGTCATTGCAAATATCTTTTCACTAGCCTTGGTACTAATAGAATCAAGCAAATCACAAGAAGAATTTTAGGAGAAAAAATGGCTGAGAAGAGAAAATATGAGCCTTTAAAGATAGAAAAAAAGTGGCAAGAAATTTGGGATAAAAATGAAGAATTTGAACCAAAAGATGATCTAAGCTTGCCAAAAAAATATATCCTAAGTATGTTTCCATATCCAAGTGGACGCATACACATGGGGCATGTGAGAAACTACTCTATCGGCGATGCGCTGGCTAGATCATATAGAAAAAGCGGCTACAACGTGCTTCATCCTATCGGATTTGATAGCTTTGGTATGCCAGCTGAAAACGCAGCCATAAAACATAAAATTCACCCTAAAATTTGGACTTACGAAAACATCGACTATATGAAAAAGGAGCTTGCAAGCCTTGGCTTTTCGTTTTCTAAAAAGAGAATTTTAGCCACATCTGACCCACTTTACACAAAGTGGGAGCAAAGCTTTTTTATAAAGATGTTTGAAAAAGGGCTTGTTTATAGAAAAAATGCCATCGTAAACTGGTGTGAATACGATCAAACCGTGCTTGCAAACGAGCAGGTTGAAGACGGCAAATGCTGGAGGTGTGGTAATGATGTGGTGCAAAAAGAGCTTCCAGGATATTACTTCAATATCACAAAATACGCTAGCGAGCTACTTGATGACCTAAAACTTCTTGAAGGCAAATGGCCAAATCAAGTCATCACAATGCAAGAAAACTGGATCGGTAGAAGCTATGGGCTGGAGTTTAAATTTAGCCTTGATGAGGCATCAATGGAGATTTTGGGCGGTAAATTTGATGGTTTTGAGGTATTTACAACAAGACCTGACACGATTTATGGCGTTAGCTACACAGCCCTTGCGCCAGAGCATCCTATCGTAAAAGCACTTCTTGAAAGTGATAAATTTGATGAAAGCAAGAAGGCAAAGATAAAAACAATACTTAATCAAAGCCCAAGAGAGCGTCAAGCAAGCGATAAAGATGGAGAATTTTTAGGAATTTACGTCGTTCATCCACTTACAAATGAAAAGATCCCAGTTTGGGTTGCAAATTTCATCCTAGCTGACTACGGCAGTGGCGCTATCATGGCTGTTCCTGCGCACGATCAAAGAGACTTTGAGTTTGCAAGCAAATTTAATCTACCTATAAAACCTGTCGTAAAGCCACTTGAGGGCGAGAGTGACGGCTCTAAAGCTTACTCAGAATACGGCGTTTCTATAAATTCTGAGCTGATAAACGGACTTAATTCAGAAGAGGCTAAAAGCTTTATAATAGAGAAATTTGAAAAAGATGGGCTTGGTAAGAGGATCACAAACTACAAACTAAGAGATTGGGGAATTTCTCGCCAAAGATACTGGGGTGCGCCAATACCAGTTGTGCACTGCAAATGCTGCGGCGTAGTGCCTGAAAAAGAGGAAAATTTACCTATCGCGCTACCTGAAGATGTTGAGATTACAGGCGAGGGCAACCCACTTGATAAACACCCAACTTGGAAATTTACAAAGTGTCCAAAATGCGGCAAAGACGCGATCAGAGAGAGTGATACGATGGATACATTCGTAGAGAGTAGCTGGTATTTTGCTAGATTTGCAAGCGATGAGAAGACGTGGGAGCAAAAAGCGCTTGATGAAAAGAGCGTGAACTACTGGATGAATGTAGATCAGTATATCGGCGGTATCGAGCATGCGATCTTGCACCTTTTATACGCTAGATTTTTTCAAAAGGTTTTAAGGGATCTTGGCTATCTAAGAGATGATGAGCCATTTGAAAATTTACTTACTCAAGGCATGGTCTTAAAAGATGGCAAAAAGATGAGTAAAAGCAAGGGTAACGTCGTAGATCCTGATGATATCATAAATAGATATGGCGCCGATACGGCAAGGCTTTTTATCCTATTTGCAGCGCCTCCTCAAAAAGAGCTTGAGTGGAACGATAGCGCAGTTGAGGGCGCATTTAGGTTTTTAAATAGGCTTTGGGAGAAGGCGCAAACTATCAAAAAGATAGATAAGCTACCTGAGATAGATCATGAAAGTCTAAGCAAAGATGAGAAATTTGCAAGGCTAAAAATTTATGAAGCGCTTAAAAAATCAACTGAGGTTTTTGGCGATACATTTGCGTTTAATACTTTAATCGCTGCTTGCATGGAGGCACTAAACGCTATAAATGCGCAGGATAATGACGATGTAAATGCTGAGGGCTTTTTCATCATCTTAAATTTACTAGAGCCTATCGTGCCGCACATTGCAAATGAGCTTAGTGAGGAGCTTTTTGGTAGAAAAAATTTCACAAAGATAGCTGTAAAAGAAGAGGTCTTTGTAAAAGATAGCATCGCTCTTGCAGTTACAGTAAATGGCAAGAAAAGGGCTGAGTTTGAAGTGGCAGCGAGCGAGAGCGAGAGTGAAATTTTAAAACAAGCTAAGCAAAACGTGGCTAAATGGCTTGAAGGAAAAGAAATTTTAAAAGAGATTTATATAAAAGGCAAATTGGTAAATTTTGTCATTAAAGGATAAATTTTGAGATATTTTTTAGCGTTTTTTATTACGATATTTATATGCGGATGTGGCTATAAACCAGTTTCAAAGATCTCGCAGGATTTGGTTGGAGATAGAGTTTATGTTGATGTTATCATTAGCAAAGAAGAGCCAAAAAATAGTGTCTGGATAAAAGACGCCGTAAAAGAAGGCATGGTCGCAAGACTACATAAATCACTATCAAGCAAAGATAGTGCTGACACTACGATAATAGTTTCGGTAAAAAGCTTAAATTACGAGGCAATCATCTATGATGAATATGGCTATATCACATCTTATAAAGCTCTTTTAACTCTAAACTATAAAACCAAATTTAAAGATGGTCGTGTCGTAGATATACCTGCTACTGGCGAGTATGATTTTAGTGTGGCAAGACGTCAAAAGAGCGTAAGATACGCAGATAGTGTTATTAGCGATACTCAAAAATATGAAGCCATAAAAGAGGCTTCAAAAGAGGCGTTTGATGAGTACATCGCAAATTTAGCTGTAAAAGGATATAAAAATGGCAGCAGTAACCGTTAGTCAAATAGTCAAGGAAGCCTTAAGCGAGATAAAAGATCGCCATTTGATGCTAACGCCAGAAAACTACACCGAAGTTTATAATGAAATTTCTAAAAAATATGGCTTTACAACTGAAGAGAGCAAAAAGATAGAAAAATATATCTCAAGGCTTGGTGATGACTACAAGGCGCAAGCTATAAGTCTTCATATAAAAACGGTTGATGAGTTTGTTGCTTTTATGACCGCTAGGCTCTCTCATGGTGCTAAAAATGGCGCAACCCAAGTGGTCGATGATAAAAAGTTAAAGTCACTAAATGCCTTTGCAAGAAGAATTCTTCAAGCCATCTCTATGCTTCACAACAAAGATGCAAAAGCTCTAGCAGAGCAGGGTATGCAGCTACTTGCTAGAAGATATGATGAGAAAAATCTTGAAGAGATGTGCCTTAAATGGTTTGACTTTGTAAGCTCTTACGATACTGAATTTTTGGACTTTTTGAAATATTACGGTGTGAGAGACTTTGACGATCTAAAGACTATGAGCGCTGAGCTTGAGAAATTCTTATCTCAAAAAAATGAAAATGCAGAAGAAAACACTTTAGTTGAGCTTTTAAATTTTGCGCTTGAGCCTTCTATCACAAAGGAGCTTGGCGAGGAGCTTAGCACCATTAGAAGCGTTTTGAAACAAAATCCACAAAGCCTAAATAGCAAAGAATTTCAAGATAAGATAAAGGGCTTTGTCGATCGCAGGATAGAAGAGGATAGAAGCGAGATCATCGAAAAAGTTGGCTCGATAAATAATATCTTGCAAAACATAGGCGATAGAATTTCTGACATCGCAGCTAGCTCAAAAAGTAGTTCGGCTAAGGCGCAAAGCATCAAAAATGATCTTAAAAATGTAAATTTAAATGAAAATAGCATAGATCATGTAAAAAGTATGCTTATCGAGATCGCAGGTGCCTTGGAGATCGAGAGCAAGGAGCTTGGTCTTGAGATGAACAGCAAGCAAGCTACCATTTCTGAGCTTCAAAACAGGGTCACAAGCCTAGAAAAAGAGCTTGAAGCTGCTAAGCTTGAGAGCAAAGAGGACTTTTTGACAAAAGTGGCTACAAAAAGAGCTTTAATGAGTGAAATTCAGCGTATCGAGGAGGCTTATAAACGTTACGGCACGGACTATTCGATCTGCTTTGTTGATATTGACTTCTTTAAAAAGATAAACGATACCTACGGACACGAGGCTGGCGATGTGATCCTTTCAGCCGTGGCTCAAGTGCTTAAGAAAAATGCTAGAAAGGTTGATTTTGTCGGTAGATACGGCGGCGAGGAATTTGTCATTTTGCTACCAAGTACGAGCTTAAAAGATGGTGTTAGATTTGGCGAGAAGCTAAGAAGTATGATCGAAAATTTCAAATTTATCTATAAAAATGAGCGCATTAAAGTTACTATTAGCTCTGGTGTGGCGACAAGAAGTGCAAATTTAAGCGATACGATGACGCTTGAGGGCGCTGATAAGATGCTCTATCTTTCAAAAGAGGGCGGCAGAAACCAAGTCATGCCAAAGATAATCGAGGAAAAATGAGCCTAGCGAAATTTCTTGACGGCAAGCCACTTTACTACAAAGAGATCGACTATGGTAGGATCATAAGGGCTTATGATACGATCAAAGGTCATCTAAAACCTTTTAAGATAATCCACATCATCGGCACAAATGGCAAAGGTAGCACGGGCCGCTTTTTAGCGCAAATTTTAAGCCAAAATGGGGCAAAAGTAGGCCACTACACAAGCCCACATATATTTAAATTTAACGAGCGATTTTGGTTAAATGGCGAGGTCGCTAGTGATGAAATTTTAGAGAGAGCTCATGAGCGTTTGCAAGCTCTTTTGAGTGATGAGTACAAGATAAAAACGAGCTATTTTGAGTATATGACGCTGCTTTCTGCAGTTCTTTTTGAGGGTTGCAACTATTTTGTCTGCGAGGCTGGCATGGGCGGCGTGCTGGATGCGACAAATGTCTTTGAAAAAGAGCTAAGCATCTTTACTCCGATCGGCTTTGACCACACGGCGATATTAGGCAACAGCTTAGAAGAAATTTCACGCACGAAATTTGAAGCCATGGGTAAAAGAGCTATTTTAAATGATGAGATGAACGAGATAAGTATCGCTATCGCAAGAGAGATCGCAAGCGAAAAAGGCGCAACTCTGAGCTTTCCAAGAGAAATTTTAGCCAAAGAAAATTTAAACGAGATCGCAAACTACGCAGATAAATTTAATCTACCAGAGTTTTTGCGCTCAAATTTAACTCTAGCCTACGCCGCGGCTAAAATTTTAGATAGCAGCATAGATATCAAAAAGCTTGGCGCTTTATCGCTTCGTGGTAGATGTGAAAAGATCGATTCAAATTTATATGTGGATGTCGGTCACAACGAGCTTGGCGCAAAGGCTGTGGCTAAGAAATTTAGCTCTGATGAATTTAGTGGCAAAAAACTAACGCTAGTTTATAACTCATTTTTGGATAAAGACTTCAAGGCAGTTTTGGCAGCTCTAAAGCCAGTCGTTGAGAGCGTGCTGCTTTATCACTACCACTGCGAGGGCAGGGAGCTTGGCGGAGAGCTCATAAACAAAGCGCTAAACGAGCTTGAAATTTCGCATAGAGAGTTTGAGCCAAGCGATATGAACGATATAAAAGAGGCAAAAAACGGCAAAATTTACCTAGCATTTGGCTCGTTTCACCTAGCCGAAGCCTTTTTAAAAGAGTACTATGCAAGCAAAGGTCTATGAGTATCTTTTAACGCATGCCCCACAAATTCTCATCTGCGAAGATGACAAAGAGGCGGCACTCTGCGCTGATGCAGCCAGTTTTGCTGGCTTTAGCGCATTTAAACTACCTGATTTTAGAGCTAAAAAGGGCGATGATCTAAGAAGCTTTAACGAAGAGCTTTTTGAAATTTCATCCGTGCTTAGCAAATACTATAAATTTGATGGCAAAAAGATCATCATAAGCCCATTTAGCACGCTTTTAAACCCACTTCCAACGCAAAAAAACCTAGAAAGCTCAACAATCAAGCTAAAAGATAATCTAAATTTAAACGAATTTGCCGACTTGCTCATACGCTTTGGCTACGAGTGCGTCGATATCGTTGAGAGCGTTGGTGAGTTTAGCATACGTGGCGAAGTCGTGGACATTTACGGCGTAAATATGGACGATCCTGTTAGAATTTTGCTCTTTGGCGATGAGGTGGAGAGCATTAGAAACTATAACACCTCCACGCAAATTAGCAATAAAAATGAGCTAAGCGAAGCCGAGATCGTGCCATTTATCGCAAATCTTAGCAAAGATGAGTTTGAAAAAGTGAGCCAAAAGATCGAGGATATGCAAAGCGACGCCTTGGTGAGCGACCTAAATTCGCTTGGATTTTGGGCGATAGATAGCTTTAGCGACTACTTAAAAGAATTTGACTCAAAGCTGGTTAAAAAGATAGATTTTGAAATTTATGATGCGGCTGAGGAGAAATTTAAGGGCATTGAAATTTTGCCTGAGCCAAAGGTTTATAAAGACCTAGAAGTTACTTTAAATTTTGACTTTTTTGAACTAAATAAGAGCAAAAATATAACCGTTCTTTCAAGAAACGAAGGGCTTTTTAAGGGCTATGAGCTTGATAGCTTTGCCAACGTAAAGCTTGAAATTTCGCCCCTTGTAGTAAATTTAACCTCAAGCGACAAGATCGTAGTCTCACTAAATAAATTTGAGAAAAAAAGGCGAGTAAAACGCTCAAGCCTCGTGGTTGATGAGCTAAAAGTAAATGACTACGTTGTGCATGAAGAGTATGGTATAGGCCGTTTTTTGGGGCTTGAAAAGATCAAAGTTTTGGGTGCGACTAAAGAATTTGTGGTTATCGCCTACCAAAATGACGACAAGCTTCTTTTGCCGGTTGAACATCTAAATTTGATAGATCGCTACATCGCGCAAAATGGCTCTATGGCAGTGCTTGATCGCCTTGGCAAGGCAAATTTTGCCAAGATAAAAGAGAAGGTTAGAGAAAAACTCTTCGCGATCGCCTCAAAGATCGTAGCGATGGCAGCAAAAAGGGAGCTAATCGCAGGCAAAATTTTACAAAAAGAGGATATCTCTTATCTAAATTTCGTCCAAGATGCTGGTTTTTCATACACGAGTGATCAGCAAAAGGCGGTAAATGATATAAAAGATGAGCTAAAAAGCGGTAAGGTGATGGATAGACTGCTTAGCGGCGATGTTGGCTTTGGCAAGACTGAAGTTGCGATGAACGCTATATTTATCTGCATAAAATCAGGCTTTAGTGCATTTTTCTTCGTGCCAACGACACTCCTTAGCTCGCAGCACTACAAGACGCTAAGCCAAAGATTTAGCAAATTTGGCATAAAGGTCTTTAGGCTGGATCGCTTCTCAAGTGCTAAAGAAAAGGCAAGCTTGCAAAAAGCACTAAAAGAAAATGAGCCCATAGTTTGCGTGGGTACGCATGCGCTTCTTGGCGTAAAGGCTGAAAATTTAGGGCTTATCGTGGTTGATGAAGAGCATAAATTTGGTGTTAAACAAAAAGAGCAACTAAAAGAAATTTCTCAGCACTCACACATCTTAAGCATGAGCGCCACGCCGATACCAAGAAGCCTAAATATGGCGCTTAGCAAGATAAAAACATATAGCATTTTAGCCACTCCGCCAAGCTCGAGGCTCGATGTGAGAACGAGCGTGAGAGAGTGGGACGAAAAGGTCGTTAAAGAGGCTATCATGCGTGAGCTAAGACGTGGCGGACAGGTCTTTTACATCCACAACCACATCGCTGACATCGAGCAGACGGCAAATGATCTAAGAAAAATTTTGCCAAAGCTTAGAATTTTGATACTTCACTCGAAGGTAAATGCGAAAGTCACTGAAGATGAGATGATGAAATTTGAGCGTGGCGAGTATGACTTACTACTTTGCACCAGCATCGTTGAAAGCGGCATCCACCTGCCAAATGCAAACACCATAATCGTAGAAAATGCTAATAAATTTGGCATGGCTGACCTGCACCAGCTGCGCGGTCGCGTGGGTAGAAGCGACAAGCAGGCTTATTGCTACTTTTTGGTTGAGGATAAAGATGCCGTTAGCAAAGACGCGCTAAAACGACTTGTGGCCCTTGAGGGCAACTCATTTTTGGGCGCTGGCTCGGTGCTAGCCTATCACGACCTTGAGATAAGGGGTGGTGGTAATATCATCGGCGAAGCACAAAGCGGTCACATCGAGGCTATCGGCTACTCGCTATATCTAAAAATGCTAGAAGATGAGATCAACAAGCTTCTTAATCAAGACTCCGCAAAGCTTGATAAGATCGATCTAAAGCTTAGTGTGAGCGCCTTTTTAAATCAAGAATTTATAAGAGAAGATAGGCTCAGGCTTGAAATTTATAGACGCCTTAGCAAGTGCAAAGAGGTCGCCGAGGTCTATGAGATACAAAGCGAGCTTGAGGATAGATTTGGCAAGATTGATACCTTTACAAAGCAGTTTTTAGACCTTATCATCATCAAAATTTTAGCTCTAAAAGCTGGCATAAAGACGATCTCAAACAGCGAGCAAAATATACTAATAACAAAAAATGACGACGAGAAGATCAGGCTAAAGTCACGCAGCAAGGACGACGACGATGTTTTGGCTGAAATTTTGGTCTATCTAAGAAAGGATAAGAGATGATAGATTGGGGCGTGAAGTACGCAGCGATATATAAGAGCACAAAAGGGATGCTAAAGCCGGTTGAGGATATCGATTTTGTTGATATTGACTCACTTTATGGATTGGAGAAACAAAAGGAAATTTTACTACAAAACACACTAAATTTCATCGACGGCAAAGAGGCAAACCACGTGCTTCTTTGGGGCGAGAGAGGATGTGGCAAGTCAAGCCTTGTAAGGGCTGTTTTTACTAAATTTTATAAAGAGGGACTTCGTATCATTGAGATTGGCTGCGAGGATCTAAAATACCTTGGCGACATTATCGATGAGATCAGAAAAAGCGAGTTTAAATTTATCATTTTTTGTGACGACCTAAGCTTTGAAAATGGCAACAATGAGTATAAATTTCTAAAGCCTATCATGGATGGCTCTATTCAAAAGCCGCCAAAAAACGTCCTTTTATATGCCACTTCAAACCGTAGGCATCTAATAAGCGAGTTTAAAAGCGAAAATGAAAACTCAGAGCTAATAGACGGAGAAATTCACTACAGCGACGCAGCTCAGGAGAAAATTTCGCTCTCAGACCGCTTTGGACTTTGGATCAGCTTTTATCAAGGCAATTACGATGAGTACCTAAAAATGGTTGATTTTTACTTTAAAGACTACGCAGGCGACAAAGATGAGCTTCACACGCTTGCTAAAAATTTCGCCACCCTTAGAGCTAGCAGAAGCGGTAGGACAGCAAAGCAGTTTTATCTAACTTTTAAAGAAAATTTAAAATGAGATCAACTGATCTGTTTTTGGCTCTACTAAATCACAAAATTAGAAATTTTGACGAGCTAAAATGGCCAGGCGAGGGCACTTTCGAGGTCATTTTGGGCGCTATTTTGGTGCAAAATACCAACTGGAAAAACGTTGAAAAAGCGCTGGATAATCTAAAAAAAGCGAGCAAAGATAGCCTGCAAGGCATTTGCACGCTTGAAAACAGCGAGCTTGCCACGCTCATAAAGCCAAGTGGCTTTTACAACACAAAGGCAAAACGGCTAAAGACGCTTTGCCTAGCTATAAAAAATGAATTTGAGAGCTTTGATAATTTTAAAGAAAACGCTAGCCGTGAGTGGCTCATAAGCGTAAAAGGCGTTGGCGCTGAGACTTGTGATGCGATACTTGCTTATGCTTGCGGCAAGCCTTATATGGTCGTTGATGCTTATGCGCTTAGGATAATGGCATATTTTGACTACATTTTTGAGAGCTACGACGAAGCGGCTGAGTGGTTTAGCTCGCTTGATTATGATGAAATTTATAAATTTCTTGATAGTGAGAAATTTGACGAAACTGAGGTTTTAAAGCTCTATCATGCGCTTATTTTGGAGTTTTGCAAAGAGAATTTCAAAGGCAAAATTTTAAGCCAAAGCGGACAAGAGGTGCTTGATAGCATTAAAAACTAAATTTTTATTTTAAATTTAGCGCAAATTAGGACTTTTTATGTTTTATTTTAAATTCTATGCTAAATTTACGAGAAATTTATTTTAGGAGGAGTGATGATCTACGATAACATCGTAAAAACGATCGGTAATACACCTATCGTAAAGATTAAAACAGGTGCTGACGAGGCTGAAATTTACGTAAAATTAGAGTTTTTTAACCCAGGCGGCTCTGTAAAAGATAGGATCGCATTTAATATGATCACAAAAATGCTAGCTGATGGCACACTAAAACATGGCGACACTATCGTTGAGCCAACAAGCGGCAACACAGGCATCGGCGTAGCTATGTGCGGTGCTGCGCTTGGCTTTAAAGTGATCCTTTGCATGCCTGAGAGCATGAGTATCGAAAGACGCAAGATCGTTGCAGCTTATGGCGCTCATCTTGAGCTAACTCCTGCAGCTGGCGGTATGAAAGCAGCGATTGCAAGAGCTACTGAGCTAGCTTCTCAGCCAAATCACGTAATGCTAAGCCAGTTTGAAAACAAGTACAACCCACAAGCTCACGAGCTAACAACAGCTGCTGAGATCGTGGCTGATTTTAGCAGGCTTGATGCCTTTGTAGCAGGCGTTGGCACAGGCGGCACGATAAGCGGCGTGGCAAAGGTTCTAAAAGAAAAAGGCTATGACACTAAGATCATCGCAGTAGAGCCTGAGGCATCACCAGTTTTAAGTGGCGGCAACCCAGGACCACATAAAATTCAAGGCATCGGAGCTGGATTTTTACCAAATACAATGGATATGAGCCTAGTTAGCGAAGTAGAAAAAGTAAGCAACGATGACGCACTAAACGCAGCTAGAGCGATCGCAAAGAGCGATGGTTTGATGATAGGCATAAGCGGCGGCGCTTCTTATGTGGCTGCAAAAAGAGTGGCTAAAAGACTTGGCGCTGGCAAAAAAGTGCTTTTCATAGCTCCAGATAACGGCGAGAGATACCTAAGTACAGAGCTTTACGGAGCGTAAAATTATGTGGGAGAGTCTAAAAGAGCTAGTTCAAACCGTCCGTGAAAAAGACCCATCGGTGCATAGTTGTTGCTTTTTGGCGATACTTATAAACACTCCTGGCATCCATGCGGTTTTATTTCACAAAATTTCACATTTTTTATATGAAAAAAAGTGGTTTTTTCTAGCTAGACTCATCTCGCAAATAGCAAGATTTCTAACAGGCATCGAGATCCACCCAGGGGCTAAGATCGGTAGGAGATTTTTCATAGATCACGGCATGGGTGTGGTTATCGGTGAGACGGCGGAGATCGGCGATGATGTGATGATGTATCATCAAGTGACACTTGGCGGCACTGGAAAAGAGTGTGGCAAACGCCATCCAACCATTAAAAATGACGTGACTATCGCCGCTGGCTCAAAGATACTTGGGGCTATAACGATCGGCGAAAATGCCAAGATCGGTGCAAACTCGGTCGTGCTAAAAAATGTCCCAGCAAACGCAACTGTCGTTGGCATACCAGCAAGGGTTGTCAGGGTAAATGGCTCTAAATTTGAACCAGAATTTATCATCTAAAAGCAAAATTTGATCTCCCCGCGCAGCAAGGAAAGCTAAAATGCAACTTTTTGATACGGAAAATTTACTATCCATTATGTTACCAGCGTTTTTTAGCTTTGCGCTGCCTATTATAATATTTGTCATTTTAGTAAATTTGATAACAAAATTTATCAGGCGAAAACTGCGCCAAAAAACTTACGTAAAATTTAATCAAAGAAATATAGCTGATACATTTAGCGCAAAAGAGATAGCGAAGAAATTTGACAAAAAGGCAAAAGATGTAAATTTGGCTTTGCTAAATTTGGGCTTTATAAAAAAATGTGACAACGGCTACAACGTGACAGATGTTGGCAAATACTATGGTGGCAAGCAAAACTACTATATGGGCAGTGCTAGCGTTAGGTGGGATGAGAGGATAGTTTATAACGAAAATTTCATGGATGAAATAGCAAAAATCGGCGCAAAAGTAGCCAAAGAAGAGCAAAAAGAAGATTTTAGAGAGAAATTTAAGGCCGAGTACCGAACAAGCGACGGCCACTACGTAAGAAGCAGGGCAGAGCTAGTCATCGCAAACTGGCTTTTTGCTGAGGGCATAGCCTACGCTTATGAAAAAAGAGTGCCGATAAAAGAGGACATATATTGTGATTTTTACATACCAAAAGGCAAGGTCTATGTTGAATTTTGGGGCTTGAAAGATGACGAGGCGTATATAAAAAGAAAAGAGCAAAAGATAGAGCTTTATAAAAAATACAATCTAAATTTAATAGAAATAGACAACAATACAATCAACAACATCGATGACTATCTGCCAAAAGAGCTTTTGAAATTTGGTGTGAGTTTAAATTTGTAGAAAAAGGGGCGAGCGCCCCTATAATTATTTTAGTGTTTGGATGTATTCTGCAACTGCTTTGATGTCGTCGTCGCTCATTGGAGTAGCGATCGGTTTCATCATAGCGCCAAGACCAAATTTATTTGCTCCTGTTTTGTAGCCTTTTAGAGCTGCTTCGATAGCTGCTGCATCAAGTGATGTTAAAGCTGGAACTTTGTTATTGAAAACTTTTTCAGCTTTAGCGCCATGACAGGCAACGCATTTTTTATAGATAGTAGCGCCATCTGCAGCGAAAGCAGCAGTTGAAAGTAGTGCTGCAACACTTGAAACGATTAGTAGTTTTTTCATTTGTCATCCTTTTTAAAAAACGTGCCGGCATTATAATACAAAAATGTAAATTTGCAAGGGGCGGGTTAAAATATTTTGGCTATAATCACCAAATGATAAAAGAAACAGCCAATAAAGCACTTTTTTTAGACCGAGATGGCGTCATAAATGAGGACGCTGGATACGTTTGCGAGATCAAAGACTTTAAATTTATTGATGGCATTTTTGATGCGTTGAGGGAATTTGCTGAGGCTGGCTACAAGCTCTTTGTCGTGACAAACCAGTCAGGCATCGGCAGGGGCTACTACACACAGGAGCAGTTTGACGCTCTAAACAAATTTATGCTAGAAAGCTTTAAAAAAGAGCAAATTTTTATCACCAAAGTCTATTTTTGCCCGCACGCTCCAGAGCAAAAATGCACCTGCAGAAAGCCAAATCCAAAAATGATACTTGATGCTTACAAAGAGTTTAACATAGACCTTGAAAACTCGCTCATGATAGGCGATAAGCCAAGCGACGTCGAGGCTGGCAAAAGGGCAGGTGTGGGTAGAAATTTCTTGCTTGATGGCATAAATTTTAAAGATGTAAGAGATGTTTTAAATAAGCTAAAAAAGGAAAAATCACTATGAATTTAAACGGAAAAAAGATAGTTATAACTGGCGGTGCTGGCTTTATCGGCTCAGCTTTGGCGCACTATTTTGATGAAAACTATAAAGACGCTCACGTGCTTGTAGTGGATAAATTTAGAAACGACGAGACATTTAGCAATGGCAACCTAAAAAGCTTTGGACATTTTAAAAATTTACTTGGCTTTAAGGGTGAAATTTACGCTGGCAACATCAACGATCTTAGCACGCTTGAGAAGATAAGAAATTTTGCTCCAGACGTCATCTACCACGAGGCAGCGATCTCAGATACGACCGTAAAAGAGCAAGATGAGCTAATAAAAACAAATGTAAATGCCTTTGTAAATTTACTTGACATCTGCGAGAGTTTGGGCGCAAAGATGATCTATGCTAGCTCAGGGGCGACTTATGGTAACGCAAAGAGCCCACAAACCGTTGGCGAGTGCGAAGCGCCAAATAACGTATATGGCTTTAGCAAGCTAAGCATGGATAATATCAATAAAATTTACGCAAAGCGCGGCGTGAGCGTGGTTGGGCTGAGGTATTTTAATGTCTTTGGCAAGGGTGAGTTTTTTAAAAATAAAACCGCCTCGATGGTGCTGCAGTTTGGTCTGCAAATTTTAGCTGGCAGGACCCCAAGGCTCTTTGAGGGTAGCGACCAGATCAAGCGTGACTTTGTCTATATAAAAGATATCATTGACGCAAATATCAAAGCACTTGACGCGCCAAGTGGCGTATATAACGCAGCTACTGGCAAGGCAAGGAGCTTTCAAGATATCGCTGACATCTTGCAGCGCGAGATCGGCGTAAATTTAGGCAACGAATACATAAAAAACCCATTTATCGGCTCATATCAGTTTCACACCGAGGCCGATGTCACCCCAGCACGCGAGGCATTTGGCTTTAGCGCGACTTGGAGCTTGGAAGAGGCGGTAAAAGACTACTTGCCAGAGATAAAGAGAATTTATAAGGAAGAGATAAATGGCTAAGAGAGTTAAAATTTTAGTCGTAGGCGATCTCATGCTGGACCACTACATCTGGGGCAGTTGCGAGCGCATCTCGCCTGAAGCGCCAGTGCAGGTTGTTAAGATAAATAACGAAACCTATACGCTTGGTGGCGCTGGCAATGTGGTGAGAAATTTACTCTCCCTTGGCGCAAATGTGAGCGTGGCTAGCGTTTTGGGCGATGACGAGGCTGGCAAAAAGATAAAAGAGAAGCTTGCCGAGCTAAATGTAAAAGATGAGCTGATCCTTACTGAAAAAGGGCGTGAAAGCTCGATAAAAAGCCGTATCATGGCATCTCACCAGCAAGTTGTCAGGATCGATAAAGAGAGCGTTGTCAAGATAAATTTAGAAGATGAGCTTGTCTTAAAAGTCAAAGAAAATCTTGCAAATTTCAAGGCCGTCTTGCTAAGTGACTACGGCAAAGGCGTGCTTAGCGAGAAGGTTTGTCAAGAGATCATAAACGAGTGCGTGAGGCTAAAGATCCCAGTTCTTATCGATCCAAAAGGTAGTGACTACTCAAAGTATAAAAACGCGACCCTTCTAACGCCAAATAAAAAAGAGGCGAGCGAGGCTACAAATTTAAAGATAAAAGATAAGGCCGAACTTGAAAAGGCGATAAAACAGCTAAAAGACGAGCTAAATTTAACCTATTCGATCATCACGATCTCAGAAGAGGGAATCGCGCTATATGACGACAGGCTGCACATATTTGCGGCAAAAGCAAAAGAGGTCTTTGACGTCACTGGCGCTGGAGATACGGTGCTAGCGACACTTGGCTACATGCTAGCAAACGGGGCTGATATAAAAGAGGCGATAAAGATAGCAAACCTCGCTGCAGCCGTCGTCGTGGCAAAGATCGGCAGCGCAACGGCTAGCTTTAGCGAGATCGAGCAGCTGCTAAATAGCTCATTTGGGGCAAATTTCGAACACAAGCTTAAAAGCGTTGAGGAGCTAGAAGAAATTTTGAGCCAAAAGGGCAAGAAAAAGGTCGTTTTCACAAATGGCTGCTTTGATATCTTGCACGCTGGACACGTAAAATACCTAGCCCGTGCAAGGGAGCTTGGCGATCTTTTGGTCGTTGGGCTAAATTCAGACGCTTCAGTTAAGAGGCTAAAAGGCGAAGCAAGGCCTATAAACTCGCAAGATGACAGAGCTTGCGTGCTAAGCGGGCTTGGATTTGTTGATTACGTCGCGATATTTGATGAGGATACGCCTTTAAATTTGATAACAAAGATAAAGCCAGACGTGCTTGTAAAAGGGGCTGACTACAAGGGCAAAGAGGTCGTTGGCAGCGAGATCGTAAAAGAGGTCAAGCTGATTGACTTTGTCGAGGGCAAAAGCACAACAGGGATAATAAAAAGGATAAAAGATGCTAAAAACAATGATAAAAAATGAGCTCGAGGCTCACCAAAAGACCTTTAACGAGCATTTAAATTTGCTAGATAGCCTAGAGCGCGCTTGCCAGATGGTGGCTGATACGCTAAAAAATGGCAAAAAGGTGCTCATTTGCGGTAACGGCGGCTCTGCGGCGGACGCTCAGCACTTTGCAGCCGAGCTAACTGGCAGATATAAAAGCGAGCGCCAGCCACTTCCAGGCATCGCGCTAACTACCGATACTTCGGCACTTACAGCCATTGGCAACGACTACGGCTTTGACTATGTTTTTTCACGCCAGTTTGAGGCCTTGGCTCAGCCAGGCGACTTGCTCGTGGCGATCTCAACGAGTGGCAACAGCAAAAATGTCCTTGAAGCTATAAAAAGTGCCAAGAAAATGGGCGTATCGGTGCTTGGACTTAGCGGCAAAGGCGGTGGTGCGATGAATGAAGGATGTGATCTAAATTTAGTCGTTAGCTCAAGCGATACAGCAAGAATTCAAGAGTCGCACATCTTTTTCATACACACGATCTGCCAAGCTGTAGATGAGGCTTTTAAGGGCTAAAATGCAAGAAGCGATGGATAAATTTTTAAGTGATCCTAGCCAGCAAAATGAGATAAATTTGATATCGGCTTTAAAAAAGGCTACTTTTTTTGCTCCAGTGCTTTTAAACCAAGCGCTCGCAAAGCCTGATGGTGGTGTAGTTTATGAGGAGGAGGGCTCAAATATCAAATTTATCCTGCTTGAAGATGAGGGCGAGAAGCTTAGCTATTTTCCGGCATTTACAAGCAAAGAGGCGATGAAGCTTTGGCGAAACGACAGCGAGCAAGAAAGCATAGAGATAGGTCTAAAAGAGTATCTTGCGATGCTAAAAGAGAGCAGTTATGCTGGCGTCGTTGTGGATGCTTTTAGCTATGACTTTGTGCTAAAAAGAGAGCTGATAGAAAAAATCCTCGCCTAGCGCGTAATAAAATTTATAAAATTTTACGTATTATTTTATGCAAAAGGATTTGATGAGGTAAATTTAGACTGCTGGATTGTTTAAATTTATTTTATGGGCTGGCTTTTTGCTGTGATCGGCGCTGGTTTATAAATTTGACTTGTTGGACGCGTTTATTAAATTTGATATTGTAGATGGGCTAAATTTAATAAGCAACAAATTTCACTATCTCGTTTGTAAAATTTAGTTTTGTATATATTTGTTTGTTGGTAGAAAAGTTAAATTTGATATACGATTTTATAGCCACAAGACCGCTATGAATTTTAAATTTAAGTTGAAGATCGGCAGCTATCCTGCAACAAAGATATGTGTATCAATTTTACCGATAGAAATTTTAAATTTTGCAGACTTAACGCTTTAGTGTGAGGATCATAAGGGTAAAATTTAGCGTTAAAAACTTTAATTTTGTTCTTTTGTGGATTAAATTTATAGCCTTTATACTCTAAATTTAAATGCAAAAGCAGTTTATCTCAGAGATAAAATAACTAAAATCAAATTCACGGTTTTTACTCTAATTATTAATGTTTGTGTTGATAGTTGGAGCAAAGTTTAGTTTTAAATTTGACCTTTGTAGATCAAATTTGCAGATAGAAATTTTAAATTTTTGCAAACTTGTTAAGATTGTTGTAGAAAATTTGGTGATAAAAAGTTTTAAATTAACATTTAGTGGATCAAATTTATAGCCTAAAACGCTTTATTTGCTAAAAAATTTAGAAAGATTTTCTATTTGAGCGTCACTTTTAAAAAGATAACCCCTATTTATCGCTGGGATTTTGAAAATTCTAGCTCTTTCTTTGAACTCTTTTGACATTACGGCTTTGCAAAATGGTGTAACCAAAAGGCTTGAGACAGCGTAGCCAACGGCGATCTTGCCGCTTAGCACCACGCTTGTTTGTCTTGCTAAATTTGCGCTTAGCTCATCTTTTTGAGCCTTGCTTAAAAGCACATTTAGCTCTTTTGCCGCCATATCAACGCCCCGAACGACGTTACTATCATTTTTTATAATGAAAATTTCATCATCTATCTTTGTAATATTTGGCAGTAAATTTTGCCTATCAGCTTCCAAAAACTCAAAACTTTTTTTTACGCCGCTAAAATATTCGTCCAAAAACGGATCGCTAAAATTTAGTCTCACAAAGCTTCTTTTAAGCTTGCCATCTAAATTTGTCTCATCGACAAAATAGCGCAAACCTTGCTCATCAAGGTAGTTTTGAAGCTCTTTTTTGCGTAAATTTAAAAGCGGTCTAACCAGCCAAAAGTGTTCTCTTCTCTCAAGCTCGCTCATGCCAAAGAGCTCTTTTAGCCCAGCGCCCTTGCCAAGCTGCATCAAAAACCACTCAAATTTATCATCAAATTGATGCGCTAAGATTAAATTTTCATAGCCATATTTTTGGCAAATTTCACCAAAAAACTCATACCTCGCTTCACGCGCATTTTTTTCAAAATTTGACCCAGCTAAATTTACACTTTTTACGTAGATCTTTTTGCTAAATTTGCTGGCAAGCTCTTTGGCGCTTTCAACTTCAAATTTGCTCTCCTTTCTAACGTTGTGATCGACTATGGCTAGATCAAATTTGATCCTAGCTTCTTCTAAAATGTAAAAAAGTGCAGTGCTATCGACGCCGTGCGAGAAGGCAAGCAGGTTTGCGCCTGAGCTTAGCCTGCCAAGCACATTTTGGCTTATCATTTTGCTTTTTTAATGATGGTGGCGACTAGTTTTTGATCAACCACGCCAGTGACCTCGCAAAGATAAAGAGAGCCGATCTCAAGCTCTTTTACGTCGCTTTCATTGATCAAAATTTCGCCGTCTATATCTTTGTCCCAGATATCTTTTTTGGCTGCGTAAAACATCTCGCCCTCGCTGCTAATGCCCTCAAGCGATGCATAAATTTGCTTGCCAAGCTCTTTTTGTAAGCTCTCATTTATCGCTTTTTTGGTGATCTTTTCTATCTTGCTTAGCCTTTTTGAGATGATTTTTGCTGGGATTTGCTCCATTTCAAAAGAGGCTGTGTCCTCTTCTTTTGAGTAGGCAAAGGCTGAAATTCTATCAAATTTAAACTCTTCTAAAAACTCGCAAAGCTCCTCAAAATCCTCCTCGCTCTCGCCCGGGTGTCCCACGATGACGCCAGTTCGCAAGAATGAATTTTTGGCATTTCTCATCAAATTTAAAAGCTCTTTTATCTTTTTAGTGCCACTTCCACGCTTCATTATCTTTAGCATATTTTCGCTGATATGCTGGATCGGCATGTCAAAGTAGTTGTGAAATACTGGCGAGGCGATGATACGTTCAATAAGCTCCTTGCTGGTCGTGCTTGGGTAGAGATAAAGTATCCTAGCACTTCTTACGCCTTTTATCTTTTCTATCTCGTCTATTAAATTTATTAGCCCGTCGCTAATGCCCTGATCGCGCATATACGAGCTTGAGTCTTGGGATAAAAAGCTAAAGTCGTAGTAGCCTTTTTTGACTAGATTTTTGACCTCATTTACGATGTTTTCAAGCGAGCGCGATTTTAGCTTGCCCTTAAATGTTGGTATCGCACAAAAGCTGCATTTTTGGTTACAGCCCTCTGAAATTTTGATGTAGGCGTGGTAGTTTGAGCCAGTTATCACACGCTCTTCGTTTGCTTGCAGATAAGTTTGCGGGCTAAATAAATTTTGCTTTTTTAAGATGATCTCGTCGATCTTGTCATAATCCGCCACGCCGGTAAAGAGATCGACTTCAGGCAGTTCTTTGATTAGCTCATCTTTGTAGCGCTGCATAAGACAGCCAGTCACTACCAGCAAAGAGCCATTTTTGCGGGCTTCGTGCATCTCAAGTATGGTTTGGATGCTCTCTTCTTTGGCGGATTTGATAAAGCCGCAGGTATTTACTATGATGACGTCAGCGTCGCTGATATCGTCTGTGATATCGTAGTTTTGCAAGCGTCCTAGCATGATCTCAGAATCAACTAAATTTTTATTACAACCAAGCGAGATTAGATGAAGTTTTGGCATTTTTAGATCCAGATGTTGTCTATTAGCCTAGTTTTGCCAACATAGGCGGCTACTAAGATGATGGTGTTGCCTTTTTCTACCTTTGAAATTTCATTTAAATTTCTATCCGTAACCGCGACGTAATCAACTTTTAGTGGCTCTAATACCTCAAGCATATTTGCCTTGATCTCGCTTGCCTCTTCTTCGCCGTTTTGGATCAAATTTAGCGCTTTATTTAGCGATCTTGAAAGCCTTAGTGCGTTGCACTTATCTTCATCGCAGATATAGACGTTTCTGCTTGAAAGCGCAAGGCCGTCAGGCTCTCTAACGATATCGCAAGCTACTAGCTCGATGTTTAAGAAAAATGTCTTTATCATATTTTGCACGATGATTAGTTGTTGCGTGTCTTTTTTGCCCATATAGACGCTATTTGCACGAGTTAGGCGAAATAGTTTGTTTAGCACTCTTAAGACGCCGTCAAAGTGTCCTGGTCTAGTTTTGCCCTCTAAAATGGCTGAAAATTTCTTTGGAGCGACGATGAGAGGCTCATCTTCAAAGTAAAGCTCTTTTTCGTCTGGTATAAAGATAGCGCTAACGCCGTTTTGCTCGCAAATTTGGATGTCGCTTTGCTCTTTTCTTGGGTATTTTTCTAGGTCTTCACCTGGTAAAAATTGAGTTGGATTAACAAACGTTGAGACGATGCTTATCTCATTTTCGCTGACACATTTTTTGATAAGGCTAACGTGTCCGTTGTGAAGTGCGCCCATTGTCGGGACAAAACCGATCTTGCCGCTTGCGTTTGAGACAAATTCCTCAAGCTCTTTTATAGTTCTTATGATTTGCATATTGACTCTTTTTATCTAAATTTTAACTTGGCATTGTAACAAAAAAGGATTAAAAGGGCGTAAATTTAAAAATGTAAGCAACTTTTGGCTAAAATCGGCAAAAATTTATGGAGAAAAACTTGGATAGTTACGAATACAACGAGCTTTTAAAGAAGCTACAAACAAAAGTTGAAAACATAGGCTCTATCGTAAAGCCTGATGAGATAAAGGCTAGGCTAAAAGAGATCGAGGCCATAGAGCAAGACCCTAGCTTTTGGCAAGATATCGCAAGAGCTGGAGCACTAAATAAAGAAAAGACAAAAATTTCAAACATGCTTGCTAAATTTAGCGATGCTCACCAAGCAGTTAGTGACGCAAAGGAGCTCTTTGAGCTAGCAAATTCTGAAAATGATGAGGAGACTATAAATTCTTTATTTGAAGATGCTAAAAATTTAGATGAAAAGATAGTAAATTTAGAAATTTCTATGCTTTTAAGTGGCGAGGATGATGGCAAAAACGCGATCGTATCGATCCACCCTGGAGCTGGCGGCACTGAGAGCAACGACTGGGCGAGTATGCTTTATAGGATGTATCTTAGATTTTGCGAGCGTGAGGGCTTTAAGGTCGAGACTCTGGACTTTCAAGAGGGCGAAGAGGCTGGGTTAAAGGACGTGAGTTTTATCGTAAAGGGTGAAAACGCTTATGGATATTTCAAAGCAGAAAATGGCATCCACAGGCTTGTTCGCACAAGCCCATTTGATAGTGCAGGACGCCGCCACACAAGCTTTTCTAGTGTCATGGTAAGCCCTGAGATAGATGACGATATAGAGATCGAGATCGAAGAAAAAGATCTAAAGATAGACACCTATAGAGCCAGTGGCGCAGGCGGTCAGCACGTAAATAAGACTGAATCAGCCATCCGTATCACGCACATACCAACTGGCATCGTTGTGCAGTGTCAAAATGACCGCAGTCAGCACAAAAACAGAGCTACAGCGATGAAGATGCTAAAGTCGCGCCTTTACGAGCTTGAGCTGATGAAACAGCAAGAAGCGAGCAACAGCGTCGAAAAGAGCGAGATCGGCTGGGGACATCAGATAAGATCATACGTGCTTTTCCCATACCAGCAGGTAAAAGACAACCGCAGCGGCGAGGCATACTCGCAAACTGACGCGATACTTGATGGTGATATCAAAAAGATGATCGAGGGCGTCTTGATCGCTCAAAAGGCTGAGGCGTAGTAAATTTAAAAGAGATGAGAGCTAAAATTTCATCTCTTTTAGCTTCATACATGCCTCTTCTTTGCCATGGTAGCAAGCCTCGTCAAGATAAATTCTCGCTTTTTTATAGTCGTTTTTACCTAGATATATAAGCCCTAGATCGTAGCTAGCTTCACTTGAGCCAAGGCTTGTGGCTTTTTCGTAAAAATATATCGCTTTTTCTAAATTTTTATTGACCCCAAGGCCGTATTCGTAGATGTATCCAGCGCTTCTTAGCCCGTCTATATTACCGTATCTGCCAGCTGTCTCAAACCAAAAAAGTGCTCTTAAGATATCTTTGCTAAAGCCTTTGCCGTCACGAAAACAAACGCCAGTTTGCTGCATGGCTAGGACATTGCCATCTTTTGCGTAGTCGTAAAATCTCTTGCAAGCCTTTGGGTAGTTGCCCTCGTTATATAAGTAGATGGCATCTGCTATCTGCTCTACTTCAGGATCAAGTGGTGGCTCACTAAGACCTAAATTTTGCGACAATTGCTGCGCCGAACAGCCCCAAAATAGCAAAATGCTAAATAGAAAAATGATAAATTTTTTCATATTTGTCCTTGAAAATTTAGGCGATTTTATCGAATTTTATCTTATAATGATCGCAAATTTTAAGCAAAAAGGAACGATATGGATCATAACGCACTTTTGACACAGCTTGGCTACAACGTAGATGAAACGACCACTGGGCATATGCGTAGAATTTTAAATAACACTGACGGCCTTTTGCCAAAGAGTGTGATCGAGCTAAACGATCATCTAAAACCACATCTTTGCTTTGTAGCGATGAGCGGGAGTGAGGATAGGTTAAAGATAAAAAACGTTGTGACCATCAAAGAGATAAAAGAGCGTGTTGATGAGATCATCAAAAGCTGGGCAAATAAATACAAAATGGATATCAAAAAGATAAACGAAACTACATACTACATAATAGGAAAAATTAAATGAAATATGACATTGTTATCATTGGATTTGGTAAGGCTGGCAAGACGCTAGCTGT
Organism: Campylobacter concisus; assembly: GCF_002913225.1. GTDB lineage: Bacteria > Campylobacterota > Campylobacteria > Campylobacterales > Campylobacteraceae > Campylobacter_A > Campylobacter_A concisus_J. The sequence continues at coordinate 51,337 of NZ_PPAW01000015.1, read as the reverse complement.
AAAGGCTGCTGCGCTTGGCAAAAAGGTCGCGCTAATCGAGAGATCGCCAAAGATGTATGGAGGCACTTGCATAAACGTGGGCTGCATACCGACAAAGCGTCTAATCACAGCTGCAAAAGAGGCGATATATGCAGACAATAGCGTTGAAAACGAGTATTACACGCTTAGCATCGAAAACAAAAATAAGCTAATCTCGGCTTTAAATTCTAAAAACTACGCGATGCTAAATGATAAAGAAAATATAGATGTGATCGATGGTGTCGGCTCGCTTAAAGATAAAAATAGCGTCCTAGTTACAACCTCAAGCGGCGAGCAAAAAGTCGTTGAAGGCGAGTTCATCATCATAAACACTGGCTCAAAAGAGGCGTATGCGCCATTTGAGATAACAAACTCAAACGTTTTTTCAAGCAAAACTTTGCTCGATCTAAAAACTATGCCAAAGCATCTTGTCATCGTTGGTAGCGGATTTATCGGCATCGAGTTTGCGTCGATGTTTGCAAATTTTGGCTCAAAAGTGACCATCGTTGGACGCTCACCACTGCTAAAAAACGAAGATGAAGACATAGCTAAGAGCGTAAAAGATGCGCTAAACGTGCAAGGCATCGAAATTTTGGAGGGCTGCGAGATAGATAGCTTAAAAGACAATGCGCTAAATTTCAAACAAGATAATGAAGATAGGCTCATCAAAGCTGATGCGTTCTTAGTAGCGCTTGGCAGAGTGGCAAATTTAGATGATCTAAATTTAAAAGGAGCTGGTATCGAGCTAAATGAAAAAGGCTTTATAAAGACAAATGAGCGCCTTCAAACAAATGTGTCAAACATCTACGCAGTGGGTGATGTGCGCGGCGGAGAGCTTTTTACTTATACGAGCTTGGATGATTTTAGGATAGTTTTCTCGCAAATTTTTGGCGATAAAAAACGCACCACACAAAACAGAAGCATCCACGCAAACGTGCTATTTACCGACACTCCGCTAGCAAGAGTTGGCGTAAATGCAAAAGAAGCTAGCAAGCTTGGGCTAAATTTCAAGGAGCTAAAGCTTAGTATGGCAGCAGTGCCAGGAGCAAAGGTGCTAAATCACGATGTGGGCATGCTAAAAGCGATCGTTGAAGCAAGTAGCGGTGAGATTTTGGGGGCGAGCTTTCACTGCATCTATGCAAATGAGATCATAAACGAGATCGCGATCGCTATGAATTTAAAAGCAGGTGCAAATTTCTTTAAAAACCAAATTTTCACTCACCCAAGCATCAGCGAAGCCCTAAATGACTTGTTTGGACAATACTAAAAGGACAAAAATGAAAAAATATCTACTACTTTTAACTGCTCTATTTTTCACAGGCTGCTTAAATGTCATCGGCATCGGGGATACGCCAAAACAAGATGACTCATGGCAGCAGCCAAAGGACGAAAAGGTGGTGCAAAACAAAGAGCAAATTTCAAAAAATGCTATCGATCTTTTAACACCAAAGTGCGAGAGCGGCGATGCTGAAGCGTGCAATGATTTGGGCGTAAATTTTGAGCTTATGAAAGAGTATGACAACGCTTATGCAAACTACAAAAAGGCTTGTGATGCGAAAGTGCAGCTTGCTTGCTCAAACCTCGGCACGCTCTATGAAAACGGTCTTGGCGTAAAAAAAGATCCAAAAAAAGCGGTCGAAATTTACAAAGATAGCTGCAACAGTGGCGGTGTGCAAGCTTGCTATCATCTAGGCAATGTCTACCGCAAGGGCGAGATCGTAAAACAAGACTACTACCTAGCGATGGAGGCCTACACAAACGCTTGCAACGCTGGAGATCTCCCAAGCTGCGCAAATATCGGTGCGATGTATGAGCTAGGCCTTGGTATGAACAAGGATGAAAAGAGAGCTTATGGAATTTACAAAGTCGCTTGCTTTCGCGGTCTAAACAAGGCGTGCCCACAGATGAAAAGACTAGGCGCAAAGCTTGGCATGTAAGCAGGAAAATAAGTGAAAAAAGTTTTAAATTTCGGGCTTATCGTAGCTACTAGCTTTATGCTAAGTGGCTGCTGGTCGTGGCAAAAGATGGTGAGCTTTGGCTTTTGGCAAAGTGATGAGGAGGCTAGGGCGGAGCGTCTTGAGCTTGAAAAAGAGAAGATGGTGCAAAACTGCGAGAGCGGAAATAGCATCGACTGCAACAATCTAGCTGTAAATTTTAGCAATGAAAAGGACTTCGTAAAGGCAAAAGGCTACTATGAAAAGGCTTGCAACGCTGGGCTTGCGACTGCTTGCTCAAATTTGGGTCAAATTTACGAGCAAGGGCTGGTTGATGAACAAAAAGATATCGAAAAAGCTCTAAAGCTTTATAAACTAGCTTGCGATAGTGGCGACGGCGTTGGCTGCTACAACGAGGCCATGGGGCTAAAATCCTACATCGAAAGCGAAAATTTAAAAACTCATAAGATAGATAGAACTAAGGCTGAGGCTAGAGTTTTAAAGCTTTTGGCAAAGAGCTGCGAGCTTGAGTATGCGCAGTCGTGCTTCTTACTTGCAAAGCTAAGCGGCGATGAATCAAAGGCAAATGTACTTTACAAAAGAGCCTGCCAACTTGGCAAATGCGTGGATAAAAGGTAAGAATTTGTGTAGCTTAAATTTATAAAGCTACACAAAGTTAAATTTAGTTTGCTCCGCTAAGTTTATATCCTGCACCTGAGATGTTTTTGATGAGGTCGGCGTCGGTTTTTGCCCTTATCTTATTGATAGTCATTCTAAGCGCTTCGTTACTCATCGACTTCTCGCTCCAGACGTAGTTTTCTATCACTTCATAATTTACAACTTTTTCTATATTACTCACAAGTAAAAAGAAGAGTTTTGCCTCATTTTTTGACATCTGCATCTCTTCGCCATTTTTAAAAAGCTGTTTGCTTGTCATATCGTATTCATAAATTTCTTTAAATTTGATCCTACTTTCAAAAACATCTTTTGTTGCCATTATGATCGTAGTTTGAAGCTCTCTTTAATGGTGGTTATATGTCTAAGTATATAGTGATATCAGCCTCACCTATCGAGTAAGAGTATGACATGGCTTGGTATGATATTTTGACTTAGAAGCTCTTTATATAGTTTTATAACCTTGCTTTGTGCGCTAGTATCTGCGTGTAAGAGCATGTTTGGTACCTTGCAACAGTGGTGGTGACTCTAGTTGGTTTTTATATCCATACCTTTGTTAAGGGCACAGCAATTTTAAATTTGATTCGGAGAAATTTATTAAACTTGGTTACTTCAGTCCAAAAACTTTTATGTTAAAAGTTGTGTGTATCTTGTCGTTTTCGCCCTTCATCACGATAGGAAATTCTGCTTTTATGATGCTATCGTAGCTGCTAAGTGCGTCTAAAAAGTCATAAAATTTCTGAGGAGTTTTAAGTGAGCTAGTGACGTTTAGGCGGTATCTAAAGAACTTCTCAGTTGCGTTATTTTCACCTTCTTCTATCTTGCTAAGGCTCACTTCGCTAAAAAATTGCGATGCGAAATTTATAAATTTATCCTTATCAAAAGCTGTATCATAAGCCAAGATGATAGCACCATCTTTTTGTCTTGTCGCCTCAAGTGCTTTAAATTTAGCTTCAAATTCGTTTTTTACCTTCGTATATGATGAGGTTTGCGAGTAGTTTTGCCTTGAGAGGCTTTTAAGCTCTTTTATATTTGGCACGATAAAGCCAAATATCATAATAAAACAAACTATGATAAAAGCAAATATAAAAAGTAAAAGCTTTACTGGGTCGATTTTTTCTAAGCTCGTATCTTTTTTACTCATTATATCCCTCAGAATTATCAATCTTATTTGTGCTTATAAAGCCGTACCAGCCGTTTTTGCTCTGATAAAAGCTAGTGTTTGACGTGGTGAAAATCGACCTTAGTGGCGAGGCTAAAAGCTGGTTAAAGACATCCTTTGTTGGCGTTATGCCGCGGATGATGAGTGAGTTTTTATCCATAAAGACCTCTTCAAGCGTGATGCTATCCGGCACAAGGTCAAAAAGGTTGTGCAAGCTTTGCTTTAGGATAGAATTTGACGTAAAGATATCGTTTGCAGAGTCTATTTGCACGGCAAGCTTGGCTGAAATTTCATCCGTGGTGACTATCTTTTGACTAAGCTCTTTTTGCTCATTTGCTAGAAATTCTATATTTTTTTTGGTTGAGTAGTTTTTATAAACGATAAAGAAATTTGCCACCAAAAGCACCACAAAGACAAAGCCTATGAGGCTTAGCCAAAGCTTGCTAAAGATAGAAAGAAGCGGTCTTGGTTCTGGAGTGATGAAGCTAAATTTCATAGTGTTATCTCTTCTTGCATGATCTCATTCATGATGTGATTTGTGTTGATCGGATAGCTTGATGTCTCCACAAATAGCTCAGACTGCAGGTATTGTAAAAAGGTCGCACTTGTCTTTGTGTTTTCAAAAACGATGATCTGCTCGATAAAATCGCCGCCATAGATTGGATTTTCATAAAATTCTTTCATAGCCTTTGCGATGTAGTCAAACATCTTCATATCGCGCCCAAAGATCGCTACTGATTTTTCGACGTTTGTCGAAGTTGGCATGTTTAGCTCGTAGTTTAGATCTTCAAATTCTTTTGGCTTATCGTCGCTTAAGAAATCATCCAAACTCTTGAAATCATCAAGCGCCGTTGCGCCATCTTCTTCTTTGACGATGAGATTGTCAATGTCTGTTATGTCCTCTTCTTTTAGGCTTTCTATCTCTTCGTTACCCTCTTCAGCGTCACTCATATTTAAAAACGTAGAGAGCTTCATCTGCTTGTCTTTAAATATCGCAAGTGCAAAAGAGTGCGAGTGGATGTAGAGATATAGCGTAGTTTTTGGCGAAATTCCACGCTTTAAAAGCTCGTGAAAGAGCAGGGCGATAGGCGAATAGATAAGATCGACACTACCTTGCCCAAAGAGGTTTTTATATCTTCTTATAGCGTTTAAATTTGCATATATGCTCCAGCTATCTTGCATCACAAGGCTGGTTAAATTTTGTGTGTTGATGTTAAATTTTTTGTACTCGTCAAAGTTAGCAGTAGGCAGCGCACCTTGCGAGTCGTCGTTAAAAAAGAGCGAAACATAGACGCCAAAATATGTCTTTTCTTGCTCCTCTATGTATTTTAAAACTTTTTCATCGACACTATCGATGCTTATGTCTGTAAATTTAGCATTTATGGTTTTTATAAGCTTGCCATTTCTAAAGACCTGACCGTAAAAAACGCACTCATTACCCTCGATCACGGCGCTTAAGAAAAGGTTTGAAAAAAGCTTTTTGATGCTAAAAGACATAACTCTCCTAAATTTAGTGCATTATTTTTGGTATGTTAGCTAAAAAGGGATTAAATAAGTTTAAAACAGCTCGTTTTTTAGTTTTGCAAACGCCTCTTTCATCTTCAGAGCTTCGCTTTTTAGCTCATCATCAAGCAGTGCAGAATTCTTTAAGCTTTCAAAATCCTCTATCATCACATCACACATCATTTTGATGCGCTCATTATCAGCCTTGCTGACGCCATTTTGGCTCATTTTTTTGATGCGTTCAAGATACTCTTTGCCGTTTTTTATGTATGAGCTAAATTTCATAGCTGCCTTGCTTTGATTAAGCGTGGTGGCTGCCATCTTGTTGTAGGCGTCAAGATCAAGAGCTTTTTGGCTTAAATTTATAGCCTTTTCATACTCTTTGCTCTCGTAGTAAAATTTCGCTTCAAGAGCGAGCTTATAGGAGTTGTCGCTGTAAAAAAATAGCCCAAACAAGGATATTATAAAAATGGCAATAAAGATAGAAATTTTATTTTTCATAAATTTCGTCCAAAATTTCTCTTATCTCGTCGCTTATTTGCGGATTTTTATGCGCATATTTTTTCCACCAAATTTTTAAATTTGACCTAAAGTCCTCTTTATTTTGTAGCACGCTCTTGCCGCCGTCATTTTGTGAGGCCTGCCAAAGCTCATTTTGTATCCTTTCTTTTGCCTCTTTTTGCTCTAAATTTGCCACGCTAAAAGGGGCTGAGAGGCTAAAATTTATAGTTGAAAATGGCTTTGGAAGTATCATCTTATCCCAGCTTTTAAACTCCCAAAACGAGTTTGCTTCGAAATTTAGAGCATAAATTTCACAAGATGACTTTTGTGCGATCACTGCAGCTCCGTCTGCTACGCTATGTCTTGGTCCGCGTGGGCCATCTGGCGTGATGATGACGTCGTGACCTTGTTTTATCTCTCTTAGAGCCTCTATAAGCGCCCTTGCGCCACCTTTTGAGCTGCTGCCTCTAATGGTGCTAATGCCAAAAAATTTGATTATTTTGGTGATGAGCTCGCCATCTTTGTGGTCGCTTATTATTACCTTGCCTTGTTTTCTGTTTTGGCTGCTCCACCAGCGCCTGTAAGCAAAGCTCATAAAGCTAAGTCTGCCGTGCCAAAAGACGACGACGCAGCCATTTTGTGGTAAGAGATTTTGAGTGTAGCTCTTTTTGCAGGTTAGAAAAATGAGCCACATCAAAATGTAGATGAAAAAGACGCCCACGTTTAGGGCGACCTTTTCAAGGGTGTTTTTAAATTTGCAGCTCGCCATACAAAACCATTCGTTTTGGGTTTGTGATCTTTACCTTTTGCGTAGTGCCAAGAAGCTCTTCGCTGCCATCAACTTGAACCAAAAAGTTATTAAAACTTCGCCCAGCAACGCCGCCATTTGCCCTTAGCTCTTCAAAATATACATCAAAAATTTTATCTTTTTGCGCCGCCACGATATCGTCTAAAATTTCGCTGTGGCGATTTTGCAGGCGCGTTAGCCTTTCTGAAGCTGTTTTATCGTCTATTTGATTTGTAAAAGTAGCTGCTTTTGTAAGCGGACGAGGCGAATACTTAAAGCTAAAAATTTGCTCAAATCTAACTTGCTCAAGTACGTCCATCGTATCTTCAAATTCGCTCTCGCTTTCGCCTGGAAATGCGACGATGATATCAGTTGAGATGCTAACATCTGGGCACATCTTTCTAAGTCTTAGCGCGCGGTCTAAAAACCACTCTTTTGTGTATCCGCGCTTCATCTCGCGCAAAACTTTGGTGTTTCCGCTTTGAAGTGGCATGTGCATAGACTTGCAAATTTTTGGATTATTAGTGAAAATTTCAAGAAATTTATCATCCATGTGAAGTGGGTGCGGACTTGTAAATCTTATCCTTTCAACGCCCTCTATCTCGCTTATCTTTACTAAAAGATCGCTAAAATCGATATTTTCTTGCGCGCCTGAAAATCTTTTGCCGTAGTTATTGACATTTTGCCCTAGTAAAAATATCTCTTTTGCACCACTTTTTGCAGCCTTTTCTGCCTCTTTTAAGATGAGGCTTGAAGGGATGGAAATTTCATCGCCTCTGGTGTGTGGGACGATGCAGTAGGTGCATTTTTTATCGCATCCGATTGAGATATTGATGTGGCTTTTGTATGGTGAGCCTCTAAACTCGCCAAATGCGTATTCGCTCTCGTCGTGGTTGATGTCGGTTGAGATAAATTTAGGCGTATTTACCGCCTTTGTGATCTTGCTAACATTTCTTGCGCCAAGGACAAAATCAACATAAGGCGCGCGCTTGAAAATTTCACTACCCAAATGGCTTGCAGTGCAGCCGCAAACGCCTATCTTTGCACCTCTTTTTTTGGCTTTTTCAAAGGCTCCAACCTCGCTAAAGAGCTTATGCACTGGCTTTTCACGAACTGAGCAGGTATTTATAAGGATTAAATCAGCTTCTTCGATGTTTTGTGTTAAGGAGTAGTCTTCTTTTTGTGAGAGCTCGGCTATGATATGCTCGCTGTCACGAACATTCATAGCACAACCTAGAGTTTGGATAAAGAGCTTTTTACTCATTAAAGTATATGCACTTCATACATATAATCGCTATCATCAAGGCCGTATTTCACGGTTCTGTGATAAACACTTAGCCCTTTTTCTTCAAAGTGCTCGACTAAGGCGATTAGTTGTTTGTGTGTGTTTTCTTTATCAAAATAGAAAATTTTCTGACCCTCTTTTTCGACAGCTGCCTCTATCTTTTCTAGTGAAATTGTTTTTGGTTTTGCGTCTAATTCGGCTCTTGCAAGTTTTAGCTCCATTTTTAATCCTTTCAAAATCTTAAATTTTAATCGGTCAATATACCCAAATCATCATAAAAAAAGGATTAAATAAAAGTTAATAACAAGCTTAAAGTTATTAAAAGTATGGCTTATGTATAATTTCAAAACTTCACGAAAAATCCCCGAAATTTATCGTCACAATGGAGAAAAAATGGAAAGAATATCAGACATTATAGAGTCAATTGCAAATGAGAAAAATTTAGAGATAGAAGATGTAAAAGAGCGTGTCATAAGGGCTTTGATAAACACTGCTAAAAGGGTTTATGGCGAAAATTATGAATATGATGTGAGCATCGATGCAAATAAAAATTTAAAGCTTTATCAAAAAATTTCAATCGTAGCAAACGACGATGAGAGGCTTGCTGAAGACAATGAGCACTTTTTAAGCTTAAAAGAGGCTAAAAAGATAGATAATGGCGTAGAGATCGGAGATGAGCTCACTTACGAGCTAAGCCTTGATAACCTTGGCAGAACAGCCGCCCAAACGCTTCACAAGGAGCTTGAATATCACATCCAGCGCCTAGTCGAAGAGAAAATTTTACAAAAATATAATGAGATGAGCGGCCACATGGTCTTTGGCCCGGTTGTTAGGGTTGATAACGATGAAAACACCTTTATCGAGATAGATGAGCTTCGTGCCATCTTGCCACGTAAAAACCGCATAAAAGGCGAGAAATTTAAAGTAGGCGATGTGGTAAAAGCGGTCATTAGAAAAGTTTTTACAGATAAAAATTTAGGTATAAAGGTCGAACTTTCAAGGACTTCACCTAAATTTCTTGAGGCGCTGCTAACTTCAGAGGTGCCAGAGATAAAAGATGGTGGCATCATCATTCAAGGAAGTGCGAGGATCCCTGGCGAAAGAGCAAAAGTAGCACTCATCTCAACCACTCCAAACATCGATCCAGTCGGCGCAACGGTCGGCACAAAGGGCGTTAGGATAAATGCCGTAAGCAAAGAGCTTCACGGCGAGAGCATCGATGCGATCGAATACACCACCGAGCCAGCGATCTTGGTAGCTCGCGCTATGGCACCTGCGATCATCACATCTGTAAAGATCGAAGAAAACAAGGCGATCGTAACGCTTGCAAGCGAGCAAAAGAGTAAAGCTATCGGCAAAAATGGCATAAATATCCGCCTTGCAAGCATGCTAACTGGCTATGAGATCGAGCTAAACGAGCTTGGCTCAAAAACTAGCAGCAGCGGCGAAAATGGCGAAATGGTTAAGGATCTAAAAGCACTCTTTGGTGACAACTAATGAAATTTCAAATAAGAAAAGCGACTAAGGGCGATATAGACGTGATATGCGAGCTTGTAAGGGAGCTTGCGGCTTACGAAAAAATGAGCGATCAAGTCACTTTTACAAATGAAATTTTTGCGGACTCTATTTTTAATAAAAATCACGCAAAAGCCCTTGTCTGCGAGAGCGAGGGCAGGGTGATAGGATATGCTATCTATTTTTACACGTTTTCTACATTTTTAGGGCTTGGCGGGATCTATCTTGAGGACATCTACGTCAAAAAAGAGTTTAGAAATCAAGGCATCGGCAAGGCATTTTTTAAATTTCTAGCTCAAATTTGCAAGGATGAAAATTTAAAAAGGCTTGAGTGGTGCTGTCTAAACTGGAATGAACCAAGCATCAAATTTTATGAAAGCATGGGTGCTAAAAACCAATCTCTTGAGTGGAGAACCTACCGCTTAGACGGCGAAAATTTAGAAAAGCTGGTAAATTTATAGTTTCTAATAAAAGCTCAAATTTGCTTTGAAATTTGAGCTTGCGAATTATTAAAATTTATATGTATATCCCATATAAAGACCGAGGTTTGTCTCTTTAATATCGACTAAATTAAATTTATTGATCTTACCATAGTCGGTTCTATCAGCTTTTAAACCAAACTCAACCGCATTATTTTCATTGATAGAGTATTCTGCACCGACTTTTGTACCTAGTATCCAGCCAGTTGCGTTGCCTTTTTCAGAACCATCATGTGTGTCAAATACATCCAATTTAAGTTTTGAAAAACCAGTGTAGCCACCAAGAATTAGTTTAAGATCTTTTGCTACGCTCGGAGTATAGTCAGCTCCAACTATAAATTTATGTGTATTCCATTTTACTACTGTGCCATCTTCATCACCAAGTGACTTTTTAGCTTGAAAGTCATATATATAAGCACCATAAACTCTAGCTACATCAAAGTCATAACCAGCTTTTAGACCAAGACCTGGTTGCGCTTTTTTAATACTATCTTTTGATCCATCACCTCTTTTTACTTTTAATTTTGATCCAAAAGAGTAGTCTCCCTCAACTCCAACAAACGCTCCTTGCGCTAAAGCAGCGGCACTAGCTAGGCTTAAGCCTAAAGCAACTTTTAAAACTACATTTTTCATTTTTACTCCTTATTTAAAAAATGTTACGCGGCTATTTTAAATTTTCTTATATTAAATAAAGTTTAAATATTCAATAAAATTAATAAAAAACATAAAATAATTCAATTGTTTTCTTATCAGAATAAAATTTATAAAATCACTCAAAAAAAGGAGTGTAAAGTGGCTAAGATGACAAAACGTGATATGGCTTATCATTTAGACGTTGATGTCGCAACGCTTTACAACTGGCGAAAACACAAGCCAAACCTTTATCGTATCGTAATGCTTGGATTTAAATTTGATGAGCTTATCGAGCAGAGCAAAAAGACTTGCAACGAGCTTTGCGAGTATGAAAATTTGATCAATCAAGACATAGAAAAATTTAGTAAATAATCGTTTAAAAATCGTAATCTCTTTTATAATTACAAGTGTTGAAAAATTCAAAATTTCTAAGATATTTTTGGCTAGAAAAGCTGGAGTTTATATTTTAAGTGAGAAATTTGAGCTCAAAGCAAGCGCTTCAAGCTCAGTTAAATTTACTCGTTTAGGATAGAGAGAAGCTCTTTGTTGTCTTTTGTTTTTAGCATCTTTGCGTATAAGAATTTAAGCGCTTCGACGTCGTCCATTGTAGCTATCGCAGAGCGAATAGCCCAAATTTTTTGAAGTTCATCAGGCTTTTGAAGTAGCTCTTCTTTTCTAGTGCCTGATTTTAGCACGTTGATAGCTGGGTAAATTCTGCGGTCTGAGATATTGCGGTCAAGCACGATCTCGCTGTTTCCAGTTCCTTTAAACTCTTCAAATATCACTTCGTCCATACGTGAGCCAGTGTCGATCAGTGCGGTTGCGATGATGGTTAGTGAGCCGCCGTACTCAATGTTTCTAGCTGCGCCAAAGAAGCGTTTTGGCTTGTGAAGTGCGTTTGCATCCACGCCGCCTGTTAGCACCTTGCCGCTTGGCGGAGTCACTGTGTTGTAGGCGCGTGCTAGACGGGTTATGCTATCAAGCAAGATGATGACATCTTTGCCCATTTCAACTAGACGTTTTGCCTTTTCGATGACTAGCTCTGCTACGCGGACGTGATTAAGCGCTGGCAGGTCAAATGTCGAGCTAAATACCTCGCCTTTTACGCAGCGTTGCATATCGGTAACCTCTTCTGGTCTCTCATCTACCAAAAGCACCATTAGCTGGGCTTCTGGATGATTTTTTGCGATGCCGTGAGCTAGCTCTTTCATAAGCTCAGTTTTACCACTTCTTGGAGGTGCGACGATGAGGCCGCGCTGACCCTTGCCAATAGGCGTGAAAAGGTCGAGCACACGGCCCGTTAGCTTCATCGGATCATACTCTAAATTTAGCTTTTCAGTTGGGAAAAGCGGGGTTAGGTTGTCAAAGAGTGGCCTCTCTTTTGCGTCTGCTAGAGGCATATAATTTACCGCTTCTATCTTTAAAAGGGCGTAGTATTTCTCCTGATCTTTTGGCTCTCTTACTTGGCCGGTGATGATGTCGCCCACACGAAGTGCAAATTTGCGGATTTGAGAGTTTGAAACATAAGCGTCGTTTGAGCTGTCGCTTAAATTTGCATCAACAGCCCTTAAAAAGCCGTAACCCTCGTTTGTAATCTCTAAAATTCCAGTAAATAGTATAAATCCGCCTTGTTTTGTCTGGGTTTTTAGTATCTCAAATATCAAATCCTGCCTGCGAAATTCGCGTGGATTTTCGACGCCAACGCCATTTGCGATCTGCACTAGCTCGTCTAAGCTAAGCGTTCTTAGCTCTTCGATCTTGTGTCCGTCAACTGGTACGTGGGTTCTTGATGCTTGATGTTTTTTTGTAGTTTTTGTGTTTTGAGCAGCACTTTGCTCGGTTTGGTTATTGTTTTCCATTTTTCCTCTTTAAATGCGGGGATAAGATTGCAGAATTCTGGGCTTCAAAAGTTTTTTGAAAGTTTTGGCATTTTATAAAAATAAAACTTTGTTGTCAAGAAATGCCACAACCAAAGTCGCTAAAATAGGCAAATTTGCAGGCAAAATGGCCTGCAAATTTAAATTAGTGCTCGCTTTTTAGCCCAGCGCCGCACATCGAGATGATGCTTTTGCCATCTATCTTGTGCGATTTTGCGTAGCTTGCGTAGGCGGCGTAGATGGCTGCTGTGGTGTGCTCGACGTAAAAGCCGCGGCTTGCTAGGAAATTTCTAGCTGGCATGATCTCATCTTCTTTTATCGTGATCACCTCGCGCTCGCCAGCGTAGTTGCTAGCTAAAATTTCGGCGCCACGAGCAGGTTTTGCGATCGCTATGCCCTCAGCCAAAGTTGGCTCTGCCTTTATCGCAACTGGCTCGCTTGTCGCCCCAAGAAACGGCGCGCAATTTTCACTTTGAACGATGAAAATTTTAGGCAGTTTTTTGATCACTCCAGCCTCAAAAAGTTCTTTTAAAGCGATCTCGCAGCCTATTAGCAAGGTGCCGTTGCCAACTGGCAGAAATAAATTTTCAGGTACAAATCCAAGCTGCTCGTAAATTTCATATATATATGTTTTAGTGCCTTGGTAAAAAGCGGGTTAAATACGTGGTTTGCGTAAAATATGCCCTCATCTTTTGCCCTTTTTCTGCAAGCATCTGCCGTTTCGTCGCGCGTGCCGTCAAAGACAACCGCCTTTGCGCCGTAGTACTCAAGCATCTTTATCTTTTTCTCGCTTGTGCCTTTTGGGACGTAAATTTCACACTCTATCCCAGCTCTTGCAGCGTATGCGGCGACTGAGTTTCCAGCGTTTCCGCTGCTATCTTGCAAGATCTTTGTGATGCCATGAGTTTTGCAAAACCAAATAAGCATCACCGCACCCCTATCCTTAAATGAAAGCGTTGGCATCGCATAGTCCATTTTGAGGTAGAGTGAGTCATCAAATTTCACGCTCTTTGTTAGCCCTTCGCCAAGGCTGATATCGCGCCAAAGATCGTTTTTGATAGGGAAAAATTCGCGGTATATAAATAGGCTAAACTCGCGCTGATCGATCAAATTTAGATCAAATTTGGCCGGTTTAAACTCCAGTTTATAAAGCCCACCGCACTCGCACGTAAATATCGCCCCCTCAAATTCTGCGCTCTTACCGCACTTTGAGCAGATAAATTTAGGCATTGTTGCTCCTTTTAAAATTTTCTATCAAGTATTGCTGTGGCTTCGATCTCTAGCAGGCAGCCAAAGTGAAGTTTGTTTGTCGGCACTACGACGCGAGCTGGCTTGTGCTCGCCAAAAAATAGTGCATACTCGTCATCTATCTCGTCCCAAAAGTCGATATCTGGCGTATAGATGCGGCACATCAAGATGTCATTTCTTGTCGCATTTGCTAGTTTTAGCACGTTATCAAGGTTTTTTAAAGCCTGTCTTGTTTGCGTCTTTAGCCCCTCTGGAATTTGCCTAGTCTCTGGGTCCATGCTAAGCTGACCTGAGATGTAGAGGACGCCGTTGTGCTCGGTTGCCAAAGAGTAGTGAGCCTTTTTCTTTTTTGAAATTTCGGTCTCATAAATTTTCATATTTTCTCCTTAAAAATTTAAAGGATTATAGATAAAAAATTATTATTACCACTTAAATTTCACAAATTTTCATAAAAAATTATATTTTTTCTTATCGAAATTTTAAAAATATTTTGGCTAAACTTAAACAAAAACAAAAGGCGCCTTATGCACCATATATTAAAGGCATTTATCCCAACGGCAAATCTCATACAAAAAAGCTCGCCATTTGCCTGCGAAGTCGTGCTGCACGATCTCTCAAACCCGCAGCGCTCAGTTGTATATGTAGCTGGCGACGTCACTGGCAGAAAGGTCGTACAAAGCTTTGACCACCTTGTAAGCGAGGTCTTAAACAGCGAAAATTTCAAAGACGACTACGTGGCAAACTACTTTTTTACCAAGGACGAAAAGCTGGTGAAGTCTTCAACTGCCTTTATCAGAGACGAGCACGGAGAGATCATCGGGGCGATATGCGTAAATGTCGATGCAAGCGTAGCAAAGAGCCTTTTTGAAATGGCTGGGAATTTCTTAAAGACGAGTGAAAATGAGCCCAAGAGCGAGCAAAACGACGATGTAATGCAGATAGTTTTAAATTTGATCGACAAGATCATCGCCAAAAACGAGAGCAAGAAGCTCAAAAAAGAGCAAAAGCTCGAGCTTGTTGGCTTTATGAACGAAAAGGGCATTTTTAACATAAAGGGTGCTATCGAGGTCGTGGCAGCCAAGCTAAACGTCTCAAAGATCACGATATATGGCTATTTAGACCAGCTTAAAAAGAAGCGTCCGTGAAGTGTAGGTGCTCTCACTGCAAGCAAAGCTTTGATGAAAGCGCGATGATAGAGGCTAAGGGCGGGCTTAAGTTTTGCTGTGTCGGCTGCAAAGGCGTCTATGAAATTTTAAATGAAAGCGGCCTTGGCGAGTTTTACGAGAGGCTTGGCAAAAACACGCTAAATCCTGCAAGTAGCGGCGCAAATGTCAAAAATTTAGCGGCAAATTTTAGCGAGCTGGTGACAAAAGAGGGCGAGTTTTCTAAAATTTCACTTCTCATTGACGGTATCACCTGCTCGGCGTGCATCTGGCTGCTTGAAAAGGCGCTTTTTAGCCTGCCTGGAATTTTGGAGGTAAATATCAACTCGCTTAGCCAAAAGGCGGTCATCGTTTACGATGAGCAAGAGCTTTTGGTGGAGCAAATAATTGAGAAAATTTATGCCGTTGGCTACACTCCAAAGGCCTACGCGGCGAGCCAAAAAGAGGACGAACTAGTCAAAAAAAGGCGAAATTTCTACGCAAAAGCGCTTGTTGGCGTCTTTGCTACGATGAATATCATGTGGCTGGCGATCGCGCAGTATGGCGGCTACTTTAGCGGTATCAGAAGCGACGTGAAGGACCTGCTAAGCTTTGCGCAGTTTGTGCTGGCAACGCCTGTGCTTTTTTATACTGGCAGCGAGTTTTTCAAGGGGGCGAAGATCGCTATTAAAAACGCCTCGCCAAATATGGACCTGCTCGTTATCACGGGGGCTAGCATAACCTATATCTACTCGATTTTTGCGATGCTTACAAGAAGCGGCGAGAGTTATTTTGACTCGGTTGCGATGATCATAACCTTTGTTTTTATCGGCAAATTTTTAGAAATTTTAGGCAAGAAAAAGGCACTTGAAACATCAAATTTCTTAAGCGATATGCTGCTTGCAAAGGTCTGCGTTTTAGAGAATGGCAAGGATATTTTAAAAGAGCCAAAGGATGTAAATTTAGGCGAAAAGATCGTGCTAAGAGCTGGCGAGAGGGCGCTACTTGATGGTGTGGTGCTTAGTGGTGAGGCAAGCATCGATAGCTCAAGCTTAACAGGCGAAAGTTTGCCACTTTTACTAAGCTGCGGGGCTGAAGTAAAAAGTGGCGTCGTTTGTTTAAACGGCCAGATCATCTATGAAGCAAGGCAAATTTTTAAAAACTCATATCTTAATAAGCTTATAAATTTACTCCAAAACGCAGAGCTAAAAAAGCCAAATATCGAGCTAGCAGTCAATAAAATCGCCTCGAAATTCTCTCTTAGCGTGCTAACTCTGGCATTTTTTACATTTTGGTTTTGGTACTTTAAATTTAGCTTTTCAGAAGCAATCGTCACGGCTGTGAGCGTCATCGTGATCGCTTGCCCTTGTGCGCTTGCCCTTGCCACGCCAGTTAGCAGCGTTTGCGCCCTTGGGGTGGCCTTTAAAAACAAGGTGCTTTTTAAGGAGGCTAAATTTTTTGAAAGCCTTGCAAAGTGCGATGTAGCGGTATTTGACAAGACTGGGACGCTTACAAAGGCTAAATTTGAAGTTGGCGAGTTTTTTATAAAAGAGGGCGTGAGTATTGATAAAATTTACTCGCTTTGTCTCATCTCAAACCACCAAATAAGCGTTGCGGTGGCTGAGTTTTTAAAGCAAAAAGGTGCAAAAAAAGTTGAGCTTGAAAATGCAAATTTAAGCGTGGCAAAGGGAGTTAGCGCTGATATCGCAGGTGAGCGTTTTATCGCTGGGAGCAAGCGCTTTTTGGCTGAAAATGGGGTGAAATTTGATGAGAGCGAAGAAAATGTGAGCTTTTTTGTGGGCAAGCAGGGCGAGCTGGTGGCTAAATTTTACCTACAAGATAGCGTAAAGCCCGAGGCAAAGGCTCTCATAGATGAGCTAAAAGCAGCTGGATTAGAGACCTTTATCCTAAGTGGCGACGTTCAAAATGTTGTAAAAAACGTGGCAGATGGGCTTGGGGTGAGCGAGTTTAGAGCAGGGATGTTACCTGATGAAAAGGCTAAATTTATAGCTGGTCTCAAACAGCAGGGCAAAAACGTGCTGATGGTTGGAGACGGCATAAACGACGCAGCTGCACTAAGCCTTGCTCACGTGGCCATTTGCATGGGAAGTGGCGCGGCCGTGAGCCTAGAGAAAAGCGACGTGGTGCTACTTGATGATAGCCTGCAAAGCCTAGCAAAAGCGGTGAAAATTTCAAAATTTACCTATAAAACGATAAAGCAAAATTTACTCTTTTGCCTGCTTTATAACGCCCTTAGCCTGCCATTTGCCGTGTGTGGCTACGTCATGCCGCTATTTGCCGCGCTTTTCATGTCAGCAAGCTCGCTAAGTGTGATACTAAACTCGCTTTTTATAGTTAGAAAATTTAAGGACAAATAGTGGATACAACGACTCTTGCGATGCTTGTTTTTATCTCTGTTTTGATGGGGGCGGCCTTGCTTTTTGGCGTGCTTTGGGGGATAAAAAATAGGCAGTTTGAAGACTACCGCAAATTTTTAGACGGAGCAAATTTAGACGACGAAGACGCGCTAAATGAAGCCTACCAGCTCGAACTTCGCAAAAAAGAGGCGCTAAAAAAGAGGCTAGAAGCTAGCAAAAAGGAGCATGAAGGCAAGGGCGAGCATGACGAGGCCGACAAAAAACTCTAAAATTTTCCAAGAGATGGGCCTTGCAAAGATGGGCGCTAAAAACCTAGCCAGATAGCCAAGTGTGAAGAAAAAGCAAAATGAGGCAAGGCTAGCTCCCACGCCAAATATCAAATTTTCATCTTTAAATTTAGTCGAAACCGAGCCTATTAGGATCATCGTGTCAAGATAGACGTGAGGATTTAGCCAAGTAAATGCGAGCGTTAAAAGGATGTTTTTCTTTAAATTTGATCTAGCATTTTCGCTGCTGGTATCCATGCTAAGGTCCTTAAAAAAGCACGAGTGAAAGCTCTTTAGCGCGTAAAAAAGCAAAAATAAAAAGCCGCCATAAAGGGCAATTTGCTTGATGATGGGGAAGTTTTGCACGAGGCTACCGAGCCCAAAAACTCCTGCAAAGATCAAGACAGCGTCGCTAATAGCGCAAATAAGGCAGATGATAAAGATATTTTCTCTTTTGATGCCCTGTTTTAGCACAAATGCGTTTTGCGCGCCGATAGCTAAAATGAGCGATAAAGAGATAAAAAATCCAGATATAAATGCTTGCAAATTTATCCTTTCCGCTAAAGTTTGACTTAAATTTAGCAAAATTTAACTTTATCATAACCATAAATTTATGCCTTTTTTTATAAAATCAGCAAATTAAAATTGCAAAAAGGAAAGCAGTTGCAAGCACTAGCCCTAAAATATCGACCAAAAAATTTTGACGAGCTCATCGGACAAGAAGCCGTAAGCAAGAGCCTAACCCACGCACTTGATGAGAACAGAGTGAGCCATGCCTATTTGTTTTCAGGCCTTAGGGGAAGCGGCAAGACATCGAGCGCTAGGATATTTGCAAAGGCTTTGGTCTGCGAGAAAGGGCCAACTTCTAGGCCTTGCGAGGTCTGTGCGCAGTGCGTGATGGCAAACGAGTCGCGCCACATGGACATCATCGAGATGGACGCAGCCAGCCACAGAAAGATCGATGACATAAGGGAGCTTATCGAGCAGACAAAGTACGCTCCGACGGCTGCTAGATATAAAATTTTCATCATCGACGAAGTGCATATGCTAACAAAAGAGGCGTTTAATGCCCTTCTTAAAACGCTTGAAGAGCCGCCAAGCTATGTTAAATTTATCTTAGCAACGACCGACCCGCTTAAGCTGCCAACAACGGTGCTTTCAAGGACGCAACATTTTAGATTTAAGCAGATAAGCAGATATGAGATCGTAAAACATCTTGAATTTATCCTTAGCAAAGAGGGCGTGAGCTACGAGAGGGAGGCGCTTGAGATACTAGCTAGAAGTGGCGGCGGTTCGCTAAGAGATACACTAACGCTGCTTGATCAAGCTATCATTTATGGCGCTGGCAATATCACAAAATCAAGCGTGGCAGCGATGCTCGGACTTCTTGA
This sequence comes from Campylobacter concisus, assembly GCF_002913225.1. GTDB lineage: Bacteria > Campylobacterota > Campylobacteria > Campylobacterales > Campylobacteraceae > Campylobacter_A > Campylobacter_A concisus_J. Next base: position 32,543 of record NZ_PPAW01000015.1, on the reverse strand, counting down.
TCCAAGTAGAATCGAGCAGATCATCGAACACGTCGCAAATGCCGATAAAAACGCCATAAGAGTGCTTGTAACCGAGCTTGAGACCTATGAGCCAGAGATGATCATAGATGAAATTTTGGCAAATTTAAAGCAGAGATTTTTAGACAACGACCCAAAATTTTCACTTCTTATATATGAGAGATTTTTTAGGATTTTGGCGCAGGCAAAGTCGATGCTAAGCGTATCAAGCGACAATGGATTTGTGCTGATGCTTATGCTTTTTATGATGATAGAGGCGCTAAATTTACAAGATATCGATGAAGCAATAAAGCTTGCTAAGAGCGAGCCTAGCGTGGCTATAGAGCCAAAAGCTGGCGTGAGTGAGCAAATTTTAGCCATAAAAGAAGCGCCAAAGACGCCATACGAGCAGTTTGTGGCAAAAATTTATGATAGAAGCTTTGAGCTTGGAGAAATTTTTAAAAATCACATAAGTTTTAGCTTTTTAAATGAGAATGAGCTTGGCTTAGTCGTCAATGCAACTGGCGATGAGCTGGCATTTTTCAAAAAAAGCTGGGGTGTAATGCATGAAATTTTACATACAATTTTTGGTAAAAAGATCAAGATCGTAAATGCTAAAACTCAAATTCCTGCCGCAAAGCCCAAGCCAGAAACTCCGCCACAAGAGCCACAAGATAAATATAGCTACCTTGACGAGGAGATCGCTAAGATAAAGGCTAGGCAGCAAGACGAGCAAAAAGATGAGCCAGTAAGCAAGCCCGAGGTAGTGCCTGAAACTAGCGTAAATGCGCTATCTCAGCCGCAAAATGACTTTGCAAAAGAGCTGATGTCACTAAGTCAGAGCAAGAGCCCAGAAGAGCTTAAAAAGCAAAGAGAAGAGGGCGTGATAAAAGAGGCAAATAGGCTCTTTGGACAGCCTGAAGTGCAAAATAGCTAGGAAATTTGGCTCTTTTGTAAATTTGACTTTTTGATCTAAATTTCTAAATAAAAGTGGTCAAATTTAGCTTTTTTAATAAATTTATCTACTGTTGCTATCCTGACTAAATAAAATCTCAAATTTATATTGCAAATTTAAAAGAGCTAGAGCTTATTAAATTTGAACTTTTAATGAGGCGATAAATTTAAAACTCTGGCAAATTTACCCTTGTTTGCAAAATAAAATTTAATTCTATTTTTAACCACCGTAGGATTTTATATTTCAAATTTGAAGTTTAAAATTTATCCGATGTGGTTTTTTTTGATATAAACTTAAAATTCTAAATTTGCATGAACTTAGGCTTATTAAATTTAACCTTTCTAAAACAAAATTTCTAAATAAAATTAGTCAAATTTAGCTTGTTGTTTTGTTTGATGCTTAAATTTAAAGCCAAAATTTATCTGCTATGACCATTTTTGCTAGACAAAATCTCTAAACTAAAAAACAAATTTACAATGGCTATGACTTGTTAATTTTTAAATTTATCCTTTTGGACAAAATTTCTAAACAAAAGTAGCCAAAATTTAGATAGGTGTTTTTGTTTTTTATATTTAAAGCTTGAAGTCTTAAATTTATCCGCCATGGCTTTTTTGGATATGAGCTTAAATTTCTAAATTTGCATGAGTTTGGGCTTATTAAATTTAAAATTTATTCTTGTGCGTAAAGCTAAATTTAGCTCAAAATTTAACTATATAGATTTTATATTTAAAAAAGTCTCCAAGCCCAAAAAAGAGCTTGGAGATTGCGTTTTAGCAAGAGAAGCAGGTTTTAAACTCATAAGCGGTTGGGCGTGCTTCGTAAGGCCAAACCTGAGTTTCAAATTTCATGTGCTGATAAGTGTCGATGAAAAGATCGCTCATTATCGGTTTTAGATATTCGTTATCGCGGATAAGCGCCTCAAGGCTGCCACGAAGTGTGTGTGGGAGCTGCTCTATGCCGCGCTCTCTGATCTCATCGAGGTGAAGTTTAAATAAATTTTCATCCATCGGACCAACTGGCTCGTATTTGTGTTTAACGCCGTCAAGGCCCGCCATTAGCATCGCTGAGAAAGCTAGATAAGGGTTTGCCGTGCTATCAGGGAATCTCATCTCAGCTCTAACTGACTTCTCGCCAGCGCCGTAAGGTATGCGGATGCTCGCTGAGCGGTTTTGGCTAGAGTAGGTGAGGATAGATGGCGCTTCAAAGCCCGGGATTAGGCGTTTGTAGCTGTTTGTGCTTGGGTTTGTGAAGGCTGCAACGCTTCTTGCGTGTTTTAAAACGCCGCCGATGTAGTATCTTGCAAAGTCACTTAAATTTGCGTAGTTGCCCTCTTTGTAGAATAAATTTTTGCCGTCTTTCCAGACTGATTGGTGCACGTGCATGCCGCTGCCGTTGTCGCCATAAAGCGGTTTTGGCATAAATGTAACTGTCTTGCCGTTTAGGTGAGCGACCATGCGAACGACGTATTTGTAAATTTGAACGTTGTCAGCAGCCTCGACTAAGTTGCCAAATTTCACGCCGATCTCGCCTTGACCTTGAGCGACTTCGTGGTGTCCTAAAAATACTTCAAGACCAACTTGCTCTAAAACTTGCATCATTTCAGCTCTTAGATCGACCATGCTGTCGATTGGCTGAGTCATCAAGTAGCCGCCTTTTCTGCGTGGGCGGTGGCCTGTGTTGTAGCTATCTTTGAAGTCTGCAGCGTCGTTCCACTCGCCTTCTTCGCTATCTACTTGATACATCGCGCAGTTTGGGCTGTCGATGATTTTGACGTTGTCAAATACAAAAAATTCATTCTCAGGGCCAAAATATGCCTCGTCTCCAAGTCCGCTATCTTTTACATATTGCATCGCTCTTTTTGCGATCGAGCGAGGGCATTTTTCATAAATTTGACCTTTGTAGATGTCGTAGATATCGCAGAAAACAACGACTGTGATGTCAGAGGTAAATGGGTCCAAAAACGCCGATGTCGCTTCTGGCTTCATTATCATATCGCTCTTGTCGATTGGCTGCCAGCCGTTCATCGAGCTAGCGTCCATCGGGATGCCGTTTGTGAAATTCTCTTTTGTAACAGCTTTTATGTTGTAGCTTATGCTGTGCCAAGCGCCGTTTAGATCGGTAAATCTAAAATCTACAAATTTAACTTCATTTTCTTTGCAAAAATCAAAAAAATGATCGATGTTTTGGACAAATTTTCCCATTTTTTATCTCCTTCTGGTTTTTTAATTTTCGTATTGTATCACAAAATTTTATATTTAAGATTATCTTTATATTTTATTTGACCCCAAACTAAAATTTTACTAATTCTCTATCTCTATTTTTAAATATCGCACACTTTGAATATCCCAAATTTCTAGCTATTTGCTCGCAAATTTCGCCGTTTTTACCGATATCTTCTTTGGCGTGAGCGTCTGAGCCAAAGGTAATGGTTATGTCATTTTCGGCGATAAGCTCAAGTAAATTTATGCTTGGATATTGCTCGCCGATGGGCTTTCTAAAGCCAGCTGCGTTTATCTCAACTACCAAATTTGCCTCTTTTATTGCTTTTATCGCGTTTTTGGCTAGGATCCTGACATCTTTTTTAGGTAAAAATTTAAAGAGTTTTAAAAGATCGATGTGCCCCATGATGTCAAATTTACCAAGCTTAGCTGACCTTTCTATGTGGTCAAAATACTCTTGCCAAATTTGATCCAAGTCTTTGCCCTCGTAGCCACCGATAAATTCTGGGTTGTCAAACGCCCAGCCGTTAAAAAAATGCACAGAGCCTATTAGATAATCAACCTTTCTAGCAAAAACTCGCTCGTCCATAAAGCCATCTAAAAAGTCCATCTCGTAGCCAAGTAAAATTTCTATCTCACCGCTAAATTCCTCTCTTAAACGTAAAATTTCGTCTTCGTAGCTTTGCATCTCTTCAAATTTCATCCTATAAGCTTCATCGTAGTTCATCGGTGCGTGATCGCTAAAGCCAAAGTATCTTGTGCCAGCTTTTATGGCGCATCTCACAAATTCTAGCGGTTCGCCAACTGCGTGGTTGCAAAGCGGTGTGTGGTTGTGAAGATCGACGGTCATTTTTAGCCTTTTAAAGTCGTTTATTTTTCAAAAATGCTACCTAAAATTTGATAAATTTAAAGATAAACGCATGCTTTTTAAACTTTCTTTTTATTTAAATCCTATATAATCAAGCCAAATTTTATTAGGAGCTTTTATGACCCAAGAGGAACTTGACGCGCTTATGGCGGGCGGATTAGAGGATGATTTAGGTGATACTAAAGATGCCAGCCAAGAGGTCGCGGACGTCAAAGAGGAAACAGACGAGGTAGCAGAAGTTGCAGAGGCAATGAGTGCTAAAGCAGATGAGCCACAAGCAAAGTCAGAGAGTAGCTCAAAACAGGGCGAAAACTACAGAGTGAGTGCAGACGGCGTTTGGCCACCACCACCACCGACTGAAGACCATAAAATGGTACACCAGCTTGATGATGTGACAAGAGATAGCGAAGAGAAAGCTACTCAGATGTTTGACAAGCTTGAGACGATAAATAACTTTTTTATGGACGCTGAGAGCGACTCAAACAGCCTAAAAGATGCGATAAATTCAAACGTTGAGCTATTTACAACGCTAAGTGAGAAATTTCCAAATATCGCTGCATTTAGCGAGGCTTTGGATAAAAACAACTCGCTTCTTGGCACGATCGATAATATCATCTCAAATTTACAAATGGGACAAGATGAGATCATGATGGCTATGGATATGATGCAGTATCAAGACATCCACAGACAAAAGATAGAGCGTGTTATCAACGTTATGAGAGCGCTAAGCAAGTATATGAATACATTGTTTGAAGGTCGTATCGACGATGATAAGCGCGTTGGCTCTGCTGTTCATATCGCTGGTGATACAACGACTGAAAACCTAGTCAGCAACGACGACATCGAAGCCTTGATAGAAAGTCTAGGTAAAAAATAGTGCTAAAAAGGCCTGAGCTTTTATCTCCAGCTGGAAATTTAACAAAACTTAAAATCGCCCTTGAATACGGAGCCGACGCTGTTTATGGCTCGGTTGCTAGCTTTTCGCTAAGGACTAGATCAGCAAGAGAGTTTAACCTTGAGACTTTTAAAGAGGCGATAGACTACACACACGAAAAGGGAAAGAAATTTTATGCGACCATAAATGCCTTTCCTTTTAACTCTCAGATAGAGCCACTAAAAAGGCACTTACAAACCATCTCAGCGATGAAGCCAGATGCCTTTATCATCGCAACTCCAGGTGTCATGAGCCTAGCAAAAGAGATCGCTCCAGATATCGAGATACACCTCTCTACTCAGGCAAACGTTATGAACGTGCTGGATGCTAAAATTTACCACGATATGGGTGCAAAACGCATCGTCGTGGCTAGAGAGATGAATTTAAAAGATGTTATAAAGATAAAAGAGGAAATTCCAACCCTTGATATCGAAATTTTCGTCCATGGCTCGATGTGCTTTGCCTATTCTGGTAGGTGCTTGGTAAGCTCAGTGCAAAGCGGACGTATGTCAAACCGCGGCAGCTGCGCAAACGACTGCAGATTTAAGTATGAACTCTATGCCAAAAACGAAGAGAGCGGCGTGCTTTTCCGCTTAGAAGAGGACGAAAATGGCACTCACATCATGAACTCAAAGGATCTTTGCCTCATCTCACACATCAAAGAGATCGTTGATAGCGGCGTGATAGATAGCTTTAAGATAGAGGGCCGCACAAAGAGCGAATACTACGCAGCCTGCACAGCAAGAGCCTATAAAATGGCGATAAATGACGCCATGAACGACAAATTTGACGCGCAAATTTATGAAAATGAGATAAATACGCTGAAAAATCGCGGCTTTACGGACGGCTACTTGGTGCATAGACCTTATGAGCGAACCGATACGCAAAATCACACAAGTAGCCTAGAAGAGGGCACTCATCAGGTAAATGCCATAAGTGAAGATGGTGAGTTTTTTAAGTGTAAATATAAAATTTTCCCAGATAAAGGCTACGAGATCGTAGCACCGACTGGCTCACACATAGATGATAGTGAAAATGAAATCTCAAAGGTCTATTCACAAGATGGCAAGAAATTTATCAAATTTAAGCAGCTCGTTACCAAAAAAGGCAAGGTCATGAGCGAAATTCACAGCGGTAATGAAAATGAGATAAACCTTGGCGTTAAGCTGCCAAAATTTAGCTTTTTGAGGGAGAAGATATGAAATTTGTTTCTATTATAATGGGAAGTAAAAGCGACTATGAGATAGTTAGCGAGGCGGCAAATACTCTGGAGAAATTTGGCGTAAAATATGAACTGATAATCAGCTCAGCCCACAGAAGCCCAAAAAGAACTAGCGAGTACGTCGCAAACGCCGAGAAAAAAGGGGCAAAAGTCTTCATAGCAGCTGCTGGCATGGCAGCTCATCTAGCTGGAGCGATCGCTGCAAATACAACAAAACCAGTGATCGGCATACCAATGGCTGGTTCAGCTCTAAGCGGCGTTGATGCACTTTACTCAACCGTGCAAATGCCAAGTGGTATGCCAGTGGCGACCTTGGCTATCGGCAAGGCTGGCGCGATAAATGCAGCCTATCTTGCGGTGCAAATTTTAGCCCTTGAAGATGAGGGGCTAGCAAGTGCGCTAAAGGCCGACAGAGAGGCAAAGATAAAGGCTTTAGAGGAAGACTCTTCAAAGGTTGAAGTGATACTATAAAAGGAGAAGCGGTGCAGACCTATCTTGGAGTTGATGAATTTTGCAAACTTGTGCATTTAGAGCGCGAAGTTATCGAGGATATGATAAATCGTGGCGTTTTGAAAACCAAAGAGGAAAATGGAGAAATTTTGATAGAAGCGAGCGAGGGAACGATGAGCGTGGTGCCTAGTGTTTCGCAAAATTTATCCTTGCAGCCGCAAAGCCAAGATGGTTTTAGCTTTGTCGAAAAGACGATTGGCACGATACTAAATTTACACGAAAAGGTGCTTGACGCAAAAGATGAGACGCTTGAGACCTTAAGAAATGAGAATAAATTTTTAAAAGAGGCGCTCATTTCGATGCAAGAGCTCTATGACGAGGATAGAAAAACGGTCGAGACGCTTACAAAACAGCTTAAAATTTCACAAGATGAAGTTGAATTTTTAAAACGAAAATACAAGCTCATGTGGAACCAAGCGGTTGAAAATTTTAACGGACAAAGGTAGTTTATGAAGACTATAAATTTAGAAGATAGCTTTGAAATTTATGGAGTAAAAACTCGCACTAAAAATGAAGATGAAATGGACGGCAACGGCAAAATTCCAGCTTTATGGTCCAAATTTATGAGTGAATACTATGATGGCAAGAGTGAAATTTATAGTGTTTACTGTAACTACGAAAGTGATTTTAATGGACATTACGATAACTTCATCGGCACAATATCACGCCAAAAAGATAGTGAAAATTTAAATATACAAAGCGGAAAGTACGCTCTTTTTAGCTTTGCAAATGAGCCACAAAATGTTGCAAAATTTTGGGATGAAATTTGGAGATATTTTGAAAGTAGCGAGCTAGAAAGAACCTATAAAACAGACTTTGAAAAATACCTAAAAAATAAAATAGAAATTTATATATCAATAAAATAAAAGGCAAAAAATGACATTTTCACAAATAATACTAACGCTTCAAAACTATTGGCAAGAGCAAGGCTGCGTCATACTTCAGCCATACGATATGCCAGCAGGTGCGGGTACATATCATCAGGCGACATTTTTAAGAAGCCTTGGACCAAAGCCATGGGCGACTGCATACGTAGCCCCAAGCCGCCGTCCGACTGATGGCAGATACGGCGAAAATCCAAACCGTCTTGGCGCTTACTATCAGTTTCAAGTGCTTATAAAACCAAGCCCAGAAAATATCCAAGAGCTTTACCTAAAAAGCCTTGAAAGACTTGGTTTAAATTTGAAAAATCACGATATCCGCTTTGTCGAAGACAACTGGGAGAGCCCGACGCTGGGCGCTTGGGGACTTGGCTGGGAGGTCTGGCTAGACGGCATGGAAGTGACGCAATTTACCTACTTTCAGCAGGTGGGCGGCATCGCATGCGAGCTCATATCTGGCGAGATAACATACGGCCTTGAGCGCTTAGCGATGTATCTACAAGATGTAAATAGCGTCTATGACATCGTTTGGGACGACTCTAATGGCAACATCGTAACCTACGCCGACGTTCACAAACAAGGCGAGTACGAGTGGAGTAAATACAACTTTGAAGTGGCAAATGTTGATATGCTTTTTAACCAGTTTGAAAACGCATTTAATGAGTGTAAACGTTGCTTGGAGGCTAAAATTTCACTGCCAGCCTACGACTACTGCATGCTTGCAGCGCATACGTTTAACGTCCTTGACGCGCGTGGAGCGATAAGCGTTACGCAAAGACAAGACTACATCTTAAAAATTCGCGAGCTTGCAAAAGAGTGCGCGCTAACATATAAAGAGAGCCTAGAGCAAAAGTAAAATTTGATGAAAATAGCTGAAATTTATAAAATCTTAGATGAAATTTGCCCATTTGTGAGCCAAGAGTCTTGGGATAATAGTGGCCTGCAGGTTGGCTCATTTGACAGCGAATTTGAGCGAATTTATCTAAGTCTTGATATTGATAGCGAGCTTTTGCAAAATGTCTTGCCAAACTCGCTCATCATCACGCACCATCCGCTCATTTTTAAGGGCCTAAAGTGCCTAGACTACAGCCTCTATCCAAGCTCACTAATAAGGGAGATGGTGATAAAAAATATCTCACTCATCTCACTTCACACAAACGCCGACCTTGCCTTTTTAAATGAAAAATTTGCGACGCAGGTTTTGGGGCTTGAAATTTCAAGCAAAGAGGGCTTTTTGATCTACGCTGATGTGGATATGAAATTTAGCGAGCTTTGTAAATTTGTAAAAGAAAAACTTGGGCTAGAATATTTAAGAGCAGTTCATGCAAAAGATGAAATTTCTAAAATTTGCATCTGCACTGGAAGCGGCGCAGATCTCATCCAAGATGTCAAAGCAGACGCCTTTTTAACGGGCGATCTAAAGTATCACCAAGCCCTTTACGCAAAGGAAAATGGACTAAATTTGATCGACATAAACCACTATGAAAGCGAGCGTTATTTTAGTGATTTTTTAGCAAAATATTTGCAAAATCTAAAAATTGAAGTTATAATAAGCAATTCTAAAAACCCATTTACATATTGCTAACAAAAAAGGAAACATTATGAATAAATATTTGCAACAATTAGTTGAATTATCTGATCTTGACAAACAAATAGACGGCTTCACGCCACGCATACAAGAAGTAGAAAAAGCCTATAAAAGCATAGAAGAAGAGTGTGAAACTATAGCGGTTAATGTAGAAAGGCTTGACGAAGAGGTAAATGATCTGAAATCACAAAAATCAGGCACAAACGCTCATATCGCTGAATTTAGCGCCAAGATCAAAGACGTAGCTAAAAAAAGATCGAACGCTAAAAGCGAAAAAGAGATAAAAGCGCTAGGTCTTGAAGAAGATATCGCAAAAGAACAGCTTGAAGCAGCAAATGAAGAGATCGCTAGACTTGAAAAACTAATAGACAATAAAAATGCTCAAAAAGATGAGCTAAATGCTAAAAAAACAGAGCTTGAAGGAAATTTAGAAAAGATAAAAAGCGAGGTTTCATCTGAGCTTGAAAAGATCGAAAAAGAGCGCAAAGAGGTATATGCTAAAAAAGATAAACTTGTCGCTGCGATGAATCAAAAGATCTTAGCATTTTACGAAAAGATCAGAAAATGGGCTCACAACACAGCCGTTGTGCCAGTTAAAAAACAAGCTTGTTATGGTTGCTTTATGCAGATAAATGATAAAACTTTCTCTGCGGTTGTAAAAGGCGAAGACATCGTCACTTGCCCGCATTGTGGCAGAATTTTATACAAACAAGAGCAATAACACACTTTCGTGATAATAATATATTATTTTTTAGCCTCAATACTCTACTTTTTTGGGGCTATTTTTCTACTTTTCTTAAGTTTCAAAAAAAAATATCATAGATCGATCCCAGCACGTTTTTTTCTCTTTAATAATCCAAAATTTCAAGATGCAGATGTGCATTTTCACGCTTGCTCATTTGGCGAGGTGCAAGCGCTAAAACTATTGATGCAAAAATTTGACAACAAGGCCGTAAGTGTGGTGACAAATACGGGCTTTGAAGCAGCGAGTAAAATTTGCTCAAACACGAGATTTTTACCATTTGAAATTTTCTTGCCATTTTGGCTAAAAAAGAGCAAAATTTTAGTCATTTTCGAGGCAGAGCTTTGGCTAATGCTAGTTTTTATGGCAAAGCTAAAAGGTAGCCGAGTGATCCTGATAAACGCTAGAATTTCAGATAGAAGTTATAAAAGCTACTTAAAATTTGGCTTTTTTTATAGATATCTTTTTAAATTTGTAGATAAAATTTACGCCCAAAGTGAGCTTGATAAAGAGAGACTAAAGTCGCTTGGAGCGGGCGAAATAGAGGTCGTTGGCAATATAAAAGCTGCATTTTTGCCAAGCGTTAGTAGAGTTTATGAAAAGCCAAAAGCTAGAGTGATCGTACTAGCAAGCACGCATGCGGGCGAAGAAGAGATGATACTAGCAAATTTAAATTTAAAAGAAAACGATCTTTTAATCATCGCACCTCGCCATCCAGAGAGATTTGCAGAGGTGGAAAAGCTAGCGAGCGATTACGCTAAAAAGCATAGTTTTAGCTTTGCTAAATTTAGCCAAACGCATAAATTTGATGCTAAAGTAAATTTGCTTGATACTTTAGGCGAGCTTGTAAATGTCTATGCTATTAGCGATATAGTCGTGCTTGGAGGTAGTTTTGTGCCAAATATCGGCGGGCATAATCCAATCGAGTGCGCACAATTTAACCCAGTTATAATTAGCGGCGAGTTTATATTTAACCAAAAGGCGTTATTTAGCCTAGTTGAAAACATCTACATCGCAAAGGCTAGCGAGATCGGCGGAATAATGGGTAGTGATGCCAAAAAGAGCAAGATCGCCGTGCAAGCAAGCGCTGATGCTATCATAGAAGATATAAGGAGCACTTTATGAGTGAAGAAAAAGCGTATAAAATTTTAGCCAAACAAAAAAATATCTCAAACAACGAGGCAAAGGAGTTAATTGACAGCGGGCTAGTCTATGCCAAGGGGCAAAAGGTGGTGATCGCTCGTGCCTTGATGAGTGAAAATACTAAATTTAGCGTCGAAGAGATGCCAAAGCCAAGCGTTATCTTTGAAGATGAAAATTTAATAGCCATCAATAAACCAGCTGCAATAACTAGCGAAAAAATCAGTCAAATGTATAAATTCCCACTCCTTCATAGGCTCGATAAAGACACAAGCGGCGTGCTGCTTCTTGTAAAAAATGACGAATTTGCGAGCCTTGCCATAAATGAGTTTAAAAAGATGAAGGTTGAGAAAATTTACGTGGCAGCAGTTAGGGGCATCATGAGCGAGGAAGTGTTCGTAAATGAGCCGATCTTAACGATAAAAAATAAAAATGGTGCCATTTCAAAGATCTCAAAAGATGGCAAAGAGGCGATCAGTGAAATTTCACCGCTCATGGTTGTGGGCAAAAAAGCGCTGGTAAAAGTTGCCATAAAAACAGGCAGAACGCATCAGATAAGGGTGCATTTAGCTAGTTTAAATTTACCTATCGTTGGCGATGAGAAATACGGCAAAAATAGAGCAAATAGAATGTTTTTGCATGCTTACTCTATCGCTCTTTTAGACTATAAATTTAAAGCACCGATCCCAAGAGAATTTAACTCTCTTGGATTTGAGATATCTAATAAATTTGAAATTTAAAGAGCAATAAAGAAATTATTTAGTAATATACGCCCTTTAATAACAACTTAGAAAGGTGATTAGTGTTCGAACAAATTAGCGAGTCTTTTAGATTAGCCGTTAGTAAGATACGTTTTGTAGATGACGAAAAAGCTCTAAAAAACGCACTTGACGTGCTCAAAAAAGCTCTTTTAAAAGCTGATGTTCATCACAAAGTTACCAAGGATCTACTCGCGTCTATCGAAAGCGAACTAAAGCAAACTGGCGTTGGTCAAAAGAATTTTTTAGATGCGATCAAGTCAAATTTAACGACTATCTTAACAGCTCCTGGCAACCAAGGCTTTGTCTATGCGCCAGTTGCACCGACTATTGTTTTGATGGCTGGCTTGCAAGGTAGCGGTAAAACAACGACAACTATCAAGCTTGCAAACTATCTAAAGCTAAGAAAGAAAAAAGTTTTAGTTGCGGCCTGCGACTTGCAAAGGTTAGCGGCGGTTGAGCAACTAAGACAGCTCTGCGTTGCAAATGAGATAGATCTTTTTTATATAGAAAATGAAAACAACCCTATAAAAGTAGCAAAAGAAGCGCTAGAAAAAGCAAAAAGCGGTCTTTATGATGTACTTTTAGTGGATACCGCTGGTCGTCTTGCGATCGATGAAAAATTAATGCAAGAGATAAAAGATGTAAAAAATGCGATAAATCCACATGAAATTTTCTACGTGGCTGACGCCATGAGCGGCCAAGACGCCGTAAAGACAGCTACAAGTTTTAATGAAATTTTAGGAATTTCTGGAGTTATTCTTTCTAAATTTGACTCTGACTCAAAGGGCGGCGTAGCTATTAGTATCGCAAAACAGCTAAATATCCCACTTAGATTTGTCGGTACTGGTGAGAAAGTAGCTGATATCGAGAGCTTTATACCAGACCGCATCGTAAGCCGTATAATGGGCGAGGGCGACTTAGCCACTTTGGTTGAGAAAACATCGACTATTATTGATGAAAAAGAGGCGAAACGTCTAAATCAAAAGATAAAAAAAGGCCAGTTTAATTTTAATGACTTTTTAGATCAAATGGAAAGCGTTAAAAAGCTTGGTAGTATGAAGTCTTTGATGGGGATGATACCTGGACTTTCAGGACTTGCAAATCAGATAAAAGATATAGACCTTGATAATTCAAAAGAAATTTTGCATATTAAAGCTATGATAAACTCTATGACGCAAAAAGAGCGTGAAAATCCAGACCTTTTAAACAATAGTAGAAAAAGGCGTTTGGCAGCTGGCTCTGGGCTATCTCAAGTAGAGGTAAATCGCTTTTTAAAGCAGTTTGAAAATGCCTCAAAGCTTGCTAAGAAATTTTCAGGAAAAGGCGGAGCAAAAGGACTTGCAAATATGCTTTCACAAGCAAATTTAAAAAGACCTGTTTGATAAAAAGGTTTAAATTTAGATATTTGTTATCTAAATTTAAGCTTTATTTAAAAACAAGAGGAGAATATAATATGGCAACAGTAGTAAGACTAACAAGAATGGGACGTAAAAAAAGACCTTTTTATCGTATAGTTGTTACAGATAGTAGAAAAAGACGCGATAGCGGTTGGATAGAGAGCATTGGTTATTACAACCCTATGGTTGAGCCAAATGTTATAAATTTCAACAAAGAGAGATTGGATTACTGGAAAAGCGTCGGTGCTAAACTTAGCGATAGAGTTGCGCAAATTACAAAATAATGGTTGAAAATTTTTTATACGAATACGCCAAGCTGATAGCTGATTTTCCTGAAAAGGTAACTATCGAGCGTCAAGAGCTTGGTGAAAATTTTGTCGAGATTATTATAAGTGCCGATAAGGTTGATACTGGAAAACTTATCGGCAAAGACGGCAAAATGATAAATGCTATAAAGACCGTTATTATTGGCTGTAAAGCCAAAGACAATACAAGTTATAGAGTAACGGTAAAAGCTATTGAATAGTGATATTGTTGAAGTCGCTACTATTGGGAGATGTGTTGGCTTAAAGGGCTATTTAAAGCTTCACAACAAGAGCGACTTCCCAGAGCAATTTAAAAAAGGCGCAACCTTTTTTGATAAAAACAATGATCAGCTCATCATAAAAGACTACAACAAACAAAAAGAGCTGGTTTTGTTTGAAAATTTTGATGACTTAGATCTTGCCAAAACACTTGTAAATAAAACCATCTATACTACAAAAGAGCTTACTAGAAAAAACTGCAAACTAAAAAAAGATGAATTTTTTCAGTTTGATATTATTGGATTAAAAGTAGTAGAAAATGGTGAAATTTTGGGCATTGTAGAAGATATCCAAGATAATTTTGCAAATTCACTTTTATACATAAAAACAGACGAAGAGCTTATCGTAGCCGGCAAACCAAAAAATTTCTACATTCCATATTTGGGGCATTTTATCGAAACTGTAAATTTGGAAAGCGGAGAGATTTTGGTAAAAGGCGCTAGAGATATCTTAGAAAATTCATGAAATTTACATTTATTACACTTTTTGAAAATTTAGTCAAACCTTACTTTTGCGATTCTATTTTAAAACGTGCGATTATTAATAAATTTATTGAAATTGATTTTATAAATCCAAGAAATTTTACCAACGATAAGCACAATAAAGTTGATGATTATATGATCGGAGGCGGAGCAGGGCTTTTGATGTTTCCACAACCTTTGGATGAGTCGTTCAAATTTATAAAAGAAAAAGATAAAAATGCTCACGTGATCTTTTTGACACCAGCTGGTAAAAAATTTAACCAAAATGACGCAAAAAGACTTTCTAAAAAAGATCATATTTGCTTTGTTTGCAGTAGATATGAAGGTCTTGATGAGAGAGTTGTCGAGCTTTGGGCGGATGAAGTTTTTTGCATAGGTGATTTTATTTTAACTGGTGGAGAGTTACCTGCACTTTGTATGAGTGACGCGATATCAAGAAACGTACCTGGGGTTTTAGGAAACGACATGAGTCTTGAAGTAGAGAGTTTTGAGGGTAATCTGCTTGAAGCTCCATCTTTTACAAAACCTGATAATTTTAAATCACTCTTTGTGGTTTCAGAGTTTTTAAAGGGTAATCATGCTAAAATCCACAACTTAAAAAACAAGATGGCTCACTGCAAAACAAGGTACTTTCGCCCTGATTTATATCAAAAGCTAAAGCCACATAAATAAGGAAAAACATGAGAAATAAATACATTGAAGCGTTTGAAAATGCTCAAATTGCTGGTAAGAATATCCCTGACTTCCGTGCAGGAGATACATTGCGTGTGGCTACTCGTATTCACGAAGGCGACAAAACAAGAATTCAAAATTTTGAAGGCATTTGTATAGCTAGACGTGGTAGCGGCACTGGCGAAACATTTATCATTAGAAAAATTGGTGCTAACAGCGTTGGCGTTGAGAGAATTTTCCCAATCTTTAGTGACTCTATTGAAGAGATTAAGGTTCTTAGAAAAGGTCGTGTCAGAAGAGCTAAACTATTCTACCTACGCGAACTACGTGGTAAAGCAGCTAAGATCCGCGAACTTAGAAAATAAAACTTTTTCCCTGAAATTTTCAGGGATTTTCTTCTATAAACTATATTTAAAATCATTTTTATATTACTCAATATTTATACTTCATTAATCACTCTTTGCTAGAATTTTACTTCAAATTTACTTTTAAGGAATAAAAATGAAAAAAATATTGTTTTCACTTGCAGCTATTGCGTCTTTGGCTATGGCAGCAATCAATCTAAACACAGCTACTAAAGAGGAGCTTATGAGCCTTGATGGCATTGGCAGTGCAAAAGCAGACGCGATCATCGAGTATAGAAAAGCAAATAAATTTAACTCAATCGACGATCTTAAAAATGTAAATGGCATCGGAGATAAAACTTTTGATAACCTAAAAGGTGAAATTTCTACTACTGGCAAGAGCGAAGTACGCGAAAAAGCAAAAGCTAGTAAGAAGAAAATGAATGAGGCAAAAGACGAGATGAAAGAAAAAATCTCTGATAAAAAAGATAAATTTAAAAAGAAAGCTTCTAAAACTAAAGAAGAGCTAACTTCTAATAAAGAAGATGAAACTAGTATGAGTGAAAAAGCAAAAGATGAAAAAGACAAAGTTGTTGACAAAGTAAAAGAAAAGAAAGAAAAAGCTGCTTCAAAAGCTAAATCTAAAAAAGAAAAACTTAAAGAAAAACTAGAGAAATAAAACATTTTAAACCTGCTTGTCTTTACAAGTGGGTTTTATAAATTCATATATTTTTTGTTTTAATTATAATTGATAAAAAATTTCATAACCTTCTTTAAATTTCATTGATCCGATAATTTGCTTAATTTTCATCTTTAGCCAAGGTGTTTTACTAATTTGTGTCAAAATATCTGCCATCTAACTTTACCAACTAAAAATTTGTATGGAATTGCCCCAAAAAAGCGACTATCAAAAGAGTGATTGCGGTTATCATCAATCATGTTTGGCGAGTTTCAAACTCCAACGGAGTAGATTCTAATGAACCGCCGACCTTCGGGTTATGAGTGTTATGGGCTATTTTTTATAAGTAGCCATTAAGCTACATTTGTTAAAATTTGCCCTATGAAAGTATTAAAAAGTTCAACATTTGATAAGTGGTTGCATAAGTTAAATAATCTTATTCTCAAGGTTTCTATATTGAGAAGATTAGAGCAGATAGAAGCAAAAGATCATTTAGGGGATTATAAATTTATTGATACAGACTTATACGAACTTAGGTTTTTTAATCGTGGTGGGTTAAGGATATTTTTTACTTTTGATGGCGATGAAATAATTATATTGTTAAATGCTGGTGATAAAGATAGCCAAAGCGATGATATTAAAAAGGCAAAAGAAATTTTAAAGGATTATAAATGAAAGAAGAATTTACTAAATTTAATTTAGAAGACTATTTAACAACTGATGAATTAAGAAAAGAGTATTTAAATCAAGTCTTGGCCGATGGCGATATTGAAGAATTTAAAAGAGCATTATTTTATATAGCAAAATCAAAAGGCATTGAAAACGTTGCAAAGAAAGCAAATTTAAATAGAGAAAGCTTTTATAAGATGTTTAAAGAGAATTCAAAACCTAGATTTGAAAGTATATTTAAGGTTGTGAATGCTCTTGATATTAAGCTTGTTTATGCTTAGTCTATTTCATTATTATTTCTAGCTTCTTTTTTTGCTGTATTGGCTGGGGTTTTGGTTTTTTGAAGTATCTGCATAAAACTATATTATCATCAGTTTGATATATCTTTGCAAGATAGCAATTATTATTTATCTGATCTATTATTTTAAATCTCTTCTCTGAAAATTTTGACTTTTAAATTTATCGTTTCTGCGTTGTTTCAAATTCCAACGGAGTAAATTCTAATTAGATGACAAAGGTTTTAAAGTGATCGTGCAGTTGTTTTAAACTCCAACGGAGTAAATTCTAATGTTGGAGTTTTCGCACCGACAATAACACTTTTACGATTGTTTCAAACTCCAACGGAGTAAATTCTAATAAGTTTATTCTTCGGTATTATGTAGCATCCGCACAAAGATTTTTAATTACTTATAAAAATTATATTTGAATTAGTTCTATAATTTTTCCCTTTAAATTTAAATTCAATGGGAATAAGTTTAAAATTGTCTATAAAACTATTTATTACTGGAGATAATAAAGTTATATTTCGCTTTAGTTTCCACGATTCAGCATAATTATTATTATCATATAAAACCACAAATAATCTATTTTCTGCTCCGAATCGCATCTCGCCTTGATTTTCATAAAGCCATTTTATTAATCCTTTTTTATCTTTTTTAATATTTTCAAAAATATTTCTTATTTTATCTTGGTAATCGTTTAATACTTGTTGAGCCCCGGTATTGCTTTTCGCAATATCATTAATTTGAGATAAGATAACGCTTCTAATAGATGTTTCATTGCTTTTTTTATCAAATGTTATATTTAGCTCGTTAGCTTTACTTTTTAAGAATGAAAGTTCAGATTTGGTATCTTTGTATATTGTTTTCCATTGCTCTTTAATTTTTTCCGAAGGCATATATGTAACTTTCAAATCAACTGGGGTATTGTTTATAAAAAAGTCGACATTTTTTATTTGACCAGATGCTGGAATAACACTATCGTGTTCACAAAATAGATTTTCTATTAAATAACTGCTCCATTGGTTATACCAACTGTTATATAGATAACCAGACACTGTATATAAAATTGATGTTTTTAGTTTATTTTCCAGCTCTTCAAATTTATAAAACTCTTTAACATAATATTTAACAATAAATTTATCTAGTGAATTTGTGTGGTCTCCTCCCCATCTATAAGTCTCCAGTTTATAAAGCTCGTTTTTAACGTCATCAACAGGCAATTTTCTTATTTTTTCAAGATGTTTATTTTTTAAAAATTTATTAATTTTATCATCCGAAAAAGTAGATTCGTATACTAGCTTAAAAAGACTATTGCCTTTATTTTCTTTGATATTTATTTTAGCATCTATAAAATTTATAAAATCACACAAAAGTTCTTTTCTTGAAATTGCTTTTGTTTTTAACCATTTGATAGATTTTGGATTTTCTTTTTTAAATTCTTGGAGGTTGTTTTCTTTAAAGAGTTTATCCCAATATTCAAATTTAGTCGACATAATATTTACCTCTCAGCCATAACATAAATCTTTATGGGTATTGTATATTAAAGGGAGTTAAAGAATCGTTAAAAAGTTTTACTTTTTTTATAGCTTCGGGTACTTGATTATTTTTTGAAAAGAACAACATATAATCTTTGGTTAACGCCCCTTTTCTATTTGACTGAACGACCGATTTGGTGGAATATTCCATTGGAGCACAACCTAAATAGTATAGTATTTTATTTTGGTATACTTTTTTAATAAAATTCCAATCTTTTTCATTGCTCGCATTAAAAAATAGCACCAAAAGACCATCCGTTTTTAAAATACGTTCTGTTTCGTAAAAAAAACTTATCATATCATTTGTATACTTATGAATATTTTTATCTCTTTCGTTAGCGTTTGATACGATAATTTCGTCCTCAAAATTACTTTTGCACCCTAGTACGGAATTAAATATTTCAGATAATTCCAAGTATGGAATTCGATTAGAGTGTGGTGGGTCGGCAATAATGAGCTTTACGCTATCGCTTGAAATATCTTTCATCTTTTTCAAACAGCTTTCGTTGTAAATCTCAATGTTGCTATAAACTTTATGAACACTGGGTAGATTTTTTAATAATTTTTTGGCCTTATTAATAAAACAGTTCCACACATTTATCTCGAAATGCTCTTTTGGAAGCCAAAAACCTATAACCCAACTGCCCACTTCTCGCTTACCATTTCTATTAATCACAAAAACCATATTGCTCATCTGGCCGATAGCTGAAGTAACAGTTAAAAGTAAGGCTCTTTTGATATTTTCATCTTTAAATAGATGGATTTCATCTAACAGTATATCTATATTGTAGAGCGCCCTTTTTGTAAAAAAATCATATATCGTCATACTAGAATTAACATTAATTTTATTATTATTGAAAAATGTTATGTCGTTTAAGTATTTAGTCTTATATTCATTATATTTATTTAAAGTATTTATATCTTTTTTTGTTGCAATTATCACTTGCTTTTTGCCGTCATTTTTTATCCAAACTTCAGAGATTTTTCCATCTTGCCATACATAATGCGTTGCTATGTTATTTTGCGAATCCGTATAGCTATTATTGATTCTATTTTTAATCGTGTCTTCTAGTTGAGCAATGGCTTTTTTATATTCTGCTTGCGTCGGTAAATTTGTTAAGAAATCGGCAAATATTTTAGAAAAGGGGTTTATATCTATACCTATGAATTTTCTCGTATCGTCTAAAATCGATATTACGTTTGAGCTTCCTAAAAAAGGCTCTAATACCGTATCGCCTTGGGTGGTTAATGTATCTATAAAATATTCGTAGTATTCGAGAGGCTTTTTCCCCCAATATTTGTGAAATCCGTTTATGTCGGTATAAGTTGTGATTTTTTTCATTCTTAGTATCTATATATCTTTGTTAAAGTGTATGATTATTAATAATTATTTTTATTTTTTAACTCTCTTATAATTATATCCTTATCTCTATTTGAAAGATATAAATTAATCCAACTATCAACCCACTCTGGCGTTTTTCTACCTTGCCTAGTAGTAGCCCAGCCGTTCATAGTTAACTTATTCGTTTTAGTAAGCTCGGCAAATTCGTCTCTATCAATTCCCGCTTCTTTAAGCTTTAATAAAAATTCATCGTAATTCATTATGTACCTTAATTATATATCAGCGTATTATACAATTTTTCTTAATTTAAAAGCAAGTAAATTTAGGTAAATAACTTATAATATTTTAAGCAATATTTATGTATAATACATATATTAAAAATAAAAATACATAAAAGGCTTAAAAATGTCCCAACACTTCCTCCTCTCATCAAAAGCTAGAACTATCTCGGTTAGAAAGATAGCTAGTATGAGCGAGAACGAGTGTTACGAATATTTTAAATCAATTCGTTGGAGCAGCAATAAGGGCAATCCCATTTGTCCGATTTGCGGAAGCGCTTCATCTCACTACTTTATAGAAAGTAGATTACAATATCGCTGCAAGGATTGCTTTCATACCTTTAGCGTTACAAGCGGAACGATATTTCACTCTCATAAGCTTGATTTTAAAGTTATCCTTCTTGCCATCGTAATATTTTCTAATGCTACAAAAGGAATTTCAGCCTTACAGCTTAGTAGAGACCTAGACGTCAATATAAAACGGCTTGGGTTTTATCTCATAAAATCAGAGAAAGCCTTATGACTAGCGATAGCGGAAATAAATTTAGCGGAGTAGTCGAAATGGACGGAGTATATGTCGGAAACTATATAAAGCCAGCTAATAATATAAACGATAGGATAGATAGACGCAAAGCTTTTAAGCCTAATAAACGAGTTATCATATCTTTACGAGAGAGAAATCTATTTGGAAGCGGAGCTAGTAAAACTAAGACATTTATCCTAAAAAGCGAAAACAACGTAGATATAAACGCTATCGCCAAATCGCATATTGCGCCAAACAGCGAAATTCATACCGATGAAAATTTGGCTTACGACGATTTGCTAGCTCATTACGATTTAACAAGAGTAAATCACCAAATAGAATATAGCGGTATAAACGGAGAGAATAATAACCAAAGCGAAAGCTTTAACGCTAGATTTAGACGCTTACAATACGGTCAATGCCATAAACTAGGAACGCTTTACTTATCAAACTACGCAAACGAGATTGCTTACCGCGAAGATATGAGAAGACTATATAATAAAGCTATAATGGACGATATTTTATCAAGATGTTTGGCTAATAATTCAATCTCAAATGAATTTTGCGGTTACTGGCAAGGCAATCACAGAGTAGCCGAAAGGCTTGGAGCTTAGGAAGCTATTTTATAAAATTTTACTCCGTTGTCGATAAATAACGAGATAGTTCCTCTTTTTATAAGCTTTGAAATTAAAGAGGATATGTTTTGCTTATATTTGGCTATAAGAGCGTCATCTACTTTTTCATCTTTAAAAACATACTCGGCTATTTCATTTACAGTGCTAGGCTTTATTTTTACACATTCTATAATTCTACAATTTAATTCTCCGTGAGGAAAATACGAAGAATTACTAATTCTTTTAGCTCGAATGAACGTAGTTTTATAACTAGGGTCGAATATCGCAATAGCCTTATCTATGGTTTCAAGCTCTGATTTTAGCTTTAAAACTATATCCTGATAATATTTGATATTTCCTTGAAGCTCGGAGTGCTTACTAACTAGAGCCGATATTACGTGAGTTTCGGCCATATAAATCCTTTACGATATGCTATAATAGGCTGAATTTTAGCGGATTTTAGAATGAAAGTCTTGTGCGGATGCTACATAATACCGGTAAATTCTAATCTTGCCCTAGCTTCAAAATCCACTTAAAGACATTAGTGTTTCAAACTCCAACGGAGTAAATTCTAATTTTGGTCTTTACCCTTTACCGATCCTTTTCCCTGCTGTTTCAAACTCCAACGGAGTAAATTCTAATTACGAAACCACAACACTTGAAATACCAAACATCTATAGTTTCAAACTCCAACGGAGTAAATTCTAATAGCACCAAAAAGCTGATATTATAGACCTTTTGGTTCAAGAAGTCTATATTTATTCGCCTTAAATTTGACTAAATTTTAGCTACATATAAATACGCAAAGCCCTAAATTTCAAGTATTTTAAAATCTTAAAAAACGCTTTATCAAAATGCGATTTCACTCCCACCTAAATCCTTCATAAGGCGCGTCCTCGCAGATGCACTTCTTGAGCTTATTTGTCTCGCGGCGGACACCTGCCTCCACGTTAGCTCCCTGCCATCCACTGTGAGCGTCTCACAAAGGCGCGAGATCAACTTTAGCTCGATCTTTTGCACGGTATCGTTGCTAAATTTTATCCTGCCGGCGTCCGTTTGGAAGTCTTTTGCGGTGATCTCCTTTTTATTTAGCATATTAAATATAAGCGTGTCGCCCAAGATCGGCTTAAAAATCTCCGCTAGATCGAGATGTAGGCTCAAGGCTCGGTAGTTTGGCTCGTGCAAAAAGCCGATGCGAGGATCTAGCTCGGTCTTGTAAATTTCGCTTAGACAGATGTTGTAGATACGCGTATTTACGTAGCTTATGAAGCTGTTGATTTTATCAGCGGGCGGGCGTTTTGAGCGGACGGTAAATTTAAAGCTTCGCTGACCTGCGATGATCTCGTTCCACTTTTCATAGTAGAGCTTTTGAAATGCACCCTCTACCGCCATTATTGCAGGCACGTTGGTGGCTGCATCTAGCGCCTTTAGGTGTGGCTGTGCGTCAAATTTAACGCCATGCCTTTTGCAGTTTGCAGCGTCATTTATGATGTGAGCTCTAGTGATCTCGCGCGCGATATATGCACGTTTGGTCGGATCATCAAAAGAGCGGAGCTGGCACAGCAGCACAAAGCCACTTTTATTTACGGAGTTTGGCGTATTTGGGTAGAAATTCCCGCGAAAGCTCTGATACGGACTAAAGATATGCAAAAGGATGTTATTATCCGCCAAAAACGCGATGGTGTAGGTGTCGATCTGTACTTTTGCTAGCACGTAAATTTCATCGATCGCGTTTATCGGCAGGATTTTACTGGCAAGAGCCGCGCCCATCTCGTCAAATTTTTCAAAATAGATATTGTTATCTTGTCTATAAAGCCTACCTGGATTAAGTATAAAGTGCGTCCTATCGCTCTTTTGCATATTTGCTCCTTAACTAAATACCGGGCTATTTTTATCCACGCCAATGACGATGCGCTCGGAGTATTTTAGTGAGTTAAATGTGTAGATCACGATGGAGTCAAGCTCGTCTACGCACTCTTTTTTCAGCGTCTTGCTTAGCTTTTTAAAGTCGCTCTCGCGGATCTCGCCCTCATAGACCGAAAACTGCACGCGAGGCAGAAATTTCTCGACCGCTTTTCTGATGCGATTTGCGTTATTTCGCTCTTTTTGCTCGCGCCCTGCGATGTCGTAAAAAAGTATCACATACATCTTGCCTCCTAAGCAGTGCAATAGTCGTGATATGCACAGTTCTGGCAAAATTTACCCTGCGTAAATTTGGGCGGCTTTTCTAAATTTGCAAGCGCGCTTATCTCGCTTAAAATTTGCTCCATTAGAGCGAAATTTTCGCTGCTATCCTCCACCAATATCACCTTTTTACCGCTTATTAGCTTGCCTTTTACCTCTTTTAAATTTAAGCCCGTTTTTAAAAGATAGATGTAAAAAAGTAGCTGCATCTTGCCCGCAAGCTCGTTTTTTAGGCTTTTCTTATACTCTGTGATGAGGTAGTGACCGTGCTGTTTTGAGAATTTGTCAAATTTAAGGTTGCTAAAGGCAAATTCTTGCAGATCTTGCTCTTTGATATCAGCCAAAGCCTTGCCCATTAGCACGTTTTCGTCTTCTTGATCTGCGTGGATCTGATGCGCGTAAAGCCACGCCTCGCGCTTACAGGTAACGTAGTAATTCACAAGCGTACCGGTGATCTGATCTTTTGAGAACATTAGTCAAAGACCTCGTCGGTTATGTCCAAATTCGTATCTTTTTTAAGGCCATACTCGGCACTGTAAAAATAAGACGAGCCAAATGGCAGATAAAACATATCTTTTAGTCCGTTTATTTGTTTTAAATTCGGCATTAGCTTATTCATATCTTTTAACGTTACATTTATGCTAAATTTCGACAACTTTCTGATGTGGTTTTTAAAAAGATCTCTTATGGTAAATTTCTCATTCGGACTATTTTTGATCTCAAAAATTTTAACTTCAAAATCTTTAATGAAATTTTCTTCAGGCTCGATTATTATGGTTTGTTTGTAGTTGTTATTCATGATATCCTCGATTTTTTGATTTATATTTTCAAATTCCAGCTTTTCTATCTCGCTTTTTATATGCAAATTTTCCAGTTGATTGCTTATTTTTTGAAAATACAAATTTGAAATTTCTAAAATTTCGCTCTCTCGCACCTCTTTTTGCTTAAGATCACTCAAAATAGCCCCGCTTACTTTATATAGATCGCCGTAAATCAAATTTGTAAATTTGCTTATTTCAGGAAAGACGTATAGCTCGCCCCTTGTTGCTTCAAAATGCCTATTTACGCGCCCTGCTGTCTGTATGATAGAGCTAATAGGCGCAACTTCGCGAAATCCAATGTCAAAGTCAAGATCTACTCCAGCCTCTATGGACTGCGTGGAGATAAGTAAAATTTTGCTTTCGAGCGGATCGTTTTTATTTGTATTTATTGCGCGCTTGACCGCCTCGATAGTAGTGCGTTTGTGATCATCATACATATATCCGTTTAGGCAAAAGCAGCTAAATTTATCTTTTAGTTTTGCGAATAGCTCTTGCGCTTTTTTGATGGTATTTACGACGACTAGAGTATTTTTATCGTTTGCAGCCTCGCAAATTTTTTCTAAAAGCTCATCTTCGCCGCCTGTATCAAGCCATTTTATGACGTATCTATCCTGCTTTGAAAAATAGTCTAAATTTGAAATTTCTTTAAAATTTTCGCTTTTGATAACCGGCATTGTCGCCGACATAAATATAAAAATAGTGCCAAGCCGCTGTGAAATGATCTCGCAAAGTAGGATAAAATCTTTTCTAAAATTATATGGGATCGCTTGCGCCTCATCGATGATAACGACGCTATTTTTGAGCTGATTAAATTTAACATTATCTTTGTTTTTGTTACCAAATAGCGCAAATATCAGCTGATAAAGCGTGGTTACGTTTATCTCGCCACTAAAAGATTCCATTAGAAATTTGATCTTTGAGTATCTATCCTCGTCGGTTAGATTTTCTTCACCTATCGTCGTTTTGTGATGTGCCTTGCTGACCAAAATATCGCTATTTTTATAAATTTTCGCGACTATATCGTAGGTTTGATCGATTATCGATGTAAATGGAAGCGCATAAATTATGCGAGATTTGTTAAATTTCAATGCAAAATTTAGAGCAGTCAAGGTCTTGCCGTAGCCAGTAGGCGCAGTCAAAGTAAAAAGTTTGTAGTTTTCGTCAAAGTTATTTAAGACGAAATTTCTAAACGCATCTCTCTTTTTATTTGGCGGCAAATTTTGGATACCAGCTTCTAAAACATCTATCGGTATATATTTGGTTTGCTGTTTTGGCATGCTAAAGATCGCCTCAAATTTATCGCTATAAATCAAATTTGAATATAGGCTTTTGAAATTTATAAAGTCCTCATAGGTAAATTTGTGTCTGTACTGCGATAAAACTAAGTATTGACGAAGCTTCTCAGCTCTATCTAAAAACTCATCTTTTTTTGTAGATAATCCCGAATAAATATTGATATTTTTAGCCGCGTTAGCCACTTCATCCCACTGCTCTAGCTCTTTTGAATTTTTAAAAAATTTATTAGCCTCTCTGGCTAGCGTCATTAAATTTACCACATCGCCATGGTGCGAAACGATGGCAAGAAAGCCAAACAGGGTTGATATCTCATCAAATTTTGAGTTTAACAAGAAAAAATATGCCGACAAAAGCGAGTGGTTTTTATCTAGCTTGTCGTTTGAAGTATCTCTGATGTAAATTTGAAAATTATTCTTCAGTTTTGCGATGTCGTGATAGAGTTTGACCTGCCTATCCAGCTCTTTATCGTCAGGCGAGATCATATTTTTTATATGATTTTCTAAAAGTTTATTTGGATGAGACCAAAACTCGTCAAATAAAATAGACTCTTTCATCATTTATCTGATAAATATTTCCGCGATTTTTAGATTTTATAAGCTCTTTGCCGTTTATCTCCATCACAAAGTCTTTAAAATCTTTAAAAATTCGTCCATTTTCGCAACCACAAGGCATTCTTGCCGTAGTTAATTTCGCATTTTCATCAATGCCTTCAAAAACAAAATCATCCATAAGCGTAAATGTATTTATAAAACTTTCAGCTTGCGATATTTTTTCGCATATTTTTATATCGATCCAGCTAAAATCCGCTATACAAAAATTTATCCCAAGATAGGGCGTAAAGGCGGTTTTATGCTCTTTTAAATTTGAGATTATTTTATCTTGATAACTTTGCTCTAAATTTTCTAAATTTAAAAATACGACATAAGATGGCGAACAGATTAGCTCTCTGTAAAACTGCTTTTTCTCTTTTGCATTTTGATAGCCTTCCTCTATGTGCATATTGCTTGAGAGGGCAAATTTTATGCCGTTAAAAACAAAACTCTTTTTTAAAATTTGCCTATCTATTTTTACGCTGTATTGGATGTTTGAAAGCTTAAAGTACTCTTCCTCGCCTATGACAGCGCCTAAAAAGCCCATTATGGTAGTCTTTGGTGGCACTGGATAGGTCAAGCTAGAGTAAATCGTCGCCGGATGCGAAAAATGAGCGTAATCGCCAAATAGTCTAAAAGCAACAATGCTCATTTTATGCCTCTATCTTTTTCCAACTGCTATCAAAATTCCCTTTATTTATCGCTTCAAAATCATAATCGCTCATATACTCTATCTTTTCTATATTTGCAGCATATCTTGCGAGTTTATTTTTTAAATTTGTAAAGTCGATAGTGTATTCGTTGATGCTTCTTATCACTCTATCTTCTTTTTCGCTTTTTAGGCTTATGCTATTGTTTAGATCGCCTGCAAATGTATCGTCTTTGTATGTGATGATTAGCATAAACCTCGGAGTCTGACCGATTTTAGAGCGAGTTGTTAGGTTTTTAGTACCGTGCCACAAAGCTTTTAAAATTTTAGCTTCATCTGCTTCGCTAAAGCCAGTTTTTGCTGCATTATAGTTATCTATGATGCCGTAAGTAGCAAAAATAGCGTATTTTATAAATTCCTCTTCTCTAAAAGTCGCTTGATCTTTTTGTTTTTTTGGATCGTTTGGATCGTAATCGCTAGCAAAAGCGCCAGTTCCTTTAACATGCTCTACTTCGACCTTGTTTAGGGATTTGCTTAGTCTAAACTGCACCGGTCCAGTAAATTGAACGCCTGCGGTTTTTATCTCCTTATCCTGCCTCATCTCATCTTTATCTGAAATAGGTAAAACTCCACCAAATGCGCGGATATCGATAAATTTAGACAAAATTTCTTTTTGCAGTTCGCTTTTGTTTTGCTTTATGTTTATGCTCTGTCTGATAGCCGTTTTAGCGTCTAACAGGGCGTCCTCTATCCTATACTCCTTTATAAAAATCGACGCTTCATCTTTTTTTATGATCTCATCTCTGATGGTTCTTTTTATACGCACGTCCGTCACCTCAGCTACGCCAGTTTCATCATCTCGCCTAGGAGCGTTGTCCTTTAGCATGTCACCATTTGGGTTCCAGTTCTCTCCGTCCCATAAAAAAAGTATCTCTTTTTTTTGCATCTTATTCTCCTTATTTTGTTTTTTCTTTTATAAATTTACGATAGTCGCTTCCGCCCATAGCAAAGGCAAGCGTAGTATGCGAGGTTTTTACCATCTTTCTCTCCTTATAAAAGACCTGCGGTAAAATTTCGATCAAACACTCTTTTATGTTTTCAATGTTAGGATTTGGCTTACCAGAAGCGGCCTTAAGCTTTCTAATCATCTCGTCGCACTTGGTCCAAATTCGCTCTAAATTTTCCATACTTATAGATCCGCAGTCATTAAGCCAGTTGCTAAAAGATACACCGCCGTTCACGCCAAGCTGCCAGTTTATCAGGGCTGCGCTTAGCATACCAAGCAAATAAGCGCTAATGAGCGCATCGTTTTGATGTAAAAACTCGCTATTTTTGATTAGCTCTTTGATCAGTTCTTTTTTATCGGTTAAATTTTCCAAATCGCACTCCTTTTGAAAGACTAGTTTTTTGTTTAAGACATTGATTTCATTAAAGAAATTTTGATATTTTGCAATATTTTCAAACTTTCTTTCTTTATAAAAATCGTTAAAGTATTTGCTCCATTCCAGCTTTTTTGTGTAACTTTTATTGACGCTACCATGATAAATCAGATCGCTATATCTTTCTATCATAATCTCTAAATCAAATTTATTTCTTGATAGTAAAAAGCTCATCACGCCAAGCCTGCTTTCAAATAAATTTTGCAGATAAATCGTCTCATCTGTGCCACTATTTTTTTCATAGAAGGCTTTTATGTTAAAGCTATCCATCAAATTTGAAATACGAGAGATAAAAGATGGCAAAACATCGTCTATCGCAAGCTTCAAATCGATAGCGGCGTTGCTTTGTGTATAAAATAAAATCGTATTTAAAACAGGTAAATTTTCCTGCTTTTTAGCTGTTGCCTCGAGATAATAATCTATGCTAAATTTTATGGCTTCCTCGGCGATTTCAATATTTTTTATATCGCTCTTTGAAGTCTCTTCAAGTATTTTTACAATCTCTTCTAAATTTACTGAGCTACTCAAAATAGTCGGTAAAATCGCTATTTTCATACCATAAAAATTGTGTGATAGCTTATCTTTTATCGCTTTAAAACCATTTTCTACCTTTTTTGCGCTAATGGCGCTTAGCGGCAAGAGTTTTGATTTGACAAATTGCATATTGGCCGGCATCTCATTTACCGAGCAAAACGCTAAATTTGCATCGCCGCCGATACCCTTTTCGTTTGTTAAGATATCGTATCCGTAAGATGATTTTTGCTCTTTTATACTGATATGATTTTCAAAAATTTGCTTAAAATATGCAGAAACTGGCTTGCCATTATATGAGAGCGAGAAAAAAGTAGCGACTTTTTTGCCTTTTTCGTTTTTTAGCTCATCAAGGCCTTTGATCTCATCTATAATACCAGCAAAATATTCTTCGTTTATACTTGATAGTATGGATAAAATAGCGTCTTTTTCTATATCGCTCGGCTCAAAAAAGGAGAGTAAATTTGAAACCGATCTCAAAACGCCTTTTATAAATTTAGCTTCGTCTTTATTTACGTCTTTGGATAAAAATTGAGAATTTGGGAAAAGATTGCCCGAATTTGCTCCAACACCAAATCTACATATTATTAAGTCATCTTTGTCGATGTTTAAATTTGGTTCGATCTGCTTGGTCACAATGTCACAAAGATAAACTTTGATCTTGTCATATTTATGAGCGCCATTTTTGAGCTTAAGCTCTTCTTTTTCATACACCTCGCCTATGTCAGCAAGAATTTTAACTATATCAGCCAAAACATGCTCCTTAAACTAAGTAAGTGTTACTCTACTCCAAATAACTTTAAAAGTAAAGTTATCATAATTTACATAAAATTCTACTTGATTTTTTCTGCCATTTCATATAAAATACCTAATTTGAAAAGCAGGTATTAAGCTTTTATCCTTGTAGGATTTGAAATTCATATTTTACGTAACTTGCTTTTCTTCTATCACTTCTAAAAATCCAAGTCCGCAGTTCATACATCCACTACCAACTCCCGCATCAAGGATCAAATTTATAAGCTCTGGCTTTGCTTTTATGTGCCATTTTGCAGGCCATGCTCTGACTGGCATATTGTTGTTGCCGTAGTAAAAATATAAAGGCTTTTGTAAATTTTGCCAGAGCAATTTTAGCTCAAACTCGCCCTCATATTTATACCCCATAAGTGTTTCAAATCTTTGAAGCGCATTGGTTTTCATCATTTCAAGATGCCTGGAGTCTTGCGGCTCAAGATGCACTTTGTGTCCCAAAAGTCCAACGACCGAACACGCAACACATCCCTGAAAAGTAGCCTCATTTTGTGAAATTCTATGCTCTTTTACCGACACAGATGTGTCAAGCAAACAAATGCCGCCAAGTTTTAATTCATCTTTTAGCACAGCAAAAGCGATCGTTTTTTCAAATTCTGGCACAAATGAGCTAAATCTTATCTCTAAGCTTAAGCCGTTTAACTTAAAATCAAAATTTGATCTTTTAAAATTTTTACCACTCTCTTTATGTTTGTATCCGTCATGTTCAGCTTTTGGCAAATAGCTATAAATATAGCCTTGTATGAGCTTAGATAAAGACTTTGCTATTTTTAAATTTTGAGTTGGAAGGCGTGAATTTATAATGATCATCCTTGCTCCTTGTTTGTTGCCAGAATGAATTATAACCCAAAATTTTGTAAAAAATAGACAACTATATAAAATAAATTTTTTAGAATTTATTTTTTATTTTAAAATAATATGGATAAATAAAATCAAAGATTTATTCTAAAATTTAAATGCTCTTTTCTTGACATATAATAATGTTTTTTGTATAATCTCAATTCTTTTTTAAATAATTATGTCTTGCTAGCTCAGTCGGTAGAGCATCTCACTTTTAATGAGGGGGCCGTTGGTTCGAATCCAACGCAGGACACCATTTTTTGGGTTTATGACCCTTTCGTCTAGTGGCTCAGGACTCTACTTTCTCTGTGTAGGAACAGAGGTTCAAATCCTCTAAGGGTCGCCAGATTATAAATTTATTAGGTCGCTTAGCTCAGTTGGTAGAGCGCCACCCTTACAAGGTGGATGTCATAAGTTCGAGTCTTATAGCGACCACCATTAATTTTAGGTGCAGCGGTAGTTCAGTTGGTTAGAATGCCGCCCTGTCACGGCGGAGGTCGCGGGTTCGAGCCCCGTCCGCTGCGCCATCTACTAAACCTTAGGTTAAGGTTCTTGATTCTATTTTTCTTGTTTTTTGAGTGATCAAATTAAATTTTAAGATTATAAGTTCTAAGATAACACTTTATGATTTATTATTGATACTTAATCTTGCCTCGTTAGCTCAGTTGGTAGAGCATATCACTCTTAATGATGGGGTCGTAGGTTCGAGACCTACACGGGGCACCATCTTTTGGCCCATTCGTCTAGCGGTTAGGACACCAGCCTCTCACGTTGGTAACACGAGTTCGAGTCTCGTATGGGTCACCATTTTTCCTATAAATTTAACTCAAATTTTGAAAATTTACTGCTAGTGTAATAAATTTGACCAATAAATTGAACGCATTTTGCTACCGAAATTGCTTACTGGTATGCGAAGCAATTTTGGTATTTAGGTAGCAGAAATTATATTGAAATACTGTATCCTAAAATCTCATAATTCTTTGCTGAAGGTATAAATAAAACTCGTTTTATAACAATACGCTTGAGCTTTGAAAGAGGTTTTTAGACTAAAACGGATCAGCAGTTTTTAAAAGTTTAGAGATTACAAATAATGATGAAATTAATGACTGCTGGAGTTATTAAATCTTTTAGAAATACACAAATTTAAAATTTAGCTACAACATAAATTTGATAAATTTGCTGATTTTGACTTGACAAATTTGACTTATAAGATAAAAGGGGTAGGGCGCATTAAAATACGCCCTTTTACAAATTTAAGATGAAAACTTGTTTGATCTTAAATTTGATCTATTTTAGCTCAAACGCAAGTGTTGCAGCGATCGTCTCATCATCACAAATTTTTGAGTCGGCAAACGGCATTTTATGCACTGTTTGTAGTAGCCATTTTCCAGGTTTAAGTGCAAGCACTTCTATCGTACCATCTGGCTCAGTTTCTCCGTGAAATGCGCTTTTTTCTTTCAAAAAGCCATCAAATGTTCCATCAAGTGTAGCATTTTCTAAAGGTTTGCCCTCAAATAGAATTTTCACTTTAAATGGCACGCCAACTTTGAAATTTGCTGGATTGTCAAGCGGAACTATCTCTAGGCGTTGGTTGGATGGCTTTGTGACTGAGCCATCTTTTGCGTTTTTATTTATGACGCCTTTTGCGCTCATGCTCGCTTTTTTGCAGTATTTGGCGTCCTTGATGTCCTCTTTGGTTTTGCCCATGTGCCATGTGCCATCGCCTGCTTTTGTCCAAAACGTAGGCTTGTACTCGCCAGCTATAATGTATGAGCCGTCTTCTAGTTTGGCCCTTTCATAATGGTAGTTTTCGCCGCTTTGTTTTAGGCCCAGTTTTTCGCCATTTTTGTTTATAACGTATGGGGCTTCAAATAGGGCGATCCTATTATCTGCGATCTTTTCAACGGTCGGAAAGTCGTCTGCGTAGCCGATATCAACGCTTGTTACGTCCTTGCTGCTTCCAAAAAGCCAAAATTCGTGAGCTAAAGAGTGACTGCTAAAAGCCGCCAAAGCCAAAAGTGCAAATAAATGCTTGTTCATTAGTTATCCTTTGAGGTTAAAATGTCTTTTTTATATATGTCACAAAAATATTGTTAAATTTTTATAGATCTAAATTTTGCTAATTTTTATAAAAATTTAGTAATCAAAACCAAATTTATCTTATTAAAT
>NZ_PPAW01000014.1 GCF_002913225.1 Campylobacter concisus | reverse complement strand
TCTCTAAATTGCCTTGGCCAAGTACTTTCAGATATAGTTGAGCTAATTGCTAGTGATAATATAGTTATGATATTGCTTCTTACTGCGATGATGTCGCTAATACTAGGAATGGGTCTGCCAACGACGGCAAACTACATTGTAGTTTCAAGTCTTGTGGCACCTGTTATTTTATTTTTAGCGCACAAAAATGGCTTTTTAATCCCAGCCATTGCTGTGCATCTTTTTGTCTTTTACTTTGGAATTTTAGCTGATGACACGCAACCAGTTGGTATCGCAGCTTATGCAGCAGCTGGTATTGCTAAAGCAAATCCTATAACTGTTGGTGTTCAAGGATTCTTTTATGATCTAAGAACGGCGATCTTGCCATTTGCCTTTTTCTTTAACAACAAACTTATGCTAATAGAAAGCGTAAATGAGGGCGACCCGCTTGATTCAAAAGGAATAATCTGGATGAGTAATCCGCTTGAAATTTTACTTGTCTTTGGCATGGCGATCGTGGGAA
>NZ_PPAW01000013.1 GCF_002913225.1 Campylobacter concisus | reverse complement strand
ACTGCCACTAAATTTATTATTTCTCGCTTAGATACTCTTGCAAGCTTTTTACCTCAAGTGCTTTGCCAGTTTGAACTGTGCTTAACGACTTGGCAGCTGCAAGTGCTGCACGGATAGTTGTGAAGTATGGGATCTTAAATCTAACCAAATTTTAAGCTCTCAAGCATTTTTATATCACTAAATTTATCTCTAAATTTTATAAAATTTGCTTCTAACTCAGCCTTTCGCTTAAGCGCAATATCTATAAATTCCTGCTCTTTTTCAATACCAACAAAATCTCTATTTAGTAAATTTGCGGCTATACCAGTTGTTGCTGAGCCTGCAAATGGATCACAAATGACGCTATTTTCATTACTTGCCATCAAGATAAGCCTTATCAAAAGTGAAAGTGGCTTTTGTGTAGGATGCTTACCGCATGCTTTCTCCCAAGGAGCAATCGCAGCAAAACTCCACACATCTTTCATCTGTTTATCACAATTTAACCGCTTCATAAGCTCATAGTTGAAGATGTGCTTATGTTTCTCATCTTTTCTAGCCCAAATGATCTGCTCGGTGCTATGGGTTAGATACCTGCAGCTAAAATTTGGCGGAGGATTGGTCTTTTGCCACGTAATTATGTTTAAAATTTTATAATCAAGCTTTTGAAGTGCCCTACCGATAGAAAATATGTTGTGATATGTCCCACTTATCATTATGCTGCCATTGTCACTAAGTGATCGCTTAGCAAGTTTGAGCCATTTTAGGTTAAATTCATCGATCTCATCTATATTTGTGCCCTCATCCCACTTACCTTTATTTACGCTAACTATCTGCCCACTTTGGATGCTAAGCCCACCATTTGAAAGAAAATACGGTGGATCTGCAAAGATAAGGTCAAACTCGCCTTTAAATTTAGCTAGTTCATTAAAGCAGTCGCCATTTATGAGCTTAAAATCGTTACGCATTTTTAAGCTCATTCATAAAAAGGTGTAAATTTGCAAGGTTGTAAATTCTCACACTCTTATAGGCTTCTTGTAGCTTATTTCTGGCATCATGCCAACCCCAGCCATCAGTGATCCAGATAAATTTATACTTTGGCAAACACGATATCTTTTTGGCTATTTCGATATATGCTCTTGCTACTTCGTTTAATTTTGAGCCACCGCCACTATAAAAATTTGCTTCGATTAGATAAGTGATATTTTGTGTGCAAATCACAAAATCAAATATCTTCACATCACTACCTAAATTTAATGGAAAATTTGAGCTTGATACTTCAGCTTGAAAGCGGATATTTCCACACTTTTTAGAGAATATCGATGCTGTTTTGAGGTGCTAAATTTATTAATCGCTGTTAGAGAAAGTAGTAGAAAAGTTGTGAATTCAAGTGGCAATTTGCTTGAACTAAAGAGTTATTTTGATGAGCCAGAGAAAATTTACAACTTTTTTTTAGAGACTGGACTTGATGATATTTTCAAGGATAGAAAAATTAAAAATTTATGTGATTATGTGTTTGGTATAGAGGTTGGGCTTGACACAAACGCTAGAAAAAACCGCAGTGGAACAAATTTTGCGAATTTAATCTCAGAAAGGTTTCACTCTGAAAATATCCGTTTTCAAATCTTTTGAGCCAAGCAAGAAATTTAAAGCATTAAGTTTGATAGCGACCTCTGCAAGGTTTTTAGAACATTTTTTAAAATCACAAAAGTAGCCAAGCGTGGCATTTGTCTCTTTTAAACTTGCCATAAAATCATCAAAAGGAGTTATATTATTCATTTTTTACCTTGTTCTTCTGACTTATTTGTGGGAATGGTATTAAATTTCACCTCTGTAAAATCATCAGCTCCAAGCACGATCTCGCAATTTCTATAAGCCATTTTAGCGATCTTACACGCCTCATGCTGATCTTTTGCTTTAAGCTTTATCTTTTTACTTAAAATTTCAGTTATCTCAACTTCGAATTCGCCCATTAAATCCCCATTTTTATAAACGCTTGCTCGCTCTCTCTTTCAAGCTGCCTTGATATATCTTCATAACTAGCAAATTTCACCTTTTGAGCTATCTGTTTGTAGATACTAGCTCTTAAAACGCTTTCATACTCTCTTTGCCTCTTTTTGTCTGCGATTATAAACATCCTAGCATTAAAGTCTTGGAGTTCGTAAAATTTATTTAGTGAGTTTTTAAAGTCCGTGCTATGCTCGACTTCGTAAAATGAGTTTGGCAAATTTCTTTCATTAAACCATATTGCATCTATTGTTTTTGCTCTTTTAACGATGTCTTCGTAACTAAATTTATATATCTCGCTCAAGCTCGCAAGCTCACAAAGTTTTTTATCTGATTTATAAATTTTATTCTTATCTTGAGCTGGGATAAACGTTTGAAAATGCCTTAAATTTCCTATCTCAACAATAACACCTTGAAAATAAGAATGTGTAAATTTCTCATTTTGCTCGCTCTTGCTATCACCTGTTTTGGCTAAATTTTTATCTCTAAAATCACAAAGTCCCCAAAGTCCAGCTCTGATCTTATAGAATTCTTTATTAGTCTGCACTATCCGTCTTATACTAGCAAATGGAGTTCTGCTGCCCCAAGTGCTAACATCAGTTTTATAGTAAAGATCAAAAAGCGTTGCCATGCCACCAAGGCTAGCCAACGCTTCTACTACGCACTCTTTTTGGTTCATCTCTCGCTTAGATACTCTTGTAGGCTTTTTACTTCGAGTGCTTTGCCAGTTTGAACTGTGCTTAGCGACTTGGCAGCTGCGAGTGCTGCACGGATCGTTGTGAAGTAAGGGATCTTAAATCTAAGTACATTTTGGCGGATCTTTTTGCCGTCATCCACGCTTGATTTTGTATCGCTTGTATTTATAACAAGTGCTATGTCGCCATTTTTTAGTCTATCTTCGACGTTTGGTCTGCCCTCGCTTATTTTATAGACAAACTCAGCTTCCACGCCAGCTTCGCTTAAAATTCTATGCGTGCCACCAGTTGCGATGACACTAAAGCCAAGAGCTATGAGATCTCTTGCAAGGTCTGGCGCGTAAGTTTTATCAGCGTCAGCTAGCGTTAAAAATACCCTGCCCTTGCTTGGCAAAGTGTTGCTAGCAGCGATCTGGCTCTTTGCAAATGAGCTTGCAAAGTCGTGGCTGATACCCATGACCTCGCCCGTGCTCTTCATCTCAGGGCCAAGGATGAGATCGGCGCCGCTTAGCTTGTTAAATGGCAGCACGCACTCTTTTACGCAAACATGCGAGCTTATGCGAGGTTTTAAGATGTCGCCATCTTCGTAAACGACCTTGTAATCATCATAAAATTTAAGCGCCTCACGTAAATTTCCCTGCCACATAACTCTTGTCGCCACCTTTGCCATAGGCACGCCAGTAGCCTTGCTCACAAATGGCACGGTCCTGCTTGCGCGAGGATTTACCTCGATCATATAAAGCTCGTTTTCATAGATGGCAAACTGGATATTCATAAGGCCGACAACGCCTAAATTTAGCGCGATATCTCTGGTTTGCCTCTCCACTTTTTTTATCATTTCTGCGCTTAAACTCATCGGTGGCAATATGCAAGCTGAGTCGCCAGAGTGAATTCCAGCCTCCTCGATGTGCTCCATTATAGCACCTATATAAACCTCTTTGCCGTCACATATCGCATCCACATCGAGCTCTTTTGCATCTTGTAAAAATTTATCAAGTAGCACTGGTGAGTGGTTACTAACCTTTACCGCCTCGCTCATATACTCTTTTAGCTCGCTCTCGTTATGTACCCTTCTCATCGCCCTGCCGCCTAAGACGTAGCTTGGGCGAACAAGCACTGGATAGCCGATAGTGGCGGCCTTTTGTAAGGCTTCTTCTAGGCTAGTGGCGGTGTCATTTTTAGGCTGAAGGACGCCTATTTTATTTATAAATTCGCTAAATTTCTTTCTATCCTCGGCCACGTCGATCACTCTTGCAGTTGTTCCGATGATCTTTGCGCCGATCACACTTAGGCGCTTTGCAAATTTAAGCGGAGTTTGGCCGCCAAAATGCACGATCACGCCGTCTGGCTTTTCACGCTCGATGACGGCTCTCACGTGCTCAAAATCTATCGGCTCAAAGTATAAAATATCGCTCGTGTCGTAGTCGGTTGAGACGGTTTCTGGGTTGCAGTTATACATTATCGTCTTTACGCCAAGGTCTCTTAGGGCATAGCTTGCATGCACGCAACAGTAGTCAAACTCTATGCCCTGGCCGATCCTGTTTGGACCGCCGCCTATTATCATCACCTTTTTGGCCTCTTTTGCTAGCTCTTTTTTAGGAAATTTGGTGATATTTGTAGATGAGTAGAGATACGGCGTTAGTGCCTTAAACTCACCCGCACAAGTATCGACCTCGTTGTATTCAAGCTCGATGCCAAGCTTCTGCCTAGCAAAATAGATATCATTTTGGCTAAGCTCAAGATCGTCTTTTTCATTTATAAGCACGGCTATCATCTTATCTGAAAAACCCATGCTTTTGGCCTCTCGCAGTAGCTCCTCGTTATTTAAGATATCCATGTCGATCTTATCTTCAAATTTAACTATCTCATAAATTTGCTCTAAAAACCAAGGATCAATCTTGCTAAACTCATGCACCTCAGCCACGCTAAAGCCATCTCTAAAGGCTTGTGCTAGATATAAAATTCTTCTCTCATTTGCATTCCTGATGCCGTAAATCAAAGCGCTTTTCTCTAAACTAAGGCTATTAAATCCGCAAAGATCACGCTCTAAACTACAAAGCGCCTTTTGGATACTCTCTTTAAAGGTCCTACCAATCGCCATGACCTCGCCAACTGACTTCATCGCAGTGCCTAGATATGGGTTTGATCCTGGAAATTTCTCAAATGTAAAGCGTGGGATCTTTGTCACGATGTAGTCTATCACCGGCTCAAAGCTAGCAGGCGTGCCTGTGATGTCGTTTTTGATCTCATCTAGGCTAAAACCAACCGCAAGCAGTGTCGCAACCTTTGCGATCGGATAGCCAGTAGCCTTACTTGCTAGCGCTGAGCTTCGGCTAACTCGTGGGTTCATCTCGATAACGATCATGCGGCCAGTTTTTGGGTCTATGGCAAACTGCACGTTGCTGCCGCCCGTATCGACGCCGATCTCACGAAGTATGGCAAAGCTAGCATCACGCATAGTCTGATACTCTTTATCTGTGAGTGTAAGTGCTGGTGCGACTGTGATGCTATCGCCTGTATGAACGCCCATTGGGTCGAAATTTTCGATCGAGCAGACGATGATACAGTTGTCGTTGCGATCACGAATAACCTCCATCTCGTACTCTTTCCAGCCAAGCAAGCTCTCTTCTATCAAAATTTCATGTATCGGGCTTGCGTCAAGGCCTGTGTTGGCTAACTCTTTAAACTCGTCCATATTATAAGCCACGCCGCTTCCTGCGCCACCAAGTGTGTAGCTAGCTCTTATGATGAGCGGAAATCCTATCTCATTTGCCGCATTTAGCGCGTCGTCCATGTTATAGGCATATCTACTCTCAGGCAAGTCCATGCCGATCTTTTGCATAGTCGCTTTAAAAATTTGTCTATCTTCGCCCTTTTTTATCGCTTCTGGGTTTGCACCAAGAAATTTAACATCCTTTAAAAGGGCGCTTTCAAAGACCTCCATAGCGGCATTTAGCGCCACTTGTCCGCCCATCGTTGGCAAAATGGCGTCAATATTTTCTTTTTCAATGATCTTTAAAATGCTATCTTTTGTGATAGGCTCTATATACGTTGCGTCGGCGAAATTTGGGTCAGTCATGATGGTGGCTGGGTTTGAGTTTATAAGCACTACACGGTATCCAAGCTCTTTTAGTGTCTTGGCTGCTTGCGTGCCTGAGTAGTCAAATTCGCAGGCTTGACCGATGACGATAGGGCCTGAGCCGATTAGCAAAATGGTATTTATATCTGTTCTTTTTGGCATCATTTTTCCTTTGTTACAACGTATAGGTAGTTTGGTATGTTTAGCTTTGCATAGGGCTCAACTATCACGCTTTGATAGGAGCTCTCTTTTAAAATTTTACTCACGCGCCCTACTGGCACCCCACTAAAAAATATCCCGTCAAGCCCGCTCGTAAAGACCTCGTCGCCCTCTTTTGGGCTGAGCCATTGTGGGATAAATTTCACCATTATTTGACCTTGATTTCCATGCGCGACGCCTGGAATTTTCTCGTTTCCTATATAGACTGCAAATATACTTTTTGGGTCATTTTGCAAGTATGCTAGCGGCTTGCCATCTTTTGCGATGACGATGCCAGCGCTGCTTCCTTGATAGATGAGCCCGTAAATTTTATTTGGGTCGTATCCCTCAAACTCGCTTATCCAAATTTTATTATAATCCCCGATATGCACGTAACTAAGCCCTTTTACTAGCTTTACAGCTGGGGCGTAGGCAGTTGAGTTTTTATCTTTTAAAATTTGATTTAGCTCGTTTGCAAAAGTAGATAGAAGCGTGGCTGAACGCTCTAGCTCTTTGTTTTGCGCTCTTAGTTTTTCTATCTCGCTAGCCTGCCTAAAATATTCATTTATATAATCTTTCACGCTTTTAGCAAAATTGTCGTATGAATTTATAGCGTAGTTGCTAAATTTGATAGAGATGTTGCTTAAAATTTCGCCCTTAAACATCGAGGCGCCAGCAAGCAACGCTATAAAAACAAAAAGAACAATCTTACTCTTCATTTGTTAGCTGTTGTAAAAGTCCGATCTCTTGAAGTGCCTTGCCTGTGCCCCTAGCAACAGCAAGAAGCGGTTCGTCAGCTACAAATACTGGAAGCTTAACGATATCAGATAAGAACTTATCGAGCCCTCTAATGAGCGCTCCACCGCCAGTTAGCACGATACCAGTCTCGACGATATCGCCAGCAAGATCAGGCGGCATCATCTCAAGCACGGTTTTAAGCGCATCTGCGATCTCTTTTAGCGGCTCTCTCATAGCCTCTCTCACATCCTCACTTGTTAGCTCAACCCTGCTTAAAAGACCGCTCACTTGGTCGCGTCCTTTTACCACTACGCTTAGCTCTTTTTCAAGCTGCACAGCAGAGCCCACAGCGATCTTTATCTCCTCGCCTGTTCTCTCGCCTATTAGCAAGTTGTATTTTTCTTTTATGTAATTAACAATGCTACTATCTATCTTATCACCAGCGGTGCGGATAGATTTTGATATTACCAGACCGCCAAGTGAGACGACGCCGATCTCAGTCGTACCACCGCCGATATCAACTACAAGGTTTCCTTGTGGCTCACGAACTGGTAAATTTGCACCAATAGCCGCTGCCATAGGCTCTTCTATCAAAAATACCTCTCTAGCTCCAGCACTTAATGCGCTCTCTCTAACAGCCTTTCTTTCAACCTGAGTAAGTCCGTAAGGAACTGAGATGATAATCCTTGGACGCAAAAAACTTTTTCTCTTATGTGTCTTTTCTATAAAGTAGCGTATCATCCTCTCTGTCATGTCAAAGTCCGCGATAACACCATCTCTCATCGGTCTTATCGCCTCAATATCGCCAGGAGTTTTTCCTACCATCTCTTTTGCAGCATGGCCGACTGCTAGAATTTTTTGTTTTCCATATTTTTCACGTCTTACCGCAACAACTGATGGTTCATTTATGATTATTCCCTTATCTTTTACCAAAACCAAAGTGTTTGCCGTACCTAAATCTATACCCATATCACTTGAGAAAAAACCTATAACCTGATCTAAAAACATCTATTTCCTTTACGCTGTTAATTTATTGTGCTTTACCAAAATCGGCTTTGCCTTATCTTTTACCGTCTCTTTTGAGATCACGATATCGTAGTCTTTTAGCTCTGGTAGATCATACATTATATCTGTCATGAGCTCTTCCATTATGCTTCTAAGCCCTCTTGCTCCAGTCTTTCGCTCGATAGCAAGGCTTGCTATCTCTTCAAGCGCTTCATCATCAAATTTAAGCGTAGCGCCGTCGATCGCACAGAGTTTTTGATATTGTTTTAATATCGCATTTTTTGGCTCGGTCAAAATTTTAACCATATCCTCTTTTGTTATCTCATTTAAAGTAGCCACTACGTGAAGTCTGCCAATTAACTCTGGGATGAGGCCGTATTTTACAAGATCATCTGGCTCAAGCAGGCTTAGTAAATTTTCTTTTTCGTTTTTGCCACGTTTTTCTTGGTTAAAGCCAAGTACGTTTTTACCAACTCTGCGCTCGATGATATCAAGAAGTCCGTCAAATGCACCACCGCAAACAAATAAGATATTTGTCGTATCTATCTGGATGAAGTCTTGGTTTGGATGCTT
Source organism: Campylobacter concisus (assembly GCF_002913225.1). Classification (GTDB taxonomy): domain Bacteria; phylum Campylobacterota; class Campylobacteria; order Campylobacterales; family Campylobacteraceae; genus Campylobacter_A; species Campylobacter_A concisus_J. Next base: position 91,983 of record NZ_PPAW01000013.1, on the reverse strand, counting down.
TCTACCGCCTTTTGGTGGGATATTTACAACACTTCCTTCGATGATCTTTAAAAGCGCTTGCTGCACGCCCTCGCCTGAGACGTCCCTTGTGATGCTTCTATTTTCGCTCATTCTAGCGATCTTATCGATCTCATCGACAAATACAATGCCCTGTTCCGCCTTTTTCACGTCGCCATTTGCAGCTTGCAAGAGCCTTGTAAGGATGTTTTCAACGTCCTCGCCGACATAACCAGCCTCAGTTAAGCTTGTCGCATCGCAAATCGCAATAGGCACATCAAGAAATCTCGCCAAAGTCTGAGCCATCAACGTTTTGCCGCTTCCAGTTGGACCAACAAGCAAGATGTTTGACTTTGAAATTTCGGTGTCGTCTTTGATGTCGCTTTGTTTAAAAATTCTCTTATAGTGGTTATATACGCCGACGCTAAAGACCTTTTTAGCCCTATCTTGACCGATCACGTAGTTATCAAGTACCGCTTTTAGCTCCTTTGGTGTGAGCTTTTGATACTCTATCGCCTCATCGTTTTTACTCTCTTCTACACTCGTATCACCATGTATCATATCGTATGCTGCTGCTATACAGTACTCGCATATATAGGCGTTTCCTTCGATATCTGCTAATAATCTTCTCTCAGCAGACTCAGCCTCGCCACAAAAATTACACTTTCTAGCCATTAATCTCTTCCTTTTGCAAGCGGAATTCCTCTTGTCGTTTCTAATATAAATTTACACATTTTTTTAACATTTTCGTCACTGGTTTTTGCGATCAGCTCATTTGCTTGATCTTTTAGGCTAACGCCTTGATTAAACAAAAATTTATAAGCTCGCACGAGCTCTTCAACCTGCTCTTTGTCAAATCTACGTCTAATGCCGACTAAATTTAAGCTTCTTATATAAGCCCTGTTGCCCTCAGCTAGGCAAAATGGCACTACATCTTGACTGAGCGCGCTTGCCCCTGCGACCATGCAGCTTTCCCCAACTCTAACAAACTGATGAATAGGCGTAAGACCGCCCACAACAGCGTAGTCACCAAGCTCGACGTGGCCTGCTAGAGTTGCGTTATTTGCCAAAATGACGTTGTTACCTATAATGCAGTCGTGTGCGATGTGAGAATATGCCATGATAAAGGCATTATCGCCGATCCTTGTTATACCATCGCCCTTGTGCGTGCCTGAGTTTATCGTGCAAAACTCACGTATAGTTGCGTGCTCGCCGATGATGACGCCAGTATCGACCTCGTCTTTATAGCTGATATCTTGTGGGATATCGCCCACGATCGCGTAGCTAAATACACGAGAGTTATCGCCGATCTTCGTCTTGCCAAGCACCCTTGCGCCTTGTTTTATCGTGACGTTGTTGCCAAGGACTGCATCTTTACTTACAAATGCGTAAGCCTCGATATTTGCGTCATCTCCAATGATCGCTCCATCTTCTATAACTGCTGTTTGGTGGATATTTTTCATTATTTCTCTTTTTTAAGCAAAAGCCTATTTATCGACTATCATCGCTTTTAGTTCAGCCTCGGCGCATAGCACATCATCGACGTATGCCTTGCCCTCAAGCACCCAGATATTGCCTTTGTGCTTTAGCACGTTTAATCTATACTCTAGCCTATCTCCAGGGCGGACTGGATGGCGAAATTTAGCCCCATCTATGCTCATAAAATAGACCACTTTGTTTTCAATACCAGCTTGGTGCTCGTCACTCATACTCTTAAACGCTAGAACGCCGCCAGCTTGCGCCATACCCTCGATGATCATCACGCCAGGATAGATCGGGTGACCTGGGAAGTGCCCCTGAAATATCGGCTCGCCAATGGTTACATTTTTATAAGCGACGATGTTTTTCGCAGGCTCTAGCTCGACAACTCTATCGATAAGCAAAAATGGAAATCTATGTGGGAGAATTTTTTGAATTTCTACGACGTCTATCACGTTTTAGCCTTAGTAATGTAAATTTTGGCAGATTGTAACAAATTTATACTAAGAAAAAAATTATTAGCCTCTTTTAAAATCTCTGAAATTTAGCCTTAATAGGTCTAAATTTAGCCCTCTAAAACCAAAATTTCTTCGCTGTCGTTGTAAAAAACAGCCTTTGCGTAAATTTCGTAGCTGCCCTTTTTGACCTCGTCTAAGATGATGATAGGATTTTGCGAAAACTCCCCACTTATATCACGGCGAAATTTCATCTCAGCACCAAGCTCAAGCGGCCTTTTACAAAGCTCATCAACGCTTTTAAATTTGCTATTTGTAAATTTATTAAAGCGCTCTATGCTCATAAATATCGCGCCCTCTTTTAGCTCATCATCGATCTCGCAGTCACGCTCCACGTTAAGCTTTAAATTTTCTCTTTTAAAGCCAGAGTAGAGCACAAAGTAGCTTGGCACCACAACTGCTTCAAATTTAACACTAGCACGCAAAAGCCTGTAGTTTAAAAACCTTCTTCTAAAAAGGTGAAATTTCTCTCCTCTCGCCTCGCACTCGCGCACCTTTTTATAAAGCTCAAGCCTTGCCTCGATACTGCCATAAAGCGCCCTTGCATGTAGCTCGCTCATCAGCTCACTTTGGGGTAAATTTTGCGAGTCGCGCTGCTTTTTTAGCGCAAAAACACAGCCGCAGTAGTTTTGGTGATAGAGCTTGTCTTTTTTAGCGAGGATAAACTGCTCACTTGTGCCACCATTTTTTCTATAATCAACCGCAACCGCCTCTAAATTTGAGCAAGCCACCGCCTCGTCAAGCGCCTTTTTAAGCTGAGTAAAGTCCTTTTTTGGGCTCATCAAAAGTGTCGTCGTGATCTTACTAAGTCCAAGCTCTATCGCCTTTTTAGCAGAGTCTGCCATGCGAAAATCAAAGCAGTACTCGCACCTTTTGCCCTTTTCTGGCTCATCTTCAAGACCTTTTGTGCCACCAAGCCACGCTTCGTAGTCGTACTGGCCGCATATTAGCTTGATGCCTAGCTTCTCGCAGCTTCGCTTCACGTCCTCAAAACGCAGTAAAAACTCACTATATGGATGTATGTTTGGATCGTAAAAGTAGCCTACTATTCGTTCATTTGGGTAATCTTTTCGTAGGCGCTGTAAAAAGTAGTGGCTATCGACCGAGCAGCAGATATGAACTAGCAAATTTGACCTTTTTTGCTTGCATTATATCAAAGTTTGCCCTCATAAAATTTAGCCGCGTCAAGGTATTTTTTAAGGACATTTTGGCTTGCAAGATCATCAAATTTACCAAAAGCCACTTGCTTGCCAGATTCGATTATTAGCACCTTTTGCGCTATCTTCATAGCACTTAGGATATCATGCGTGATGAAAATAATGCTGATATTTTTATCCAAGCTTAAAAGCAAATTTATGATCTTTTGCTTCGTTTCATTGTCAAGTCCGCTTGTTATCTCGTCGCAGATTAGGATTTTTGGTTTTGAAAGAAGCGCGAGCAATATCCCGACCCTTGTCGCCTCGCCGCCACTTAGCTGAGATGGATATTTGCCTAAAATTTCATCTTTTAAATTTAAATTTCCCATTAGCTCTTTGAGCTCATTTTCGCTAAAGCTAAGCTTAAGATACGACCTCACGTGAGCGATGGCTGTTTTTACTTTTAGCGCTGGATTTAGGGCTTGTTTTTGATTTTGCAAGATATATCTGATATCTTTTTTGAGCTCATTTTTGTCCGTGATCTCCTCATCGTTTATATAAATTTTGCCCCCACTTTTTGGCTCGCTAAATGATATGAGCTTTGCAAGCGTGCTTTTTCCACTGCCGCTTTGACCCAAAATGGCTAAATTTTCGCCATCGTCAAGCTCGAAATTTATCCCCTCTAAAAGGTGCAGCACTTTAGCTCTAGCGTTAAAATGCTCCTTAAAACTTAAACTTTTTGAGACGTTTTTGAGCCTTATTTTCACGCATTTTCCTTTAAATTTAGCCGCTCATCTCTCATCTGCCAAATTTCATCACTAAGATAGTTTGTCAGCGCCTCATCGTGCGAGATAAAGATGACGCTCATCTTGCCCTTTAAGCTCTCTAAGATGCCCGCCACGTGGCTACCACTAATGCTATCAAGCCCGCTTGTTATCTCATCGCAGACTAAAATTTTTGGCTTCAAACAAAGCGCCAGAGCGATCTGCACACGGCTCGCCTCGCCGCCACTTAGCTCGTATGAGTATTTGTGCCAGATGAGATTTGCATTATCTAGCCCAAACTCCCTAAAATAGGCAAATGCAAGCTCTTTATTCGCCCTTTTATCGCCATCAAGATAGGCGTTAAAGTGGTCGCCCACATTTAAGAGCGGATGAAGGCTGGCAATAGAGTTTTGAAAAACGAGCGCAGCAACCTTTCTTCGGTGTTCTTTTAGCTCATTTTGACTAAGTTTTAAGATATCTTTTTTATAAATGCTAAATTTATCCGCACTCACTCTAAAATGATCATCAAAAAGCCTTATTAGGCTCTTTGCAAAGAGCGATTTGCCGCTGCCACTAGCACCTGTGATACCTATAAATTTACCCTCACTCATATCAAAATCAAGCTCGCTCAAAAGCTGCCTATCTTTATAAAAAACGTTTAAATTTCTAATCTCTATCATATTTTTATATTGCCATTTTTTGAATTTGACGTGATGATCGAGGTTGCAAGGATGAGCAAAAAGAGCGTCACACCAGGGAAAAGCACCATCCACCAAGAGCCGAGAAAAAGCGCTTCTTTGCTCTCGTTTAGCATGATGCCAAGGCTTATCTTGTTTGCGTCACTTCCCACGCCAAAAAAACCAAGCGTGGCCTCCATGACGACCGCGTTTATAGCATTTATGCCAAAGATACTAACTATTAGATGCTTTAAATTTGGCAAAATTTCAAAGCATATAAGGCTAAATTTACTAGCGCCATTTATCACGGCTTGCTCGGCGTAGTCGCACTTTTTATTAAGCCTTAAATTTTGCATAAAAACTTTTGCACCCTGCATAAACGAGCAAATGGCGATGATAAAAGAGGTTATAAGCAGATCACCGCTACTAAATGAGCTAAAAAGCATGATAAAAACGATGTTTGGTATGCTCAAAAAGGCATCAAGTCCCTTATCAAAAAGGCTCTCGCAAACTCCGCTCTTGCTCGTGCCAAAATATGCGTAGATGAGCGAGAAAAGCGTCGTTAAAAAGCCAGCTAGCAGCAAAATAAGAAGCGAGTTTTTAAGCGCGTAGGCAACTCTTATGAGATTGTCCCTGCCTAGGATGTCAGTGCCAAAGATGTGCTCGCCGTTTGGAGCTAAATTTACCGCCATAAAGTCAGTGAAATTTGGCTCAAATTTAGAAAAAAACGGCGTCACAAAGGCAAATAAAATAAGTGCCAAAAAAGTAACGCAAGCTAGAAAAAATATGACTTTTCTCATAAATTTCTCTTATCTGCTAATATGGCAAAAACTTTAGCCAGTAAATTTGCAAAAACGACAAAAACAGCCGTTAGCAAAATGGTCGCAAGTGCAACTGGATAGTCTTTGGCGATGACTGCATCAAGGCTAAGCTTGCCTATGCCTGGAAATGAAAAAATGCTCTCAATCACGTATGAGCCAGCAAAAACACCAGCCACAAGAGTGGCGAAATAATAGACTATATCGGTGCTTGCGTGCTTTATGGCAAAGAGATAAATTTTGCCGCGCCCCAAACCTCTAGCGTGAGCCGTCTGGATAAAGTCGGCGTTTAGGCTTTGATTTAGCCTATCTCTTACAAATTTCACGTTTGCGCCAAGGTGTGGCAAGATGATAGCAAGCGTTGGCAAGATGATAAATTTAGCCCCAACGCCGCTAGAGCCTAGCTCGTTTGCGCCAGAGCTTGGTAGCACGTTTAGATAGACGCTAAAGATAGCTATTAGCACGAGTGCGATGTAAAAATGAGGGAGTGATGCCAGTAAAAAGGAGCTAAGATTTATAAAGATATCGGCAAATTTATTTTTATAAATGGCGCTTAAAAGCCCCAAGAAAAATGACAAAAAAACTATCAGAAAAAACGAAGCAAAAAATAAGATAAGTGAGTTTAAAAGTCTCTCTTTAATGAGTAAAAAAACGCTTGCTCCGCTTACAAAGCTAGTGCCAAAGTCCCCTATGACAAAGTGAGCTAGCCATCTAAAATACTGCACAAAAAAGCCATCTTTTAGCCCCAAATTTTCTAAAATTTGCTCTTTTACAGCCACACTCACCGCCTCACTTCGCAAAAACATCGCATCAGTGACATTTCCTGGCAAAAAATATATGAGCAAAAATAGAAAAAGCGAGATAAAAAACAGCAACCCAAGGCTTGAGATCGCTGTTTTTAAAATGGCTCTAAACAAAGTTTTTATCCACTATTTTACTTGCCACTCTCTTATGTTCCATAAAAATCCAGCCCCGTGATGTCCCAAAATTTGCGTCTTGATGCCTGAAATTTTGTTGTTAAAAACGAGCGGATAGTCAAGATAGGCTATAAAAATGTAAGGTGGGTTTTCATGAAGCGCTTTTAGAAATTCTTTATAGTATTTTTTTCTAAGCTCCACGTCTTTTGTATATCTCGCGTTTTTTAGGGCAAGATCGACGTTTGCGTCCTTGTAGTGGCTAAAATTCCAGCCATTTTCATTTACGCTCACATCGGCAAATCCGCCAAAAATTCTATATGTGTGAAAGTCTGGATCAAACGGGCTTCCCCAGCCGATAACAAAGCTATCTACCTTGCTTATGCTAAAGGCTGTTCTTGGCTTTGCGTAGGCTTTGGCTCTCACGCCAAATTTCTCAAACTCGCTGCTTAAAATTTTGGCTAGATTGACCCTTAAAACATCGTTATTAAAGGCGTAGATGTCAAAGCCAAGCTCTTTGCCGTCCTTTTCAAAAAAACCAGCCTTGTTTTTCTTAAAGCCGCTCTTTTCAAGTAGCTCCCTAGCCTTTTGCGGATCGTAGCTGAATTTAAACTCGCCGTCGTTTGCAAAGCTTTTTTCTATCGGATTGTTCGCTACGCTTGCATATCCGTGAAATAAGTTTTTAACGATCTCATCTTTATTAACCGCGTAGTTTAGGGCTATTCTTACATTTTTATCTTGAAAAATCGGATCTTCAAAGTTAAACATCAAAGCCCTATAGTCCGCACTTTTAAACTTAAGCAAGCTTAATTTCTTATCATTTTTTATGAAATTTACACCAGTTGGAGAGATGAGCGCAACGTCGATCTCACCGCTTTTAAGACCCACAAGTCTTAAATTTTCATCGCCAACTATTTTAAAAAATACCTTTTTTATCTTTGGCTCGCCTTTATAGAATTTATCATTTGCCGCAAATTCCAAGCTCTCATCTTTTTTCCATTTTACAAGCTTGTATGCGCCAGTGCCGATAGGTGCGTCATTAAATTTATCAGTTGCGATATCTTTGCCCTTTAAAATATGCTCAGGCAAAACGCCAAAGCTAAGCGCGTCAAGAAACGGCGGAAAAGGCTCACTAAGCGTGATCTTGACTTTATAATCACCCAAAATTTCAACGCTTTTTACCACCTCGTAGTTTGAGATAGCAGGTGCGTTTAGCTTCTTATCTTGAGCCGCTTCGATGGTAAATTTAACGTCCTTTGCGCTAAATTTGACCCCGTCATGCCAAAAAGCATCATCTCTTAGCTCAAAAATGTACTCCAGCCCGTCATCACTCACCTGCCAAGACTTGGCAAGCTCTGGCACTACATGGCTATTTTCATCGTGGCTCGTAAGACCAGAAAAAACCAGCGAAAGCGTAGGATCGTGGTCCTCGTCATAAAGTGGGTTTATGCGAGGTGTTTGCTCCTCGATAGCGACTACAACAGCATTTTCATTTGCATAAGCAAAGGCAGAAAACAACAAAAACAATAAAGCCAAAAATCTCTTCATCACTCGCTCCTTTGTTTAAAAAATATTTGACGAATGGTAATACGAAATGCATAAAAGTATTATTAAGATAAATGTAAATTCAATGTATAGAAAATTTGAAATTTCTAACTATCTTTTAACCTTTTTTAAAGTAAAATCAAGGCTCATTTTAGCTGACAAAAAGGTAAATTTCACAATGGATAAAAAGAAAAAAATAGCCCTAATTTCAGGCATAAGTTTAGTTTCGCTCCTGCTTATTTACACACTTCTTGGCTTTTTTGGTCTGCCTTACGCTATCAAAAATATCGCGCCAAAATACCTAAAAGACTACAACGCAACGCTTTTTGTTGGTGATGCTAAATTTAACCCATTTACCTTCGAGCTAAACGCTACAAATGCCGAGCTAAACACCACTTCTCCGCTTTTTAGCACGAAGCAGATCGACCTTAAGCTAAAGCCATTTTCTATCTTTAAAAAGCTCATAGAAGTTGATATTTTTAGACTTGATGAGCCAAGCGTGAAGATCACAAGGGCAAAAGATGCGAGCTTTAACTTTAGTAACTTCATAGGCGAGGATAACGCTAGCAGCGAGGATAACAGCACTAGCTCGATAAATTTCGCGCTAAATAGCGCCAAGATCATCAAAGGCTCATTTTCATATAGTGATCAAAATTTAACAAAACCATTTAGTGTAAGCTTTGATGATATAAACTACGAGCTTAGCTCACTAAACACCGAAAAAAACAGCGCTGGCAACCATACTTTTGACTCAAACTCAAGCCTCGCACATAAGATCGATCTAAAAGGCGACATCAAGCTAAATCCTCTAAAAATAGACGGCAGCGTCACTGTGAAGGACTTTAGCATAAAGCCAGTTGCGATAAGCTTTATCAATAGCAGCACGCTAAAGATCAAAAATGCAGCTATAAATTTAGGCATAAACTATGATATAAAGGCCGATGAAAACGCTACAAAGATAAATTTAAAAGATAGCTTTTTAAATGTAAAGGGGCTAAATTTAAACGAGGGCGAAAATGAATTAAGACTTGGCGAGCTTCAGCTTCCAAAATTTGATCTTGTTAGCAAGATAGCTGATAAAACAGAGGCTTCGCTAAATTTAAGCGCTATAAATTTAAATGACATCTCTTTTAAAAGTACCATCGCCGCGAGCGTAAAATCACTAAATTTAAGTGATATCTCGCTTCTTGCAAATTTAAATGAAAAAAGCGAGTTAAACGCCACAGCCAAGCTAAAAAGCGTAGGCGCAAACGCTCTTAAAGTAGATGAAGCAAATAGAAATTTAGCAAATTTAAAAGATATAAACGCTTCAAATTTAAATCTAAATTTAGCAAACAACAAAACCGCTCTAACGCTTGAAAAAATAGCACTAAATGGCATCAACGCGCCACTTAGCAAAAGCGCAAATGCAAATGTAGCAAGTGCTGGCGTGACAAATACAAATTTTACAATGGATGGCAACAAAAGCCTTGCGAGCCTTGATGAGCTAAATGTAAAAAACATAGAGCTTAAAGCAAAAAATAAAGATATAGCAAGCATCGCTGATGTGGCGATAAAGAGCATAAGCTTTGATCTTTTAAAAATGGCTTTAAATATCGCTAGCGTCGATGTTAATAAGCCTAAATTTACTTCAGAACTAAACGACAATGGGCTAAGCGCTGTAAATGAGCTAGGATTTGGCGAGCAGAGCGCAAAAGCTACAAAGGCGGCAAAACACACTAAAAAAGTAGAGAAAAAAGCTGAAAATAAAAGTGCTTCAAAAAGCAAAGAAAATGAGTTTAAATTTGATATAAAAAATATAAGCGTAAATAACGCAGATATCGCTTTAACGCACCTTTTTGAGGGTGAGAAGATCGCTCATAAATTTGATAATCTTTTTGTAAAAGTGGCAAATTTAAGTAGCGATTTTAGCAAGCCATTTGATGCAAAAGTGGCGATGAAAAGCTCACAAAAGCTAAATTTGGATGTTGATTCGAAGATAAAGATCGAGCCACTTGATGTAAGCGCAAAAATCAAGCTAAATGATACAAATTTGCCAAAATATTTTGCCTATGCAAAGCCCTTTTTAGAAGCATCTCTAGCTAGCGGTCAGATAAGCGCAGATGCCCAGCTTCACTACGCAAAAGATATCAAAGCAGATGCAAAAGTTAGCATCAAAGATATAAGGCTAAATAGCAAAAAATCTGAAAAACTAATCGCCTTTAAAAGCCTTGATCTTGAAAAAATTTCATTTGCCAAAAATGACCTTGCCATAAGCGGAGTGAGCTTAAATTCGCCATTTATCAAGGCTCATCTAAGCAAAGAGCGTAAATTTAACCTATCTCAGATCGTAAAAGAGGACAAAAATAAGGCTAAAACCGAGGCAAAACCTGAGAGCAAAAAGGCAGCTAGCAAAAAAGATGACGAGCTAAAATTTAGCGTGAAAAACTTCTCTTTAAAAAATGGCGAGGTTGATTTCTCGGACGCATCGCTATTTATGCCATTTGCCACAACGATCTCAAAGCTAAATGGCAAGCTCACTGACATCGATAAAAAGCGCCCAAGCTCAGGCGAGTTTCAAGGTGTGGTTGGTAAAAATGGCTTTGCGCAGATCACCGCAAAACTCTTTCCATTTGAGCTAAAGCAAAATACCGACATAAAGCTTGACTTTAAAGATATCGATCTAACTGATATAACGCCATATAGCGGGCAGTTTGTGGGCTATAAGATCAAAAAAGGCAAGCTAAATTTAAACCTAAACTATAGCGTCGCCGACTCAAAACTAAATGGCTCAAATTTCATAAATTTTGACTCGCTTACACTTGGAGAAAAGGTTGAGTCAAAAGACGCTGTAAATTTACCACTTTCGCTTGCTATCTCGATACTTAGCGATCAAAATAATCAAATAAACATCGATCTGCCAGTTGAGGGAAATTTAGACGATCCTGACTTTAAATATGGCGGCGTCATCTGGGCTGCAGTAAAAAAGCTCTTTGCTGACATCACGCTAGCTCCATTTAGATTTTTAGGCAACGCCCTAGGACTTGGCAGCAAAGATCTTAGCTCTATTGATTTTCTTGCGGGAAGTAGCGAGCTTATAAGCTCAGAAGCGCCTAAGATAGCTGATTTTATAAAGCTAACTGGCTCAAAACCTAAGATGAAACTTAGCATAACGCCAACATACTCAAAACTCGATGAAAGCTTTTATAAAAACAAAAAACTAGATCAAAAGATCAATCAAATCATCGCTTCAAGCGGCAAAGACTACATCGCGGTTTTAAATGAGCTTGTGCCAAATTTAAAAGATAGAAACGAAAAAGCCTTAAGAGAAGAGGCGCTAAAGGGCATCGAGGTCGATAAAGCAAAACTAATAGAGCTTGCAAATGAGCGTGCAAATGCAGTAAAAGAGGCGCTTATAAAAGCTGGGCTTGAGGCTGGCCGCATAAATATAAACGATGCAACAAGCTCAGAGCCTAAGCAAAACACCTACACAAGCGTACTAATGGGAGTGGTGAACTAAATTTCATTTATTTCGCTGCTTCTTGCATTATAGACAAACCAGCTAAGAAGCATAAGCATCATAAATGCCCCAAAAATAAGACTTGCGTAAAAGTATAAATTAAAATCAGCTCCCAGCAAATTTGCGTTGTGAAGGGCGATCATAACGCCAGCTAAAGCGATTAAGTAGCCAATTAGTTTGATGATGAAAATTTTAGGATTTACAAGGATCAGCAAAAGGCCACAAAGTATGATGCCAAGGGCTATTTGTAAATTTGAAAAGTCAGCTTGAGCGTTTGAAGTAAGCGTTAAAAAACCAGCTAAAAGCGCCATTAGTATTATCAAAACTGCATAAACCGCCCTGCTTCGTCCAAAGCCATACATAAAGCAAACAAAGCCCTTATTTTGCCTGTTATAATCCATTTTCGCTCCTTTTGGAAGTTTGCTTATTTTAATGCCAAATTCTTAAATAACGGCTTTAATCTGAAATTTCACTCATTTTGGCTAATATTTTGCATCTTAAAAAAGGAGCAAAAATGCCTTATGTTAATATCAAAATAGCAGGCCCAGAGCCTACAAAAGAGCAAAAAGATCAAGTTTTTAAAGAGGTGACCGAGACGCTTGTAAGAGTGCTTGGCAAGAAAAAAGAGGCGGTTATGATCTTTATCGAAACTCACGACGCTGGCAATATCGGCGTAGCAGGCGAGAGTGTAGAGGATAAAAGAAAGGGGATAAAATGAGCGAATTTAGCAAAGCTGACATTGAGAGAAAGATAACGATTGAAGTTGGCGATAAAGCGCCAGAGTTTGAAGCACTAAATCAAGACGGCGTAAAGGTCGCATTAAAGGACTTTATAGGCAAAAACGTGGTGCTTTACTTCTACCCAAAGGACAACACTCCAGGCTGCACGACTGAGGCTTGCGAATTTAGCGCAAACTACGATCAGTTTATCAAAAATGACACCGTCATCATCGGCGTTAGCCCAGATAGCGTGAAGTCGCATGCGGGCTTTATCGCAAAGCAAAATTTAAAGCACATCCTCTTAAGCGATGAGGATAAAGAAATTTCAAAGCTTTATGGCGTTTGGCAGGTCAAGAAAAACTACGGCAAAGAGTATCTTGGCATCGTTAGAAGCACATTTGTGATCGGCAAAGACGGCAAGATAGTTAAAATTTACAAAAGCGTAAAAGCCAAAGACCACGCCGCAAAAGTGCTAGCTGATCTAGCAAAATAAGGAGCAAAGATGAAGCTTATAAAAATGCTAATTTTAAGTGCGTTTTTTGCGCTAAATTTATCAGCACTGACTGAAGGTGTGGAGTATCAAACTCTAGCAAAACCACTTAACGTGCCTAAAAACTCAGTCGTCAAGGTCTTTAGCTACGACTGCCCTCACTGCTATAAATTTGACCGAACGATCACAAGAAAGCTGATGTCAAAGCTTGACGGGGTTAAATTTATCCCATATCACCTAAGCACCAAAGGCAAGCTTGGCGAGACTACAAGTAAAATTTTCGCCGCTCTTATATCGATAGATGAGGCAAATGGGACTGATCTGCTAAGCGATGAGTCTAAATTTAAGCAAGCTAAATTTGCGATCTACAAAGCAAGACACGATGAAAAAGATGACTTTAATGACGGCAAAGATAAGCAAAGATTTATAGATCTAGCGCTAAATGCAGCTCACGTGAGCAAAGACGAATACGAAAAAGCGCTAAGCTCAGATCGTGCAAAAGAGCTTTTAAACGAGTGGTTTGCCTCTTATGATGTAGCAAGTATCAGCGGTGTGCCAGCCTTTGTGGTAAGCGGCAAGTATCTGATAAATTTAAACGCAGCATCATCGATCGATGAGATGGCAAAGACGATAAAAGAGCTTTTAAATAAGTAACTTTAGCCTAAAATTTACGGACATTTTGGGCTTAGAAATGTAAATTTAAAGCAATTTTAGATAAACTCGGATCAAATTTCTAAAAAAGAAAGGTTTAATTATGAACGCTTCAGAATTCATCTGGATGGATGGAAAACTAGTAAAATGGGACGATGCGAAAGTACACGTTCTAACTCACTCTTTGCACTACGCTAATGCCGTATTTGAGGGCACAAGAGCTTATAAAACAAAAAAAGGTCTAGCTATTTTTAGACTCAAAGACCACACAAAAAGACTTTTAAGATCAGCAAAAATGACTGTTTTAAACGTGCCTTACACTGAAGAAGAGCTTGAAAAAGCGCAGATCGAGCTACTTCGCGCAAATAAATATAACAGCAACGTCTATATCCGCCCTCTTATCTTTTTAGGATACGGCGTAATGGGCGTAGCGCACACAAAAGCACCGGTTCAAACTGCTATCGCTTCATGGGAGTGGGGTGCATATCTTGGCGATGAAGGCCTAGAAAAAGGCATCAGAGTTAAAATTTCAAGCTTTGCTAAACTAGCTCCTGCTGCTCAAATGAACAGAGCAAAAGCTAGCTCAAACTACCTAAGCTCTCAAATGGCAAACTACGAAGCAAAAGAGGCTGGATACGACGAGGCGCTACTTCTTGATAGCGAGGGCTTTGTAGCTGAGGGTCCAGGCGAGTGCTTCTTCATCGTTGAAAATGGCGCATTGATCACTCCACCAAATGACAACAGCCTACTTAGCATCACTCAAGATACAGTCATAAGACTTGCTCACGATCTTGACATCGAAGTAAGAAGAGAGCGCATTACAAGAGATCAGGCCTACACAGCTGACGAGGCATTTTTCACTGGCACTGCAGCTGAAGTAACGCCGATAAATAGCATAGACAACCGCATCATCGGCAACGGCGCTAGAGGCGAAGTGACAAAGAGACTACAAAAAGCTTATTTTGACGTAGTTTATGGTCTAAACAAAAAATACGAATCATTTTTAACATATATTTAAGATTTAAAGGAACGAAATGCCCGCTGATTTAAATGATTATTTCAACAAAAAAAAGCCAGGTAATGACAACAGGGGCTCAGGTCAAAATAATGACAAAGAGCCACCTTTTAAAAAGGATTTTAAAATGCCAAATATACCAAGTGGCTTTGGCAAATTTGGTGCGCTAGCTTACATTATAATCGCCATTATCGCGATCCTTGCTATCACTCAGCCATTTAAAGTGATACACTCAGGCGAGGTCGGCATCAAAGCCACAGCGGGTAAATATGAGCCAAATCCTTTGCAACCAGGATTTCACTTCTTTTTGCCATTTATCCAAAACATCATCGTAGTTGATACCAGAGTTAGGATCATCAACTACACTTCAGGCGAGGACATGGGCGAGAGCTTGCAAAAGTCTTATCAGGGAGCTGGAATTTTACGCAAAAATTCGATCTCGGTTTTGGACGCTAGAAATTTACCAGTTAGCATCGATATCACCGTGCAGTACCGCCTAAATCCAGAAAATGCACCACAAACTATCGCATCTTGGGGTCTTAGCTGGGAGAGCAAGATCGTTGATCCTGTCGTGCGTGACGTGGTTCGCAGCATCGCTGGTAAATACACAGCCGAAGAGCTACCAACTAAGAGAAATGACCTAGCAAGGCAGATAGATGAGGGCATAAGAAAAGACATCGACTCACAGCCAAACAAGCCAGTCGAGCTTCTAACAGTGCAGCTTCGTGAGATCATCTTGCCTTCAAAGGTAAAAGAGCAGATCGAGCGTGTCCAGATCGCTAAACAAGAGGCCGAGAGGACAAAATACGAGGTCGAGCGTGCAAATCAAGAGGCACTAAAACAAGCTGCCCTTGCAGAAGGTACTGCAAAAGCTGCTATCATCGAAGCAAAGGGTAAGGCTGATGCTATCAAGATAGAGGCTGATGCGACTGCGTATGCGAACAAAGAGATCGCAAAAAGTGTCGATCAAAATTTATTAAATTTAAAGCAGATCGAGACGCAAAATAGATTTAACGACGCTCTTAAAGAGAACAAAGATGCCAAAATTTTCTTAACACCTGGCGGAGCTGTGCCAAATATCTGGCTAGATGCAAAAGATAGGGCAAAAGCTAGCTCGGTTAGCGAAAGGTAAAAATGAATAGCGTAGCAAAAAGTATAGACTGGCAAAAGGTTAGTGGATTGCTCCCTGTGGTGGTTTGCGATCACGCTACAAACGAGGTTTTGATGCTTGCTTATATGAACGAAGAAGCGCTAAGCTTAACTCTATCTAGCCGCTACGCTCACTACTTTTCACGCACTAAAAATAGAATTTGGAAAAAAGGCGAAGAGAGTGGCAACACGCAAGAGATTAAGGCTGCATCTTTAGACTGCGACAACGACACCTTGCTTTTAAAAGTCGTTCAAAACGGAGGCGCTGCTTGTCACACTGGGGCAAGGTCTTGCTTTTTTAACGAGATAAATTTAGAAAATTTAGAAATTTCAAATGAAAAAAGCGAGGTTAAAAAGCCAAGTTACGGCGTCATTAACGAGCTTTATCACGTTATAGAAGATAGAAAGCTAAATGCAGATCCGCAAACATCATACGTGGCAAGTCTTTTTAAAAAGGGTGAAAATCAAATTCTAAAAAAAGTTGGCGAAGAGGCTACAGAGCTTGTCATGGCGGCAAAAGAGCTTAGTTTTGCCAAGCAGATAAAACAAGATGAGCAAAAAGCAAAAAATGACCTCATCTATGAAGCAGCCGATCTTTGCTTTCACGCACTTGTGGCACTTTCAGCCCACAACATACATCCAGATGCCGTCAAAAACGAGCTTGCAAGACGTTTTGGCATGAGCGGCATCGAAGAAAAAAGATCGCGAGATGTTAAATAGCATCAAGCACAACATACTTTTCATACTTCAAAACGCCAAACTTATCGACTTTCTAGCCTATGGTTGGGTGTTTTTAGCATTTATATTTATCGTGCTTTTAGGAATTTTTGTTGCGATAAAATCATGGTGGCAGATAGGATTTTTATTTATCCTAGCTGGTTTTTTGGGACTTTTTGCAGGCAACTACTACGCAAACAAATATATAAATGAAAACCTAAGACCTGTTAGCATAAGCAAAATAAACACAAAGCAGCTTCAATATGTCGATGCGCTAATGGTTGATTTTAACATCACAAATAATTCAAACTACACATTAAACATTTGCAAAATCGAGCTTGGCTTCTACCTTGGTTCAACGCAAAGCACGAGAAATTTTCTAAATTCACTAAACCCTTTTGCTAAAAAACGTATCATTTTAAATGAAGCGCTTTTGCCAAAGCAGAGCAAGCAGATAAGAGAATTTGTCAATGACTTTGCCTTCATTGACTACAATATCACCAAAAAAGCGGAGTGTTTTTGATGAGCTCAAACTACTTTACCATCGTTCATATCATCGTGCTTTTTGCGATCGCACTACTTTCTATTTTGTTTCTTGTGCTCTCGCTTAGAGCTGAGCGAAAGCTATTTTTATCGCTACTTTTTACAAACATTTTGGTCTCAACCACGCTTGCCATTTTTTTGATGCTAGTTCTTGATAAATACACCAAAAAAGGCATAGTCGAGGGCGTAAAGAGCGAGCGAGTGTTAAGAAATGAAAGCATCGTCTTTCGAGGTCAAGTAAGAAATGTCGGCAAATTTACCATTAGCAAATGCACTCTTACAATTAAGCTTATTAATCAGCCACTAAATAAAAACGATCTTGGTGGCGAAGCGCTATTTAAACCAAGTGGGATTTCATTTTTCTCATGGATTTTTGGAGGCGATGAGGACGAGAGACCAAACACTGTGGCATATAAATTTGACGTAGCTCAAAATTTACCAAAGCAAAAAGCGGTGCCATTTACCGTGACTATGCCCTATCCGCCATATTTTAAAAATGGTATGAATATCACAAAACTTAGTTGCTACTAATAAATTTAGATAAATTTTTAGTATTTATTACATTTTATAGTTACAAACTAGCTAAATTTCTCTTAAATTTAAAAAGTTTAATACCTAAAAATTTAGCTTATATAAAACAAGAAATTTTAAACCAAAGCCAAAAGGCAATGGTTTAAAATTTAGTTTTAATGTCTTGAAAGATAGTTTGTATCGTAGTTGTTGCTTAAAAAATCTTTGTTTTCCATCATGGCGATGTGAAAATCTTTTGTTGTTTTGATGCCACTTATTATGAGCTGATCAAGAGCAACTTTCATCTTGTGGATCGCTCTATTTCTATCAGTGTCCCAAACTACGAGCTTACCGATCATGCTATCGTAATACGGCGGTATAGAGTAGTCTTGGTAGATGTGGCTATCCATTCTCACGTTGCGACCGCCTGGGCAGACATATTTTGTGATCTTGCCAGGGCACGGAGTGAAGGTGTTTGGATCCTCAGCCGTGATCCTGCACTCGATCGCATGGCCTTTTAGCTCGATGCTCTTTTGTGACGGTAGCTTTTCACCCTCAGCCACTTTTATCATAAGCTCGATGATATCAAGTCCGCTTACCATTTCGCTCACTGTGTGCTCGACCTGAAGCCTTGTATTCATCTCGATGAAGTAAAAGTCTAAATTTTTATCAACCAAAAATTCAAACGTACCTGCTCCCTCGTAGCCGATCGCTTTTGCCGCTTTTATGGCAGTTTCATGTAGCCTCTCTCTTGTTTTTTCATCAAGTAAGATAGCTGGGCTCTCTTCGATTAGCTTTTGGTGGCGACGCTGCATAGAGCAGTCACGCTCGCCTATGTGAAGCACGTTGCCGTGGCTATCGCCGATGATTTGAACCTCGATGTGGCGTGGATTTAGGATATATTTTTCCATATACATCGTGCCATCGCCAAATGCACTCATCGCCTCGCTCTCAGCAGACCAAAACGCTTTTTCTAAATCAGCCTCTTTTTCAACTACGCGCATACCACGTCCGCCACCACCTGCCGCAGCTTTTAGTATGACAGGGTAGCCTATCTTTTTAGCTAGCTCTTTTGCTGCTTTTGTGTCAGCCACAGCGCCGTCTGAGCCAGGGATGACTGGCACGCCAGCTCTTTGCATGACCTGTTTTGCCTTACTCTTATCGCTCATCAAAGCCATCGCAGCAACGCTTGGTCCAATGAATTTAATCTTGTGGTGTGAGCAAATTTCAACAAAATTTTGATTTTCACTTAAAAAGCCATAACCTGGGAAGATGGCATCTGCTTCGCTGATCTCAGCTGCGCTTATGATAGCTGGGATGTTTAGGTAGCTGTCACTTGAGCGCTCTTTACCGATGCAAATAGCCACATCAGCGTATTTTACGTAAAGTGCGTCTTTGTCAGCGGTTGAATAAACGACAACGGCTTCTTTACCCATCTCCTTTATCGTTCGCAAAGCACGAAGAGCGATCTCGCCGCGGTTTGCGATTAAAATTCTTTTTAATTCCATTAATTTTTCTCCACGCCAAATAACGGCAATCCAAACTCAACTGGCTGTCCGTCAGAGACTAGCATCTCAGTGATCTGGCAGTCAAATTCAGCCTCGATCTCGTTCATGATCTTCATAGCTTCGATGATGCCAACTACATCGCCTTTTCTCACTCTTTGGCCTACTTTTACAAATGGTGCAGCGCCTGGGCTTGGAGCAGCGTAGAAAGTACCTACCATAGGAGATTTTATGCTATCTTTTGGCGAATTTGCAGCTGGTTTTACCTCTGAGCTAACGACAACATTTACAGGTGTTGGCGCTGGAGCTGCTGCTTGTGCTACTGGCTTCGCAGGCGCGCAATAATCAGCAAATTTCTCTACCTCGACCTCAAAATCACCACTTTTTATCTTGATATGATTCATCTCCATACCATTAAAAAATTCGATAAGCTCTTTTATATCTTCTTTTTTCATAGAAAATTCTCCTAAATTTTTATATAAGCCCTTAATTGTAGCGAAATTTAAATAAATTTAATTTTTAGCTGGCATAAATTTTGTGCTAAATCCTACTTTTTTCTAGCAAATTTATAATGAAAAATAAGACGAAACTAAGCACAACTAAAACAAGACTTAAAGCGAGTGCCTGATCGTTTCTGCCGTCATATACTGCATTGTAGATAGATAGTGAGATGGTGTCTGTTTTGCCTATGATATTGCCGCCTAAAATGAGCGTTATACCAACTTCGCCAAACCCTCGCGAGAGCGCTAGGATAAAGGCTGCTGCCACGCTTTTTTGAGGCATAAAGATTGCTTTTTGCATAAATTCACTAGCCCTCTTGCCTGCGCCAAATTTTGCCAAAATGGTATAATCTCGCAAAAACAAAAGGACAGACATGAACGAACTTGAGCTAAAGATGCAAGGCAAGATAGAGAGGCTAACAGATAAGACTTTTAAGCTAGATCCAAGGATCGGCGAAGGCTACTTTACGGCGAAATACTTTCTAAAAGTAAATGAGATAATTAAGCAAAACCTGCCAGATCAGCACGTTACGATGCAGTTTTTCCAAAGGCGTGATGATATCGTGCTTTGCGGTATCGACGAGGTTTTAACTATCATCAATAAATTTGCCAAAAACCCAAGCGAGCTTGAAATTTACGCGCTTGATGATGGCGATATCATAAATGCAAACGAGCCAGTTTTAAAGATAAGCGGCAAGTATGAAAATTTCGGCTTTTTAGAAAACGTGATCGACGCGACACTCACTAGAAGAAGCTGCGTGGCGACAAACTCCAGAGACGTGATAAAAGCGGCAAATGGCAAGGACGTCTTTAGCATGGCTGATAGACAAGACGACATCTGCACGCAGCCAGGCGACGGCTATGCATCATTTATCGGTGGCATCAAAAAGGTCGCCACAGACGCTCAGGGCGAGCTTACAGGGCTAAAAGGTGGTGGCACCATGCCTCACGCGCTCATTCAAATGTGTGGCGGAGACGTGGTGAAGGCTTGCCAAATTTATGCTAAAACCTTTGAAAATGAGCAGATCACGGCTTTGGTTGATTACAACAACGATGTGATCACGGACGCGCTAAAGGCTGCAAATGCCCTAAAAGAGAGGCTTGGCGCAGTTAGGGTGGATACTAGTAAAAATTTGATAGATAGGTATTTTGAAGGCAAAGATACGAGCAAATTTGATCCACACGGCGTTTGCAAGGAGCTTATATTTGCCCTAAGAGAGGCGCTTGATAAAGCTGGCTTTAAGCACGTTAAAATAGTCGTTAGCTCAGGATTTAATCCGCAAAAAATGAGCGAATTTGAGAAATTTAACACCCCAGTTGATATTTATGGCGTGGGAAGCTATCTTGTTAAAAATGACATTTGTGGCTTTACAGGCGATCTAGTCGAGCTAAACGGCAAAAGTGAAGCTAAATTTGGCAGAAAAAATTTCGCTTCAGATAGGCTAAAAAGAGTGAAATTTTAGGAGAAAAGATGAAATTTATAAAAATTTTAACGTTTCTAGCACTTTTGCTGACTGCTTGCACCGCCGCAAACTACGCTAACGCTTTTGAAAAGGTTGGCATACTTGAAGACGGAGTTTATCGCTTTAACCAAAATGGTATCGGAGTCAAAAAAGACCTACTTGTAAAGGTGATCTCAGTGCAAAATGCAGATAGCTCACGTAAAAAGATCATCTCCATGCTAAATGTCCCTAAAAAATCTAAAATCACGGACTTTAAAACAAGCGACGTTGGCGTGATTGTCTGGCCATTTTACGAGTTTGAGGGCAAATTTATAACGACAATAATCGTTGAAAATATAAAAAAAGAAGATAGCGATCAAAAACTGCTTAAGATGCTAGAACTCAAACATCCGTTTTACTCAACGCTCCAAGCGCGAAGAAAAGGGGCTAAAGACGCCATATACGTGAAATACGTGCTAAATTTCAAAGAGGCAAAGCTGGTAAAATCGTTTCAAAACCACCCTTAAAACTTTATTTTAAATAAATTTCATTAAAATGGCGTAATCAAAAAAAGGATCATCTTTGCATAATCTAAAAACCATAAACGTCGCTCACTCGCCGGACGCTGACGATATTTTCATGTATGCCGCGGTCAAATTTGGCTGGGTTAGCAGTAAAAATTTAGCCTTTACATCAAAGGCGCTTGATATAGAAACGCTAAATGAAGAGGCGTTAAAAGGCACTTATGAGGCAACGGCGATCAGCTTTGCGCTCTATCCAAAAATTTGCGATGAATTTGCACTTTTACGCTGCGCGGTGAGCTTTGGCAATGGATACGGCCCAAAGCTTATCAAGCTAAAAGATAAGCAGCTAAAGCGAAATTTCAAGGTCGCGCTATCTGGCAAAAACACAACAAACGCCCTGCTCTTTCGCATAGCCTACCCAGAGGCAAGGATCGTTTATAAAAATTTTCTTGAGATCGAAAATGCCGTGCTTAGCGGCGAGGTCGATGCTGGCGTGCTCATACATGAAAGTATCTTAAATTTCTCTGACAAGCTCTGCGTCGAGCGTGAAATTTGGGACATTTGGAGCGAGCTAAACGGCGAAAATTTACCGCTTCCACTTGGTGGTATGGCGCTTAGACGAAGCCTACCCATAACCGACGCGATCGAGTGCGAGAGAGTGCTTAGCGAAGCCGTTAGGATCGCAACTTCACACAAGCCATTTTTATCTCACATGCTAATGGAGCGAAACCTCATCAGAGTTGGCAAAGAAGAGCTTAAAACATATCTAAATTTATACGCAAATGACGAGTCTATAAGCATGAACGAAACGCAGCTAAAAGCGCTAAACAAGCTCTATCAAATAGGCTATGACAAAGGCTTTTTTGAAAAGCCGATCGACGTAAACGACTACCTAATCCCAACTGAATACAACGAAGTAAGGTTTAGCTGATGCAAAGTACGCTTGTCTCACTTGGAGTTGAAACCTTTAAGATCGCCCTTTATATCAGCCTTCCGATGCTGCTAAGCGGACTAATAGCTGGTCTTATCATCTCCATTTTTCAAGCGACCACGCAGATAAACGAAACCACGCTAAGCTTCGTGCCAAAAATTTTGCTAGTCGTCGTTGTCATCATATTTTTGATGCCTTGGATGATCTCGATGATGGTTGAATTTACCACTCGCATGCTTGATTTTATACCGGAATTTATCCAGTGACGAGGCTTGTTGATTTTTCTAAATTTACCTCAGTTAGGATAGGCGGCGTGCATGAAATTTTCGAGGTTGATAGCCTTGAAGATCTAAGCTCGCCTCACTTTTTAGGCGCTGTGATGATAGGCGGGGGCAACAACCTTCTTATCTCGCCAAATCCCCCAAAAATGGCAATGCTTGGCAAGAGCTTTGACTATATAAATTTAGAAATTTGTGATGAAAAAATTTACCTTGAGATAGGTGCTGCGACAAAATCAGGTAAAATTTATAACTTCTGCAAACAAAATAACATCGCGAACCTTGAGTTTTTAAAAAATATCCCTGGCACGCTTGGCGGACTTATAAAAATGAACGCTGGACTGCTTAAATTTAGCATAAGCGACAACCTCACGCATGTGCGTCTGGCTCGTGGCTGGGTGCGCAAAGATGAGATAAGCTTTAGCTACCGCCACAGCGGCATAGATGAGGCCATTTTGGGGGCTAAATTTAAGCTTTCTAGTGGCTTTGACGCGAGCATATCTGAAGCTATAAGCGCAAAAAGGGCAAATCAACCAAAAGGCGCTAGCTTTGGCAGCTGCTTTGTAAATCCTGAAGGGCACTTTGCAGGGGCGTTGCTGGAGGCAGTTGGACTAAAGGGATACGTGATCGGCGGAGCGAAATTTAGCGAAGAGCACGCAAATTTTTTAATAAATTTTAACCACGCAAGCTTTGAGAACGCCACTAGCCTTATAAATTTGGCTAGAGCTAGAGTTTTAGAGAAATTTGGCGTAGAGCTTAAGACTGAAGTTTGCATTTTATAAGGATAGTGATGAGTGAGTTTTTAGCAGAAGTTTTAACGCTTTCTATTTTGTTTATTATGATTGGTTTTTATGCCATTTATAGGGCTAAAAAGGCGCAAAGTGAGCATGAGAAAAATATGGCCGATCATGATAAAAACCTGCTAAATTTTGCTCAAATTTTAGGTGTGCAAAACTACATCGACCTAGTTAAATTTGATGAAATTTTAGCCCAGGCCTTAAAAGAAAAACTAATTTTTAAATTTAATAAATCTACCTCACAAGAGGAATTTATCTCTTTTATAAAAGATGAAAATTTCAAAACCAAACCCCAAATTTCGCAAAACAGTATCAACGAAGCTTTTTTAAACCTTTGCGCCAGCTCGCTTGTAGAGCCATTTAAGCTTGCGATACTGAAAAACGAAGATCAAATTTATGGATTTTTGTTTGAAAAAGAGCAGCTTTTTGCTCTTATTGATAGCGCTGCACTGCTTGGCGAAAATATTATAATTTGCGAGTAAATCAAGTAAAATTCATCTCTTTTTAGATAAAATCAAGCAAAATTTCAACTATAAGGTAAAAAATGGCAAAAGAAAAAGATAGTGACAAAAAGATAGCTATCCCAGAGAGCGAAGCGGACAAGAAAAAGGCGCTTGAGCTTGCGCTAAAGCAGATCGATAAAGCTTTTGGCAAAGGCACGCTTTTAAGACTTGGCGACAAAGAGGTTGAGGCTATCGAGTCGATACCGACTGGCTCGCTAGGGCTTGATCTGGCTCTTGGCATAGGCGGCGTTCCAAAAGGCAGGATCATCGAGATCTACGGACCCGAGAGCTCTGGTAAGACTACGCTCACACTTCACATCATCGCTGAAGCGCAAAAAGCTGGCGGAATTTGTGCATTTGTCGATGCAGAGCACGCACTAGATGTAAAATACGCTTCAAATTTAGGCGTAAATACCGACAACCTCTACGTCTCTCAACCAGACTTTGGCGAGCAGGCACTTGAGATCGTTGAGACACTTGCAAGAAGCGGTGCGATCGATCTTATCGTAGTTGATAGTGTGGCAGCTCTTACTCCAAAGAGCGAGATAGACGGCGATATGGGCGATCAACACGTTGGCTTGCAAGCAAGACTAATGAGCCAGGCACTTAGAAAGCTAACTGGAATTTTAAGCAAAATGAAGACAACTGTTATCTTCATCAACCAAATTCGTATGAAGATCGGTATGATGGGATATGGCACGCCAGAGACCACGACTGGCGGTAATGCGCTTAAATTTTACTCATCTGTAAGGATCGATGTCAGAAAGATAGCCACACTTAAACAAAATGACGAGCCTATCGGCAACCGCACAAAAGCAAAAGTCGTTAAAAACAAGGTCGCGCCTCCATTTAAAGTGGCTGAATTTGACATCATGTTTGGCGAGGGTGTGAGCAAAGAGGGCGAGATCATCGACTATGGCGTAAAGCTCGATATCATCGACAAATCAGGCGCGTGGTTTAGCTACAAGGCTGAAAAACTAGGTCAAGGCAGAGAAAACGCCAAAGCCTACCTAAAAGAGCACCCAGAAATTTCTGATGAGATAGTAGCGGCGATAAAAGGCTCAATGGGGATTGATCACCTAATAAGCAGCGGCGCAAAAGACGAAGACGACGACACAAACGAAGCAGGAGACGAATAATGGTATTTATTGAAGATGTAGAAGCTCACGAGGTTTTAGACAGCAGAGGCAACCCAACAGTTCGTGCGACAGTTAGACTAAGCGACGGAACCGAAGCAAGCGCGATCGTACCAAGCGGCGCAAGCACTGGCAAGCGCGAGGCGCTCGAGCTTCGCGACAAAGACGAGAGATATGCTGGCAAAGGCGTTTTAAAGGCTGTTTCAAACGTAAATGAAAAGATCGCTGAGGCGATAATCGGCCTTGATGCTTACAATCAAAAGGCAGTCGATGCTGAGATGCTTGAGCTTGATGGCACGCACAACTACTCAAATTTAGGCGCAAACGCAGTCCTTGGCGTATCTATGGCGGTAGCTCGCGCAGCTGCAAAGAGCCTAAATATCCCGCTCTACCGCTACCTTGGCGGTGCAAACGCTAGCATCTTGCCAGTGCCGATGTTTAACATAATAAATGGCGGCGCGCACGCAAACAACAGCGTTGATTTTCAAGAATTTATGATCATGCCATTTGGCTTTAGCACATTTAGCGAGGCACTAAGAGCTGCGACTGAAATTTATCACAAGCTAAAATCTATCCTAAACGCAGCTGGACACAGCACTGCTGTCGGTGACGAGGGCGGCTTTGCTCCAAATTTAAAAGACAACGAAGAGCCACTAAAGCTTATCTCTCAGGCTGTAAAAGAGGCTGGATATGAGCTAGGCAGCCAGATAAAACTTGCCCTTGACGTTGCTTCAAGCGAGCTTTATAAAGACGGCAAATACGAGCTTGAGGGCAAGAAATTTAGCAGCGACGAGCTCATTAGCTACTACGAAAAACTTTGCGAAAAATATCCGATATTCTCTATCGAAGATGGTCTTAGCGAGGACGACTGGAGCGGCTGGGCTGAGCTTACAAAAAGGCTTGGCAGCAAGGTGCAGTTAGTTGGCGACGATCTATTTGTCACAAATGAGAAAATTTTACGCGAAGGCATCGAGAAAAAGATCGCAAACGCGATCCTAATCAAGCCAAATCAAATAGGCTCAGTCACGCAAACTATGCAAACTGTCCGCCTTGCTCAAAGAAACGGCTACCGCTGCATCATGAGCCACAGAAGCGGCGAGAGCGAAGATGCGTTTATCGCTGACTTTGCGGTCGCACTAAACACTGGCGAGATAAAGACGGGTGCTACTTCAAGAAGCGAGCGCAACGCGAAATACAACCGCTTGCTCGAGATCGAGCTTGAGGCGGGTGAGTTTTTAGGGGATAATATTTGAGCGAAATTTTAGATGAATATGGCAAAGAAGATGGCATATTTCATAAAATCATAAAATTTGTTCGGCCGACATTACGCTACGTCATAGCCACCATTTGCGTGGCTATGTTTGCCTTTTACGTGGGCAACATGATGTTTGGCAAACGCTCACTTGACGTGATGCTAAGCCTTCAGAGCAAAAAAGAGAGGCTTAGCGAAGACGTGGAAATTTTAAAAAAGATGAATGCACGTCTGCAAAAAGACTATTTTGAACTACAAGGCCTTGAGCCAGACTCTAATAAAAAGTAGGAACGATGAAGAAAATTTGGTTAGTTTTATCTATCTTGACTGCGAGCTTATGCGCCAGAGAAAACCCATTTATGCCTATTAGCGAGCTAAACACAAGTGTTATGACGACAAACGTCGTAGAAAAATATGACAGCTTCAACTCGCTCTCGTTTAAATTCCCAAGCGATGCGATGCTACTACTTGATGTTACCATAAGATACAGAGCAAATGACGGCAGCATAAAAGAAAAAAGACTAACTGATATAAACAAAACTATCGACTGGAACGATGAATTTGCCATAAGCAAGATGAAAAATCCAGAACCAGTCGCAGCTAAAAAACTAGACGTTTCTGTCACGATGGCGGAGGTGCCAGCTCAAAAGGTTAGCACGCCAGTGATAATAGAAAAAAATGAGACTAAAATTTCAAACAAAGATAGAAATAAAACCTCAGACGTGCCAACTCCAAACGTCGTAGTGATCGACCTTGGCACAAAAAAAGTAAAAGAGCCAGCTAAGCCCGAGCAAAAGGTAGTAGAAGTAAAAATTGAGCCTGCTACAAAGCCTGTTCAGGAGATAAAAAGCAGCGAAAAAGAAGTTAAATTTTTAGGGTTTATCAGCTTTTTAGCGCATGAAAAAGAGCTAAATATCATCGCAAAAGCTAAAAATTTAAAACATTTTGCTTACGAGAAAAACAAGATCGTGCTTGACTTTGCAAAACCTCCAAGAAGCTTTAAAACTAGAAATTTAAAGCTTGAAAACGAAACTTTTAAAAACGTCATAATCGGCTGGCATGACAAGTATTTCAGAGTGGTTTTAGAGCTTGATAAGATGCATAAATATAAGCTTGAAGCCGCCGAAAATGGATATGTGCTTAAGCTTTTATAGTTTTTATATTTAAATTTAAGCCTGCTATTTTTAATTTCTCTTGGTTGTAACCAAAAAAGCTTAACACTAGTGAAAGAAGCTTTTAGGCATGCTAGCCTAAACACCTCACGAATTTACACGCACTTTAATAGTGACAAGCTAAAACTTGCAGCAAAAGTGGCTGAGGATCTAGCGAACTAGAGCGCTCAATAATAGAGCAAACTAGCAATATTAAATTTAACCAATACAAAATTTAAAACATCAAATTTAACTATGAAACTCTATAAATATGTGAGAATTTTTAGCTTGCAAGCAGCCCAAAGCTTGCCATGCATCTAAATTTACACCGCAAGACAAAAGCTCTCACGAAAATAAAATTTGGCAAGCAAATTTTACTCTGCTCGCCAAATTAGCCATTTACTTTTAAGAGTTTTTATTTTTGCAAAATGTATTAAATTTTGAGAATTTTTGTAGCACTTTGTGAGTAAAATTTGAAGTTAAATTTTGGGAGAAAAAGATAGAAATTTAGCTTCTATCTTTTTTAAATTTATGCTTTGTGATTTAGCATATAAAGGCGGATGACTTGCTCGGCGGTCATCTTTAAATTTCTAATGGCATTATCTTTTCGCATAGCTTCTTCAAGGCTCATTGGCTCATTTAGTATGCAAAAATACGCATCGATGCCGTGCTTATGGCAGTCTTTGGCGCACCTTTGCACGCTTCCAGCAAGCGCGATGACTGGCTTGCGGTGCCTTTTAGCTAGCTTTGCCACGCCTGTTGGGGTCTTGCCCATGGTGCTTTGAAAGTCCATACGGCCCTCACCAGTGATTACTAGATCAGCCTTTTTGATCTCATCTTCAAGTGCTATTGTCTGCGTGATGATCTCGATGCCAGGCCTAAGCTTTGCGCCCAAAAATGCCACAAAAGCAAAGCCAAGTCCGCCAGCTGCTCCAGCGCCCTTTTGCGTGTGAAATTTAGTGCCATTTTTCTCTTTTACAAGCCCCGCAAAGTGCTTTAGTCCATCATCAAGCTGCTTTACCATGCGGCCATTTGCGCCCTTTTGTGGTGCATAGACGTAGGCTGCTCCCTTTTGTCCGTAAAGTGGATTATCCACATCACAGGCGATTAAAAATTCACACTCTTTTAGCTCTTTTATAGCCTCTTCATCTGAAAAGTCGCAAATTTGAGCTAGATCTTCACCTTTACCCTCAAGCAAAGAGCCATTTTTATCATAAAATTTAAAGCCAAGAGCACTTAGCATGCCTGTGCCAGCATCATTTGTCGCACTTCCGCCAATGCCTATGATAAATTTCCTAGCACCCTTGCTAATGGCATCTTTTATCATCTGACCAAAGCCAAATGTGCTAGTTTTCATAGGATTTCTCTCATCAGGATTTATAAGAGTAAGCCCAGAAGCGCTTGACATCTCAAGTATGGCAAGGTCATCTTTTAGAGCGTATCTAGCTAAAATTTCAGTGCCAAGTGGGTTTTTGACGATGGTATCTATAAATTTAGCATCAAGTGCGTCAGCCATAGCCTCCACGCTGCCCTCACCGCCGTCAGCTACTGGCTTTACGACGACGTCGCAAAAATCTTCAAGCGACTCTTTTATAGCAAGGCCCGCCTCAAGCGAGCTTAGCGAGCCTTTTAATGAATCTATCGCAACCAAAATTCTCATAAAAGCACCAAAGATAGTATATAAACGCTGATCATGCCAACAACGCCCATAATAAATGTCATAGCTGTTTGTGTGCGATATCCTTGATCTGCGGTCATTTTACTAAAGTTTGTTACGACCCAGAAGTAGCTGTCGTTTGCGTGAGATACACACATCGCACCAGATGCTATCGCCATGACACAAAGTGCGGCTGAAATTTCGCTCGTAAAGCCAAGCGTGTGCATGAGCGAGTTGTCAGCGCTAAATGCACCCATGATAGAGGCTGTCGTGATGATAGCCACAGTCGAGCTTCCTTGAGCGGTTTTTAGCACGGCTGAGATGATGAATGGGAAGAAAATTCCTATCGCTTTTATAGTTGAGGCATTTTCTTTTATGAAATTTACAAAGCCAGCCTCAGTGATGACGTTGCCTAAAACGCCGCCAGCTGCAGTGATAAAGAGTATAGGACCAGCGATCTTTAATGATTCGTTTGTTATATGGTCAAATTCTCTCATCTTTTTAGTTTCAGCTAGTAAAAATACACAAAAGATCACGCCGATCGCAAGGGCGATGATAGGGTTACCTAAGAATAAAAATATCTTTGGCAAGAGCGCAGCTTTATCAAGCATGCCTTGTTTTGCTAAAACATCAACCACAGAGCCAACCGCCATGAAAATGATAGGCATGATGATAGGAGCAAGGCTCAAAAATCCGCTAGGTAATTTGCCAAATTTATTTAAAAGCTCCTCGTAGCTAGCTGTTATCGTAGCGTCAGCCTCTTTGTCGCTGATAGTTACGCTTTTAGCGATGCTTTTTGAAAAGAAATAGACAGCTACCAAAACAGGCACCGAAACTACTGTACCCATGATGATGACAAGAAGTAAATTTCCGCCAAGGCCAAGTGTGCCAGCAGCAGCTATCGGGCCAGGAGTTGGCGGGATGAAGACGTGAGAAGCGTATAGACCGCCACTAAGTGCTACTGACATAGCAACTGGGCTTGCTGAAATTTTCTTATAAAGTGCCTCGCGGATAGAGTTTAATACGACAAAACCGCTATCGCAAAATACCGGTATGCCAACAACCCAGCCCATTATAAGCATGGCAAGCTCAGGGCGTCTTTGTCCGACTAGCTTTACGACCATGTCAGCTAGCTTTAGCGCAGCTCCCGTTTTTTCAAGCACTGTACCGATGATCGTTCCAAAGATGATGACGATGCCGATGCTCTTAAATGTGCCGCTAAAACCAACGCCTATCATCGCTGGGATCTTGGATAGATCGATACCTGCGACTATTGCTAGCACCAAAGATATACTCATAAGTGCCAAAAATGGATGCACCTTGAACTTTGAGATCATAAGGATCATAAGGATGATTGCTATAACAAAACAGACAATCAAAGCTATACCGCTCATGAAAACTCCTTTATTGTGAGATTTTGCTAGTGATTTTAGCAAAATTTGCTTATATTTTTTCTAATATTTTTAAGTTTTTCTATTAGTTAAATTTTTTTCATTATTTATGTAAATTTTAGGTTATCTGCCCAAATTTAGCCACTTTATAAGATTAAATTTTTAAGGCTATTTTAAAATAACAAAGCCAAGACCAACCTTGTCAGTGTGCCTATCATAATCAATCAAGCTCTCGCCATATCCTGTAAAATACTGCAAATAGCCATAAACGCCGCTTGAAAATATCGGAAACATATATGAAATTTCAGCTGCACCTTTATTTGTTTTATCAAAATGTAAGTTATTTCTTAGCATTAGGCTAAAAATTTGATCATTTAGCTTGTAGCTAAGCCTTACGTCGCCGTGTCCGATATACTTTAAAATGTCCTTATTATCGCCCTTGTCGCCAACGACTATCCAAGCTCTTGGCGAGACGCTAAAGTTGCCATAGACAAAGTCGCTTTGCACGTAGGCTCTGTTCCAGCTCCTTGATTTGCTGCCATCTCGTCCGTTTGACTCATGTAAAAGGCCAAATTTTAGATTTTGGATGCCGATTTTCTCTAGATATTTTGGTGAGGCAAAATTTAAGAAAATTTCTGGCTGATAGTTTGTCTCGCGAAACGGCGATGACTTTTTAGTGATCTGCCACCAAGAAGTCTGCGTGTAGGCTGCTACTAGGCTCTCTCTAAGACCAAAAACGTCGTAAAATAGCGGCTTTGCAAGGCTTATTTGAAACTTCGTCTCAACGCTCTTTCGCCCATCATCTGGGATAGTTTTAGCGTAAGTTACTGGCAAAAGGTAGTTAAATTTATAAAGTTCTATGCCAAGTGCATTTTGCAGATGATACTCAGCCTTGTTTTCTTGTGTGATCTTAGCCTGCTTTACCTTTGCTTCTGGCGTCGCTGGCTCGGAATTTAGACTAGCCTTGGAGGCTAAGCCTTGCGTGTTTATAGAGTTTTCGGCAATGCTTTTATAAATTTGCATAGCACCTTTTATATCGCCACTTTGCTCAAGCTCTTGCGCCCTTTTAAAATCATCCGTCCTGCTAGCCATCAAAAATGTAAAACTAAGGCTTAAAAGTAGTATAAATTTACTCATTTTTCATCTTTTCGTTTGCTATTTTGTATTCTTCCGGGAAATTTACGTTAAAAAACTGCTCTTTATCATCAAAATTTACTATCTTGCACTTGCAGCTTTTTCGTAAAAGTCCGATTTTGTGCTCATTTTTTTGGTAAAGCTCATGCGCAAACGTGGCTAAGCTTGGGCTAAAAAAGCCACAAAGCGAGTGGATATGCTCATCATCGCCAGCTACGACCATGTCAAATTCATCTTTAAATTTAGCCAGCTCTTCTAAGCTTTTTAGATCAAAAAATGGCATATCAGCTGGGATGATAAAGACGCTATGATCAAAGCTTTTAAGCACAGAGTAAAGCGCTAGCATCGGCGAAAAATCCTCACTGCTCTCATCTTTTATGAGCTTTAGCGGTGGGTTAAATTTCTCAAATTTAGAGCTTACAAAAACCTCATCAAAGACTTTGCTAAATTTAGAGGCTTGATAGTGTGTGAGCGTTTCAAAGCCACCAAATGGCAGCAAGGTCTTATCTTGACCCATGCGCGAGCTCTTGCCCCCTGCTAAAATGACGCAAGTTTGCATTTTTATCCTTTTAAATTTTAAAAATTACAAAAGTATAACCAAATTTTCTAACTCATCTTGTTTTAAATTTATTATCACTTGATAAAAGCTTCGCCCTTAAATTTGCAAAAAAAGCGCTTTTGCCAAAACAGTGGGCTTCTCTCTGGCAGGTAAAATTAATTTTTTTACCTCACTAATCGTAAAGCTAAAAATAATATAATGGCTTACTTTTAAAGGAGATCACATGAGTGAAAGAAATTTACAAATTTTAGGTTGGATAGGCACGTGCCTATCGGTTGTTATGTATATTTCATACATCCCACAAATAATGGGTAACCTCGATGGCCATAAAACGCCTTTTATTCAGCCACTAGCTGCTGCGATAAACTGCACGATATGGACAAGTTACGGCTTGCTAAAAGCTAAAAAAGACTATCCACTTTCTGCTGCAAACTTACCAGGTATAATCTTTGGACTTTTGGCAACTATAACAGCGTTTTAATGCGCTAGCTTCAAACCTTTTATGCTAAAAAATAACCGATAAATTTACAAAAATATCAGGATTTATCGGCTAAATTTAATTTATACAAAATGCTTTTGAATTTCTTTGATTTTTACAGATAAAACCAGGTATTACAACGAAAATTTCACAAGAAAAACATTTCACCAAATTTGTCAAAAATATAAGGCAAAGTATCGTGAGATGGGTTTAAAATTTTTCGAAAACAAATTTCATCCCAAGGTTAAAGATTAAATTTTGCCAATTAGCTAGCTCTTTTTTAAAAATTTAGCGGCAAGATTTTAAGATAGGTTTGAATGAGTTAGAAATTTTCACACAAGATAAAACATATGGTTTATCGAAGTGTGAAAATTTCTAACTCATTCAAAGATACTTAAAAGCTAACGCCTATAAGTCTCTTGGATCGGCGATTTTACCTGCTATCGCTGAGGCCGCCACAACAGCCGAGTTAGCCAGATAAATTTCACTCGTTCTATCGCCCATACGGCCTACGAAATTTCTATTTGTCGTTGAGATACAGCGCTCATTTGCGCCTAAAATGCCCATATATCCGCCAAGACAAGCACCACATGTTGGGTTGCTCACAACTGCTCCAGCTTCGATGAAAATATCGATAAGCCCCTCTTTTTCAGCAGCTCTTGCGATCTTTTGCGTCGCTGGGGTGATGATGAGCCTTGTTTTTCGGGCTACTTTTTTGCCTTTTAGAATTTGCGCTGCTATGCGAAGGTCGCTTAGACGGCCATTTGTGCATGAGCCGATAAATGCCTGATCGATAGCTAGATCGTCGCGAACAGCCTGCCTTACGCTCTTGCCGTTGCTTGGCAAAAATGGATATGCGATGACTGGATCAAGGTTTGTGACATCTATCTCTAAAATTTTGTCGTATTTTGCGCCCTCGTCTGAGTAGAAAAATTTTGGTTTATCGCGTAAATTTTTATCTTTTAAAAACTCTTTTGTGATCTCATCAACCGCGATGATACCGCTCTTTGCGCCAGCTTCGATCGCCATGTTACACATTGAAAATCTATCATCCATACTAAGGCCCTCTATCACCTCACCGCTAAACTCAAGCGCTTTGTAAAGTGCGCCATCAACGCCTATTTGGCGGATGATCTCAAGGATGAGGTCCTTGCCATAAACGTGCTTATCAAGCTTGCCTTTAAAGACGACTTTGATACTCTCAGGCACTTTAAACCAGTTTTTGCCAGTGATCATCGCATAAGCTAGGTCAGTGCTGCCCATGCCGGTGCTAAATGCTCCAAGAGCGCCGTGCGTACAGGTATGGCTGTCTGCGCCGATGATGACGTCGCCTGGGATGACTAGCCCTTTTTCAGGCAAAAGCGCGTGCTCGATACCCATATCTTTTTCGTCAAAATAGTTTTTAAGATCGTGTTTGTAGGCAAATTCACGTGAAATTTTGGCTTGATTTGCGCTTAGGATGTCCTTTGTCGGGATGTAGTGGTCCATCACGATGGCAAAGCCATCTGGGTTGGCTAGCTTTTTAGCGCCACTTCGCTCAAACTGCTTGATCGAAATAGGTGTCGTGATGTCGTTGCCTATGATCATATCGATCTTGCTCTCGATGATCTCTCCTGCGCTTACCTCTTTGCCAACGTGATCTGAAAATATTTTTTCTGTAATGGTTTGTTTCATAAATTTCCTTTAAATTTTGAGGCGATTTTAACAAAAATAGCTAAATTTAAAGAAAATTCACCAAGCCAAAAGGCTTAGTGAAGTTAAAATTTAACCGATGCCGTGAGCATAAACTGCCTGCCATATCCTGGCACGATGGCTAGGATATTTTTGCCCTCTGAGTTGTAAGAAGTGTAGTAAATTTTATCAGTCAAATTTTTCACATTAAGCTGAAAATTTGTCTCATAGCCTGAAATTTTAGTTGTGTAGCTTGCAAATGCGTCATAAGTCACAGCATGAGGCATCTTGTATGCGTCACCAGAATTTGAGTAGGCAAACCATGAACCAAAGTATCTAGCCCCACCGCCTAGCCTAAAGCCCTTTAGCCCAAGGTGGGTAAAGTCGTAGTTTGCGAGCAAGCTTGCCTGGTGCTTTGGTGTGGCGTCAAATGGCTTGCCAACCTTCCAAGTGTTCTCCTCGTCTTTTAGAGTCTTTGTCTTTGTGTAGGCATAGCTCGTCCCTAAAGTAAGCCCCTTTGCTATTTTGCCGTTTGCGTCTAGCTCAAAGCCACGTGAGCGCACCTCGCCACTTGCATAAGTGATGTTGTTTAGGCTGTAGGCTACGTTTTTCTTTTTGATATCGAAAATGGCTGCAGTAGCTGTAATGCTATCGTTTTGAAATTTGCTTCCAAGCTCGATAGAGTTGCCCTCTTCAGGATCTAGCGAGCCAAGATCGTCATTCATAGATATTTGCGGCTTAAAGCTTTGAGCGTAGTTCGCATAGACCGACCACTCTTTATTTAGTAGATAAAGAAGGCCAGTTTGATATATCAGCTTGCCACCGTGGCTGTCGGTAGCTGTTTTAAATGGCTCGCCCTTGCCACCAAGCTGATCGTAGTACTCATATCTTAAGCCGAGTGCGTAGATTAGATTTTCGGTTAAATTTATATTATCTTGCACGTATGTGCCGATGCTGCGTATCCTTTGATATTGTTTGTCGTTTTGATTTGGTGTTTTTACTAAAGAGGCGGTGCCAAATACAAGGTTGTATAAATTTACGTTATTTGCTCCGCCTTGACTTCTGTAAGAATTTGCCCTGCGGCGAAGCTCCTCTTTTAGATCCACGCCTGTTATTAGGTTATGCGAGATGGGGCCGGTCTCAACTATGCCGTTTAAATTTATCCCGCCAGCGTGAGTTCTGTGCTCAAAATCGTAATAGTAAGAATTTTCTCTAGTGACTAAGCCAGTTGCTGGAGTAAAATTTCTAACCCGCATTTGTCCGTACTCGTGCA
This sequence comes from Campylobacter concisus, assembly GCF_002913225.1. GTDB lineage: Bacteria > Campylobacterota > Campylobacteria > Campylobacterales > Campylobacteraceae > Campylobacter_A > Campylobacter_A concisus_J. The sequence goes on along the minus strand of NZ_PPAW01000013.1, from coordinate 56,663 downwards.
TTGATCTTGTAAAGGCGTAGTTTGCTTTTAAAAGCCAATTTTCGCTCAAATTTTTCTCGAAACCGACATCAAATGTGTGAATTTCGCCCTTTATCTCGTTAAATTTCTCATCGAGCCTCTTTTTGGGATCGCTTAGTAGAAATTTGCCGTCCCAGTTTTTATATGCGGCAGTTTTATTTGTCACCATGTAGCTACCGCGGTCAAGCGGATCGGTGTAGCGTCCGTATGAGTAGGCAGCGTCGATGCGGTAGTCCTCGCCTTTATAGCTGAGGCTTGGGGCTACTAGCAAGGACTTAAATTTACCATACTCTCGCCAGTAGTGTTTGCCGCTTTGATCGAAAATAAATCTATATGCAAAGCCACTTTCTCCGATAGGTCCGGTGCTATCAAAGCCATAGTTGTAGTAGTGGTTGTTGCCAGCACCAGCGTAAATTTCATGGCTAAAGTCGTAAAGCGGTTTTTTGGTAACTAAATTTATGATCCCACCAGGGTCTTGCACGCCGTAAAGCAAGCTAGCTGGCCCTTTTAGCACCTCTACTGTTTGCACGGTTGCATTAAAACTATGTCTAACGCCAGCTGAAGTGCCATTTCGCATGATCGACCCATCTCTGTTTTTGCCAAATCCACGTTTCAAAACTGCGTCAAATATCCCTCCAGTCGAGTTTGCGTAGCTAACGCCGCTCACGTTTTGAAGGCTCTCAGCAAGACTCTCTGGCTTTTTGTCTTTTAGCTGCTGCTGAGTTACGACGTTTACGGTCTGTGGTATCTCGAGGATAGGTGTATTTGTCTTGCCAACTTCGCTAGTTGTCGCCCTATAGCCATCATCAGCGCTATCTTCTACGCTCACGCCTTCTAAATTTACATCAGCGCCATTTAAAGCTGAAATCGCAAAACAAAGTGCGATACTAATGCGAAATTTACTCAATTATTCTCCTTTAAAAAATTAATTATTTTAAAAATCGTTATCATTATATAAAATTGAAATTTAATTTTTAATGAATTAATTTACATTATATTTATGAAAATTTCACAATCGCATAAAAATACTACTTTTATTATCTATATATTTTAAAATTATAATTTAAGCAACTAAAATCAATTCAACGTCAAATTTAGCCTTAAATTTTATTCTAAATCCCTAAAATACTTTGTTTATTACTTTGGATAATTAAATTAATAAAATTTAGCAAAATTTATCATAACAAGCGTTATTTAGCTACTTTTTGCCATTTTTTCTTAAAAATAAAAATTAAGAGATATTATTTAACTTTTATTATAAAATACGCCGAAAATTTTAAAAGGATTTAAGATGAAAAGACTTTTTTCTAGCTTGTCTAACAAGATAGCCTTTTTGCTGACAGCTTGGATGCTAATAGGCATAGGCATATTTTTTAGCATAAACTACTCAAATTCCAAATCAGAAAAAATTCAGTCCTACAACAATGTCCGTAAAACTGGGCTAAAATCGACGATGTACTTTGTCGATGAGTTTTTAAAATCAAGACTTCACATGGTGCAAACCTTTGCAAAAGAGCTAGAGGATAAAAAGCTCTATGCTAACAGGAACGATATAGCTGAGGCACTAAAGGGTGCGTTTGTCATTTCGCCATTTGACGCGCTATTTGTGGGCTATGCAGATAATGGCAACGTCATCAAGACTGATCTTTTGAAAAACAACCAGCCATTTTTGATACCAAATTTTGACGGCCGCACAAGGGCTTGGTTTCAGGGTGCTAGCAGCAGCGGCAAGCCTGGATTTTCAGAGCCATACGTAGATGTCACGACAAAGAATTTAACCATCACAGCCTACGCTCCTATCTTTGATAGCAACCACAAGCTTGTGGCGGTAATCGGCGCAAATATCTTCTTAAACGGCCTTAGAGAAGAGCTTTTAGAGATAAAAACAACTAAGACTTCAAACATCATGATCGCCGATGATGCTGGCAAAGTGATAGTTCATCCTGATATAAATTTAGTCTCAAACGAAGATGAAACCTACAAAAACCTCATCAAAGAAAATATGAAAAACAGCATAGATGGCGACAAGGTCTCACTATTTTTCTATAAAGGCATGAGAAACGTCATCTACTGCCAAAATCAAAAGCTAACAGGCTGGAACGTCTGTATAGTGGCTGATGCTGATGAGTTTGTAGCTGAGATAAAAAGCGCTTCAAACAAACAAATTTTGATGTTTAGTGTGTTTTTGATCTCAGTCATCATCGCTATTATAGTGGTCGTTAGATACTTCTTAAGACCAGTTTTAACGATACAAAATGGGCTAATCGAGGTCTTTAAATTTATAAATAACAAAACTTCAAACGTCGAGCCTATCAAGCTAAAAAGCAGCGACGAGCTAGGCGTTATGGCTAGTATCATCAATGAAAACATAGAAAGCACAAAAGAAAATTTAAATAACGAGCGCGAGTTTTTAGCCAAAACGCAAGAATTTGTAAGCAAGATAAAAGGCGGCGACTTTAGGGCGACGCTTGAAGCGACGACAAATAGCCAAGCTCTGCTAAAGCTAAAAGAGGCATTTGGCGATCTGCGTGACTCACTAAAGACAAATATCGCTTCAAACGAGCACGACATCTTAAAAGCGCTAGAAATCTACTTTAAAAACGACTTTACCGCTAGGATAAACGACGAGGGCGTCATCGCAAAAGGAATCGACGCGCTTGGCGATAAGATCGCGCAGATGCTAAAAAATAATGAAGATGTCGCAAAACTGCTAGAAGACCGCGCTAAAGTGCTAAAAGGCTACATGCAGGAGCTTACCACTAAAGCAAACAAGAGTGCTACATCGCTCTCTGAGGGTGCGGCTGCGGTTGAGCAGATGAGCGCGTCTATGAGGCAGGTAAATGCAAGATCTGATGATGTCAAAAGGCAGTCTGAGGAGATAAAAAATATCATCACCATCATCCACGACATCGCCGATCAGACAAATTTACTAGCCCTTAACGCTGCAATAGAAGCGGCACGTGCGGGCGAGCATGGCAGGGGCTTTGCGGTGGTGGCTGATGAGGTTAGAAATTTAGCCGAGCGCACACAAAAAAGCCTTGGTGAGATCGAGGCAAATGCAAATATCCTAACGCAAAACATAGACGACATGAGTGCGGCCATAAATGAGCAAACCATAGCGATCGCTCAGATAAACACGCTAGTTGCTGACATCGACAACTTAACAAAAGAAAATCTCGAAGTGGCAAACCAAACAAACAAGGCCACAAACGAGGTCGATGAGATAGCTGATCAGATCGTTAAAGAGGTCGCTAAAAACAAATTTTAACTTTTGTCCTAGCAAACCAGCTAGGACTCTTTGTTAAAACATTTTTGCAACATTTCTGATATAATCCCCGCATGAAGTACGCACATTTAGTTCAAATAGCAAGTTATCTATCAAAATTTAAAAAGATAAGCCAAGCAAAGCGCGTAAGCGACATGGCTATACTTATCGAATTTAGCGGTGAAAAGATCATTTTTGATCTAAATAAGTCAAACTCAGCGATCTATAAAGATGACGAGCTAAAAGAGGCGAAAATTTATCAAGCACCCTTTGATAACGTCCTAAAAAAGCGCTTTAATGCCTCGCATATAAAAAGCGTCGAGTGCCTAAAAGACAATAGAATTTTAAAATTTACTTGCACGCAAAGTGGCTCATATAAAAGCGAAAATTTCATCCTCTATCTTGAATTTACTGGCCGCTTTACAAACGCTGTGATAACTGATGAAAACAACATCATCATCGAGGCGCTAAGACATATCGATAATAGCTACCGCAAGATAGAAACTGGCGAGGTTTTAAAAGAACTTCCAGCCATCGCCATAAAAGAAAAGCCGTGCGAGCCTATAACGGAATTTGATGAGTTTTTTAAAAGTGAAGCCACTAGGATAAATGAAGCAAGGATAGCTAGCCTAAAAGAGGCAAAGCTTGCTAGCGTGCAAAAAAAGATAGATAGCATGAGGGAAATTTTAAACTCGCTTGAAGATAAAGATGAGCTTATGAAAAAGAGCGAGGAGTTTTCAAACTACGGCACGCTTTTGCTTGCAAATTTGGCAAATTTTAAGGGCTATGAGAGAGAAATTTGTCTTAATGATTTTGACAGCAATGAGATAAAACTAACTCTTAGTGATACGCCAAAAAATAGCGCAAATGAATTTTATGCAAGATCAAAAAAACTTCGCGCAAAAGCCCTTGGTGTGGAGATAGAAAAGAGAAATTTAAGCGAAAAGATCGAGTTTTTAGAAGGGCTAAAGTCACTTTTAAAAGAGGCAAATAGCGCTTACGAGCTTGAAATTTTAAGTCCAAAAAACAAGGCAAAACAAAGAGAGCGCCAGATAAAAGATGTGAGTGAAAATGCTGAAATTTTTTACGTTAGAGAGTTTAAAATTCTAATTGGCAGAAACGAAAAAGGTAATATAAATTTACTTGATCTCGCCAAAAAAGACGACATCTGGCTTCATCTAAAAGACGCCCCAAGCGCTCACGTCATCATAAAAACAAACAAGAGCAAAGTGCCAGAAGATGTGCTAGAAATGGCTGCTAAATTTTGCGTGGAATTTAGCGTAAAAGGGGCTGGCAGATACGAGGTGGATTACACCAAACGCGAAAATTTAAGGCGTGAAAATGGCGCGAACGTCACTTACACAAACTACAAAACGATCATCATAAATAAAGGCTAAAAATGGCGGTAACACCTTTAGGAAACAGCAACTTCATCAACCAAAACGCCCCAGTCGTCTCGCAGGTGCATGCAAACCAACAGGCACGCTTTGACATGCAAGCGCTAATGGCATCTGAGCTAGCTACCCAGCAAAATGAGGAGATCAAAGAGGTGCGTCCGATGGAGGAGTCATACAAAATAGACCCTGAAAAAGAGCACGAGCGTCAAAAGAGCGAAGAAGAGGCGAGCGAGTTTGAGAACGAAGAGCAAAACGCAAAAGCCAAAGATGAAGAGGTCTTAGAAGACGAGCTTGATAGCGAAGAAGAGAGCGAAGAACCGCACGTTTTGGATATAAAAATTTAAACTTTAAATTTAAAGATAATTGTTTAAATTTGCAACCTTTGTTTTTGAAATTTTACTAGCTAACTGCGCCTTAAAATCAAAAAAAGATCATTTAAAAAGTAGAAATTTAAAAGAAGTAAAAGTGGCGAGAGGATGAGAGAATCGAACTCCCCACCAGACGGTCAACCGCCCAGTCATCGGGTTTGAAGCCCGTGAGCATCACCAGATTACTTTATCCTCCGTGCGCGTTATTTTAGCAGATTTAGATAAATTTTAGCCCATTTTCTATAAACTTTTTGAAATTACAAAAGGATTTATGATTTCTAAATTTAGCGTTTTTGCATTTTTTCTCTTATTTTTTTGCTCTTGCTCCTCAGTCCTCACTCCAGCAACAGCGCCACTAAACGTATATGACGCATACTCTATTTCTCGCGATAAACGCGGTATCTACTCGATCTCACGTGATAAATTTATCCAAAGCAAGCTACAAAGCAAAATTTTGTTTTCAAAAGGGCTTAGCAACATCGACATCGAGATAGAGGTCTTTTACGGCGATGCCTATCTCATTGGGCTTGTTGATAGCAAAGAGCTTGAAGGTAAGCTAGTTGAGCTTGCCAAAAGCACGGACGGAGTGCGCAAAATTTACACCTATCTTAGGGTAAAAAAGAGCGAGTATCCGTGCGATAGCCTGAGCATTCTTGCAAATTTAAAACAAAATCTCTTCAAAGATAGCGTCGTTGAGGGCACAAATGTGCGTGTTAGCATCGTTGGCTGTGACGTTGTTTTTAGTGGCGTGGTAGATAGCATCGAGCAAGAAAAGCACGCCATTTGGTACGCTAAGCACATTGATGGCGTGGCTGATGTCTATTCGTTTATCAAAGTTATCAAATAAATTTATACCTCGCGCTTTTTCACAAAACTAGCTATCAGACTTGGCAAGATGATGAGCGCTCCAAGCAGCATAAAGACCATAACAAGATCGGTTAGCAAGCCAAAATAAATAGTCGGTATAAAGTTGCTCGTTATCATCACGCTAAATCCAAGAAAAATGGTAAATGAAGTGTAATACATCGCGTATCCTATGCTCGCGTGCGCAGCCTTGATGCTCTCAAAAACGTCCTTTGTAAGCAGCTCCTCTTTGAAGCGGTGGATGTAGTGGATGATATCATCAACGCCGATACCTATACTAATGGCCGCTATCGTAATGCTCATCACATCAAGCGGTATGCCAAAAAATCCCATCACGCCAAAGAGCGTGCAAAGTGGGATCAAATTTGAAACTATTGCGATGGTTGCAAGTTTAATGCTTCTAAAAACAAAACAAAATATGACAAAAAGTATCGCAACCGTTAGTCCAAATGTATCAACCTGCGAGCTAAGTAAATTTTGAAGCATGTTGTTGTAAAGCACCATCATACCGGCCACTTCTATGCTCACGTTGTCATTTTTGGTAAGCTTGGCAAGCCCAGCTCTAAGCTCTTTTAAAAACTCATTTCGTCTAAGCTCAGAGTCGCTATCGATGATCCTTAAACTAAATCTAAGCTCGTCATTTTCGACGCTCACATAAGGGCTTAGCAAGATGTTTTTATACTCAAGTGGTAGCTTTTCATACATAGCAGCAAGCAAAAAATCATCACTAACGCCGTTATTTAGCTCTTTTATCGCCTTTATGAGCGTTGCAAGCGAGCTTACGTTGCCTACAAATTTCTGCTGCGTCAAATGGTCGTGGATCTTCTCTGCGATCCTTGTGTGGTAGCTGTTAAACCAGTATTTTGCGCTCTTTGCGTCGTTCTCAAACTCACTTTCAAAGTCATCTTTCTCATCACTTTTTTCTTGTTTTGGCTCGCTCTCTTTAAATTTAACTATTACATCAACTGGGATCGTGCCACCAAGCTTTGTGTCGATGACCTGCATGCCTTGGCGGATCTGCGTGCTCTCTTTAAAGTAGCCAATGAAGCTGTTTTCGACCTTTATCTTACTGATGCCATAAACGCCAAAGCAGACAACAAGCACGCAAACTGCGTAGATGATCTTTCTTGAGTTTAGGGCTAAATTTGCGCAGTATTTTGTAAATTTAAAGCTGTTTTCAAATGTCCTAACAGGGGCAAGCTTCTTTAAATTTGCATTTACCGAGCCAAATAGCAAAAATGCAAGCACGAGTGAAACGCTAATGCCAGCACTCATCATAATGCCAAGCATGATAACTGGCTTTATATCGGCACTCATTAGTGAGCTAAAGCCAATGACTGTCGTAAATATCGCCCAAAAAGATGGAGAAAATTTATCACGTAGTGTCATATAGATGAGCTGATTTTGGCTGTATTTCGGGTGTTTTACATAAAATTCTCGGTAGCTTACGACTAGGTGGATGACTGTTGAGATGGTGATAATTAGCTGAAGTGCGATGTAGTTTGAACTAATGACCGTCACTTCCCAGCCAAACATACCAAAAATTCCAGTTGTAAAAATGGCACTTACCGCGCAGATAAACATCGGTAAGACGATCCATCTTGGCTGCCTAAAAAATAGCCACAAACTAAAGCTAAGAAGCGCTAGAACGCTTAGGCCGTAAACCAAAAGATCGCTCTTTATAAAGCCTATCATATCATCAGCGATCATATTTGCGCCGCCCAAAAATAGCTCATCATTTGCGTTAAATTTAGCGATAGCTGCCTTTATGGCTTCAAGGTTTTTGTGATCGCTCTTTCTAAGCTCATCTCGGTAAGCTTTAAACTCAGCCACAAGCGCTTTAAATTTAAGCTTCTCCGCCTGCGTGATAGTGCCGTTTGACTCTTTTTTGCTAAGCAAATTTCGCTCATTTAAAAGCTCGTTAAATTTCTCATCTTGCTTTAAATTTAGCGCGATCGCTATGGTTTTTAGATCTTTGCTTATCAAATTTCCACTATAAATGGGACTTTTTGCAAACTCAAGCTTTGCTTTTGAGATATTTATATCTTTATCGCTTAGCGTTGGCGTATGCTCTAAGATGCCAGTCACGCCGCCTTTTACGCTATTTAGAAGCGGTACATTTAAGATAGAAATGACGCTGCTGACCATATCGTTTTTGGCTAGCTCGTCGCTTAAATTTTTAATAAGCTCTAAATTTTTAGGTGAAAAAAGATCATCTTTTGGGGTAAAAGCGACCACCAAAAGCCCTGGCGAGTCGTAACGTTTTGCTATCTGTCTATAGGCTTTTAGATCAGGGTCGTGTTCAAGTAGCAAGGTCTCAGCTGAAGCGTCGATGCTTAGTCTTGTGCTAAGGCAGCCAAAAACAACACTTAAAAGCAGGACAAGCGAGATAACAAGCTTGTTTTTGGCAATGATAAATTTAAAAATTTGTCGCATTAAGGATTAGTTTTATTTTGATCAGGCAAAACAGCTTCGTTTAGTTTTTGTAAAAGCGTATTAAAATCGCCATTGTTTAGCACGTCGCCAAACTGGCTTCTATAAGTTTGGATGATGCTCACGCCAACGATATCAAGGTCGTAAATGAGCCAGCCGCGCTCCTTTGCGTCGTAAAATTTATAGACAAATTCATAGCTTTTGCCGTCATTTACTAGCTCAGATGTGACCCAGTATCTATTTTTTTGTGGCTCACTCTCTCCAGTGATGTGGATCTGTTGGTCTTTGTAGCCTAAAAGCTTGTCGATGTATGAGCTTTTTAGCTTTTGCTCAAAAGCAGCGTCAAATTTAGCTTGCTCGTTGGCACTTAGGCTGTTGTAGCGCTTGCCAAGGCTGATCTTTGCCATTTGTTTGTAGTCAAAAAATGGATCAAGCAGAGCAAATATCTCTTTTGTCTTTGCCTTGTCATCTAAATTTGTATTTTTTAAAACTTCAATCACTTTAGCAGTTTTTGCCTCTATCTCAGGCTTTATCTGCTCTTTTGACATAGCAAAAAGGCTAGTTGCTAAAAGTAAAATCGCTGCAAGAGCTTTTAAAATTTTCATACTTACTCCTTGATAAGTTTATCGCGTCTTTGCTCGTAAGCATCGCGTAAAAATGGATATAGATCGATCGCGTCTTTTCTTAGTTTTTCATAAGCAGTTGGATCTTGTGAAAAGCTGTTAAATGCTCTATAAGATTTGATACCAAGCGATAAAAGCCTAGGATCAACGTAACTGATAGGATCAGCAAAATAGTCGCCAACTAGGCCTCCCGTATCTCTTAAATTTGATGGTCCGATAAGTGGCCAAACGATGTGAAAGCCGCTTCCAAGCCCCCAGTATCCAAGGGTCTGTCCAAAGTCCTCGTTGTGAGCCTTTAGATCATAGTATTTTGCCCCGTCTGTTAGCCCTCCAAAGCCAATTATCGTGTTTGCTAAAAAACGCAAAGTCTCTTCACCTGCGTTTTGAAATTTAAACTGAAGCAGGTTATTTACAAAGCGCACTGGAAAAAGTAGGTTGTCAAAGAAATTTGCAACCATCGTTCTAGCTGTGGCTGGCACGACATAAGCGTAGCCTTTTGCTACTGGAGTTAGCATGTTTATGTAGATAAAGTCATTTACATTTGTCATCACTCGGTTGTAGCCACTAAGCGGGTCAAATACATCTTTTTTTGCTTCAAATTCAACATCAAAGTCATCATTTTCATTGCCGTTAGTCGTGTTTATGTCGGCGCTGGCACAGGCTAAAAGCAGGCTACAAAAGATAGCTAGCAAAAATTTCATCTTAAAACCTTAAAATTTATTTATAAAATACAGCTTGATTTTATCTTCTTGAAACTTTACAAAAAGTTAAAGAAAATTTGTAATTTTAAGTTTTTGTATTAATATAATTAGATATACTTTGCAAATTATTATTATATATTTAGAGGTTAAAATTTTGAAAGCAGATATAAATTTAGAGCTATTTCTAGGCGAAGATACGCAGGTTTTAGCAAAGCATATAGCGTTACTTAAGGCGATAAAAGAGACAAAAAGTATCACAAAAGCAGCTGAGGTTGTCGGCATATCATACAAAAACGCTTGGGACTGCCTGGATACCATAAATAACAAAAGTAGCAAACCGCTAATCGTAAGAGCCGATGGCAACAAGAAAAATAGCGGCTCAGAGCTTAGCCCATACGCCAAAAAACTGATAAAAATTTATGACGCCATCCTTGAGACGCAAAAGGATTTTTTGCAAAAAATTTGCCAAAAGGTTGATTTTGAAGATGTTGATATCATAAACCTTCAAAGGATGAGTATGAATTTAAGCGCCAGAAACCAGCTCTCATGCGAGATCATTAGTATAAATAGAGGCGCTGTAAATTCTGAGATCGTTGCAAAACTAAGTAACGGTAACACGCTTGAAGCCACCATAACAGTTGAGAGCGAGAAAAATTTAGGCCTAAAAGTGGGTCAAAAGGTAGTTTTCATCTTTAAAGCCCCAGCAGTCATTCTCGCAAAAGATCTTGATCTAAAAATAAGCACTAAAAATCAGCTAAAAGGCGAGGTCATCGAGGCAAAAATAGGCGCTGTAAATGCTGAGATCACGCTAAAGCTAAGCGACGAGCAGACGCTCACTGCCATCATCACAAAAGATAGCGCGATGGATATGCAAATAGGCGTTGGCGACACACTTTTAGCCATAGTAAAATCATCTCAAATCATAATAGGAGTATAAAATGAAAAGGGTTTTTAAATTTTTATGTGCAGCGGCGTTGCTAGCTATAAACGCCTTTGGCGCTGACGTAAATGTCTATGCCGCAGCAAACACGACCTATGCGTTTCCCGAGCTTATAAAAGAGTTTAACAAGCTTCATCCAGACGCTAAGATCAACCTAACTCTTGGCGCAAGCGGCGGCCTTGTCACGCAGATACAAAACCAGGCCCCAGCTGATATCTTCATGGCTGCTGATATGGGCTTTGCGCAAAAGGCCTACGACACAGGCTTTGCAGTAGCTGCTCCAAAAGTTTATGCACAAGGCGCTTTGGCGATCTTTTCTATAAGAGGCGTGGATTTTAAAAAAGGCATAGAAGTGGTTCGCGGCCTAAAAGCTATCTCAATAGCAAACCCAGAGACCGCACCTTACGGCAAGGCTAGCATCGAAGCTCTTAAAAATGCAAAAATTTATGATGAAGTAGAGAAAAACATCGTCTATGCTCAAAAAATTTCTGAGACGCTATCTCAAGCATTAAGCGCTTCAGACGTTGGATTTATCGCTGCTAGTGCGCTTTTTAGCGAGAAAATGGCAAAATACAAAGAGGGCACTAACTACATCTTCGTGCCTCAAAAGCTCTACACTCCGATCGATCAAGGCATCGTGCTCTTAAAACGTGCTGAAAATAACGCTGATGCGAAGGCATTTTATGAGTTTATCTTGGGTGATAAAGCAAGAGAAATTTTCAAGAAATTTGGCTACAACGTCCCAGCTAAATGATAAAAGCAAAGATCGCTCAAATTTCTTCTAAAGATGGCGTCAGCTTTTTTGAGCTTGAGTGCCTAAATTTAGGGACAAATTTATATATGCTAGCTTTAAATGAGGCTAGCAAATTTGCTCTAAATGATGAGGTGAGCTTAAATTTCAAAAGCTCAGACGTCGTTTTATCAAAGGTCAAGCTTCAAGCTAGCTCTCTTGAAAATGAGCTAAAATGCGAGGTTGCTGGCATAACTCGCGGCGAAATTTTAAGCATAGTTAGCCTAAAGTGTGAGCAGCTTTGCTTTGAAGCGATCATCTCAGATCACGCCTTAAAAGGGCTAAATTTAGTGATAGGCGAGCAGGTATTTGCCTACGTTAAATCAACAAGTATCCACGTAAGCGCTTAAAAATGATAGAAATTTCTTGCAAAAAAGAGCTAAATGGCGGTAGCGGTAAATTTATGCTTGAGGCTGAGCTTGCCTTTGAAGGTGGCGAGTTTGTCGCACTTTATGGAGCAAGTGGCGGAGGCAAAACGACGATACTACGGCTTATCGCTGGTTTTGAAGCCCCACAAAGTGGCGTGATAAAGGTTGGAGATAAGATCTTTTTTGATGAAAATACAAATTTAGCCCCGCAAAAGCGAAACATCGGCTTTTTGTTTCAAGACTACGCCCTTTTTGAAAATATGAACGTCTTTAAAAATTTACTCTTTGCAAATAATGATGAAAATTTAGCGAACAAACTACTTGAAATTTGCGAGCTAAAGAGCCTAAAAAACGCCAAGATAGGCGAGCTCTCAGGCGGTCAAAAGCAGCGCGTGGCACTCGCTCGTGCGGTGATGAGAAAGCCAGAAATTTTACTGCTAGATGAGCCACTAAGTGCCCTAGATAACGCCATGCGCGAGAAGTTGCAGGATTATTTACTAGCGCTTCACGATGAGTTTAAGATGAGTGTTATTTTAGTAAGTCACGACATAGCTGAAATTTACAAGCTTTGTAGCAAGGTTTTTGTCCTTGAAAATGGCAAAATTTCAAGATCTGGCAGTGCAAGTGAGATATTTTTAAAAAGTGCAGGATCACAGAAATTTGCATTTAACGCTAAAATTTTAGAGATCAAAAAGTGTGACGCCATTTTTGTGGCAAGTGTGCTGATAAATCGCCAAATTTGCGAGGTCGTGCTAAGTAGCGCAGAAGCTAGTGGACTAAGAGCTGGCGACACGGTCGTGGTTAGCACAAAAGCCTTTGGCGTAAATTTGGTAAAAGCATGATGAGCGAGCTGCTATCTATCGACTACGAGCCATTTTGGCTATCTCTAAAACTCTCTTTTATCACGACATTTATTTTGTTTTTTTTCTGCGTTGCGCTGGCTTACTTTATGTCGCAAAAGAAATTTTTTGGCAAGGCATTTTTAGAGTCCGTTATCTCGCTGCCTTTGGTGCTGCCGCCAAGCGTTCTTGGCTTTTATCTGCTTATTTTTCTCTCGCCTTACTCATTTTTTGGTAAATTTATCGAAGAACTCTTTGGCGTGAGACTAGTTTTTAACTTCACTGGCCTTGTTGTGGCAAGCTGCATCTACTCGCTGCCATTTATGTTTGGGCCCATTTATGCTGGGCTAAATAGCCTAAAAAAGAGCCTTTTTGAGGCGAGCTACAGCCTTGGTAAAAGCAAGCTCACGACCATTTTTAGAGTGATCTTGCCAAGTATCAGGTCAAATTTACTAACCGCAATCGTCGTTAGTTTTGCTCATACGATGGGCGAATTTGGCGTGGTTTTGATGATAGGTGGCAGCGTGGCTGGCGAGAGCAAGGTCGCTAGTATCGCGATATTTGAGGCAGTTGAGATGCTTGACTATACCAAAGCTCACATCTATGCCCTTTTGATGCTAATAATTAGCTTTTTTGTTCTTTTTGTCGTCTATCTCTTAAATTCAAAAAAAGCTTAAAGATATATAATAGATAAAAATTTTAAAGGATGAAAGATGATAAAAGTGCCCACAAGCATCTATCTAAGGACTTTAGACGACAAAGAATTTGACTTTTCTGCCTTTGCAAGGAGCCATGACTGCGTGGTTTTTATCTACCCAAAGATAGGCGAGGATTTTGAGCTTTTAAGCGAACAGCTACAAAATACTGCGGGTATGAAAGGCTGCACAAAACAAGCGATAAACTATAAAAAACTTCTTAAAGAATTTAACGATCTTGGATTTATGGTAGTAGCTATTGGCTCCCAAGATATCGCGGCTCAAAAGAAATTTGAAGAAGAGACTGCAACCGGCGTGATGTTTTTAAATGATAGCGAGTTTATGCTAGAGCGCGCGCTTGAGCTTCCGGTATTTGCAGCTTCAAATGGGCATAAATTTTACTTTCGTCAAACGCTTATCATAAAAGGTGGCAATATAAGGCGCGCATATATCGTTGATGAGCCTGAAAATGACGCTAAAAATATGCTAGAAAAATTGCAAAATCAAGACTACTAGGAGGGTAAAATGAGCCAAAATAGCAAAATAGAAAAATCTTATGATGAACTAACTTACAAATCAGCAGCATTTGCGCAAAGCTCACCTTATAAACTAGAGGCTTGCGCTACGCTTCTTGGTATCAACCCACCTCCTTGCAAAACCGCGAAAGTTTTGGAGATAGGGTGCAGCTTTGGCGGAAATTTGATCCCATTTGCCGTAAATAACGAGAACGCAAGAGTAGTTGGCATCGACCTTAGCGGCGAGCAAATAAGGCGCGGAAAAGAGATTGCAAAAGAGATAGGACTACAAAATTTAGAGCTAATCCACGGCGATATCTGCGAGTTTAAAAGTGATGAGAAATTTGACTACATCATTGCTCACGGTGTATTTAGCTGGGTGCCTGACTTTGTAAAAGATGCGATACTAAGGGTTGTAAGAGAAAATTTAAGCCAAAACGGCGTGGCGTTTATATCTTACAACACATATCCAGGCTGGAAAGTAAAGGATATTATAAGAGATATCATGCTACTTGCTGCGAAGGACAAAGATAGCATAGAAGAGAGGCTAAAGGCCGCTAAAGAGGCTCTTTTAGTATATAAAGAGGTCTTGCTAACAAGAGATAATGAAAAATTTGAAAGAGCTATGCCAGTTAAATCGCTTATTAATTTGATAGATGATATTCTTAGCAAAGATGACTTCTATGTAGCACATGAGTTTTTAGAAGATATAAATGATCCATTTTACTTTAAAGACTTTTGCGAAAAAATAGATAAATTTGACTTAGCTTATCTTTGCGATTGTGACCTTAAAGATATCTTTGCTCCCAACTTTGGAAATGATCTTGTGGATGATTTTAAAAATACACACTTTACTGATCGTATACAAAGTGAGCAATTTTTTGATGCATTAAATATGAGACTTTTTAGACAGAGTCTAATCGTTCATAAAGATGCTTTTGAGGCAGTTAAGACAAAGCAAATAGGACCAAGCGATATAAATAAAATTCATGTAGTAGCCGACTTTATAAAAAAAGATGATGGCTGGTATGATAAATTTGCTCTTATGCCTCAAGATATATCTTGGCTCTGCGAGGTCTTTAACAATATGTTCCCAGCAAGCATAAATCTCTCTCAAATTTTAGAAATTTTGCCAGAAGATAAGCTTCTGGTTTATAGCACTTTTGTAAGGATTTTAACTAACTCAGCAAACGTAATGCTTGTAAGAGACGCATTAAAAGATATAGAGTATACTCCAAATCACTCAAGACTAAATCCAAATTTGATAAATTATGTTAAGTATTTTTTAAAACATAAAGATAAGACAGACATTGTTTTTGCAAATAAATTTGGTATTTCTGAAAAACTGAATTTGGTTGATTATTATATATTTTTGCTACTTGATGGTAAAAATAACTTAGAAGATATTGTAACCAAAGCTTTAAAATTTATAAAAGAAAATGATGTCAAGTTTTTTGAAACAAATGGCAAGGAGATAAAAAGAAACAAGGTTGTATCAAATATATTGAGCTATGTAGCAGGCACTATAAGAATAGCTAGCATGCTCTATTTGCTTGAGGAAATTTAAAATGAAAAGAACTTTTGCTCTTATATTTTGTATATTTTTAGCAGGTTGTGCGAGCAAGCCAAGCGTGAAAAACCTAAACCTTAAAAGCAGCCTAAACTATGGCGGCGAAGAGCTTGCAAAGATACTTGAACAAGATGATGCAGTGGCATTTAGCAGCAACTTGCGTGAGGGAGTTTTCATCTACATAAGTAACGCCAAAGTCGCAAACTATCTTGGCGTAGTAAGAGCTGAGAGACACGCTAAATTTAGCGTAAAAGAGCTAGACAAAAACGATCTTTTGATAAAAAGCGTAAATGATCTAACGCAAAGCTTTGATGCTAGTTTAGAGCGAGCCAGAGAGCTAAAATGCGGCACTTTAGTGATCAGACTAAAAGATAAATTTCAGGATTTAGAAGCGGCAAATAAATTTTTAGAGCAAAACGAGAGCGCATTTTTAAAGATGAGTGGTGAGATAAGGTGCAAGTAGCCTTATCTGCCCTGCTCTATAAGCTTAAAAACTTCATCCTCTAAGCTCAAAGCATTTTTGCCAAAAGCTACGTAAAATGGGCTTTTTAGATCCGCTAGCTTGTAGCTTGGCTCGCATCTGTCGCTAGCGTTTAAGACCTTGCCACCGCTAAATTTCACCACAGCCTCACCTGCAGCATTGTCCCAAAGATAGCTTGGGCTAAATCTCACATATATCCCGCCAAGCTCGGCTAAACGGCAAAATTTAATGGCAGATCCGATGCATTTTTGCTCTAAATTTAAACTATCTCTTATGAGCTCAACCTTTTTTGTCTCGCCTCTTCTGCTTGAAAAGATGAAGTTATTTAAGCTTTTAGCTTTTTCATTTAGATCTTGTTTTTCTATGACCTCATCATTAGCGCCTAAAATTTCTTTAAAAGCGCCGTTTTCATCAGCATAAAAAAGCTCTTTGCTAACTGGGATAAAAATGACGCCAAGCACCGGTCTAGCCTCTTTTATAAGCGCTATACAAACGCAAAATTCACCATTTCTAGCTAGAAATTCTTTCGTGCCATCAAGGGGATCAACTAGCCAAAACTCATCTTTATCGCTATCTTGCAAGATACTCTCTTCAGAGCAAATTTTTATCCCGCTTTTACTTAGCTCTTTTAGTATCACCTCATTTGCCGCTAGATCAGCGCTAGTTAGCGGCGAGCTGTCATCTTTTAGGCAGACTTTAAGCGCCTGGCTATTAGATGAGTAAAATTTCATTATCTCACCCCCAGCGCTGATGGCTGCCTTGATGGCTAAATTTAAAAGCTCGCTCATTTTGGTGTTCTGTTTGTCTCTCCGACGTAGAGCTGTCTTGGACGGACGATCTTTATCGTGTCTTGCTCTTTTAGCTCGATCCACTGGCTGATCCAGCCTGGCGTCCTGCCGATGACGAAAATGACGGCAAACATGTTATTTGGTATGCCAAGCGCTTTTAGGATGAGCCCTGAGTGAAAATCAACATTTGGATATAAATTTCTACTTACAAAGTAGTCGTCATTTAGCGCGATCTCTTCGATGCGGTTGGCGATCTTTATGAGCTCTGAGCTAATGCCGATCTCATCCATCAGCTGATCTCTCATCTTTTTAAGCACCTTTGCGCGAGGGTCGAAGTTTTTATAGACCCTGTGACCAAAGCCCATTAGTCTAAATGGATCGTTCTTATCCTTTGCTCTAGCGATGTATTTATCGACGTTTGCAACCGAGCCGATCTCTTCAAGCTGGCGGATGACACCCTCGTTTGCTCCGCCATGAGCCCAACCCCAAAGTGCGCCGATACCTGCACTTATACATGCGTATGGGTGCGCGTGCGTAGAGCCAACGGTCCTAACGGTAGTCGTTGAGGCGTTTTGCTCGTGGTCTGCGTGCAGCATAAAGACCGTGTCAAGCGCCTTTATCTCGATAGGTTTAAGATCGACATGCTCGTATGGATAGCCCCTCATCATATATAAGAAATTTTCAGTAAAGCCACGATCCAAATTTGGATATATGATAGGAAGACCGCGTGAGTAGCGGTAGCTAAAGGCCGCTATCGTTGGGATTTTAGCGATTATCCTCATAGCCATTTCGTGATACTCTTCAGGCTTGTCCATATTTAGGTGGTCTGAGTAAAAGGCACTTAGCGCAGAGACTGCCGCTTGCAAGATCGCCATAGGGTGCGCCTTGTCTGGAAATGCATCAAATAGCTTCATCATGCCCTCATGTATGAAGCTTCTTTTTTTAAGCTCATCTTTAAAGCTTGCATATTGCTCGCCAGTTGGTAGCTCTTTGTTTAAAAGCAGGTAGGCAACGTCTAAAAATGTCTTATTTTCAGCCAGATAGGCGATGTCGTAGCCCCTATACATGAGCTCGCCCTTTAGGCCGTCGATGTAGGTTATGGCTGAGCGGCACATCGCAGTTGATGTGTAGCCCCGATCAAAGGTAAACATCCCAGTGTCGCTAAAGAAGGTCGATATGTCGATGACGTCTGGCCCCATCGTGCCTTTTAGGATAGGAAATTCATAGCTTTTTCCAGTTCGATTGTCGATTAGTGTGGCTGTATTTGATGACATTTTTACTCCTTGCTTTTTGATTGCATTAAAATTTTGATGATTATAGCTCCTATTATAGCTTGTGCGAGGCTTGCTAGGATGAAAGATGAGTAAGAATAGTCACTTATCTCGCCTGATTTGTGTGCGATAGTAGCAACTGCGATCAAAAGAGTGAGCGGCATAGACTGCGAAACTGAAAATAAAAATATCCCCCTAAAGCCAAGCTTGCCCAAAAAGAGCAAACTAGATATAACTCTGGTGCCAAGCATCGCTAAAAATATAAAAATAGCATCCTTTATCACTTCGCTAGATCCTAGGCTTGAAAGCTTAAAGGTCGAGCCTATATGGATGAAAAATATCGGTACCAAAAAGCCAAATCCAAAGCTTGAAAGCTTGTGCGGCAAGTCCTTTTTGTGATCAAAAAATGTCGTAATAAACATACCTGCGATAAACGCGCCAAAGGCGACTTCTAAATTTAGATAGAGCATCAAAGCTATCATCGTGAAAAATACCGCGATGCAAAGCCTGATGTCCTTCTCGTCCTTGTCGTAGTGCGGCATGAGCACCACTTTAAGACCCGGATACCACCAAAAAAGCACGTCCAAAATTTTAAAACTAAGCACGCTGATAGCCAAAAATAGGATCAAATAGCCAATCGTTAGCCATAAATTTATGCTCGCTCCAAACTGCAAGTAAGCAGCGGTAAAAGTTAGAAGCGTGATGCTTAAAAGCTCGCCGATAGTTGCTATTAGCATGCTTAAATTTAGCCACTCTTGTTGCTTGCCATACTCCTTAAATAGCGTAAATATCATGCCAACGGCCATTATCGGGATGATGATGATGTAAAGTAGGCTTAGCTCAAGTCCTAGCGTCAAAGCTGTGGCTAGAGCGTAGATGAGCGCTAGGTAGATGAGCCCAAGGCGCAAAATTTTACGGTCGATGTTTATGAGCATCCTAAGGTCGATCTCCATGCCAGCTAAAAACATCAAAAAGAAAAAGCCAACTTCGCTAATGAGCTTAAACATCTCGTTCTCGCCGACAACTCCGATGTAGCCAGCAACCGCTCCAAGTAGTATCTCAGCAGGCGCGACTGGGATGCGTAAAATTTTAGAAATATAAGGCGAAGCAAAGACAATAAATGCCAAAACGACAAGGATGCTAAGCTCGCTTGCTTGGTGTAACTGCAAAAAGATCCTTAAAATAAAAATGCCTGATTGTATAAAAAGCTTTGTTATTTTTTGATTAAGCTAAGCGAAATTTGGGCAAAATGACGGCTATTTTAGAAATTTGGAGTGAAATTTTATGCGTAAATTTAGCCTTTTTGTTTTGCTGTTTTTTGGTCTCTTTTCTTTGGCAGATGAGCTAAGCTTGGTTGAGAGTTTTAGATTTGATGGGAGCACGTTTTATAAGAAGCAAGTGGTTAAAAACGAGAGCCTTTACTTTTTAAAAAATGAAAATATGGACGAGCACTTTGCCGCTTTTAAAGTAAAGTTTGACAAAGATGCTAAGACAAAAAGCGAGCTAGAGGAGCTAAAAAAGGCTCTTAAGCAAGATAAAAATGTGCTTTATAGCGAAGAAAATGATCAAATTTTAGCTTTCATAAAAGATGGGGCTAAGAGCAAAAATATAGAAATAATCCACTTTTTACTTAAAAAAGATGGAGTTTTGATGCTTTCGTATGAGAGAATTTACGACCCACAAACATCAGCAGATGCGCTTAAGCCAGTGCTTTTAAGCGAAGCTAGAAATTTTATGCTGCAGATGCCAAAGATAGAAGCTAGGTAGAGAGATGTATGTGGCGGCACATTGAACTGCATGCAGTTTTGTTAAATTTGAGAAAATTTTAAAATTTGATGAGCGAGTAATTTCGGCTCTGATTTTAGTGGCAAGCTTTGCGAGACCTAAAATCAGTAGTCAATTCTTGCGAGTGAATGAAAGTTTAAAATTTGCTTTGAGATGTAAATTTATCAAAAGGGAGACAAGGGGACTTGAATTACGAAGCCGTCCCCTTATCCCCCTTTTTAAATCCCCTAATCCCCTCGCACGTTAGAGGTGGCATGCAATGGTGCTAACGCTCTACATGCGGTTTTTCTAGAAAAACTCTGTCAAATTTTAAAATTAGAGCTGGCATATCACGGCTCTAAATTTAGTGGCGAGTGGCTATGAGCCCTAAATTTAGTAGTCTGCTAAGGCGAGTGAGTAAGATTTTAAAATTTGTAAATTTGCTTTCTCAAGTCAAATAAGTGTCAAGTAAATTTTAAAATTTGCAAAGACAGCTTGATTAAATTTGTAAAAGAATAAATTTAAAAAATCACATACCTATTTATATATGTAAATTTACTAGAAAGAATTTAAGAGCCAAAAAGGCTCTTAAATTTTAGTGGAGTTCGCTCCAGACTTTGCGTTTCCAAAGCCAAGCAAAAATTCCTAAGATGAAGAAGTAGATCATGACATAAAGTCCTGTGCTCTCGCGCTCAGCCTTTTTGCTGTCGCCTACTTTTTCTATGTAAGATACTATGTCGTCTTCAGCGGCTTTGTTTAAGCCAACTCTAGGCATCGCAGTGCCTGGAAGCATCTTTTGAGTATCGTTTATAAATTTATGCAAGTAGTCTGCACCTTTTGAGCGGATCATCATAGATAGATCAGGTGGGTTTGAGCCCATATATGCTGCAAGGCTTGCTTTGTTGCTAAGAGTATATTTTTTGTCATACTTCATATCGTGGCATCTTTGGCATGCATCAGCAAAGACTTTCTCGTCAGTGATCTTGCTCTTTGCATCCGCATCAGCTGATACCTTTTTAAGGTAAGCAACTATGTCAGCGATCTCAGCGTTTATATCGCCGCCAGCACCCATAAATGCTGTCATCGGATAAGGATGCTCGTCGTTAAATTTATGAGATAGTTTTACAGCCATAGTTGGATTTTTGATGAGTGCAGCCAAAAATCTCTCGTCATAAATTTTACCAGCTGTGCTAAGATCTGGTGGCACTACGCCAAAGCTTTGGCTAGCTGTCTCAGCGTCCATACTAGCTGGCATGCCAGCTGCTTCGATGCCGTGACATCCTGTACATCCAGCTGCGCCAAATGTCTCAGCGCCTTTTGCAGCGTCACCTTTTGCAAGGTCGATCGAATTTATATCAGCCCAAAAAGCTGTGTAGTCATCAAGAATTTTTTGTGCTGTCTCAACATCTTTTGTAGCTGCTTCTATGCTAGCTTTGTTGCCGCTAGCTTTTGCAGCCTCAAGCGCCTCTTTTTTCTGCTCTAAAAAGTGCTTTGCGTAGTCAGTATCCTCTTTTGAGAAGTTATACTCGGCATTTGCAGTGTGCGGATGAAGCTTTGTGTGAGCGTAAGGCTCGATACCCCAGTATAAAATACCTGAAAGGATAACAACGATGGCAAAAATTTTAAGCTCTTTCATGATTAGCCCCTTTTTCTTTCAAGTATTGTGATAACTGGAAGTGCGATTATAAATAGCACCAAAAATAGTAGTGACGCATAAAATCCTATCCAGTCGTTGATACCGCCTGTTGGAAGCTTGCCATATATAGATAATACGATAAGATCTGCAACTAGAACCCAAAACCATACGAAAAATAGTGGTCTTTTGTGAGCTGGTGCTACAAGGTCGCTTCTATCAAAGAGTGGTATAAGCATAAATGCCACGCCCGCAAATGCAAATGCGATAAGACCGATGTTATAAGCTGAAATTCCTGCTATATCAAAGAAGAAGCCACGTAAAATTTCATATTGCCACAAGAAATACCACTCTGGATAGATGTGTGGTGGAGTTTTTAGTGGATTTGCTGGCTCAAAGTTGATAGGATCCATCGCAAAGCCAAAGTGATAGCAAACAAGATACATAACAAATATCATAAAAAATGATACATACATGAAGTCCTTTGCCAAAAATCCTGGCCAAAATGGTATAACTTTAGCTTTTGCTCTGTCACCGTGTAGATAGACCTCAGCCTCTACATCAAAGTCGATATCTTCGCTTGTTAGGTTATTTACGTGTGGAACTCTTAGTGAGTAGAAGTGGATAACCAAAACAACGATAGTTACAAGTGGTAGCAAGCATACGTGAAGCATGAAAAATCTTGTAAGCGTTGAGTCGCCAACTGCATAATCGCCCCTAATCCACTCAACCAAAGCATCGCCAATAACTGGCACGCCACCAAAGAGCTGAGTGATAACGGTAGCCGCCCAGTAGCTCATCTGACCCCATGGGAGCATATAGCCGCTAAATGCCTCTGCTGAAAAGCAGATAAATAGCACCATGCCGCTTACCCAAATGACCTCTCTGCCTCTTTTGTATGAGCCATAGTAAAGTCCAGTAAGCAAGTGGATATACATGATAAGAAAGATAGTCGATGCTGAAATCGCGTGAATATGACGCCACAGCCAGCCGTATTCAACCTCTTGCATGATAGTATAATTTACGCTATCAAAGGCCAAATGTATGTCTGGTTTATAATACATCATAAGCAAAAAGCCAGTGATGATCAAAAGTAAGAAAAGTGTCGTTAGGATAACGCCCATCGCCCAAAGGAAATTTATATTTTTTGGGATCCAGTATTCACTAACTAGAACCTTCATCAGTTTTGTAAAAGCTAGGCGCTGGTCAAGCCAGTCAATAACGCCAGTTGATTTATGAGATAAAGACATCACTAACCTCCTAAGCTTTAGCTACTAATTTTTCATATTCTGGGCTTGTTTCGCCTAGAACTAGCTTGGTTCCATCGATCTTAAATGGTGGGATATCAAGCGGTCTTGGTGGAGGTCCGTATGTCTGCACGCCATCAGCGTTAAATTCGCCGCCATGACAGGCACAGACAAACATTTGCTTGCTCGCTTTATACTCAGGGATACATCCTAGGTGCGTGCAAAGTCCGATAACTACGACATATCTCGCATCTCCAACAACAACATCTCTCTTGTCGTTTTTAGCCATATCTGGGCTTTTTTTGAGAATGAAAATAGGCTTTTTACGCCACTCAACCTGTCTCATCTCGCCATCTTTGATCGGGCTTAGATCGACAGTTGTAAAACCAGCAGCTTTTACGCTAGGGAGCGGATCCCAGGTCTTTTTCATGGCAACTAGTGACATCGCGCCACCAACAGCTGCCACGGCACCAAACGCAAGGCCGATAAAGCTTCGTCTTTCTTGCTTTACTGACATTAATTTCCTTTCTATAAATAAAATTTAAACGATTATACTCTCAAAAAATTAAAAAACTATAATCTCACAATATAGTTTGTAAAAATAAAGTGAATTTAAGCTTTTTTTACACCAAAATTTGAGGCAAATTTATCTAGAAATGCCTATATATCGTGATTTTAAGCTTTTTATAAAAGAGAAATTTGATCTAATGTCTAAACATTAAGATAAAAAATTTTTCTATTTTAACATTTGTAAAATAGAAAATTTTAATAATAAAATTTATTAAACTTAAAAAATTATAAATAGCAACTACTAAAAACGAGTGACTTTGTTTTAAATTTTAAACACTAGTTAAACTTTAAAACCATAAAAGGCTTAAATTTAAGCCTTTTTCTCGCTCATCTTTATGTAGATATGCAAGATATCAATAGCTGCTGGCGTGATACCTGAAATTTCACTCGCCGCAAAGAGCGTTGGCGGGGCAAATTTCTCAAGCTTTTCGACCACCTCGTTGCTAAGACCGCTTATGCTTCTAAAGTCGAAATTTTCAGGGATTTTCACATCCATCATATCTTTCATCTTCTCGATCTGATTTTTTTGCTCGCCGATGTAGTGCTGATACTTACACTCGGTTAAAATTTGATCCATGCTCGCATCATCAAGTGTGGCAAATCTCTCATCAAGCTTTCTTAGTTTTTCAGCCGTAAAGCTCTTTCTGGCGACTATCTTTTGAAGGCTCACATTTTGACTGATCGGCTCTTCATCAAGACTTGCTAAAAGCTCTAAATTTGCCTTATTTGGTGTGATCTGAGTGTTGTTTAAAAACTCCAGCCCCTCTTTTAAATTTCTTCTTATATTTTTGATCTTTTCAAAAGTTTCATCATCAAGCAGCCCAAGCTCATGCCCATATCCGCCAAGCCTCAAAATGGCATTTTCCTCACGCAAAAGCAAGCGATACTCCGCCCTGCTCGTAAACATCCTATATGGCTCTTTTGTCCCTTTTGTCACAAGGTCGTCTATCAAAACGCCGATATACGCCTCATCACGGCGCAAGATAAGCGGCTCTTTGTTATCAAGCGAAAGCGCTGCATTTATACCAGCCATTAGCCCCTGAGCCCCGGCCTCCTCGTATCCTGTCGTGCCGTTTATCTGCCCAGCCAAGTATAGCCCTTTTACTTTTTTGGTTTCTAAGCTATGTTTTAGCTGTGTTGGCTCGACATAATCGTACTCGATAGCATATCCGTGCCTTACGATTTTAGCATTTTCAAAGCCTTTTACTGAGCGGAGCATCTGCACTTGCACCTCATAAGGCAAGCTAGTTGAAAAGCCATTTATGTAGTACTCTGTCGCTTCAAGGGTCTGAGGCTCGATGAAAAGGTGGTGCCTGTCGCGGTCGCCAAAGCGGTTTATCTTATCCTCGATACTAGGACAATATCTTGGTCCGATTCCTTCGATCTGACCTGTAAAAAGTGGCGCTTTGTCAAAATTTGAGCGGATTATCTCATGGGTGGTTTCGTTTGTATAGGCGATGTAGCATGGTAGCTGCGTTGGGGAGAAATTTTTAGTTCTAAAGCTAAAAGGCGTTGGGTCTTGATCGCCATCTTGCTTTTCTAAAATTTCAAAATTTATAGTTTTTGCGTCGATCCTTGGGCATGTTCCAGTCTTTAGCCTGCCTAAATTTAGCCCAAGCTCTCTTAGGCTAGAGCTTAGATCTTTTGCGCTTAGCTCGCCCACTCGACCAGCTTCAAGTTTATTAAATCCAACGTGGATTAGCCCGTTTAAAAATGTGCCAGTTGTAATTATCACTTTTTTTGCGTTATAGATGTTATTTAGGTGGGTTTTAACGCCGGTTACTTCGCCATTTTCGCTTAAAATTTCAGTGGCGATCTCTTGAGAAATTTCTAAATTTGGAGTGTTTAAAAGTAAATTTCTCATATAAACGCGGTATCTATCCATATCGATTTGAGCGCGGCTACCACGTACTGCTGGGCCTTTGCTCTCATTTAGCACGCGAAACTGAATACCAACAGCGTCCGTTGTAAGCCCCATTTGACCGCCAAGCGCGTCAATCTCTTTTACAAGATGCCCCTTTGCAAGGCCGCCGATGGCTGGGTTGCAGCTTGCAGCGCCTATTTGCTCGGCTAAGATCGTGATCAGTAGAGTTTTTTTGCCCATTCTAGCAGCCGCAAGACTTGCCTCAATGCCTGCATGTCCGCCGCCAACGACGATGATTTCATAGTCCATGATAAATTTTTCCTTATTTTTGATGGGCAGATTTTATCAAAAAGCATATAAAATTTAAATTTTTTCAAAGAAATTTCACCACAAAATTTATGGCTAGAGTTTTTTATTAATGATATTTTAAATATTTTGCTGTTAGATTTATAAAATTTTAAATCCAAAAAGGCTTTATTCATGAGGAATTTATTAAAAGTCACTGGCTTTTTGCCCTACCTTGCGATCGCATTTTTAAACGCAAGTGTCGATCTAGCGCACAAAATAACAATTCAAAACGTCCTTTTAAAGACCTACTCAGGCGATACGCTTTTCATCCTAACAGCCGTTATAAACGCGATGATCTTGCTTCCATTTATATTTTTATTTTCGCCCTCAAGCTTTATAAATGACAAATTTGCAAAGACAAAGGTTATTAGAATTTGCGCCGTCTTTGGCGTTGTTATCAGCGTTGCGGTGCTTATTAGCTACCTTTTGGGCGCTTTTGGCGTGGCATTTGCACTCACTCTCATACTAGCTGCTCAAAGTGCGATCTACTCGCCTGCAAAATATGGCATCATCAAAGCCCTCGTCGGCACTGAGCGACTTGGCACAGCAAACGGCGTCATCCAAGCACTCACCATCATTGCGATACTTATTAGCTCATTTTTGTTTTCATTTATATTTGAAAATTTATACATCCAAGGCGAAAACTCAGAAGAAATTTTAAAAAGCGTCTATCCTATCGGCATCTTTTTGGTCGTATTTAGCGCACTTGAAGCATTTTTTGCCTACAAGCTACCTTATATCAGCGAAACAAACGAACAAAGCGGAGAATTTGAGCTAAAAAGATACATCAGCCTTAGCTACTTAAGAGAAAATTTAAAAGAGGTAAGATTAGATAAAAATATCTGGTTAAGCATCGCTGGTCTTAGCATATTTTGGGGAATTTCTCAGATCATCATTGCAGCCTTCCCAGCTCACTACAAGGCAGTTTTTAATGACGACAGCTCACTAGCGGTGCAAGCCATCCTTGCAGTAAGTGCCATAGGTATCGCATTTGGCTCATACGTGGCTGGATCTATGTCAAAGCTACACATAGAGCTTGGCATCGTGCCGATGGGTGCTATTGGTATATTTTTCTCGCTTTTATTTTTCGCATTTGGCTCAAGCATCGGCGTAGTAAGCCTTAGCTCATTTGCATTTGGTTTTTTTGGTGGAATTTTTATAGTGCCGCTAAATGCGATGATCCAGTACTTTGCCCCACAAAAGAGCACCGGCAAGATAATGGCGGCAAACAACTTCTTGCAAAACGTCTCAATGCTGCTATTTCTAGCCATTGGCATAGGCTTAGTATATTTTGAAATTTCAACCACTGGACTCTTTGTCTTTACAGCGCTTGTTTGCTTAATAGGCAGTTTTTACGCCATTTTACAGCTTCCGCACCTTTTTACAAGGCTACTTTTACTGCCATTTTTAAAGACAAAGTACCGCTTTTTCGTTGAAGGACTTCAAAATTTACCACAAAGTGGCGGTGCACTACTTCTTGGCAATCACATCAGCTGGATCGACTGGCTCGTGCTTCAAGCTGCAAGCCCAAGGGGCATAAGATTTGTCATGTATAGAACTATCTATAACAAATGGTATCTAAAGCAAATTTTTAAATTTTTTAAGGTGATCCCAATAGGCGCAGGCGCTAGTAAAGAGTCCATAGAGCTAGTTAGAGAGTGCCTAAAAAATGGCGAAGTGGTTGCACTTTTCCCAGAGGGCCACATCAGCTATAACGGCCAGATAAATGAGTTTCAAAAAGGCTTTGAGCTTATCATCAGAGATCTAGAAGAAATTTGTATCGTGCCATTTTATCTTCGTGGCCTTTGGGGATCTAGCTTTTCAAGAGCTAGTAAATTTTACAAAGACCTCACTTCTAAAAACGGCAGACGCGACATCATCGTCGCCTTTGGTAAGCCAATAACCACATTTATAAACGCTGCAAAGATGAAGCAAAAGGTGCTTGAGCTTAGCTTTTCATCGTGGGAGAGCTTTATCTCAAGGCAAAAACCGCTAACAAGCGAGTGGCTAAATAACGCAAAAGAGAGTAAATTTAAAGAGTGCGTGAGCGACAGCACTGGGCTAAATTTAAGCAACTTGAAATTTATAACCGCCGTTTTAGTCTTTATCAAAATTTTCAAGCGCGAGCTAAAAGATGAGAAAAATATAGGCATCTTACTGCCTAGCTCAAGCATCGCAGCTATCGTCAATATGGCGCTTCTTGCCATGGGCAAAGTGAGCGTAAATTTAAACTACACGCTAAATGAGACCTCGCTAAATCACGCCCTAAGAAAGGCAAATATAAACACGGTGATCACATCTAGCAAATTTCTTGAAAAACTCGCACTTAAGGGCTTTGATCTAAAAGATGCGATGAGCGGCAAGGCTAAATTTGCAGAAGATCTCTCAGCTAGCGTCTCAAAAAAAGAGAAATTTTTAGCGCTTTTAACTGCCTTTTTTGCTCCAACTTGGCTCATCAAACTTTGCTATTTTAAGCGTGTAAGCTTAGAAGATACAGCCACCATTTTATTTAGTAGCGGCAGCGAGGGCGAGCCAAAAGGCATCGAGCTAAGCCATAAAAATTTACTTGCAAACATTAAGCAAATAAGCGAACTTCTAAATTTCAAAAAAGATGACGTGATCTTAAATTCACTCCCTGTTTTTCACTCATTTGGCCTAACAGTCACCACGCTCATGCCACTTTGCGAGGGCATAAAAATGGTAAGCGTGCCTGACCCAACAGACGGAGCGACTATCGGCAAAATGGCTGCAAGACACAGCGCTAGCATCATCTTTGGCACCTCAACGTTCTTTAGGCTCTACACTAGAAACAAAAAGCTTCATCCGCTGATGTTTCAAAGTGCCAGAATGGTCGTAGCTGGGGCTGAAAAGCTAAAACCTGAGATAAAAGACGAGTTTAGGCTCAAATTTGGCATAGAAATTTATGAAGGCTATGGCGCGACCGAAACGGCGCCAGTAGCTGCAGTAAATATGCCAAATATCCTAGAAAAAGAGAGCCTAAAAGAGCTTACATTTAATAGACCTGGCAGCGTTGGCATGCCTCTGCCTGGCACTATCATAAAAATAATCGACCCAGAGACGCTTGAAGAGCTAGAAACTGGCACAGACGGACTCATCGTCATCGGCGGCTCGCAGGTGATGAAGGGCTATCTAAACGACGAAGCTAAAACAAGCGAGGTCATCACGCATATTGATGGCGTAAGATACTATAAAACTGGTGATAAAGGCCACATCGATGAAAACGGCTTTGTGTTTATCGTCGATAGATACTCAAGATTTGCCAAGATAGGCGGCGAGATGATAAGCCTTGGAAGCGTCGAAGAAGAGCTTGCAAAGGTGCTTGGGGGCGACGTTGTCTTTAGTAGCGCAAACGTGCCAGATAGCAAAAAAGGCGAAGCGATCGCACTTTTAGTAAAAAGTGGCACAGAGCCTGAGAATATCGAGCAAATTTTAAAAGAGAGTAGCCTAGCTCCGATAATGATGCCAAGCTATATATTTATCGTTGATGATATCCCAACGCTTGCAAGTGGCAAGGTTGATTTTAAGGGCGTTAAAGCTCTAGCGGTCTCACTTTTAGCGGAGTGAGGCGCCGCCCTTTTATTTTTGTGATAAAATAGCGCCAAAATATTACCTAGGTCGCAGTTGCGACTGACATTTGCATAAATCTTAAATTTATCTTTTTTTGCAAATTCCGTTATTGATTTTATTTTTTATAAGGAGTTTTGTATGAAATTTTCTAGTGCTTTTAAATTTGGTGTAACCTTCGTAGTTGCCTGCTTGTTCTCTTTAAATTCTGCCTTAGCAAATTCTTACGAGCAGATCAAAAAAGATGGTGTCATAAGGATAGCGACCGAGGGTGTTTATTCGCCATTTTCATTTCACAATGAAAAAGATGAGTTAATGGGCTATGACGTAGAGATAGCAAGAGCTGTGGCTAAAAAACTAGGCGTAAAGCCAAAATTTATCGAAGCTTCATGGGATGCGATGCTTGCGGCATTTGATGCTGGCAAGGCTGACGTGGTATTTAACCAAGTTAGCATAACCGATGAGCGAAAGAAAAAGTATGACTACAGCGTGCCATATATGCTCTCTTATTCAGCCATCGTCGTGCATAAAGACAATAGCGACATCAAAAGCTTTGCTGATCTAAAAGGTAAAAGAAGCGTGCATTCAGTAAATAGCATGTGGATACCAACCGTTGAAAAGTATGGCGCCAAGCTAGTTGTGGCCGATAGTTTGAGCGATCAGATAAATTTGATCATCACAAAAAGAGCAGATGATACGATAGATGATGCGGTGATGTTTTATGACTACATCAAACAACATCCAAATGCCCCTATAAAGATCATCGAAGCTGGTGATGAGCCTATGTATACGGCTGCGATTGTTAAAAAAGGTAACAAAGAGCTACTAAATAAGATAAATAATGCCCTAAATGAGCTTAGCAAAGAAGGAGTTTTAAGCGAAATTTCGCTTAAATACTTCGGCAAAGACATTTCTAAATAAGGAGAATCAATGAATTTTAAGCCCATTTTTGGCTTTATCGCAGGTGCTTTTTTAGCTTTAAATTTAAATGCTTCAACTATCAAAAAAGGCGAGCTTATAGTTGCAACTGAAGGCACTTACTCACCTTACTCATTTTATGACGAAAAGGGCGAGCTAGTAGGATATGACGTAGATATCGCAAAAGCTGTAGCAAAGAAGCTAAATTTAAAGATAGAGTTTCTAACAGCTCCATGGGATGCGATGCTTGCAGCATTTGACGCTGGCAAAGCGGATGTGGTGTTTAATCAAGTTAGCATAAACGAAGATAGAAAGAAAAAGTATGACATGAGCGTGCCTTACACCATGCCATATCCTGTAATAGTCGTGCATAAAGATAATAACGACATCAAAAGTTTTGCTGATCTAAAGGGCAAAAAAAGCGTGCACTCTGCAACTAGCAACTGGGCAGCGATAGCTGAGAAAAACGGCGCAACAGTGGTTGTGGCTGATGGCTTTAGCAAAGGCGTGGAGCTTATCATCTCAAAAAGAGCCGATGATACGATAAATGACAATGTCACATTTTTTGACTACATCAAACAACGCCCAAATGCACCGCTCAAGATCGCATACACCAGCAACGAGCCGATGCCAACAGCTGCACTTCTTAAAAAAGGCAACACCGAGCTACTAGAAGCGATAAACAAAGCGCTTGATGAGCTAAAAGCCGAGGGCAAGATAAGTGAAATTTCAATGAAATATTTTGGAAAAGATATTTCAAAATAATTTTTAAAGCCAATAATTTTATTGGCTTTACTATTTGTATAACTAGGAGAAATTTTGAGCGAAAAAGATACAGATGTAACAAAAAACATAGGCTTTATAGATGAAACCGTAATAGATAATATAAATTTTACGTATATTTCTGAAAGTAAAATTCACGGATTTGGACTTTTTGCTAATAAAAATTTAGATAGTGGCACAATACTTTGCTTTTTAGATGGACAAGTAATGAGCTGGGATCACTATGATGAAATAGCAAAGAGTATAAATTTAGGGAAATATCAAAACTATATTTTTATGGAGTGGAACGCACTTAGCAATAAAACATTACTTGTACGAGCATTTAGAACAAAATACAGCTATATAAATCACTCAAGTGTGCCAAATGTAGAGATAAAATACAATCCAATTCGCATAGAAACAATAAAACAAATAAATAAAAATGATGAAATAGTTATAGACTACAACAAAGAACCATTAAAAAAAGAGTACCTTGACGATAAAGAAAAAGGGTTTTTGTGATACATACTAAAACCACAATTATTCAACCAATAGAAATCAGCACACAAACATTAATAAAGCTTTTTGATACAAAAATAAATATTGAAAATTTTAAAAAATTTGAAAACATTAAAGCACCTTGCTGGAAACAAACTATGGATGAACTTTTTAATCTATATAGTTCATTTATAATTTTAGATAACCAACTTATAAATTCTAAAGATTTACAAGCAGAACTGAAAAGTGATCATTTTAATATCAACGACAAATTTAATATATCTGATTTTATAGATGACAATGACTTGCAAGCATACTTAATGTTTGACTATAGGCTATTTCAATTTTGTATAGTGTATGAGCTTGACTTTGTTTTGCCCCTAAATAATATAGAAAATGTCGCTAGACACGAACAAGACAAATTAGATTTTTATAATTGTATTCGCAATATCTTTGTTAAAGAAACCAATAGCTCATATCTGCCGTCTATTATCTTAAATTTACAAAACAACTTGATCAAAGAGGCAAAAAAATTTATAGCTGTAAATTTTAACTTAAAAGATAGTGCAGATAGCCTTAAAATACTAAATAATAGCGGAAATATAACAAATGTAGCTATCTTAGAAAACCTAAATGATAAAGAGTTCGAAAAATACTCAAATTATTTATTAAATTTAAATTCATTAGCTGAAAGAAATCAAAACTATAGTTCTCCTATAAAAATAAAATCAGTAAATTCAAAACACGATAATTTATACTTTTTCAATGGTCGCTTTCATACGATAATATTACAAAATCAAAAAGATAAATACAGATACATACCAATACAATTTCAAATGCAATACCTTTGGTTTTATTTATCTAAACAGATAAATTTAATACTCGAGTTTTACAATGACAATATTTTAAAAGATAACTCTATATCAAAAATATCAGAATACAGCGATAAAATCGATGCAATAATAAATAAAATCGAAAATCTAAATATTTTTAATCAAAAATTTAAACTTTCTATTGAAGCCGATAGTAAAATTTACCACGCAATAGAAGAAAAATGGAATATAGAAAATATGATCAAAACTTCAAACGAATATGTTGTCTATTTTAAAGATTATTTAGCAAGAATTTATACCAAGAAAAGCTCCAAAATGGAGCAA
Source organism: Campylobacter concisus (assembly GCF_002913225.1). Lineage (GTDB taxonomy): Bacteria > Campylobacterota > Campylobacteria > Campylobacterales > Campylobacteraceae > Campylobacter_A > Campylobacter_A concisus_J. Next base: position 24,391 of record NZ_PPAW01000013.1, on the reverse strand, counting down.
AGACAAAATAAAATACTCTTATTTATAACTTTATTTCAATTCATCGCACTTCTAAGTGTTTGGAATGATTATCTAAATTTATTAAGTGTTGAATTTTTAGAAAAAGCAAAAGGCATATTGCCACTATTTGGTTCAGAGAGTAATTTAGAAGCTTTCAACATATATCTACCAATTATATTTTTCATAATAATTTTATGTATGTTTTTTTATATCTTCAAAAATAAGGAATAGTTAAGGCAAAAATGGAAAATTTAGATAGAGTGATCGAGCTTGTTTCAAGCTCGACGCTACCGATGATCATCGCACTTTTAAAAGTGACGATCCCACTTACTTTGCTCTCGTTTTCGCTAGGGCTTGTCATCGCCATTATCACAGCAGTAGCAAGGCTTTCAAATATAAAAATTTTAAAATTTATATTTGCCACCTATGTTTGGATATTTCGTGGCACGCCGCTTCTTGTGCAGCTTTTCATCGTATTTTACGGACTTCCTAGCCTCGGCGTCACGCTTGATACTTGGAGTGCGGCCACTATCGCATTTAGTCTAAACGTGGGCGCTTATGCGTCTGAATCTGTAAGGGCTGCCATACTTTCTGTGCCAAAAGGTCAGTGGGAGGCGGCCACATCGCTTGGCATGACGCACTATCAAATTTTAAAGCGTATCATCGCGCCTCAAGCAGTGAGGATCTCACTCCCTCCGCTTTCAAATACATTTATAGGCCTTGTTAAAGACACTTCACTAGCAGCTTCTATAACGATGGTAGATATGTTTATGGTCGCTCAAAGGATCGCAGCAAGGACCTTTGAGCCACTCATCCTCTACATCCTAGCAGCACTCATCTATCTAGTGGTTTGCACACTTTTAACCTATCTTCAATCAAGGCTTGAAAAAGCTGTCTCAAGGTATGTCTAATGGCTATAAATTTTAAAAATATAAGCAAATCTTACGGCGATCATTTGGTGCTAGATAACATAAATACAAGCTTTAAAGAGGGGCAAACGACCGTGATAGTTGGCTCATCTGGTTGTGGCAAATCAACGCTTCTTAGATGTATAAATTTACTTGAGATCCCAGAAAGTGGTACTTTAGAGGTAGATGATAGGAGTGTAAATTTTAAAGATAAGCTTAACTCAAAAGAGCTTTTAGAAATTCGCAAAAAAACAGGCATGGTCTTTCAAAGCTTCAACCTCTTCCCGCACCTAACAGCGCTTCAAAATGTCACCGAAGCTCCGATCTACGTTCAAAAGAAAGACAAAAACGAGGCGATAAAAGAGGCAAAAGAGCTTTTAGCTAAAGTGGGTCTTAGCCACAAAGAAGACACCTTTCCAAACAGGCTCTCAGGCGGACAAGCACAACGTGTAGCCATCGCTAGAGCACTAGCTGTAAATCCGTACTTTTTACTACTTGACGAGCCTACAAGTGCGCTAGATCCAGAGCTAGAGGCTGAAGTTTTAAAGGTCATCTTATCTCTCGCAAAAGAGAAAAAGTCCATGATCATCGTCACTCACAATATGAATTTTGCTAGAAAGATAGCTGATAGAATTTTATTTTTAGATAAAGGTGTGATCGCGTTTGATGGCTTGGTAGATGAGTTTTTTAACAGCCAAAATGAGAGGATAAAAAGCTTTATCTCGGCTATGGATATATAAATTTAGCTAGAAGATCTAGCTAAATTTGTTACGCAAAGTATGGTTTTATCTGCTCTATCCAAGCTGAAATTCTACCCTCAGTCTTGTCACTTTGGTTATCAGCATCAAGCGCTAGACCCACAAATTTACCATTTCTTACGGCATCAGAGCCATCAAATGTATATCCATCAGTGCTAACCTCGCCCACTACCTTTGCGCCAGCTTTTACGACCTCATCGTAAAGCTTTGCCATGCCGTTACAGTACTCATCTGAGTAGCTCTCGCTATCGCCCATGCCAAAAACAGCAACCGTTTTGCCACTTAAATTTAACGCTTTAAAGTCAAATGCGTCCCAGTCATCTTGAAGATCGCCGCTACCCCAGGTCGATGTGCCAAGGATGAGCTTATCAAAGCTATTTATCTTTGCTGCGTCCACGTCAGAGACGTTTAAAAGCTCATTTTCAAGCCCCAAGCCCTCGCTTATAAGTTTTGCTGCATCTTCGGTATTTCCCATGCTGCTTCCATAAACTATACCTATCATTTTTATCCTTTTTAAAAAATTTTACTAATAATAGTATAAGGCACGAGCTTTATGCACCCTCTTGCAAAGCAGTGCCTAACCTCAACGTGCCGCCTAAATTCCTCATTTCTAGGACAAACGATATAAACCATCTCGCACTCACTACCAAGCGCGCAAACGGCTGCATCGATGTCGTCGTTTAAATTTCTCATATCATCAAAGCTCACCCTTTTAAAGCTTGGCATGACATTGAGCAAATTTTTGCCATCTTTTTTGACCGAGATGACGCCGCCATTTAGCACGACCTCTTTGTCCTGATGGCGGAGGCGTATTTTATCATAAACAAACTGGCAAAACATCTGCGCTGCGTCAATGAAAAACTCAAATTCCCCGCTTTTATAAAGTATCTTTATCATCTTTGCAGCGGCCATCTTTGGCTCTTTTGCTACAAATTTCAACACTTTAAAGTCATTTTTCAAATAAGCATTTATGATGATGTTTGAAGGCAAGCAAAAGCTATCAACTGGTTTGAAATTTAAAAATTTCTCACGCAGCAAGAAATTTATCCTAGCCTCAAAAATATCTTTGAAATTTAGAAATTTAGCGTAAGAAAGCGGGATCTTTAGCTCGCTCTCTACGCCAACATTATAAAGTGCGATGAAAATTTTCGCACGCGAAAGCTTGTCAAGCTTTGCAAAAATACTTGGAGTTATTTCGCCAATATCTGATAAAAACCCGAACTTCATCGATTATTCTTTGCATCCAAATTCCTTATCTAGGCCAAAGACCTTACAATACTCGCAAAATACGCAACTAACGCTTCTTTTAGCACAAACGATAGGGATATTTCTCTTTTTTGCTTGAGTTTTAATGGTCTTCATCGTGTTGTGGTTTAAAAAGCTAGTGAGCATCACCACGCACTCGGTGTCTTGTGGGATCGGCTTGCGATTTACGCGGTTTTCGTTTCTAGCGTCCCAGTGCTCTATCTTCTCAGCCCCCAAATCATGCAAAACCGCCTTAATAGGCGTGATCTCATCTGCTCCGATAACTAAAACTGACATAACAAGCTCCTAATTTTTATTTGTTTTTCTGATAACGATTATAAAAAAGCTTAGCTAAAATTATTCTTAGTTATGATATTTATTATCACTTATTTGTAGAAATTTGTAACGTTTTTGGTTGTTTAAAAAGACTAATTTTACTCAGCCTTTTTAAATTTAACCGCCACAACGAGAAAGATAACAAGCCCAGCCACTGCAAAAAAGCTACCAACGTTGCCGATATTTTGCTCTCCAAGGCGAACTATCGTCTGATGTCCTATGAGAGCACCTGCTCCTATGCCGATATTATAAATGGCTGAGTATATCGCCATCGCAGCGTCCGTGGCATTTGAGGCTAAGCTTAGCACCTTTATCTGAAAGCTCATATTTATCCCAGCTATGCCAAGTCCCCAGATGAAGGCAAGTGCAAGCATCAAGCTCTCGTTTGTAGCGATCAAATTTAGCGCAATCAAGCAGGCTAAAATGATCGCTATTGAGATAGCCGTAAAGGCATTTGGTATGAGCTTATAAAATTTAGAGAAAAGCCCGCTTGCTACGATACCAGCGACGCCAAACAAAAGCAAAAATATGGTGATAAATTTACCATCAAAGCCACTAATATCTTTAGCAAATGGCTCGATGTAGCTATAGGTGCTAAAATGCGCGCTGATAACGATAGCAGTTAGCAAAAATATCACCATCAAAAAGCCATTTTTAGCTAACTCCGGCAAGCTTTTTAGCGAGCCTGAGTTTTTGCTAGGCAAAAGTGGCAAAATTTTATATAGCCAAGCGCCAACGCCCACAGCAAAGACCCCGATCAGCCCAAATGTGACACGCCAGCCCAAACTATCGCCTAAAATCCTGCCAAGCGGCAAGCCAAGTATCATCGCCATCGATGTGCCAAGAGCTAAAAGTCCCAGAGCTTGCGAGCTTTTATTGATAGGTGCCACCCTAACGGCAAGCGAGGCGGTGATCGACCAAAATATGGCGTGTGAGATGGCTATTAACACGCGAGCTGTGACTAAAACAGTAAAATTCCAAGCGACCGCGCAAAGTGCGTGAGAAGCGACAAAAATGATAAAAACCTTTAAAAGTAGCGACCTTCTCTCTAAATTTGCAGTTAAAAGCATAAAAGGTAGCGAGAGTATCGTCACACTCCACGCATATATCGTGATGATGAGCCCAGTATCAGCCGTACTCATGCCAAAATCCTTCGCCATGTCGCTTAAAAGCGGCACTGGCACGAACTCAGTTGTATTAAATATAAAAGCTGCAAAAGCTAGCGCGATAACCCTTAGATAGGCTATTTTATGAATATTTATCAAAATTTTATCCTTTTTACTTTGCCTCTACAATATTAAAATTTGACTTACATCTTAGTTATTTATAAATTTTAATTTTTTAATGATAGAGATTAATGACAAATTTTGGATTATTTCCTTATAATAAAGCCATTTTTAAGATAATTTTAAGGCGGAAATATGTCAAAAATAATGAAAACTATGGACGGAAACGAGGCCGCAGCTTACGCGTCATACGCATTTACCGAAGTAGCTGGAATTTACCCTATCACTCCTAGCTCGCCTATGGCTGACTACACTGACCTTTGGGCAGCGCAGGGCAAGAAAAATTTATTTGGTATGCCAGTAAAAGTAGTCGAGATGCAAAGCGAAGGCGGTGCAGCTGGCACGGTGCATGGCTCACTACAAGTCGGCGCGCTAACTACGACCTACACAGCTTCTCAAGGCCTACTTTTAAAAATTCCAAATATGTATAAAATAGCAGGACAGCTCCTCCCTGGCGTCATCCACGTCTCAGCTCGCTCTCTAGCAGCGCAGGCTCTTTCAATATTTGGCGACCACCAAGACATCTATGCCTGTCGCCAAACCGGCTTTGCTATGCTAGCAAGCGGCTCGGTGCAAGAGGTGATGGATATCGCTGGCGTGGCGCATTTAGCAGCGATCAAGGGCAGAGTGCCCTTTTTACACTTCTTTGATGGCTTTAGAACGAGCCATGAAATTCAAAAAGTAGAAGTGATGGACTACGCACACTTTGACAGACTTCTTGACCGCGAAGCGTTGCAGAAATTTAGAGACAATGCGCTAAATCCAGAGAGCCCAAAAACTCGTGGCACAGCGCAGAATGACGATATATATTTTCAAACAAGAGAGCTAAGCAACCGCTTTTATGACGAAGTGCCAGATATCGTGGCAAACTACCTAGCTGAAATTTCAAAGATCACTGGCCGTGACTACAAGCCATTTAACTACTACGGCGACCCAGAAGCGACACGTGTCATCGTAGCTATGGGCTCAGTTACGCAAACTCTTGAAGAGGTCGTGGACTATCTAAATGCAAAAGGCGAAAAGGTGGGCATCATCAAGGTGCATTTGTACCGCCCATTTAGCACAAAGTATCTATTTGACGTGATGCCAAAGAGCGTGAAAAAAATAGCCGTTCTTGACCGCACAAAAGAGCCTGGCAGCCTTGGCGAGCCGCTATATCTTGATATAAAAGCTGCATTTTACGGCCAAAAAGACGCCCCGATCATAGTTGGCGGCAGATACGGCCTAAGCTCAAAGGACGTCGATCCTGCGCAAATGCTAGCTGTATTTGAAAATTTAAACCAAAGTGAGCCAAAAGACGGCTTTACGGTGGGTATCGTTGATGACGTCACTTTTACCTCGCTGCCAACTGGAGAGAAAATTTCACTAAGCGATGAGAGCGTTAAAGAGTGCTTATTTTACGGCCTTGGCGCTGATGGCACCGTGGGTGCAAACAAAAACTCTATAAAGATCATCGGCGATAAGACTGATCTTTACGCTCAGGCATATTTTGCCTACGATAGTAAAAAGTCAGGTGGCTACACACGCTCACACCTTCGCTTTGGCAAAAAGCCGATCCGCTCGACCTATCTCGTCTCAAACCCGCACTTTGTAGCATGCTCAGTCGCAGCATATCTTGAAATTTACGACGTCATTGATGGCATCAGAGAAAACGGCACATTTTTATTAAACTCTATCTGGGACGCAGAGCAGACGATAGCCAAACTGCCAAATAAAGTTAAGAAAATTTTAGCTAGCAAAAATATAAATTTCTACATCATAAACGCAACAAAGCTAGCACACGATATCGGCCTTAAAAACCGCACAAACACCATAATGCAGTCGGCATTTTTCAAGCTTGCAGACATCATACCATTTGAAGATGCACAAAAATATATGAAAGAGTACGCACACAAAGCCTACGCTAAAAAAGGCGAGGCGATCGTGCAGATGAACTACAACGCTATCGACGTTGGCGCAAATGGGCTCATAAAAGTGCCAGTCGATCCTGCGTGGGCAAATTTAGCAGATGATGAGCAAAAAGATGAAAAATATATCGGCAACAGCTTCATCGAAAACGTCGTAAAACCGATAAATGCGGCCAGAGGCGACAGCCTACCAGTCTCAGCCTTCATAGGCTACGAAGACGGCCACTTTGAAGCTGGCACGACGGCTTACGAGAAACGCGGCGTTGGCGTCATGGTGCCAAAATGGATCGAGCAAAACTGCATCCAGTGCAACCAGTGCGCATTTGTCTGCCCGCACGCTGTCATCAGGCCATTTTTGATAGACGAAAACGAGCTTAGCGCAGCCCCACAAGGCGTAAAAGAGCACAACCTAGAGGCAAAAGGCAAAGAGCTCAAGGGACTAAAATATAAAATCCAAGTAAGCCCACTAGACTGCACCGGCTGCGAGCTGTGCGCGCAAAACTGCCCAAGTAAAGAAAAATCGCTCGTCATGGTGCCGCTTGAAGAAGAGCTAGGCAAAAACGAGCAAGAAAATGCTGATTATCTATTTAAAAAGGTCGCTTACAAAGACGATCTCATGAACAAAGAGAGCGTTAAAGGCGTTGGCTTTGCTAAGCCGCTTTTTGAATTCCACGGCGCTTGCCCGGGATGTGGCGAAACTCCGTATATCACGCTTATTACAAGGCTTTTTGGCGAGCGCATGATCGTGGCAAACGCGACTGGTTGTAGCTCGATATATGGCGGCTCAGCTCCATCTACTCCGTACACCACAAACGACGAAGGCAAGGGTGTTGCGTGGGCAAATTCGCTATTTGAAGATAACGCAGAGTTTGGCATGGGTATGAACGTAGCAATGGAGACCATGCGCCACCGCATCGAAGATATAATGAGAAATAACATAGATAGCGTGCCAAACGCACTTTCAGCGCTTTACAACGACTGGATAAATTTCAAAAATGATGGCATTAAAACACAAGAGATCACGAAAAATTTATTGCCTATTTTAGAGCAAAATTTAAGCGCGCCAGGCGTTAAAGAAATTTTAGAGCTTAAGAAATTTCTCGTCAAAAAGTCGCAATGGATCATCGGCGGCGACGGCTGGGCGTATGACATCGGCTTTGGCGGACTTGACCACGTACTAGCAAGCGGTGAGAACGTAAATGTGCTAGTGCTTGACACCGAAGTTTATTCAAACACTGGTGGCCAAAGCTCAAAATCAAGCCGCGCAGGCTCGATAGCGCAATTTACAGCTAGCGGCAAGCCAGCTCAGAAAAAGGACCTTGGCTACATCGCGATGACTTACGGCAACATTTTCGTAGCGCAGATCAACTCAAACGCGAGCCAAGCAAACGTGATAAAAGCGATCGCAGCAGCTGAAGCGTATGATGGCCCAAGTCTCATCATCGCCTACTCTCCGTGCATCGCTCACGGCATCAAAGGCGGCTTGTCACAGTCTGGCGGACAAGGCGAACTCGCTACAAAATGCGGATACTGGCCGACATACCTATACGATCCGCGCCTTTTAAAAGAGGGACAAAATCCACTCAAAATCACATCAAAAGAGCCAGACTGGTCGCTTTATGAAGAGTTTTTACTAAACGAGGTTCGCTACAACTCGCTCAAAAAGACCAACCCTGAGCACGCAGACGAGCTACTAGCCAAAAACAAGGCCGACGCACAAAGACGCTACCGCCAGCTAAAACGCCTTAGCCTAGCAGACTTTAGCGACGAAATCAATTAAATTTTAGGTGCTTTTGCACCTAAAATTTACTCTAGCAGCTAGAATACATCTTGCTTGAAATTTTTTTAAATTTAATACTGCATATCTCGTCAAAGGCAAAATGACGCTCCTTAAGATCGCCCATCATATATGAAAAATAAAATTTATTCTCCGCAAAAGCCACTTCACTAGCTATGATCTCGCCAAGAGCGCTATCATCTATATGAAAATTTTTAAAAAGGGCACTTAGCTCGTAGTAGCCATTTTGCAAGTCTCCGATATAAAATTTAACCCTAGCGCCACTTTTCATAAAGGTAAAAGATACTATCTTTGCATCACTAAAATTTAGATCTACAAAAACTCTCTCAAGCATCTTTAGCTCGCCATAAAAAGACTTTATGTACGAGCCATAATCCTCTGTCCTCTTTTCAAACTCATAATCGTCTAGATAGCCACTTATCCAGCTCTTATCGAAAAACCTCATCTTGCACCAAGGCACTGTAGCTCCTTAAATTTAACTTCTAAAGCAAATTTTATATATCATTATCTAAAATTATTCATAAATTTAAAAGGCAAAAATATGAGCCAAACGCACTCTTTTAAGCCAATCTTTGATAAAAACTCTAAAATTTTGATCCTTGGTTCATTTCCATCTGTCATATCTCGTAAATTTGGCTTTTACTATACAAATCCGCAAAACCGCTTTTGGCGGGTGTTGGCTGGGATTTTAAACGCTCCACTGCCTGCTAGTACGGATGAAAAGATAAAATTTCTACTTTCTCACCACATCGCGATATATGACGCGGCTATATCATGCGAGATAGAGGGCTCAAGCGACGCAAAAATGAGCAAGATCATGCCTGTAAATTTAAAGCCATTATTTAAAGAGGCAAAGATCAAGCAAGTCTATGCAAACGGTGGCAAAGCTTACGAAATTTGCAAAAAATACTTAGAAAATGAAATCATAAAAGCGACAAAAAATGAAATTATAAAACTACCATCAACCAGCCCTGCGAATGCTAAATTTAGCCTTGAAAAGCTTGCAAATGAGTGGTCGATGATAGTTAGAATGCTAGCGTAGATCAAAAGCTCAAAACAACTTCGTCTTTGATCTCTATACTTATGGTGCCATCAAGACTTGCGTACTTAGTGTAGCCTCCAGAGCTTACACCTGAGTGCTCGTCAAAGCCGTTTAGCTCGAGCTTATCATTAGCATCGCCGTCTACTTTTAGCACATCTTTGCTAGTATCACGCAAGATATCTTTGACATCTGCTGCGCTTAATCTTAAATTTGCACTCTCATTATCTACTATGGTGCCATCATCCTGCACGTGGCCACCAAGAGATATTTTTTCGAAATTTTTAACCTTTGAAAAGTCGATATTATTTTCTCGAACTATCAACGTATCTTCACCGCTTCCACCATCGATAGAGACGTTATTTAAAACTGCGCCTTTTTCCACATTTACGATATCGTTGCCAGTTGCGTTCCATTCATTTTTGTGATCATCACCATAAATTTGCGTATCATTTAACATAGCACCACTTTTTATATTAAACGTGTCATTGCCATCCATACCACATATCATCGAGTTATTTAAAGTGGCCCCACTTTTTATATTAAACGTATCATTGCCGATAGGACCGCTCCATTCTCCATAAATTTTTGAGTAGTTCACAACTGAGTCGCTTTCAAAATTTACAGTATCATCACCATCTCCGCCAGAGATAACTTCAGATAAATACCCTACCCTAGCATCGTTAAATTTACCATCGATCGTGCCTCTTATGTTGAATATATCATTACCTCTACCACCATCAATAGCAAAAGAGTCACCGCCATACCCGTTTTGATCCACAGTGATATTTTCTATATTAAAAGTATCTGTATCTAGTCCGCCATAAAGTCTTACGCCATTTTTTAATGTCGAATTCTTTATGTTGAAAGTATCTTTATCTATTGGGCTTATACTCTCAAGACCATCTGTGCTTATGATGCCACCAGTAATAGTCGCATCATTTATATTAATCGTGTCATCACCTAGTTGTGTTTCTATCATAACTTCGTCGATTGTTGCACCACTATCTATATTTATAGTATCTTTTCCGTTTCCTGTAATAATCGTGTTATAAAGAGTATCAGATTTTAAGATACTAGTATGGATATTTATAAGATCATCTCCTTTGCCACTTCTAATTTCTATACCTTTTACTACCGATGTTTTATCTATGTTTAACTCAAGCTTAGTATTAGCGGCGGCTATTGACGCATCTGCCAACTCTGAATTTTTAATATTTATAACTTCAGTATTATCAAGTGAGCCATCACCTACATTTATAGTACTATTAAAAAGTTTTGAATTTTCTATATCAACGCTATCAATACCATCTCCTGTGCTTATTGTTGAATTGTTTTTTAGCTCAGAATCTTTTATCAAAACCTCATCATTTTGACCTGCCCTTATTGTCGTATTATCTAAACCTGCGCCTTCAAGTATTAGTTTATTATCACCATAATAACTCTCTTTTATATACGAATTTACAGCTTTTGAAGTCATCTTTATTGTATCGTCACCACTGCCTGTGTCTAAATTTACACCATCTATATCTTGATCTATTAAGATGTTATTATCATTATCTATTATCGCACCAATTGCATTTACGGTTGGAATTTCATCATTATCACTAGTAACACTCAATGTTAAATTTCTTTTGTAGTCTCCAAAATTATTAATGCCAGGCGCTATATCTGCTCCCAAATCTTTAATCATTTCACCTTCGTTTTGATATCCTGGTGTTTGTCCATAATCATCTGCAATATAATATCTAACCTTTAAATTTGCGATATCATTTGGGTCATTTAGGAATATTTGATTATTACCGAGTGATATCCAATTATTTCCACCATCAATAGAATATTGGCTCATAGATTTATAATAATCTTTTCCATCTATGCCGCTAAAATTTAAGCTCAAAGTAGTTGGCAAGACATTTAATGCCTTATTTAATGAAAAATCAAAAGTTAGATATCTGCTATATCCAGTAGATACATCATAGATTCCATCTTCGCTCATATCTTGTTGAGCTACTATACTTAAAGTTGGTTTAGATACAAGTTGTGTAAAACCTGTATCTGATATATTGTCAGCATATCCATCAACTGAGCCAACTGGAGATTCAAAATTTCTGCCATATCCATTTAAATTTCTAAAATTTTCATTGACATTTGAGTAGTGTCCGCCCTCAGCAAAGCTAGCAGCACCAAGGCTCACCCCATCGCCACTAGCATTTCCGCCAGCATTGCCACCAGCTGCGGTCTCTTCGAGTGCGTTTAGGTCTTTACCGCTTAGGATCGCTTTTTGTAGGTCATCTATACTGGCTGTGGTTTTGCTACCTATGTTTTCACCACCCAGAATCTCTTGGTCTAAATTTAAGCTATCCTTGCCTATCAATGTCACCTCTTTGCCATTAGTAGCAGTGATCGTCACCTTAGAGTTAGCCCCATCAGTCACTATCTTTTCGCCACCATAAACTATGTCGCCCACATGAAGCTCTCTTACCTCACCCAAACCATTTATGGCTTTTGCACCTTCACCATCTATGCTTTTTACTACTGCAATTTTGTTTGACATGATGTTTTTCCCTTTACTATTTTTGTCACATTGTTACATTTTTTATTAAGAAATTATATTGCTTCATAAAAAAATTGTAAATTGTACTTAGGTACGATAAAATGGGCATTAGAGTTATAAAAAAGTTATAAATACTACTCATATACTAGACCAATAATAAAAGCAAAAAATATTTTTATAAATTTTATCTTTTTATTTCTAGGTTTTGACCTAAACAGCGGCTCGGTCTTTGGTTTTGGTCTTTTTTCATAGTGCGTGTTATAACATTTTAGCAGCTCTTGTCCGCACTCTTCGCAAGTAGTTTCACCTATATTATAAAATTTCATGCAGTCAGGACACCACATGCCCACTAGTCTTTGCACAACTGGTGGCTCTTTTCTAAAAGCCATCCAAAAGCTATATATACCCAAAAATAAAAACTAAAAGCTGGCAAAAGATATAAATTACCAGCATCATCAAATTTAAAAAACTTCTCACCAACTTTTACATTTTTATGTATTAGCATAGATACGCAATCAAGCAAGCACATAAATCCTATGAAACCCCAGCCTATACAGTTAAGCATATTTTCTACTTTTTAGCATTGTTTTTCAAATTTCCCCTGCGCCTTTTTGAACGAGATATTTTAAAGAATTTTGGCTTGGCTTCTGGGATATTATTAGATTTTTGTTTTATAGGTCTAATAGCAAAAAAGAATACAACAAAGGTAGAGATATAACTAAAAACACAAGGACAAACAAGATAGCCATTTGATTTTGTAAAAGTAAATTTTATAAGTAAGTAAAATGGAAATAGTGAAACCAAGACAAAGAATAACTTAAGAGCTATACCTTTTATGGGGTTGTTTTTGCTAAAGGCAATACCACCATGCAAGAAAATAGCTGTAGCCTTCCATATATAAAACATAAGTGGTAGTCCAAAGATATTATAAATAATCCAGTGCAGCAATGGGTGATCCCCCATCATAAGCTGCAAGATTAGCTCACTCCAAACTTTATCCATTATTTTTCAAATTCTCCTTGCGTCTTTTTGAGCGAGACATTCTAAAGAATTTTGGTTTGGCCTCTTTGGTATTGTTTTGTGGTTTTTCCAAATACCTAACTGCCCCAACAATAGCATAAATGCAAACCGCAAAAACAAGAAAGAGTGATAAATTCGCCGTTAGGGGCAAAATGCCATCCGATCTAGTGACACTAAAATATAGCCTATAAAACAAAAAAGCTATCAACAATATAACTACTAGGTCAAACAAAATATACAAAGAAGATCGAAGATTGTTTCTTGTCTGAAATTTGAGATAATATAAACTTGAAATAACATCCTCTATCAGCATCTTTAAAAATAGCAACCCTACAGTGTCAAATACCAGCCAATACAGCCACGGAGCGTTTGGCATAAAACCAATGTCAATTATTCTGCTAATAAAACTACCCATTAAAATATATCACAATGCCCATTGCCAAATTTAATAGAATTATTTATATTCATACATCTATTTATTTAACTTGACAAAAATAGCACAAATAGCATAGCAAATATCAACTATGAGCTGAAGACACAAACAAGCATATGCGATATAGAGTAAATTTCTATCACCTAGGTCGTATGCAAAAAATTGAGGAATGTTTATAAAATTTGTCAGGATGATCATTATAGCACCAAGAAAAACGAAAAAATACCTAATAATAAACTTTCTGCCCTTCTTTTTAGACTCTTTAAACCAAAAAATCAAAAATATAAAACTTGCGATAGATCCGAAAATTAGACCGATATTATTAATAGCCAACGTTATCTCCCATCAAAAAAACAACAACTATCAGAAATATATCCAAAAAGAGTTGATAATAGCCAGAAAAGTGCTTAGGATTATTTTGCCAATCTATCAATATAATGGCTGGCCAGATCATATTCATAAAAAAAACAACTATCATGGCCATTAATATTCCTCTGCTTATTTCAATCCAATTGATGTGATAATACACAATATAGCAAGCAAAATAAACAAGTATGGCATAACCTATAAAAATATATAATCCAGATAAAAGTCTGAAAAATTTATATATGAAATTTATCATAAATCGCTTACTTATATACAGTATTAAATAAAGCACTAAATTTGATATTAAAAAAATATATACTAGTTCCATTTATTATCCTACTGCATAAATACACCAAAATCTATTGTATGTGGGGCTATTTTATTTAATTGTTCTGTTAGATTTCTTAATTCTGTACTATTTTGCAAAGGTGCATTTTTAAAATTCATAATAGATCCTCCACTAAATTCTATTACATCATCTACAAATGTATTTGAATTTCTTAATAAAGAGTCCTCGTTGTTATTGTAACCTCCAAAAAAAGATTCACTGATTGTTGAAGTAAGATTTGGATATCTATTGTCTTCAAAGATTTTGTTATAGTTTCTTGCATTGTCTAAAACACGCTCATCAAATTCTCTTTCTGTCATACCTCTTGGAATTTCAATCACCTGTTTTTCTTTCCATTCATTATTCAAGTAACGATCTCTATCTTTGTATGCCACCTTTTCTTCTTCACTAATATGGTTTATATCTTTTACTACGATTTCAGTATCACCACCAAGTATAAAATTTTTAGCACCAAGAGAAGCAATAGTAATTCCTTCTTTATAATTACTTCCATCAACAACTATAAACATATGGTTTTTACCAAAACCTACCGGTCTAGAATATGCCTCAACTCTATTCGCTCCCAAATTCTTATCCAGCTTTGCAAATTCTCTATTGTTGTTTATCATGCTTGATGTTGCAGCTGTTGTTAAAGGTGTTTTAGAAAAACCTCTGTCATTTAGCCATAGAGCATGAGAGAAATATCTAGTTGCAAAGTCTGAGAAATTTGATGCATACTTAGTATCATCATCTCTATTTTTATCTATATCTCTATGATCTTGTATATCCATAGATCTTTGGTTTTCATGAGTTATGGTCTTTACAAGATCTTTCATATTGGTTATGTTTTTGAAATTTATATAGCTAGCTCCAGTTTGCAAGCTTGTGAAACCTTGTATTTTCTCGTCATTATATCCTCTTTCATCTGTATATATAGACTTTATATCATTTGGTAGATATCCTAAGTTTTTCATAACAGCAAGTGCTATTAGAGTCATAGCCTCTTTTTTTGTGCTTCGGTTGTAGTGTTGCTAGATAAAAATGCTTGTAGTTCTGGTGAATTTGCCACCTCTTCTCTAACACCATTTAATACTTTGTATTGCTTGCTTACTTCTTTAAAGAATGAGAATATATTTGCCCTATCTGTAGTTGATATTTGTTTTATGGCGTCTATTATGGTGCTTGTATCTACTATCTCTTTAGCTATCTCCTTTTGCCCACTCTTAGTTAGTACCCTTAAATCCATACTACCATCTACATTTGAGCTTATGCTAGTATTTACTAGATCTTTTGTTAGTTTGGTTGTATCTCTATTTAGTCTTGTTAGATCATCAGAGTTATCTTTATCTGCTATCTCTATGTTGCCACTGCCTAGAGTTGCTAGGTTTTTAAACGATAGATAACCTTGTAAGCGGAATCTTCATAGTTCATACTTGTAGTTTAGAAATTTAGTAGTATTGGGCATTGATAAGTTGTTTGGAAAAAATATTAGCAATGTAGAGAGAAATATTTTTGTTATATTTTATTATTTCCAAATAAAATATTATATTCATCAACTTTATCTAGTCCAATATCCTTAATATCGATGCCAAATAGTAATGCCTGTTGTTTGAATATGTCTATAATGTCGTAATATGCTGCCAATTCTCC
Organism: Campylobacter concisus; assembly: GCF_002913225.1. Taxonomy (GTDB): domain Bacteria; phylum Campylobacterota; class Campylobacteria; order Campylobacterales; family Campylobacteraceae; genus Campylobacter_A; species Campylobacter_A concisus_J. The sequence goes on along the minus strand of NZ_PPAW01000013.1, from coordinate 8,763 downwards.
TAAAATAAAATCATCCCTTTTATTGGTATAAAGTAGTTCGTTTATTTTTTCTGTAATAATTGATATATTGTCTTTTAGATAGTGTTTGTAATTTTCATATTTTTCCATTATTTTATCCTTTCACTCAAACCATCTATTTTCCAATTTGCATATTTTATATCAACTTTATCACCTTTGTTTATTACTAATATAGAAAATAATGGTTTGTTGCAAATTTCATTAAAATTATTTTCCAAATAAGCATTATTGTCACAAAAAACAATTCCTATATAACTGCTCATTTTATTTTTACCCCATTTTATATATGAAAATCTATTGGATTATAGTCAATTTTATAGTCGTTGTTAGTCATATCAATATGTTTTTCCATTAAATAATACAATATCATCTTTTTTTACAAAATATTTTGTGTCACTACAAGGATAATAAATTTTACACCACTCTTTGTTGCAAGTCTCTATCGGCACTATGATGCTATATTGTTCACTTGATATTATGTATTGGTTATCTTTGAAAATATAAATTCTTCTACTATCATCTTTTAAAAGATATAAATTTTTTCTGTTGATACTTTCATGAATATAAAATCCGCATTTACTTACATATCCATAATCATCATTTTCTACGAATTTGCTAGGGATGCTTGTGCAACCAGTAAATAAAATAATACAAATAAATAAATCCAATCTCATTATTGCTCCTTAATTTTTATATTTTCAATAACACCTTTATATTGATTACTCCAAATGTGTTCGTAAAATATTTGTCCGTTTTTATACAAAGGTATATTAAATATATTCGTTGGGTCGTGCATGACATCATTTTTGCTATTTATAGTAATGCCATTATTTGGTTTTGTATATAGTGGAGTTCCTATATAAACTATATTTTCATTTAATCCATAGTAATTTATTGCAGAATTTGCAATTAAACTTCCTTGCGACAATGCTACATAATGATTATTTGGATTATTTTTCATCTCATAGCCTGTTTGCTTGGCTATCCCGCTTGTGCCACCAGATAAATCTACAGCGCTTTCAACCAAATCAGCGATCAAACCACGAGTTGGATTATAGTAAATTTTATAATCAGAATACGCAAAAGTATCTTCGTAATTATATTCTTTTGGTGCAATCATAAATTTTGCTTGATATTTTGCGGATTCTTCTTTGGTCATAATACCCGGAATAAATACATTATTTGAATTTTTATCTCCCAGAACTTTAAAATTTGGTTCAGCAACAATAGTAGCTCCTAATTGTCCTAAAATTCCACCATTGTTATTTTCACTAGGAATTATACCAAGTGTAATATCGCCTAAGAAATTTAGAGTTTTACCGATACCTGCTTCGATAGGGTTAGTTGAATTTTCCTTTGGCATATTGTTTGAAAGAGAATCTGCCATTATTAATAGATCGTGTTTTATAGCTTCCCTGCCATTTTGGCTAAAAAGTCTAATATCAATATCTGCATTAGTAAAAGTGCTAGTTTGAGAATTGACAATGTCCTTTTGGATATTTTTAACATTTCTATTTAATCTTTCTAAATCATCGCTTTTATCTAAATTTACTATTTGCAAATTTCCATTTCCTATGGTAGCAAGAGTTTTGCTTAAAATTACGGAATTTGAAGTTCCAAGCGAAATATTAGAAATATTAGGATTATTTCGTGAATTTGCTTTTTCGTTTTTTGCAATATCAAGCGTATTTTGCATATTCTGCGGTCGATAGTCATCTTGTGTAAAATTGGCAACTTCTTTTTTACCTACTTGGTAGTTAGCTCCTATATACTAAGAGATGATCCTTTGTTGTAGCTTGTATTTGATAGGTTTTCATAGCTTAGGGTGTTTGTCTTTAAATTTAGGTTGTGGTTATCTATAAAGGTATTGTCTTTATCATACTCTCCTGCTGCTAGTAGTGATCCTTTTAGGTGGGTGTTTTTGCCTACTTCTACGTTTAGCTCATTTGCTGTTATGGATGAGAGTATGGTTTGCTTGGTTATTGTATTTGATCTTGATCTAGAGAAATTTGCATTGGTGCTAGATTTATCTATTGTGTTAATATCTACGAAATGATTTTTATCAAATAACCCTGTTGTAGTTATACCATTACTCTTGGCTATAGTATTACCACTAAAGCCAACTCCTGCTGATATACTAAAGTCTTTTTGATTAGAGGTATATCTATCTCTTAGGCTCTCTAAGAGTAGATTATTTCCTACTTTTAAATTTAGTGTTCCATCGGCTCTTAAATTTGCTCCCTTTATGGTTGCGTCATTAGTTGTGTTTATGTTTATATCTTTATTAGATATTAGCTTTGAGTTATTATTGATGATACTTTCACTATAGCTGTTTGATTGTGAGTGGTCTAGACCTAAGCTTCCACCTCCTCCTCCATACATAGTAAATTTAGCACTTCCGCTAAGAGACTTACTATTTTCATCTGATTCAAATCTATCTTGGCTAGAGTTTATATTTAGATCTTTAGTGTTTATATCTATATTATTATTAGCTAGTAGATTTGAGCCAGTTATGTTAGTGCTACTCTCTTTATCTTTATTGGTTGTTAGTCTTATATTTAAAGCATTTAAATTTGAAGGTGAAGAGATGGTTTGTTTGTTTTTAGTATTTGTTTGTGTGCCACTTATATTTGCTGCTACTCCTACGCTAAAGCCATATGTTCCTGAGCTTACAGATGCTGCTGCTATTTGAGATATTAGAGCTGTTGTTTTAGAGGCTACATTTGTAGTAGCTAGTGCTACGTTTGTTATATAGTATCTCTCTTCATCTTTTATATTATCTAATATATCACTTAGATCTTCTATATCAGAAGCATTGATGCCTACTTCTTTGTTTTTATATCTTTGCTTTAGTTCATTTAGTTTGGTTTGTAAATTTGATTTTTCATTCTTATATTGTTCGTATTCTTTTTTTACGCTATTTAGTTGTTTGACGGCTTCTTGTAGGGCTATAGTAGCTGGAGCGATCTGTGCATATTCGTTTTGCACAGTGATGGAGAGGGCAGCCTGTGCCTCTTTTAAAGTGGAGGTGGAATCGATTGTATCTGTGCTATTTGAGATGTAGATGTTGCCATTTTTACTAATTAAGCTAATATCTTCTTTTGCGTTTAGGTTTGAGCCTTTTACACTTATATCATAGTTAGTATCTATATTGATATTATTGGCATTTAGGGTAGAACTAATGGAATTTAAAGAAGAGGTGTTATTAGTAGCTTCTTTATATTTAGCGTCTGCTACTCTTAGCTTTATGCTAGTATCTTTTTTAAGCTCGCTTAGGCTTTTTGGTTTAATATCTTTTAATATATCTTGCAATCTAGCTATGCTTATACTCTTGCTTTTAGATATGCTGTAGCTTTCATGGGTATTAGTAGCGTTTAGAATGGTGGTTTGGTTTGCTTTTACCTCTATATTTTTATCTGAGCTTAAAATTGCTGTGATAGTCGCATCAGATGTGTTTAAGTTTATGTTATCTTTAGCTGATATATTTGAAAGCTTTGATATACCATCAAGAGTGCCTTGTTCGTTATGTTTTGCACTATATATCTTGCCACCACCGGTTCCAAGAGTAGCCACATAGGTTAAAATTCCAAGAGGATTAAAAGTGGAGCTTTTATGCAAGTCTATCTCTTTGCTTTGCTCTTTGGCTGCTAGTATAGAGATGGCATTTAAAGCATTTAAATTTAGAGCTGATGCTGAGTTTATATTTGAAGAGATGATAGATATATCTTTATTTGCATTTGAATTTATGTTGCCACTATTTGTTAATAGCGATGAAGAGGTTAGATTTAAATTTGATAAAGAGTGCATATCAATAGATCTTTTAAACCCACCAAAGCCCCTTTTATTAGTTTGAGAATACTCTAAGCTCTCATATGCGCTAGGATTTATACTTATACTATTTGCATCTATGTCTATATCATTTTTGGCACTTAAATTTGAGCCAGTTACTATTGCATTACCACCAGCCTTTAGACTGATATCACCTGCGTTTAAATTTGAGCTAATGACCTTTTGATTTATAGCCATTAGATGAGACTCTTTTTTAGAGAAAAAGCCCTTTGACTTCTCTTTAGTTTCCGTGCTCTCGTTTGTATTAGCACCTACTACATATATATCATTTCCAGCTTCTATGTTTAGCTTGTTAGTAGCTCTTAAGTTGCTTGAGCTTATGTTGGTATTTGACTTAGAGTTTAAATTTATATCTTTTGCGTCTAGGTTTGCACTATTTAGCGTTTGGATGCTTTGTTTAAAGCTTATGCCCTTTTCTTTTGCGCTATGGCTGTAGGCAAACTCTTTGGCGTTTATATTTATATTATCTGCACTTAAATTTAGCTTGTCAGCCTCTAAGCTTGAACCAGCGATGTTTAGATTTTCTTTAGCACTTAAATTTAAGCTCTCGTCTGCTTTTAAATTTGACGCCTTGCTAAACTGAGATGACTCTTTGTCTAAGCTTATATTATTGGCATTTACATTTATATTTTTGGCTGAAATTTCACTTGAGTTGATATTTGCTGCGCCTGCTTTTAAATTTAGATCTTTAGAGTTTAGCTCTAGGTGATTTAGGTTTAAATTTTGTGAGTTTAAATTTACATTATCAGCCACTACGCTGCCAGCTAGGCTTATGTTGCCTTTGGCGTCTAGGTCTATGTTGTTAGCCATTACTAGAGCTGAGGCTTTTACGTTTTTATCTTTTGCTTCCTTTTTAAATTTGCTTATGCTCTCATTTCTTGCCTCATATAAGCCATCAAGGATATTTGCTATATAAGCAGAGTTTATACTATCAAGGCTGTAGTAATACCCTTGGTTTTTAACCCTTCTATTTAGGTTTTTGATGATTGGGCTATTAAATATTGGCTCAGAGAATTTATCTAGATCAACATTTGCTAGCTTTATATCATCATTTAGTGCGTAGTTTGAAAAGTCCTGTGTGCTTCCTACTATGTTATTGCCCGCTGCAAAGACTGCTGGCAAACCAACATCTGTGTATGAGAAGTTAAAATTAGTGCTTTTTCCACCTTTAGTCACCCATTTCTTTTTGCCAGTGACTTTTCCCATTTTTCCTTTCCACTCTTGTTGCTTCCATTTAAACTCATTAAAGCTTTGACCATCTCTTGTTAAATTTAGCGCTACGTTTTTTATATCTTTGCTATCAAGCACAAGGTCATTGCCTGAGTAGATAAAGCTCTTATCATTTAGCACTTCATCTACTTTTAAATTTATATCATTGCTTGCTACTATGCTGCCTGGGATGAAGTTGGCTTTATCATCTTCGTTTAGAACATCTTTAACTATACTATATGTGATAGTTCTTTTTTGCTCGTTTTTCTTTGCTCTACTAGTATCAACTAGAACCTCATTTGTATCATAGTCTAGTCTTAGATTATGAAATATCTTTTGGCTAGTGCCAACTAGATGCGAGTCTTTGTGTAAATTTAGAGCATATAGAGCGCCATCTTTATTTGCAGCCTCTTTTAATACTAGCTCATTTACCTCTTTTTCATCTAGCTCACTTATATCTTTGCCTAGCTTCTTAGCTAGTTTCGCACTTATTTTTTCTTTTAGTTCTTTTAAATTTACACCAAGCTTATATCTATTTACGCCCTCTTTTTTTAGGTGCATAGTGCCTTGTTTGTGCACTGTCTCCACCCTAGCCTGCGAGCTTGAGTTATTTACTAGCTTTTTAGCCTCTACATTTATATCTTTAGCATAAATTTGGCTTGAGGTATTTACCAAAGTCTCTGCTTTTATGTCAAGGCTCTTTTTTGCTGCTATTAGCGCTTCATCTTTGTTTGTTATAGTCTTTGCCTCTATCTTAGCATCTTTGTTAGAAGCGATAGCGCCAGCATTAACTATATCACCATCAAGGCTTATCTCTATGTTGTTATTTGCTATAACTAGGCCGTTATTATTTACGCCTACACCGTTACTTGTGCCAACTAGTTTGATTTTATTAGCATACATACCGCCAAGCGCGCTACTATCTAGGCTAAAGCTGTTTTCTTGGTTTTTAGCTTTTACATCGTTGTAAAGCCTATCTTTGCTTGAAGCAACCGCCTTTTCACCGATGATATTTAGCTCATTTGCGTGGATATTTGAGTTTAAATTTACAGCATTTGAGATGACATTAGTATAGTCGCTGCTCTTATCGTTTAGGCCGTCCCCTACGATGTCTATAGAGTTATTAGATATTAGCTCTATCTCTTTGGGACTTAGTTTATTGATACTACCTGTTGTTAGTGTAAGTGAGCGAGAGTTGATCATATTTAGACCATCTACGCTTATACCATTTGGATTTGCTATGACCACATCAGCTCTACTACCTGCTACCTCTAAATTTCCTTTTAGAGATGATTTTTCAGCCGAATTTACTTTGTTGATAATAAGGCTTGCCTCTTTTGTAAGCCTATAGTTTGCATCTATCTGGCCAGCTATCTTTGTATCTATGTTTTTATTAGAGTTATTAAGGATAGTGCCAGTGGTTGGGGTGTTAAACCTGCTATATTCGTTCATAGATACGCCCTTGCTATCAGGGTTTGTGATGTTTATTATTAGCGTCTCATTAGGAGCTTTTAGTATATCAGGGCGGTTACTAGCACCTGGGTCAGCTATGATACTTGGCTCATTTGCTAATGCTGGTGAAGTGGCAAGTAGCAAAGAGAGACTTACGTAGAAATTTAAGCCTATGGTTAAAAGGCTAGGTTTTTGTGCATTTGAAATTTGATTGTCCTTTAGCATATTTTATCCTTAAAATTCGTAGCTTATGATGAAATTTACATTTGTTGATTTAGATTCAAAGCTCTTTGGTTTATAAAGAGGTTTTGAGACAGATATGTCATAGCTTAAGTTGTTGTAGGCTTTTATGCTGCCTCTTAGACCTATGGCGTATCCTGCAAGGGTGTTTTTATCCTTTATGCCACTGCTCGCTGCTCTTACCATACCAGCGTCAAGCCCTGCATAGACAGAGTTGCTCTTATAGTAGTTATATGATAGGGTATTTCTTACGCTTACTCCGTGGTTTCCAACAAGCGAGCTCTCTCCGTCAAATCCCCTAACACTGTGATATCCACCGATGCTAAAACGATCTTGCAAGCTTAGTTTATTTAGGCCATATCTTGCGTTGATATTTAGATCATAGCTTAGTGGAAGTTCGAATTTATATTTGTAGTTTAGGTTTAAATTTATTAGAGCAAACCTAGATGTAGCCTCGCCGCTATCCTCCAAAGGATCAGGCTGTGATCTAAATATACCAGTGCCTTTTTTGTAAGCTAGCTTGGCGCTAAAAGCTTGGTTGTAAGAATTCCAGCTTGATTTTACACCTACCTCATATCCAGCATTTCTTCTAGCTTGGTTATCTAACTCGTAGTCCTCTAGGCAGTTTTTATTTTTTCTCTTAAATAGCTTTACATAAGCGCTATTTTTAAAATTTGAGTCCCTATAAAATGTATAAGCAAGGCTTAGTGAGTCGCTCTCGCTTCTACCTTTATATGTGTAGAGATTGTAGGCTGCATTTATGATCTGGGCGTAGTCATATTTACTCTTTTCATACTCAAGCATGAAGTAGCCAAATGGGACAGCAAAGCCGTAATAGTAGTTATTTGAAGCTCCGTAATCAGTGGCGCCATTAAATTTATTTGTAACCTCATATTTTTTTAAATATATCTTTGCCGCGTGAGAAGCTAAAAATTTCGTTAAATCCAAGTAAATTTAGCGTGCTTAAATTTAGCATGCCTTGGTACTTGCCGCTTTGTTTTGAGCCAAGGTTGTCAAGGCTAATGGCAGCTTTTAGTGGAAAGCTATCAACCCTAGTGATCACTATGTTTGAAAAGCCAGCTCTATTTGAAGGTAAGAATTTAATACTAACGTCATTTTTCGAGACGTTTTGAAGTGACTCAAGAGCCTGCTCGATATCTCTTATATTTGCCACTTTATTTTTATGAGAGTACTCACCAAATGCGCTAAAGAGGCTCGCTCTATTTCTTTGGCTGTCAAGCTCGTTTATGCTTATGTTATCTATTAGGCCAAGATTTATCACAAACTCTAGCTTGGCATCTTTTAAGCTCTTTGTAACCAGGCTCGCACTTGAAGTGATATAGCCACTTTTTATTATCTCGTTGTTAAAAGAGTTTATGATTAGATTGATAGAGTTTTTGCCAAGACAGCTGCCAGATTTAAAATCAAGCTTGTTTAAGCTAGCCTCTAAAATAGAGTTAAATTTAGAGTAGTTTGCATTATAAGCTTCTCTTATTATGGCCTCATCAGCACCACTGCTAGCATTAAAGCTAGCTACTTCGTTCTCACTAAGAAGCGAAATTTTATCTATTTTAAAGCATGGGGTTTCGTTTAAATTTAGCCTACCTTCTGAAATTGGTTTTTCGTTAAGTAAATTTATGTTGGAGCTTTCGTTAAAAGAGCTTGCCATATTCGCCCTAATCTCTTCGTTATTTAACTCGTTTTTTAGATTAGTCTCATTAGCAAGTAGCGCAGCACACACTATGCCTAAAGATAAGAGAGTTCTCATCTCAACCTTCCTTGGAAATAACTATAAAGTTATATTTTTTAAAATAATTTAGTGACATTATAAAGGATATAAAATTAATATAATATTAAAATATAATTGAGAAAAAAGAATTTTTATACAAAATATTTCAAAAATGAAACTTTTTAGCTATCTAAATGGCAAAGATAAATTTATTTTGGTTTATCCATTGGTGGATAAAATTTAATTTTATATTGACATTGATTATT
>NZ_PPAW01000012.1 GCF_002913225.1 Campylobacter concisus | reverse complement strand
GCTTTAAATTTAATAATCAAAAAGCTTAAACAAAAATGCATGCAGTGCTTTAGTACAATTGCATGCGTTTTGTGTAATAGAAAGTCAGGCAAATTTTAAAATTTCATGAACGAGTAATTTCGGCTCTAAAATTTGAGCTAAACTGTAAGTAAAGTCAAATTTTAGTAGTCAATTCTTAGGGGTGAATAGAATTTTAAAACTTGTAAAATAGTGCAAACAATAGCACCAATACACTACATAACTAAATTTTCTATCAAATTTTAAGAGCCTATCAACCTCTCGGCTATATTTTTAAGCCTAAATTCATAAAGCAGGTTTGAAATTTTATCTGCTGAGTTTAAATTTAGTCCAAGATCATTTGCTAACATTTTGTAATAAATTTGAGGATTTTGGCTTAGATCAATAGGTGGCGATTTCGAACTTTTAGAAAGCTTTTTGGCTCCGTCTAAAAGTAGCTTGTGGTGGATAAATTTAGCATTTAAAAAGCCAAAATTTAGCCTTTTTGCAAGGTATCTTTGAGCTAGCGCGCAAGACAGCAAGTCCTTGCCTCTAACAACCAAATTTACCCCCATATCCTCATCATCAATGACGCTTGCGAAGTTGTAAGCTGGGGTAAAATCCTTTTTATAAATGACAAAATCGCCCATCTGCGCTGCCACGATCCTGCCAAGTTCATCGTTTTCATCCACGCTTAGTCTAATAGCGGTTTTATCTTTTATAAATTTTAGCTTTTTATCTTTGCAAATTTTAGTGTAAATGCCGTTTTCATAGGCATCTTTCGTGGCTCTTGTGCATTCACAAATGTAAATTTCGCCCACCTTTTCAAGTGCGTTTTCATATCTTTTGGCTCTTGTTTTAAAGCTAAAATTATGCTCAAAGTCGCTAACGCTTGTAGCGCCTTTATCGTAGCAAAGCCCCAGAAATTCTAACACATCAAAGATATTTTGAACAAAATCGCGCCGGTATCTGCCAAGATCATAATCATCAATCCTTAAGTGCAAAACGCCGCCCAGCGAGCGCGTCAAAAGATAAGTCAAGATGAAGTTGTAGGCGTTGCCAGCGTGTAGATAGCCGCTTGGCGTCGGAGCTATGCGAGAGACCATGCCACCAGATGGTGGCAAATAGTCATTAATCTCTTGGTCTAGCCTCATTTACTCTTAAAGTGCGTCCGCCGAGTTCTTTTTCATTTAGTGCGTCGATCGCCTTTTGGCCCTCGTTCGCATCGTCCATCTCAACAAAGCCAAAGCCCTTTGAGCGGTCTGTCTCTCTATCTTTTACGATCTTTGCGCGCTTTACTTCACCAAATTGTGCAAAAGCTTCCTTCAACTCTGCCTCTGTCGTTCTATACGACAAATTTCCTACATAAATATTCACAGGATTATTCCTTAAAAAAATTATCGATCTGATCGATTAGAGAAATAATAGCTTATTTCCGTCAAAAAGATGTAAAAATCAAGAAAAATATTACAATTTTTTAAAAAATATCCTTAAATGCAACAAATCGCAACAGCAAGGTGTTATAATATCTATCACTAAACAAAATTTATCCTTAAGTTTAAGTAGAATAATTAAATAAAAAATTACAATTTTTTTATAAACTATTTATAAAGTAAATCATTTTTTACTTTATGGTAAGCCTCTTCGCCAAGCAGATTTTTCACTATAAAAAGTGCAAATTCCATAGAAAAAGCAGGTCCCTTGCCAGTTATGATGTTTTGATCTTTTAGCACGTTTTTATCGCTTACGTAGCCTCTTTTATCGCTTCTTACATTTTCTTCAAAGCCAGGGTAGCAAACAAAGCTATCTTTTAGCACCCCAGCTCGCTCAAGCACCATAGGAGCGGCACAAATGGCACAAATTAGCTTGCTCTCTTTATCAAATGCTTGCAAAATTTCTCTTAGTTTGGCGTCATTTGCAAGATTTTCTGCACCAGGCAGACCTCCTGGAAGCACGATCGCATCATAACCTAGCTCCTCCACCTCACGAAGTGTGACATCAGCTTTTACATTTATATTGTGAGCACCTCTGATCTGCGCGTCCTTCAAGCTAGCGATAGATGCTATCGCGCCTGCTCTGCGTAAAACATCGACGGAGGTTAGCGCCTCGATCTCCTCAAAACCATCAGCTAGGATTACGGCTACCTTTTTCATAAAATCGTCCTTTATCGTGTTATCTGTTTGTTAGGATAAATTTTATATAATCAAAGCTTATTTCACAAGAAAGGACAGAGCATGCAAGTAAAAATTATTTACTGCAACTCTTGAAACTATCGTCCGGTAGCTTCTCGTGTAGAAGATGAAATAAAAGCGAACTTTAGTGATGCAAGAGTCGAGTTGGTTGTAGGAGATGGTGGAAATTTCATCGTCGAGGTTGACGGAAACGTTATCTTTTCTAAAAAGGATCGCATCGGAAACGATGAGTCAAGGTTCCCACACGGCGAAGAGATCACAACTCTTATAAACAAATATCTCAAAGAAAAGTCGGCTTAATGCTAACTAGCGGGGCAGGCAACTGCCTCGTTCTTCCATCAAATTTACTCTTTAAAATTTATCTCGTCTTTTTTAAATTTTTTAAGTAGCTCATTTATATGGTTTTGAAATTTACTCCACCTTGCTTCACTGCCATGCTTTGCGAAGAGCCTTTTGGCATGAGAGATCAAAATTTCACTTTTATCTTTTATCAAAAGATATTCGTAGAGCTGATTTATCGCTGCAAGGCCATTTTGTTCAAGCATTAATTCTATTAAATTTGCTTCAGAGCTATTTTGCTCAAAAAATTTAAAAACAAAACCAAGATCATTTGCTACATTTTCATAAATTTTAGCCATGTCACTATCTGGCTCTATCTCGTAGTGTGAAGCAACTGTGCGAGTGATTTCATGTGCTCTAGCTCTAAAATGGCACTCATACTCTTTTGGCTTGCTAAGCGCTTCTTTGCCAAGAGTAGCCTCTATAAAAGGGGCGTAAATGCCGCAATTTATATAAAATCTCGTGCGCTCTAAGCTATTGCCACTACTTTTTTGAAAATTTACAACATAGATAAAATTTGGGGTATTTTTGTAGAAATTTAAAGCGCTCTTACTAAAGCCATTATCCTTAAATAGCGGCTTTAGCAGAGCAATGAGCTCGTCAAATTCCTCTTTCATAAATTTAACGTGCCAAATGTATGGTTATTTATTTGCGCGCTCGATGTACTCGCCACGAACTGTATCAACGCGGATGACCTCGCCTTCTAGTACGTGAAATGGTATCTGAACTACCGCGCCACTCTCAAGGGTAGCTGGCTTTTTGCCACCTTGTGTATCGCCCTTGAAATTTGGTGGAGTTTCAACTATCTTTAGCTCGACTACTTGTGGCACTTCAACGCCGATAGCATTGCCGTTGTGAAATAAAATTTCAACCATCATACCATCGATCATCCATTTTTTAACATCGCCCACATCCTCATCGCTGATCGCAACTTGCTCGTAAGTAGCCGTGTCCATAAACTGGCAAAACTCGCCGTCGTCATAGAGATACTGCATCTCTTTCTCTTCAAGATGCGGCTGCTCGCACTTGTCACCTGCGTGAAAAGTCTTTTCAAGAACCTTTCCATCGACAAAAGATTTGATCTTTGCACGAACAAAAGCTGCACCCTTGCCCGGCTTAACGTGTTGATATTCTACGATTTTATAAGGAACGCCATCGATCTCGATCTTTAGTCCCTTTTTTAGATCGCCCATTGAATATGAAGCCATTTTTTATCCTTTCGTAATTTGTTATATAACTGCGTATTGAGCCCAAACACAAGCTTCAAGTGCGTTTAATCTCTCTAGCGTTTCTGTTTTTATATGTTCATCGACCAAGATGACCGCAAGCGCCATGCCGTGCTCATCTCTGCCAAGACGGAAGTCTGCGATGTTTATCTTCTCATCAGCCAAAATTTTACTGATCTGAGCAATAACGCCCGGTACATCGTGGTTTTTGAAGATGATCATCTTACCTTTTGGCTTGAAGTCAGTCTTAAAGCCATTGACGGTTACGATGCGTTGTTGATTTTCACCAAACACCGTGCCGCCAACGCTTACAATGCCATTTTCAGTAGTAAGACGAACCGTGATCTTATTTTTAAAGATACTATCTCCACCTGTGCTAGTTTCAGTAGTTATGCCTTTTTCGTCGCATAAAAATTTAGCATTTACATAGTTTATCGCATCGCCAAGACTCTCTTTTAGAGCGCCCACTATGGCAAATGTTAGCAGTGAGTTTGCATATTCGCTAATCTGCCCGTGAGTCTCTATACGAATAGCCTTGATGGCACTTTTGTTTATCTGAGCTGCAAGAAATGCCATCTTGCTTGTAAGATCAATATAAGGCTCAACAAACGGCGGTAGATCTTCTGTTTTGATCGGTAAATTTAGAGCGTTTGGATAGCTTATGCCGCGTGCTGCCAAGATAGCTTGCTCGACTGCCTCTACTGCGATGTTGCGCTGCGACTCAAGGGTATTTGCCCCAAGATGTGGCGTGACGCTTACATTATTTAGATCAAGAAGCGGATGACTTGTTGCTGGCTCTTTTGTGAAAACATCGATACCAGCAAAAGCCACCTTGCCGCTTTTTAGCCCCTCATAAAGCGCCTCTTCGTTATAAAGGCCGCCCCTAGCGCAGTTTATAAGTCTTACGCCATCTTTCATCTTTGCTATCTCTTTAGCGCCGATCATATCGGTTGTCTCTTTGGTCTTTGGAGTGTGGATCGTGATGAAGTCACATGCCAAGATGTCATCAAAATTTTTAGTATAAGTGCCGCCCATATCGATGACCTTAGATGGATCGATGTATGGATCGTATGCGATGATATCCATGCCAAAAGCTTTTGCGCGTGCTGCCACTCTTGAGCCGATATTACCAAAGCCGATCACGCCAAGCTTTTTCTTAAATAGCTCAACTCCATACCACTTCTCACGCTTCCAAATTCTATCTAGCTTTAGGTCGTTGTGAGCGTACTCGAGCGATCTTGCAGCCGCTAGCATGTGAGCCATAGTTAGCTCAACCGCTGCGATAGTGTTTGCAGTCGGGACATTCATAGCAATGATGCCTCTTCTTGAACAGCCATCTATATCAACGTTATCCACGCCAACACCGGCTCTAACGATAGCTTTTAGCTTTTTGCCAGAATTTAAAAAGTCCTCATTTACCTCAGTCGAGCTTCTAGTGATCACTACATCGGCCTCACCTAAAATTTTTAAAAGCTCGTCTTTTGGGGTATTAACTGCGTCTATTATATTTATATCTTGCTCTTTTTTTAAAAGCTCAAAACCTACTGGGTGTATTGCGTCGCAAACAATGATAGTTTTCATAATTTTACCTCTCTTACACTTGAGTGGATGTCGTAAACTCTTAGCTGCAGTATGATATTTTGAAGCAACTTTGAGTCTTGAGTATTTAAAAAGATCTGGCTTTTGGCGCCGTCCTTTACAACAGTGAAATCAACCTCGCTACTTCGCAAAGTCTGCATCAAACAGAACATAGAGTAGATATCGTTTTTATCTATCAAAAGTTCGTATGCTGTGATCTTTGGCTTTTCTATCTTAGGTCGGTTGTATTCTATAAAAATTTCATTTACAGGCAATACGTAATCTTTTTTCTTAATAGTTGCCAGCTCGTTGATCCAGTTTTCACTGCCGGCTGTGTTTTTGGTTATATTTTGCTCGTTTGTTATATTGTTTTCTGGGATCTGGCTGAAATTTACACTTGCAAATTTAACAAGATAAATTCCAACCAAACCTAATATCACAAAGAGCAGAACAACTACTGATAAAAGCGTGCGTCTGCCCATTTATACTAGCGTAATTGTTCTTTTATGATGTCGCCAAGTGTTACTTTGTCGTCGTTGTCATTGATCTCATTTAACACTTCACGCTCTTTTTGTTTTGCTAAACGGCGTATGCTTAGGCGAATTCTGTTTTTCTTCTCATCGATAAATGCGATAGCAGCCTCGATCTCATCGCCGATCTTTAACGTGCTAGCATCTACGCTACCTAGATCTTCTTTGCGGATTAGCGCATCGACATTATCACCAAGCTCAACAAATACGCCAAACTCTTTAATGTCACGGATCGTTCCTTTTACGATGTCGCCTACACTAAATTTATTAGCAAATGCCTGAACTGGACTTTGTTTTAGATCTTTTAGGCTTAGAGAAATTTTTTGCTCAGCGCTGTCAATTTTGATGATTTTTACCTCAAGCTCGTCGCCAGCTTTGAACATATCTTTGCATTTGTAGTTTCTATCCCAAGATGCATCTTCGTTGTGTAGCAAGCCCTCAACGCAGCCTACTCTAACAAATGCACCGAAATTTGTGATAGTTGTTACAACGCCTTTTACTACGTCACCCTCTTTAAATTTAGCTTTAAATTCATCAAATGGCTTTGGAAGTAAATTTTTAAGGCTCACTCTTAAACGGTGTCCTTTTGCGTCTATTTCGATAACCTCAACATCGATCTCTTGACCTTCGCTGATGTGATCTTTTGGATTTTTGATATTTTTGTCCCATGAAATTTCAGATATATGTAAAAATCCTTCAATATCATTTCCAAGATCGACAAATGCACCATAAGGCTCTATATTGCTAACTGTTACTTTTATAGTGTCGCCAACTTCTAGGCCGTCGCTTATGATCTCTTCCCAAGGATCTGGAGTAGCTGCCTTGATAGATAGAGATAGGTGGCGTTTTTCGTTGTCATAGCTGATAACTTTAACTAAAACTTTATCGCCTTCTTTGTATAGTGAGCTAGGATTTACCGGACCCTTGTAACTTATTTCGCTGTAATGCACAAGTCCGTCTACACCGCCAACATCAACAAACATACCATAAGTTGTGATTTTCTTAACTGTGCCCTCTATAACGCTATCGTTTTCTACTATGTTTGATAGAGCTTCTTTGCGTTTTTTGCGGTCGTCATCTAAAATTTTCTTTCTTGAGACAACGATGCTGTTCTCTTCTTTATCAACTTTTATAACTCTTACTTTGTATGATTTTCCAACTACGCCCTCAGCGTTTTTAAATCCGCTGTGCGTTCTTGGTAAGAAAAATTCTACGCCATTTGCGTCTTGAGTGATAAAACCACCTTTATTTTTTCCAACTACTTTTACGTCGATTTCGCCAGAATTTTCAGGATCGTAAGCTTCGATGAAAGCTTTAACTTTCTCTTTTCTAAGTGCTTTTTTGTGCGACACTATAGGTCTTCCATTTCTTGATCCAGTTATTACAACTTTGATCGTATCACCAACTTTATGCGTCAGGTTGCCGTTTGCGTCAGTGATCTCAGAAACATTTAAAATGCCTTCTGACTTCTTGCCAACGTCAATTAAAACCTCATCACCATTGATACTGACGATCTTTGCGTCACTATCTTCTTCAGTCTTTTTAAAAGACTCCTCTAACATCGCAGCAAAATCGATATCTTCGATATCTTCGTCTTTTGCTTTTCCTAATTGAACACTTTTGTTCACAGCCATCTTGATCCTTTAAATTTTATTATGCCAATAGAGGCAAATTGGCTTATTATAGTTAATTGTGGCTTTAGCTAGGATAAATTTTATACTTTTTTGATTCTATCAACGACTTTTTGTATGATCCAGTCAGGTGTGCTAGCCCCCGCACTTATACCACACAAATTTTTGCCCTCAAACCATGATCCATCAAGCTCTTCTTCGCTTTCTATTAGGTAGCTATCTTTGCAGAAATTTTTAGATATTAGGTAGAGTTGTTTTGTGTTTGAGCTGTTTTTTCCGCCGATGATTATCATCACATCTGCTCGTTTGGCTAAATTTTTAGCAGCCTCTTGGTTTTCAAATGTCGCGTTGCAGATCGTGTTAAAAACGCGTAGCTCTTTTACATGAAGCATGAGATAGTTTGCGATCTGCATAAATTTCTCAACTTTTCTAGTCGTTTGGCTGACAAGCGCGACCTTTTGCTTAAATTTAATGCCCTCTAGCTCGCTCTCTTCAAGCACGACATAGACGTTGCCCTTAGCATATGACTTCACCCCTTTTACCTCTGGGTGGTGCATGTCGCCAAAGATCACTACATCATAGCCCTCTTCGCTCATTTTTTCACAAATTTGTTGTGGCTTTGTCACAAACGGACAAGTTGCGTCGATCACTTTTATATCAGTTTTTTTTAGCTCCGCAAGGTCGTTTTTAGTGATGCCATGAGTGCGGATGATCGCCTTTTTCTCATCTTTTAGCTCGTCTATGCCCTCAAGCGTCTTTACATTGTAGTTTTTCTCAAGCCTGTTTATCTCTTCATTATTATGTATGAGCGGACCGATAGTTGCGGCATCTCCAGCGTTTTCAGCTATCTTTATCGCCCTTTTTACGCCAAAGCAAAATCCATAACTACTAGCAAGCTCGATCTTCAACTCTAGCTCCCATTTTCTTTAAAATCTCAGCAAAATTTGGAAACGAAGTAGCGATAAATTCACTCTTTTCTATCTGCATGCCACATTTTAGTCCAAGTATGGCAAAGCTCATGGCGATCCTGTGATCTCCATGGCTATCTATCGTGGCAAATTTTGCCTCAGAGCCATTTATAATAAATCCATCTTCAAGCTCACTAGCATCGACACCGCACTGCTTTAGCGCATTTATCGTGACAGCTATCCTGTCGCTCTCTTTTACGCGAAGCTCTTTTGCATTTGTTAGCTTGCTTTGACCCTTAGCGCAGGCAAATGCGATGGCTAAAGCTGGGGCTTCGTCGATGAGCCACGAGATATTTTCACTAACCTCTACACCTTTTAAATTTGGCGAGTACTTGACTTCAATATCGCCGATATCTTCATATTTGCTTGAGGTTTTGTGAAATTTTATCTCAGCGCCCATTTTTTCTAAAACTCTGTAAGCTTCGATACGAGTTTTATTTAACAAGATATTTTTTAAAATGATATGCGAATTTGGGATGATTAAAGCTGCGACTGCGAAGAAAAATGCCGAGCTTGGGTCATTTGGCACGTCTATGTCAAGTGGTGCAAGTGGGCCTTTCATAGGCTCTAGCGTGATCTCTAGGCCGTCACGCTTTATATTAGCTCCCATGCCTGCAAGCATACGCTCAGTGTGGTCTCTGCTTAGCTCTGGCTCGCTAAATTTGCAGCCATTTGAATAAAGAGCCGCTAGCAAGAGCGCGCTTTTTACCTGAGCTGAGGCGATCTTGCTATCAAAACTAAATCTTTCAAATTTAGTCCCTCTTATGCAAAGAGGAGCGTTGTTTGCGTTGTTTGCACCATCTATCTTTGCACCCATATCATTTAGAGGCTTTGCTATTCTAGCCATCGGACGAGAATTTAAGTATTTATCGCCACTTAGCACAAAAAAACCATCCTGTACGGCTAGTAACCCCATAAAAAGCCTCATCGCCGTGCCAGAGTTGCCACACTCCAAAATTTCTTTTGGCTCTTTTATCTTTTGTGGCGGAGTGATCGTTATTTCAGCGCCGTTATCTTCGACATTTGCACCTAAGAGCCCAACGATCTTTAAGGTATTTAGCGTATCGCCTGCTCTTAGGTAGTTTCTAACGCGAGATGGCTTGTCGCTTAAAAGCGAAAACATCGCACATCGATGTGAGATAGACTTATCAGCCGCGATGTCATCGATGGTTAAATTTAGACTTTTTTCTAGTGGATAAATTCTCATCTTATTCCGATATTTAGTTTCTCTTTTAGCTCGCTTAAAATTTTATCCATAAGCGCGTTTATATCGTCATCTTCGAGCGTTTTTTCCATATCTTGGAATGTAAATTTAAGGCTAAGGCTGATCGCGCCGTTTAGTTTCGCATCTTTATAGATATCAACCGGCAAGAACTCTTTTAGCTCTTTTAAATTTAGCCCTCTTATGCACTCATAAATTCGTCCAGCCTCGAAATTTTCAGGTACGATTAGGCTAAGATCCCTTGTAGTGCTTTGGAATTTTGAGTAAGGCACTGCTAAGATCGGCTCAAATTTAAGCTTTGCAAAATCAATCTCGCAGACATAAGTTTTAGGCAAATCCCTTTTTGCCTCTACTCTTACATCAACTCTGCCGATATAGCCGATCTTTTCGCCATTTTGATAGATGTGTGCCTGCTCGTATGGGCTAAGATACGATATCTCACGGCAAGGTTTTAGCTCAAATTTGCCTATGACATTTTGCACCATCGCTGCAAATGCGTAGAAATTTGCCTCTTCGCCCTTTGCGCCGTTTATAAGTGTTGGCTCTTTTAAGAGACCTGATACGACAAAGCCTAAATTTAAGCCTTGGTTTGCATTTTCGTCAAAAACTTCGCCAAGCTCAAAAAGTCTAACTGAGCGTTTTGAGTTTTTGATGTTTTTCTCGCTTGAGCTTAGAAGGTGATTAACAAGTGCTGGTCTAAGCGTGTTTAGCTCGTTGTTTATAGGATTTAGTATCTTGATCTTGCAAGGTTTGAAATTTAGCTCACTTAGCTCATCAAGGCTGTCAAATACGTAGTGCACACTTTCAAAAAAGCCATTGTCGGCTGCACGGTGCCTTAAATTTAAAGCATTTTTATAGTCAAAATATGTCTTATTTAGCCTATTTTTCTCAGAGAAATTTAACGGCGTTGAGGCGATATTGTCGATGCCTATTATCCTTACGATCTCCTCGCAGATATCATGCGAATTTACGATGTCATGGCGAAATAACGGCACTTTTACATTAAAGCTCTCTTGCTCAACATTTACCGCGATCTCAAAGCCAAGTTTCTTTAAAATTTTAACGACATCGTTTCTAGCAACCTCTTGACCGATCATATTTTTAAGCTCGCCAAGCGAGATGCTAAGCGTGATAGGCTCGGTGTTTAGAAGTGATTGCTGTGAGCCAGCAAAAAGACTTAGGCTATCTTTAAAGCCAGCTAGCCTTTTGAAAAGATAGTCCGCCCCGTAAGTTAAATTTGGCTCGCTACCACGGCTTGAGCGATAAACTTGATCGCCTTTTGGTAAATTTTTATTTTCAAAAATGGCTTTTGAGACAACATCTGGTTTTACGTAGCTAGCCTCTACCAAGATCACCTTTGAGCCCTCATCGACCCTAGCCTCATCGCTTTGGTAAATTCCAGCAACGCCTAAATTTCTATCCTCACAAAAGACCACGCACTCGCCATTTTCGCCATTTTTGATGTCAAAAACTGCTTTTTCGCCCTCGCCCACAAGCTTAGCGTGATCATAAGCTCTAAACAAGACGCCCGTGCAAAATGTCGCGTATTCAAGCAGTCTTTCTACTAAATTTGTCTTTTGACAATCAATTAGAGCTAGCCTCAACCTAGTTAGTAAATTTTCGCTTAATGCATTTTTTAGCTCAAAGGCTTTATACAAAAACGAGCCATTTACCTTATCTTCAGTTCGCACAGACGCGATCCTGCCAATGCCTAGTAAATTTTCGCTATCTTCATTTTCGTGGCTATCTTTCATATTTAGATCAAGTGCGGTGCAAATTTCTCTTGCGATGCCGTGTAAATTTTGGCAGTCGCCCCTATTTGCTGTGACATCAACCTCGATGATCACATCTTTGAACGCTTCAAATTCACCAAGACTTGTGCCAAGTTTTAGCTTGCCGATACTATCATCAAGTGGCAAAATGCCGTCATTTGTCTTAGGTAGTCCTAGCTCAGTTGAAGAGCAGATCATACCGCATGACTCGATGCCTCTTAGCTTTGCCTTTTTGATCTCAAGACCATTTGGCATCGTCGTGCCAATGAGCGCAACTGGCACAAACTGACCAGCCTCGACGTTTTTAGCCCCACAAACGATCTGAAGCGTTTCGCTGCCAACATCAACCTGACAAACGCTTAGCTTATCGGCATCTGGGTGCTTTTCTCTACTTTTTACGTAGCCAACTACGATGCTCTTTGGTAAATTTATCTCTTTATAGCTATCAACTTCTAAACCGATAGAGTT
Organism: Campylobacter concisus; assembly: GCF_002913225.1. Classification (GTDB taxonomy): domain Bacteria; phylum Campylobacterota; class Campylobacteria; order Campylobacterales; family Campylobacteraceae; genus Campylobacter_A; species Campylobacter_A concisus_J. The sequence continues at coordinate 43,822 of NZ_PPAW01000012.1, read as the reverse complement.
TAATGTCTTTGAAAGTGTCTCGCCGCTAACCTCGCTAAGGTCGATCCACTCGTTTAACCAATGCTTTGAAATTATCATTTAAACTGCTCCAACAATCTTAAATCTCCCTCAAAAAGTGACCTTAGATCAGGCACTCTATGAAGCAACATCGCAAATCTCTCAACCCCAAGGCCAAAGGCATATCCGCTTACATTTTTATAGCCAACTGCCTTAAATACATTTGGATCGACGACGCCGCATCCAAGCACCTCGAGCCAAGTAGTCTGCTTGCACACCCTGCAACCCTTGCCGTGGCAGAATATACAACTAATATCAACTTCAGCGCTAGGCTCCGTAAATGGAAAGAAGCTAGGGCGAAAACGCACTTCAACATCGCCAAACATGTGCTTTAAAAAGCCTTCAAGCATTGATTTTAAATTTGCAAAGCTAACTTTCTCAGCGTCCTCCACCACAAGGCCCTCAACCTGATGAAACATCGGTGTATGCGTTAGGTCCATATCGCGTCTAAAGACAGTGCCAGGCGCTATCATGCGGATAGGTGGCTTTTGATTTAACATAGTTCGCACCTGAACTGGGCTCGTATGCGTCCTTAAAAGTCTAAAATCATCTAGGTAAAATGTGTCTTGCATATCCCTTGCTGGGTGGTATTTTGGTAAATTTAGCGCCTCAAAGTTGTGAAAATCATCTTCTATAAGCGGCCCAGTCTCGAGCGAGAAATTTAGAGCTAAAAAGTATTCAATTATCTTATCCATCGTGGCCATCACAGGGTGCAGTGCTCCACTAGCAACAGGCTCGTTAAAGAGCGTGATATCAGCGGCCTCTTTTTTCATCTTATTATCTATCTCTTGCTCGCTAAGCTCGGCTTTTTTAGCTTCTATAAGCGCGCTTAGCTCATCTCTTTGCTTGTTTAAATTTGCTGCAAATTCCTTTTTTTCATCCTCGCCAAGCTCTTTTAGCTTTGCAAAACCTTGCGCCAAGATGCCCTTTTTGCCAAAAATTTCTACCCTGATCTTCTCCAGATCATCAAGAGTTGAAATTTCATTTTTGATTTTATTAATGAAATCTTGCAATTTTTTACCTTTATGAATTTTTGCATCGATTTTATAGAAAAAGAGTTAAAATCAAGATAAAAAGCGCGAAATTTAAGCACACTTTGATATAATTTCTCAAACTTTCAAAGGAGCTAAAATGACCATATTTGAAAAGATCGTTGCTGGTGAAATTCCTTGTAACAAAGTGCTGGAGAGTGAGAAATTTCTAGCTTTTAACGACATCAACCCAAAAGCGCCGATCCACATCCTCATCATCCCTAAAAAACACTACAAAAACTTCCAAGAGATGGACCCAGTTTTGATGGGTGAGATGACTAAATTTATCCAAGAAGTGGCGAGCTTAATGGGCGTTGATAAGAGCGGATACCGCCTCATAACAAACTGCGGTGAAAACGGCGGTCAAGAGGTCATGCACCTACACTTTCACCTACTTGCTGGCGCAAAACTTGGCTGGAGCGAAGGTGTAGCTGATCCACAAAGCACATTTTAAAAACAAAATTTAGACTCTTTTTGAGTCTAAATTCTTTAAATTTTCACTTCAAACATCTAAATTTAAATAAATTTATTTCCTAGCAGCTTTTACCGCTTCAAGTAGCTCTTCAAAGCCAGCTTTGCTTGAGTGTTCGACATCTTTTAGTATCTCAACACCTGCTAAATGTCCCTTATCTTTGTCAGCAAAAATCGCCATAGCCTTATCTAGTCCGTGATGGACATTTTCGTGGTGCGCAGCTATACTTGAGAGGGTTCTTGGATCTTTTATGATGGTATTTTTCACATCTTTTTCATACCACTTGCCAAATCTACACTCATGCACGTCTTGAATTCTATTTATCTCGCCAAGGAGCACGCCTCGATAGCCATTTAGCTTCATGTTGATGTGATCTATCTTGCCGTTACTTACATTTACTTCGTTTGTGACATTTAGAGCTTGGTTTAGGATATTTTGCGTGTTGGCATTTACGCTTGAGATGTTGCCCTCAAAACCGCCTAAAATTTGCATCGCATTTGCTGAAATTTTAGAGAAATTCTCGCTCATTTCGATCATTGTGTTCGCACTTTGTTTAAGGCCATTTATATTTACTTCAACCTCAAGTGTCGCCTTTTGCGTGCGTTCTGCAAGCTTTCTAACCTCATCTGCAACGACCGCAAAACCTCGTCCATGCTCGCCCGCACGAGCCGCCTCGATAGCAGCATTTAGCGCTAGCAAATTTGTCTGATCTGATATGTCTTTTATGAGATTTATGATCTCAACGATAGAATTTACGCTTCCATCAAGCGAAGAGGCATCGTTTGAAAGATCGCCGCTCATCTGGCTTACTTGCTCGATCGAGCTTAAAATTTCAGCCGTTTGAGACTTGAGCTCGCCTGTTTCTTTGAATGTTTTTTCATTTAAATGGTTTATATTTTCAAGCATTTTTAGATTTTCTTCGATGGTTGATTGTAAGAAATTCATACCATCTTGATAGCTAGTAAGCAGCAAATTTACAGCCTCTTGCTTATCCTTAGCTTGCTCTTTTGGCTCGCAAGTTTTGGCATTTTTTAGCTCATTTTTAAGTGCTAAAATCTCAGCCTTTAAAGCTTCATTTTCTCTTTCTAAAGCTTCATTTTTACTACCAAGCTCTTTATTTTTGCTGTCAAAAAACATTTTTCATCCTTTAAAATTTGTAAATTCTGCGTAATTATAACTCTTTTTACTTAAGCCAGTCGTCTAAAATTTTAATTTGCTCTTCAACGCTTTTGTTTGCCGTGCCACCTTTTGAAGTGCGGGCCTCTTTTGAAGCGTGCAGATCTAGAAATTTAATGGCATTTTCATCTAAATTTTCATCGACACTTTTTAGCTGCTCTTTATTAAGCTCACTTAGATCAAGTCCCAAGCTTTCAGCCTTTGCGACAGCCTTGCCGGTGATAAAATGCGCCGTTCTAAATGGGATATTTTTCTCACGTACTAGGTAGTCCGCTAGATCAGTGGCACTTAGATGGCCGGTTTTTGTCGCTTTTAGCATATTTTTTTCATTAAATTTAGCCGTTTTTATCATCTCATTTAGGATAGTAGCCGAGCTTAAAATGGTCGCAACGCTATCAAAAACGCCTTCTTTGTCTTCTTGCATATCTTTGTTGTAAGCAAGTGGCAAGCCCTTCATCGTCGTTAGCAGCGCCACTAAATTTCCATTTACACGCCCAGTTTTACCGCGTATAAGCTCAGCGACGTCTGGGTTTTTCTTTTGAGGCATGATGGAGCTGCCTGTGCTGTAAGCGTCACTAATGCTTACAAAGCCAAATTCTTGCGAGCTCCAGAGTATGAGCTCCTCGCAGAGCCTAGAAGCGTGCGTCATAAAAACGCTAATGTTAAACAAAATCTCCAGCGCATAGTCACGGTCACTCACGCTATCCATCGCATTTTGCGTGCAGCCTGCAAAGCCAAGCTCGCTTGCAACGATAGTTCTATCTATCTTGTGTGGCGTGCCTGCAAGGGCTGCTGAGCCAAGCGGACTTAGGTTGTTTCGCTCGTATGAGCTAACAAATCGCTCAAAATCCCTCTTAAACATAAAGGCATAGGCTAGCAAATGGTAGCTAAGGCTTACTGGCTGAGCGTGCTGAAGGTGCGTGTAGCCTGGCATTAGCGTATCTTTGTGGTTTTTGGCTAAATTTGTAAGCGTGGCGATGAGCTCTTTGATGAGTGATGAAATTTCTAAATTTTTCTTCAAAACATAAAATTTAAAATCAAGCGCAACCTGATCATTTCTACTTCTAGCTGTGTGTAGTCTGCCGCCAAGCTCAGCTCCGATGATCTCGCTAAGGCGCTTTTCAACGGCCATATGGATATCCTCATCTTCTATCTTAAAAGCAAATTTACCAGCTCTTATCTCAGATAAAACCTCATCAAGCCCTTTTATGATCGCCTCTGACTCATCTTTTTTCAAAATTCCGCAAATTCCTAGCATTTTAGCGTGCGCTTTACTGCCAGCGATGTCCTCTTCAAAAAGATTTTTATCAAAATTTATAGAAGCGTTAAATTCCTCGAGCAACTTTGAGCTAGCCTCGCTAAATCTGCCCTCCCACATCTTTTTATGCGCGTTTTCATCTTTTTTCATAGCTTTGCCTTTGATTAGTTTTGCGTGATTTTAACAAAAAGGTGCTTAACTAGGCTTTTACGAGCATTTTAAAAAATAAATTTTTGGTCAAAAAAGTGAAATGTAATATAAAAATTATGCTAGAGTAGTAAAAAAGTTATATATATAATTTACATTTAAGGTTATTAAAATATAATTCGCCCAGCAACTTTTTAAAAACTATTTCAAGTTTTTTGATTTATTGCCGATATAGTTTTAAATGAAGAAATAAACTAAAAAGGAAGGACGATATGCAAATAGATGCAAATATGAACTCAAATGTTTTCTATCATAACGGCTACACATCTATATCATCAAGTAGCGCTAAAACCAGCATATTAGTATCTTCTGGTTATGGTACAAAAGATATCGTTAGAAGTAATGATGTGCATGTTGAACAAAGAGAAGAAGTTAGACAAAAACCTACAATTATTATAAAAGAAGATGTCACAGAGTTACAAAAAAATTTAGAAAAATTACAAGATCAAAGAAGCGATATAGCTGATCAAATTTCAAGCATCCAGCACCTGAAAGATCGTGATTCTATGCAAATGCTTCATCATCTAAATTTAGAACAATCAAGCATTCAAAATAACATTTTAAGTATTAAAACTCAAATGACTGAAATGGTACAGGCTTAAAGACTAAGCCTTACCGATAATAGTTCTTAGAACTAAACAAAAATCCTCTAAAAAATATCCCATCGACTTATAAAAGCTGCTAGCTGCGTTTTGCTCGAGCTCTTTTGCGAGTTGCTCGGCATAAGGCAAGAAAAAAGAGAGGCTAAAAGCAGCAAGAAGCTGCATAGACTCTTTTGTCGCCTCTTTTTTTAAGATATTTGCTATCAAAATGAGCTGATTTGAGATGCTATCCACCTCGCCCATTTTTGGTTCAAAATTTATAGCTTTGTAAAACTGCGCCAAATCATCTTTTGCACTTGAAAAATAATAACTTGCTTCAAACTTTTGTTTCAAAATTACATAATCATCACATAAGGCGGCACTGCTCTCATCTTTGATAAATTTAGCGTAAAGCTCATTTCCTTTTATGTTCGCATCGCTCTTTGTCTGCGTTATCCACGCACTTGTCTTTTTGATACGCATAAAAGATGAGACGTCCAAGATGCCATTAAAATTTGTAGCAAGTGCAGCCGCTACGACGCTGTAAAGCTCTCCAAGTCTCAAATTTAATCCTTAAGCTTCAAATATCTAAGTCTAAGCGCATTTAGCACGACAGTGACCGAGCTTAAGCACATCGCCATAGAGCCATAAACTGGGCTTAGAAGCAGCCCAAATACCGGATATAGCACGCCAGCAGCCACTGGTATGCAAATGGCGTTATACATAAATGCCCAAAACAAATTCTCTTTTATGTTAGCAATAGTCGCATTTGCAAGCTTTACAAGCCCACTTACGCCGCGCAGATCGTTTTTTACAAGCACGATATCGCCAGCGCCTTTAGCGATGTCTGAGCCTGAGTTCATAGCGATGCCAACGCTTGCTTCTTTAAGTGATGGCGAGTCGTTTATGCCATCTCCCACAAAGATCACGCCACCTCGGCTCATTAGCTCTTTTACCTTGTTAAATTTATCCTCAGGTAGCATATTTGCGTAGTATTCGCTCACATTTAGCTTGCTAGCGATATTTGCAACTACTTTTTTATCATCACCTGAGAGGATCACACTTTGTAAATTTAGCCTTGCAAGCTCGTTTATAACGCTATTTGCTTCATTTTTTAGCTCATCGCTTAGCGTTAAAAAGCCACTAAATTTTTGATTTAGCGCGCAAAGTATGACGCCGCTTCCATCATTTGTAGCCTCTTTTATCGCCTCAATATCAGCTTCATTTAGCAAGATATCGTTTGTCGCAAGCAGTTTTTCATTGCCTATTATTATCTTGTTGTTCTCATCTTCGTAGATGATGCCTTGACCAACTACGTTTTGAAATTTGCCATTTAGCTTTTGTAAATTTATGTAATTTTGTTTTGCGTATCTTACGATCGCTTTTGAGATCGGATGCTCGCTTAAATTTTCAGCAGATGCCACTAGCTCTAGCTCTTTTTCGCTCAAATTTGAACTTTTGACGCTAATTAGCCCCTTACTTAGCGTGCCAGTTTTGTCAAATGCTACAAATTTAGCATCTTTTATAAGCTCCAAAACCTCTGGGTTTTTAACTAAAATTCCAGCTTTTGCGCCACGCGCGAGGGAGCTTACGATTGCTATTGGCGTGGCAAGTCCTAGTGCGCATGGGCATGAGATGATAAGCACGCAGATCGCGCTAGAGATCGCATAGGCGAAATTTCCACTAAAAATTATCCATATTAAAAATGTAAGAACTGAGATCGCCACGACGCTTGGCACAAAGATGTTTGCTATCTTGTCAGCCAGCCGTCCGATAGGCATCTTTTTAGAGCTAGCGTCGCTTAGTAGGCTTAAAATTTGAGATAGCAAGCTCTCGTAAGAACTCTTTGTCACCTTGACGCTTATGTAGCCATTTGTGTTTAGAGTGCCGGCAAATACGCTATCTCCCACCTCTTTATAAACTGGCAAGCTCTCTCCTGTAAGCATAGAAGCATCTATCTCAGCGCCACCTTGAACTATCACGCCATCACTTGGGATGTTGTAGCCATTTTTTACGATGACGATGTCGCCTACTTTTAGCTCATTTACATTTACCTCTTTGCTCTGTCCATCTGGCATGACCAAAAAGGCGGTCTTTGGTGAAATTTTAAGTAGCGTCTTTAGGTAGTCGCCTGCCTTTGCCTTTGAGCGCTCTTCAAGATACTTGCCAAGCAAAACAAAGGCTATTATCATCGCTGCGCCTGAGACATAGACATTTTTTAGATCATCTGGGATGAAATTTGAAAAGATCACAACAAAAAGCGAGTATAAAAATGCACTGCCGCTTCCAAGAGCTACAAGCACGTTCATATCGTAGTTTTTGTTTTTAACAGCCTCTATGGCGTGAGCAAAGAAGTCTTTGCCACTAAAAACTAGCACCAAAAACGCTAAAACTAGCATGAGTAAATTTACTAGCAAGTTATGAGGCACGAACATCTCAAGCGCCATTATCACGATGCTTGTGATAAATGCAAATATAAATTTATTTCTTATCGAGGTTATATGCTCGTCTCTTTTGGCTTCAAATTCATCGATATTTGTCGCCACAAAGTAGCCAAGCTTCTTTATCTTTTGCTCTAAAACTTCACGCACGCTGGCGTCTTTTAGGACAAACTCACCGCTTGCATTTGCAAAATTTACATTTGCTTCAAGCACCCCATCTATCTTTTTGGAAACTTTCTCGATAGCGTTTGAGCAGTTTACACAGCTCATTCCCGCTATATTTAGCTTGACTTTTAAAGGCATATCAAAGCTCCTTTATAACGTCAAATCCCAGATCAGCCATTTCTGATTTAAATTTCTCTACATCGCCATCTTTTATATCAAGGCTTACTTGTCTTGGCTCCTTGCTAAGATCGACTTTTATCTCGCCAAAGTCATCCTCAAGTGCGTTTTTTATGGTATTTGCGCAATTTTGGCAATGCACGTTATTTACCTCAAATGTTTTCATATTATCTCCTTTATCATGTGGTCGTATTCGTGTAAATTTATGATCTTTTTGGTGTTAAATTTAAAGCCAAGGCTCTCGTAAAATTTACGAACTTTTGGCTTATTTACATCAACTATCAGCGAGACTTTTTTATGTCCTAGCTCTTTTGCTTTGGCAAATGAGTGCAAGATAAGCTCTTTTGCAAGCCCTTGGCCTCTAAATTTCTCATCTACGGCGATACTATCTATATAAAACTCATCATCAAAACACTCTTTTTCTATCTGGGCATCTTTGCCAAGAGCCTTTAGATGCTGAGAAATTTCTCTATCAAACTGCCACGCGTCGCCACCAAAATAAGCACACATAGCAGCAATTATCTGCTCGTCACGCCTATAGACATAAACATTTTTATAGCTAAGTCTATTTGTCTCGCTTTTAAAAAATTTCTCTAAAATTTCATCGCTTTTTGCAGGATCGTCGTAGCCACTTAGCTTGTAGGCGATGTCCTCCATCGCTAAATTTAGTAGTTTGATGCAGATTTTTGCATCTTGTTTTTGAGCATTTTTTATCATGAGTATGATTATATGCCTTTAGCTTAAATTTTTACCAAATATTATTTTCAAATTTGCAAATTATGCACTTTAGCAGGCAAACTCAAAATGTTTTAAAAAAGTATAAAATTTTTTTAGTTATAATCCGTAAAAAATTTATTTAAGGATATTTATGGGACGAGCATTTGAGTACCGAAGAGCAGCAAAAGAAGCTAGATGGGATAAGATGAGCAAGGTATTTCCAAAACTTGCAAAGGCTATAACAGTAGCGGCAAAAGATGGCGGATGTGATCCGGATATGAACCCAAAACTTCGTGCAGCCATCGCAGCAGCAAAAGCTGAAAATATGCCAAAAGATAACATCGATGCGGCTATAAAAAGAGCAAATGGCAAAGATAGCGCAGATATCAAGACTATCTTTTATGACGGCAAAGCAGCTCACGGCGTGCAAATCATCGTTGAGTGCGCTACTGACAACCCAACAAGAACAGTTGCAAATGTAAAAGCGATATTTAGCAAAAATGGCGGAGAAATTTTGCCAAGTGGCAGCCTTAGCTTTATGTTTACAAGAAAGAGCGTTTTTGAGCTTGAAAAGCCAAGCGCAGATATTGAAGAGATCGAACTTGAGCTGATTGATTACGGACTAAGCGACATTGAAGAAGATGAAAACGCACTATTTGTTTATGGTGATTACGCAAATTTTGGCACATTGCATGAAGGGATAGAGAAGTTAAATTTAGTAGTTAAAAAAGCTTCACTTCAGTACTTACCAAATCAAACCGTGAGCCTAGATGAAGAGCAAATGCTTGAGGTCGAGAGGCTTCTTGACAAGCTAGAAGACGACGATGACGTCCAAGCAGTTTATACAAATATCGAGTAAAAGGAGCAACATGCGTTTTGATGAGTTAAAAGTTTATGATATAAATTTAGACGAGCTAAAAAAAGATAAATTTGCAGTTTTAAAGACAGAAAAAGGCGATATCAAACTTGAGCTTTTTGCCGAGGATGCACCGCAAGCTGTTGCAAATTTTGTCCATTTGATAAAAACAGGATTTTATAATGGCCTAAATTTTCACAGAGTTATACCAAATTTCGTCATACAAGGCGGCTGCCCAAATGGCACAGGCACAGGTGGTCCTGGCTGGAGGATAAAATGCGAATGCGACAATCAAAAGGTAAAGCATGAGCGTGGCAGCCTTAGCATGGCTCACGCAGGTCGCGACACTGGCGGATCGCAGTTTTTCATCTGCCACAGCAAGCAACCTCATCTTGACGGCGTGCATACAGTCTTTGGAAAGTGCGCTGACGATGAAAGTTTAAAGGTGCTTGATGCTATTAGACAAGGCGATAAGATCATCTCTGCGGTGGTCAAAGCTAGCCTATAAAAGGGGAATTTATGGAGAGTGCAAAAACGCAAAAAAGTCTCTTTGTGAGGCTATTTACCAATCTCGCCATTTGGGTTGTGATAGGTATAATTGGCGGTGTTATCGTCGGTATGGTCGCACCTGAGCTTGGCATAGCAAGTAAGCCAGGCATTGATTATTTTATAAAAGCCCTTAAAATTTTAATCGGCCCTATCATCTTTTTAACGATCGTTTCAGGCATCGTCGGACTTGAGAGCTTAAAAGATCTTGGCACTATCGGACTTAAGGCGTTTATCTACTTTGAGATAGTTAGTACGCTTGCTCTTGCTGTTGGTATCATCTTTGGCGAGACGCTTCGTCCAGGACATGGCATGAACCTTGACTACACCCAGCTTGACGCCTCAAGTGTGGCTAAATTTACATCTCAAGCTGGAAATATGGACGCAAATAGCGGCTTTTTAGCACACACGCTTCATCTTTTAAGAGGCGCTGTGCCAGTAGATGACATCTTCCCTTACGTGCATATACTTGATCCATTTATAAAATCAAACACACTTCAAGTACTTTTCATGGCGATTGTCGTTGCCATCGTACTTTCGCTACTTGCTCATGATAAAAAGCAAGCTTGTCTAAAACCGCTTGAATTTATCCAGCACTACGTCTTAAAGCTTCTTACTTGGCTTATGTTATTTAGCCCAGTGGCGGCATTTTCAGCAATGGCTTACTTGATCGGTAAATTTGGCATCGGAACGCTTCTTGGTATGATGGAGCTTCTTGTCGTTATGGCGCTTGCAAGCTGCTTTTTCATCTTTGTCGTGCTTGGCGTCATTTGCTACTTTGCAAAGGTCAATGTCTTTAAATTTATGCGCTTTATCTCAAAAGAGGTCTTGGTCGTTTTTGCGACAAGCTCGAGCGAAACAGCTCTTGCGCCACTTATGCAAAAGCTAGAAGCAGCTGGTATAAATAGAGGCGCAGTTGGCCTTATCATCCCAACTGGTTACTCATTTAACCTTGACTGCACCAACATCTATCTAAGCCTAAGCGTTATCTTCTTGGCTCAAGCATTTAATATACCGCTAAGCTTTGAACATCTAATAAGCATACTAATCGTGCTAATGATCACAAGTAAAGGCGCTGTTGGCGTTACGGGTTCTGGCTTTGTCGTACTTGCTGGCACACTAAGCGCACTTCCAAGCACTGGCATACCAGTCGTAACCGTGGCTGTGCTACTTGGCGTTGATAAATTTATGTCAGAGATGCGTGCTGTTGGTAACCTTTGCGGTAATGCCGTTGGCTGCATGATCGTATCTATCTGGGACAAAAAGGTCGATATGGAGAAATTTAGATACGCACTAGATCATCCGGACGAATTCCACTTCCACTCATAATAGAGTTTTTTAAGGGGCAATCGCCCCTTTTTATCTTAAATTTACTTCAAAACTTAAAGCGCTTACTCCCTATTTTTACAATACCAAATGAAAATTTATAAATTTTATTTTTAAATATAGAAACTAATATTATAATTATTGAAAATTTTAATTTGGAGGAGCTATGAAGACATTAGGCATCATAGGCGGCATGGGACCACTTGCCACGGCTGATTTATACAAAAAGATAATCGATATAACCCCAGCAGCTTGCGATCAAGAGCACCTACACATCGTTATCGACTCATACGCGCAGATAGAAGATAGGACAAAATTTATCATGGGCGAGGGAGAAAGTCCGCTTCCAAAGCTGATTCAAAGTGCAAAACTTTTAAAAAATGCAGGATGCGATGCGATGCTAATGGCTTGTAATACAGCTCACTACTTTGCTCCAAGTATCGAAAAAGAGGCTGGAGTGAAAATTTTGCACATTGCAAAAGTTACCATAGATGCCTTGCAAAAGAAATATCCGCACGCTAAAAATATCGCTGTCATCGCAACAAGTGGCACAAAAAAGGCAGGCGTTTATGATCAAATTTTAAAAGAGCGCGGGCTAAAGAGCGTGGATTTTAGCAAAGAGACGCAAGATGTCATCATGGAGTGCATCTACAAAGGTGTCAAAGCTGGTAAGCTAGAAGAGTATGTGCCGGTATTTTACGAAGTGCTTTCAAACATTGAAGCTGACGTTTATATTGCAGGCTGCACCGAAATACCGATGTTTTTACCATTTATCAGCAGCGAGTATAAATTTATAGATGCGACATTTGAGCTGGCAAAAGCTGGCGTAGAATTTGGCTTAGAAAAGAGAGTATTTTGATTAAATTTAGCCAGATATCTGGCTAAATTTTTGTTTTAACTACAAAAACACTACAACTTATACTAAAAACAACAGCAACTTTTTATAGTTAAAATTTGAGATCAAATTTAGCTGGAGTGTTCTGGCTAAATTTTAAATTTTTAACTGAAAAGACCGCTTTTATTATTTTTTTGAGCTTAGTAAAAATATCTCTTTAGTGAGTTTTCTGAAATAGAGCATTTTGTTTTAAATTTAACATGTGGCGTCCTGACTAAAATTTTAATATTTAACTCCAAAGACCACACTACTTACAATAAATTTAACAATAATTTTTTATATTAGAAATTTTGAGATTTAAAGAGATTACAAAATATTTTAAATTTAACTGGGGCATTCAGGCTGAAATTTGATTTTTAACTAAAAGGATCGCTTGTATTAAAATTTCTGATATTAGGCAATTAAATTTTTCAAGCATTTACAAAAAGCAAATTTTATAGTGAAATCTAGAAAATATCTTTAAATTTGGTTGGGGCATTTTTGCAAAAAGTTTAAAAATTAAATTTAAAAGTGAGCTACGTTTTTACTATTTGAAAGTTTAAATTTAAAAAGCCTTGTAGGCAAAATACCCACAAGGCTATAAATTTAAGCTTTTGGGCCAGCTTTGGCGTACTCAACGCCCTCTTTTACATCTTCATAACGTTTGAAATTTTCAACAAACATCTTTGCAAGCTTGTCGCGTGAAGCGTTATACTGAGCTGGATTTGCCCATGTGTTTATAGGATTTAGCAGTTTTGTCTCGACACCATCAAGCTCTTTTGGGATAGCGAAGTTAAATTTATCAAAATTTTCAAATTCGCATTTTGTGATGCTACCGTCTAAGATCGCATTTATGCAAGCACGAGTTGCTTTTATGCTCATACGCTTGCCAACGCCGTAAGCACCGCCGCTCCAGCCCGTATTTACAAGATAGACATTAACGCCGTGCTTATCGATCTTCTCACCAAGCAGTTTTGCATAGACGGTTGGATGAAGTGGCATAAATGGCTCGCCAAAGCAAGCGCTAAAAGTAGCGACTGGCTCAGTTATACCACGCTCTGTGCCAGCAACTTTTGCTGTATAGCCGCTCAAAAAATAATACATCGCCTGCTCTTTTGTCAGCTTCGCAACTGGAGGAAGCACGCCAAAAGCGTCTGCGCTTAAAAAGATGATATTTTTTGGATGTCCTGCGCTTGAGCTTGGCTCGTAGTTGTCGATGTGATAGATCGGATAGCTCACACGTGTGTTTTCAGTTTTTGAGCCATCTTTGTAATCAACCACTCCGTTTTCATCAGCCACGACGTTTTCAAGTAGCGCATCACGCCTGATCGCTGCGTAAATTTCTGGCTCGCTACTTGGATCAAGGTTGATACATTTTGCGTAGCAGCCGCCCTCAAAGTTAAACACGCCATCATCGTCCCAGCCGTGCTCGTCATCGCCTATTAGTTTGCGTTTTGGATCGGTTGAAAGTGTCGTTTTGCCTGTGCCAGATAGACCAAAAAATAGCGCTGTATCGCCCTTTTCGCCTACGTTTGCAGAGCAGTGCATGCTTAGCTTGCCCTCAAGTGGCAACCAGTAGTTCATCATAGAAAAAATGCCCTTTTTCATCTCGCCGCCATACCATGTGCCACCGATCACTGCGACATTTTCTTCGACATTAAAGATAACAAAGACTTCTGAATGTAGTCCGTCAGCCTTGTAATCCTCATTTTTTGTCTTGCAAGCGTTATATACTACAAAATCAGGCTCAAATTTAGCCAGCTCCGCTTCACTTGGGCGGATGAACATATTTTTTACAAAGTGCGCTTGCCACGCTACTTCGGTGACAAAGCGGACTGATTTTTTGCTCTTTTTACTAGCTCCACAAAATGCGTCTTGGATGAAAATTTCTTTGCCACTAAGCTGCTCTTTTGCTTTTTTAAGAAGCTTATCAAATAGCTCTTTTGTGATAGGCTGATTTATCTTGCCCCAAGCGATGTATTTTTGGCTTGGATCTTGCTTGACAAAGTACTTGTCCTTTGGGCTTCTTCCAGTAAAGATGCCAGTATCTACCATAAATGTGCCGTTACTTGAGACCCTGCCCTCGTTGTTTGCCTTTTCAAGCTCAAAAAGCTCGTCGTAGCTTAGATTGTGATTTATCTTTTTGATCTCTTTTAGACCTAGCTCGTCTAGCTTATTTATCATGTTGTTTCCTTTTAAATTTTCGTTTCTTTATAAATTTGACCTAAAAGTCATCAAAATGTTAATCAAATTTCGCTTAACACTATCTTTTTAAAAGTGGCAAATTTATTTAAATCTAGCCACCACTTGATTGTTTGCAACGCTTTGACCTTTGCTAACCTCAATAGAGCCTATGATGCCATCTTTTGGGGCTTTGACCTCTATCTCCATCTTCATCGCTTCAAGCACGACTATGGCCTGACCTTTTTTGACATGATCTCCTGCACTAACTAAAATTTTATGCACAGCGCCTGGCAAGCTTGCGACGATGTCATTTTCTGTTGCGCCTGCTACTGCACTTTTGGCACTTTTTACGCTCTTGCCTTCAACTTCAGTGATTGATTTTACTTGGATACTGTCGTTAAAACCTTCGCTTACTTCAACGTTGTAGCGACTACCATTTACGACGACGCTATATCTGCCACTTTGAGTTTGTCTGTCATCGTTTGCCTTAGCGTTTGGATCGATCTTTCTTACATTTACTTTGGCCTCACCTTTTAAGAACGCGATGCCTTTTTCTTTACAAGCTGCTGCTATAAAGACGTTTTCTTCGGTAACTTTGATCTTATTTTGTTTTAAAATTTCTTTTACGTGCGCAAGCGACTTACTCTCATCTTTATCAGCTATATCAACTGCGTGTTTTGTAGTTGGTTTTAAGCCTAGCTGCTCGCTAGCAAGCTTGATAATCTCTTTATCAGGCGTAACTGGGGTCTTGCCAAAGTAGCCAAGAACCATTTTGCCGTATCCCTCAGCGATCTTTTTCCACTTGCCAAACATAACGTTATTAAAGGCCTGTTGGAAGTAAAACTGGCTAACGGGGGTCACTGAGGTGCCGTATCCACCCTTTTGCACCACTTCGCGCATCGCAAGGATGACCTCTGGAAATTTATCTAAGATGTTGTTATCTCTCATCATCTGGGTATTTGCAGTGAGTGCGCCACCTGGCATCGGTGAAAATGGTATTAGAGGGCTTACTTGCACAGCTTCAGGCGGTAAGAAATACTCTTTTAAACAATCATTCAAAACGCTTTCGTATTTTAAAATTTTCTCCACGTCAAGTCCGCCAAGATCGTAGTTTTTGCCTTTTACTGCGTGAAGCATGGTTAAGATATCTGGCTGACTTGTGCCGCCACTTACTGGGCTTGCGGCTAGATCTATGCCATCAACGCCAGCTTCAAGCGCTGCAAGATAGCAAGCAACACTTACGCCTGCAGTTTCGTGTGTGTGAAGTCTGATATGAGTTTTTTCTGGGAGTAGTTTTCTAGCCATTTTTATGGTTTCATATACCTTTTGTGGGCTACTTGTGCCGCTTGCGTCTTTAAAACAAACGCTGTGATAAGGGATATTTGCATCTAAAATTTCTCTTAAAATTTTCTCATAAAATTTAACATCATGAGCTCCCACACAGCCACTAGGTAGATCCATCATAGTAACGACAACTTCGTGTTTTAGCCCGTGATGAGCGATCCTCTCGCCTGAATATTTTAAATTTTCAACATCATTTAGTGCGTCAAAATTTCTAATAGTTGTAGTTCCGTGTTTTTTGAAAAGTTTTGCGTGAAGGTCTATTAGCTCGCGGCTACCGGTGTCAAGGGTGACGGTATTTACGCCCCTACTTAGGGTTTGAAGGTTTGCTTTTGGTCCTACGATGCTTCTAAATTTATCCATCATCGCAAAAGCGTCCTCGTTTAGGTAAAAATAAAGGCTTTGAAATCTAGCCCCACCGCCAAATTCAAAATGCTCTATGCCAGCCTCTTTGGCTGCTTCAAGCGCGGGCAAAAAGTCGTTCATAAGCACTCTAGCGCCATAAACCGACTGAAAGCCATCTCTAAAGGTCGTATCCATAACATCGATAAATTTCTTTGCCATATTTCACCTCATTAAATTTATAAATTTACTAAAAAGCGGTCATAAAAAATGGCTAAATTTGACAGAAACTCAAATTAGCCATTTTACTTGTTTTTGGTATTTTACAACCAAAAACTTTTATATCATTTAAAAAGTGAGAGTAAGAAGTTAAATAATCCACCGTGGCTCGCATCAAGCATCGGCTTTATCTCCATCAAAAAGACGCAGAAAAAGACTAAAACTGCCACTTGGATGATGATGTAAGGCACCACGCCTTTATAAATAGCAGCTGTTTTTATCTCAGCAGGTGCGACTGATCTTAAGAAAAATAGACTAAAACCAAATGGTGGCGTCAAGAATGAAGTTTGTAAATTCATAGCAACTAAGATCGCTAGATAGACTGGGTTTATACCTAGTTTTGCAGCTATTGGCACCAAGATAGGAAGCACGATATATGAAATTTCAACAAAATCGATAAAAAAGCCAAGCACAAAGATAACAGCCATACTAAATATGATAAAGCCCCACTTCTCGCCTGGTAAATTTGTCATGAAATTTTCAACTATCTCATCGCCTCCAGTGTAGCTAAAGACCATAGAAAAGGCAGTCGCACCAACAAGTATAGCAAAGACTAGAGCTGTAGTTTTTACGCTCTCAGCCAAAGCCTCTTTCATCATAGAAAATGAAAATGTCCTATAAAATATTGCCAAGATGATAGCGCCAACGCAGCCAAATGCTGAACTTTCAGTCGGTGTAGCGATACCTGCAAAAATGGATCCTAGCACACAAATAACTAGCAAAAGTGGAGGGAAGATCGCAATTAGCGCTCTAACAATCTGCTTAAATTTACTAACGCCGCTCTCATCTTTTACGATAGGAGCGACCTCTGGCTTAAGATAAGCAGCTATCAAAATATAAACTATATAAACTCCAACTAGCGTGAATCCTGGCACAATGGCTTGGTGAAAAAGCTCACCAACTGGCACTGAGAAGATGTCGCCCAAGATGATAAGCACGATAGAAGGCGGGATGATCTGACCAAGCGTACCAGCAGCGCATATCGTGCCACATCCTAGGGATTGGTCGTATTTATACTTTAGCATTACAGGCAAGCTTATAACGCCCATAGCAACAACGCTAGCACCTACGACGCCAGTTGATGCAGCAAGAAGCGCTCCAACTAAGATAGTGCTAATAGCGATACCGCCGCGAATTTCACCAAATAGCATACCCATGCTCTCAAGTAGTCTCTCAGCTAGCTTTGACTTTTGAAGCACGACACCCATAAAGACAAAGAGTGGAACTGCTATGAAAATTCTACTCTCCATGATAGAGAAAATCCTATAAGGCATGAAGTTAAACATATCTTTAAATACTTCTATACTGCCAAGTAGCCCATCGCCATCGCTAAGGCTCTCTACGACACTGCCAACCATGCCAAATATCATCGCAACCGCGCCAAAGGTAAATGCCACTGGAAAGCCAATGCCAAGCATCAATAGCGCGGCTATAAACATTATTAATCCCGCCATATTTTCTCCTTACTAGCTTTCTTATAGCGATTTAAATTTTTTATAAAAAAGCCGATCGCAAAAAATACAAGCACATAAAATGAAAAAGGGATCATCGCTTTTATGATCCATCTATGGGTAAGACCGCCTGGATCTGCGCTGGCCTCTGCCGAGCTGTAAGCATCTCCTACAAATCCAAATGATAAATTTGAAACCAAAAGCGCAAATGGTATGATAAAAAATACAGTACCAAGCATATTTACAAGGGCTTTATTTCTTTCTGAAAATTTAGCATAAAAAATATCAACCCTAACATGTGCATCCTCTTTTAAAGCATAGCTCATGCCAAGTAGAAATATCACAGCAAAAAAGTGCCACTCAAGCTCCTGAAATGCAACGTTGCCGTAAGAGAAAAAGTATCTTGCCACAACGTTAAAAAATACGTCTATTATCATCAAAGCCATAATAAACATACAAATGTAGCCGACTATATCACCAGCTTTGTCAAAAAATCTCTCAATTTTATCCATTAAAAACCTTTAATAGTTCATTTATCATGATGATAAGCACACAAACTGGTGCTACATATCTTAGTAAAAAATACCATGTATTAAATACAAAATCACTCATATATGGGCTAAATAGCACATATAAAGCATCTTTTTTCATAAAATATCCTACAAATATCGCTCCGCCGATACCGCTAATTGGTAGCAAAATATTTGAAGCGGTAAAGTCTAGGAAGTCAAAGAAGCTCTTGCCAAATAACGTAAGTTTATCGCCAACATTTTCTATATTTGATAAAAGACATAAAAATCCTAATATAAATATCCCTGCGCAAACTATGCAAAGCGCTTTTTTCCTGCTCATGCCATACTCTCTGATCAAGAAAAATACAAATGGCTCGACGATGGAGATGGCTGAAGTGATACCAGCAAAGATAAGTGCAGCAAAAAATGCTACAGCCAAAATTTGACCGATCGCACCAAGCTTTGCAAATAGCGTTGGTAGCGAGATAAAGACAAGACCTGGTCCTTGAGACGGAGTAGCGCCAAATTCAAATATAAAGGTAAAAATAACAAGACCTATCATAATAGCAAGCGCGATGTTTATAAAAACGATACTAAGCGTTGAAGTGGCTAAATTTGTATCATCGCTTAGGCTAGCTGAATAAGTAATGATCGCTGCCATACCAAGAGATAGCGTCCAAAATGCAAGTCCAAGAGCCAGTAAAAGTGAGTTAAACGAAATTTTACTAAAGTCTGGGATCAGCAGAAACTCGGCTGATTTCACAAAGCCATCCATCGTCATAGAGTAAAAAAGCATGATCAAAACCATGATAAATAGGCTTGGCATCATCCAAACATTTAGCTTCTCTATGCCGCTTTTTACGCCTTTTGACAGGATGAAAAAGCAAGCTGCAAATGCTATAACAAAGTAAAGTGTCTGCTCGCCAAGACCATGCGTCAAAAGATCGTTAAATATCACTTTTGAGCTATCTATATCGCTTGGGAGACCAGTAAATGAGAGCGTGAAATATTTAAAGACCCAGCCGATGATCACGATATAGTATGATGAGATGATGGCCGCTGTCACCATGGCTAAAATTCCAACTAGTTGCCATAAATTTTTATTTTTAGCTGCTAGCTTTCTAAAAGCATTTACACTGTCGCTCTCGCTAAGCTTGCCGATACTAAGCTCTGCCATAAAGATAGGCACGCCGACTAGAAAAGTTATCAAAAGATATAGGATAATAAACGCCGAACCGCCGTTTTCACCAACCATGTATGGAAATTTCCATGCATTGCCAAGTCCGACAGCCGATCCAGCGACTGCTAGGACATAGCCTATTTTAGAAAATTGTTCTTTTGCCATTATGAGATCTCCCTTATTAACACCACCAGAACTAAAAGTGGAGCCACAAATCTAATTAAAAAATACCAAATTTTAAATACAACCTTGCCCATATAAGGCACAAATAGCTCTTTTAAAAGCTCAAATTTTACAAAGTATCCAACAAAGACAGCAAACAAGATGCCGCCAAGTGGGAGCATGATGTTTGAGCTGAGATAATCAAGCAGGTCAAAAAAACTCTTACCAAAAAATGTAAGTGCATCTTTAAATTCGTTTGTGCCACTTAATGCGCATAAAATTCCTAAAATATAAACCACGCAAGCGACGATTAGGATCGATTTGTTTCTACTAAAATTTAGGCTTTTGCTTAAGAAAAATATAAACGGTTCAACCATCGAGATAACCGAGGTGATGCCAGCAAAAAATAGCGATATAAAAAATGTAAATGCCAAGAAATTTCCAAGCAAGCCAAGCTTAGCAAATAGCGTTGGTAGCGATATGAAAGCAAGCCCTGCGCCTTTTGATGGCTCTGAGCCAAACTCAAATGTAAATGTAAAGACGATAAGGCCGATGATGACGCTTATGATAATGTTTGCAAAAACGACGTAGAGCGAAGAGGTAAATAAATTTGTATCATCACTTAGACTTGATGAGTAAGTAAGTATGCAGCCAATGCCAACGCACATCGTAAAAAAAGCAAGTCCAAGAGCGTTTAAAACAGCTGCTTGATCTATCTTTGAAAAGTCAGGCACTAGTAGAAATTTAGCCGCTTTATCAAAGCCCCCCATGCCAAAAGAGTAGCCAAGCATAAGCAAAAGCAAGATAAAAAGAGCTGGTATAAGATAGACATTTATGCGCTCGATGCCGCTTTTTACGCCTTTTGTAAGGATGAAAAAGTAGGCAAAAAACGCGATACTAAAGTATAAAATTTGCTCGCCAATGCCATTTGAAGTGAAATTTACAAAAAGCGTCTCCGAGCTTGCCATATCTTTAGGCAGCTCGCCAAAGCTTAAAATGACGTATTTTAAAACCCAGCCAATGATGAGCGTGTAAAACGAAGCGATAAATAGCCCAGTCACCATGATAACACCGGCAAATTTCCAAGAGCTTGCCCTCTTTGTTGCTAGGCTTTTAAACGCTCCAACCGTATCAAGACGTGAAATTTTACCCATCGCCATCTCAGCAAAAAATATACTAAGACCAACAGCAAAGGCAAAAAATAGATATATAAGGATAAATGCCGAACCACCGTTGCTGCCGACCATATATGGAAATTTCCAAGCATTACCAAGGCCGATAGCCGCTCCAATTATTGAGAGGATAAAACCTATCTTACTAAATCTCTCTGCCATTATTTACCTGCCATCTGGTAGATCATTATCGCACAAATGGCAACTGGCACGACATATCTTAAGAAAAAGTACCAAATTTCAAAAAATGCTCTTCCCATAAAATCGCCAAAGAGCAGATACAAACTCTCTTTTTTAAGCTTATAGCCAACAAAAAAGCTAAATACGATAGCGCCTATTGGCATCATGATATTTGATGTGAGAAAGTCAAGCGCGTCAAAAAATGGCTTGCCACAAACGCTAAAAGCACTTGAAGTGTCTGAATAATATGAAAGTATGCAAAAGATGCCCAAGATATAGACAAAGGCGCCGATGTAAAGAAGCGCCATCTTTCTTGAAATTTCAAATTTCCTAACCAAATAATAAGCAAAAGGCTCGATCATCGAAACCGCGCTTGTGATGCCAGCAAACAATAGCGATACGAAAAATGCTACCGCCATGACGTTGCCAACAATGCCAAGCTTTGCAAAAAGCGTGACAAGCGAGATAAATATAAGGCCCGGACCACTTGCCGTGCTATCAGCCCCATAAGCAAATATAAATGTAAATACAACAAGCCCCATCATAATGCCTATTAAGATGTTTATAAAGATGATAGAGAGCGTTGATTTTATTAAATTTGTGCGCTCTGGTAAATTTGCAGCGTATGTTGGTATGACTCCAACGCCCATAGAAAGCGAGAAAAACGCAAGGCCTAGAGCCTGCAAGATAACATCTGGCGTGATCGCACTAAAATTTGGTACAAATAAAAATTTAGCCGCCTTAACAAAGCCATCTCCCATGCTTAGTGCGTAAAAAAGCATGCAAACTAGCAAGACAAAAAGGCTTGGCATCATCCATATATTTAGCTTTTCGATGCCACTTTTTACGCCTTTTGAAACGGCAAAAAAGACCATCAAAAAGACTAGACTAAAGCAAAGCACGGCACTGCTTAGATCATTTGATAAAAGTGTGTTAAACTGCTCGCCTGCAGCTTTTGAGTCTGCTAAAAGCGGCGAAAAACTAAGATAGATGTACTTTAATATCCAGCCAATAACCACCATATAAAATGAAGCTATAAGGATCGCACCAATCATGAAAAAGCCAGAGAGCGACCACGCTTTTTTATTTTTTGGAGCGAGCTTGTAAAGAGAGCTTACGATGTCGCTTTCGCCAAGCTTGCCAATGCTAAGCTCTGCCAAAAACGCCACAAATGCGATAGCAAATGTAAGAAGCAAGTATAAAATTATAAATGCCGAACCGCCGTTATTTCCCACCATTGTAGGAAATTTCCAGGCATTGCCAAGACCCACAGCAGAACCAGCCATCGCAAGAACAAAGCCTATCTTTGAAAATTTTTCGTTCATTGAAAACCTAAGATTAAGAATAAATTAAATTCTTTCAAAGATAGCATAAAAAAACTTTCATTTTTCTAAGCCAAGAATTTTTTATAGGCAATTTAAATTTTTAGTGTTTTTATTTGAAACAAAGTTTTGTTTTTGTAATATTACGGCTCATGAAGTTCAAGTAGGGGACAGATCCGAAAGAGCTTTAAAATTTTAAAGGAGCAACGATGAAAAAGATCGTGTTTTTAATTCTTGGTCTTGCTGCATTCGCATTTGGCGCTGACGGCGAGATGATCAGATCATATTCAGTTATCGCTGGCGGTATCGGCCTTGGCCTTGCAGCTCTTGGCGGTGCTATTGGTATGGGTAACACAGCTGCTGCAACTATCAGCGGAACAGCTAGAAACCCAGGTGTAGGTAGCAAACTTATGACTACAATGTTTATCGCTCTTGCGATGATCGAAGCACAAGTTATCTACGCACTTGTTATTACACTTATCGTTCTTTACGCAAACCCGATGCTTGGCTAAGCGTAAAGCTTAAATTTAGCCCCTCTTTTGGGGCTTTTGTTCTTTTTTGCGATCATGGTGGAATTGGTAGACACGCTATCTTGAGGGGGTAGTGCCGCTAGGTGTGCGAGTTCGAGTCTCGCTGATCGCACCATCTTATCTCTCTTTCTAAATCAAAATCTTAAATTTCTAAGCTATAAAAAGGAAAATTTTATGTTAGACAAAAAACGTGCCTTAAAACAATTACAAAACGAAGCAGACGATACTGCTATATACTCACTTCTTGAAGCTAGCGAAAAAGACAATGAGAATAAAAAAATACTTCGCAAATTAGTCACCGAAGAGAGACGTCATTATGCTTTTTGCCAAAAGATAACTGGTGAAAGCAGAAGTGCAAATTTATTTAAAGTCATTTTCTATACGATACTTGTTAAAATTTTTGGCACATCTTTTACCCTAAAATTTATGGAGTCGCGCGAAGAAAATGCGGAGAAATTTTATCTTGACATCGTAGATGAATATCCTGAAGCTCGTGATATTTATGAAGAGGAGATGAACCATGAAAATAGTCTAATCTCCATGTTAAAAGACACAAAACTCGTAAATGCTGGTGGCATCGTGCTTGGCATGAATGATGCTTTAGTTGAGCTAACAGGCACACTTAGCGGCATTGCGCTTGCTTTTTCAAATACAAAATCAGTTGGCGCAACAGGCCTTATCATGGGCGTAGCAGCTGCACTTTCTATGGCTGGCTCAGCATATCTTGAGTCAAAAGAAAATCCAAGCGACGAGATCAAACCGCTTACTTACTCGCTCTACACAGGCGGTTCATACATCATAACAACGGCATTTTTGATACTTCCATTTTTCATCTTTACAAGCGGTCTTTACGCCGTTTTGTCGATGTTTTTCTTTGCTTTAGTTGCCATCATCACTTACAACTTTTACATAAGCGTGGCAAAGGAGCTTAAATTTTTACCAAGAGTGGTTGAGATGTGCATGATAACTTTTGGCGTTGCGATCATATCTTTTGGCATCGGCTTTTTAGTTAAACACTATTTTGGACTAGATATTTAATCCAAAATTTCATACCAAGTGTAGCTATCATCTCCGAAATTTCCACTAAAAAGCGGTTTTAGATTTAGATCAAGCCTTAAATTTTCACCATTTTTAAAATTTGAGCTTTGATAGATAAGTAGCCACTTTACATTTGCTAGCTTGCCCTCTTTTGCGAGCTTTAAAAACTCACCAGCTCCTTCAAACATGGTAAGACCTTTTAGATCAAGCTCTTTTTGAATGCTGACTTTTCGACCTGGCACGCTAAAAAGTGGCAATGTTTCATCAAATTTATCACTTCTTGAGTAGATTATGACATCTGGATTTTTACCGCCACTTACTAGCCTGCTATCAAGCTTTGGGCGGTCTGTCCGCACTGTGTTACCACCGATCACCAATGCATCTATGACGCTTCTAAGTTTATGGACGTGAGTTCTGCTAAGCTCATTTGTGATGATGCCGCCACTTACCACGCCGTTTTTACTAAGAGCTATTTTTAAAAAGCTAAATCCACCACTTTGATATGCCAAAAATGGCTCAAGAAGCTTATCACAGCACTCTTTTAAAATGCCAAATTTAACTCTCACTCCAGCACTTTGCAGCAAATTTGTGCCACCACTTGCTATTTTATTTTCATCACGGCTGCCAATTATGACCTCGCTAAAGCCAAGCTCTTTTAGCAAATTTGCACAAGGTGGCGTTTTACCGTGGTGCGAGCAAGGCTCAAGTGTGACATAGGCTTTTGCATTTTTTAATAAATTTGAGTGGTTGTTTAGTATAAATTCATAGGTAAATTTTGGCTCTAAAAGGCCAAATTCGCCATCTTTTATATCGGAGCTAAATTTAGCATTATACGCTTTTATAAAATCATCTTTAAATTTTTCACTTTTTTTACAAAGCGCAAAGAGTATCGCTGTCGGTTCAGCGTGTAAATATCCAGCCTTTTCATGAGCCTTGCAAGATAAAATTTGCCCATTTTCATCAAGAATAAGGCATCCAACGGCTGGATTTGGGTAGGTCAGGATCTGAAATTTCCAAGCCTCACTTAAAGCAAGACCCATGTAAAATTCGTCGTTCATCCATGCTCTTTAAATTTAAACACACCAGCGTTTGCCAGTGTGTTTTCATAAATTTACGACAAGCCGTCGATCTTGCCCTCTGCGTCTATCTTCATATTGACCGCAGCTGGCACTTTTGGAAGTCCTGGCATAAGCATGATCTTGCCGCAAACCGCGACGATAAAGCCAGCTCCCGTTCTAATATCAAGGTCTTTTACGCTAAATGTAAAGCCCTTTGCCCTACCCAAAAGCTTCGCATCATCGCTAAATGAGTACTGTGTTTTTGCGATACAAACTGGCAAATGGCTCAAATTTAGCTCTTTTATCATCTCGATCTTTTTAAGAGCAGCCTCTTCAAAGACCACCTCGCCAGCTCCATAAATTTCCTTAGCGACCTTTTCTATTTTAGTTTTCGTATCGTCGCCCATCTCATAGGTGAAATTTATCTTGCTTGGCTTGTCGCACGCTTTTAAAACTAGCTCAGCTAGCTCAAGCGCACCTTTGCCACCTTTTACAAAATTCTCGCAAACTGCCACTTCTACGCCAAGCTCACGGCAGTACTCTTTTACAAAATTTATCTCTTCATCAGTGTCAAAGCCAAATTTATTAAGCGCCACAACTACGTTTTGACCAAATTTGACTTTTAAATTTTCGATGTGTCCGCCAAGGTTTTCGATGCCTTTTTTAAGGGCATTCATATCTGGTTTTGTGATCTCATCTTTATTTGCTTCGCCGTTATATTTTAGCGATCTAATCGTACTTACAAGCACCACAGCGCTTGGTTTGATGTCAGCAACCCTGCACTTTATATCTAAAAATTTCTCCGCTCCAAGCTCCGAGCCAAAGCCAGCTTCAGTGATGACGTAGTCAGCTAAATTTAGAGCTGTTTTTGTTGCGATGACCGAGTTGCAGCCGTGTGCGATGTTTGCAAATGGGCCGCCATGCACGAGTGTAGGAGTATGTTCAAGTGTTTGAAATAAATTTGGCTTGATCGCATCTTTTAAAAGTATGCAAACAGCATCCTCGCAGCCTAGATCACGCACGTAGATAGGCTTTTTATCGCTATCATAGGCGACCATGATGTTTGCCACGCGCTCTTTTAGATCAGAAAGGCTTGTAGCTAGACAAAGCACGGCCATGATCTCGCTTGCAGCGGTGATGTTAAAGCCATCTTCTCTTGGCATGCCATCAGTCCTGCCGCCCTGACCAACGGTGATAAATCTTAGCGCGCGGTCGTTCATATCCATACAGCGCTTCCATAAAATTTTCTCTATTTTTAGTGGGTTTTCTTGATAGAGGCTATTATCTATCATCGCTGAAATTAGGTTATTTGCCGATGTTATCGCATGAAAATCGCCAGTGAAGTGTAAATTTAGATCCTCCATCGGCGCAAGCTGCGAGTAGCCACCACCTGCTGCTCCACCCTTTATGCCAAAAACTGGCCCAAGAGATGGCTCGCGAAGTGCTAGGCAGACCTTTTTATTAAGTAAATTTAGTGCGTCAGCTAGACCGATCGACATAGTCGTTTTGCCTTCGCCGTATGGGGTTGGATTAGTCGCGGTGACTAAGATGAGCTTTGAGTTTGATGGCTCAAGTCTAGGGGAAATTTTAGCCTTAAATTTGCCGTAAAGCTCAAGCTCATCTTCGTTTAAGCCTAATCTTGCGGCAACTTTACTGATGTGTTCTAACTTCGTTTGGTGAGTTATCTCGATGTCGCTTAGCATTTTACCACTCCAAATATGTTTTTGCTTTTTTTATCTCACTGATGTTGATCTCAAAAATTCCCTCTTCGTTTTCTACTGCGATGCTCTCTTCGTCCGCTTTTACAAGCCTTCCTGCAAATTTCTCAGCCTCGGTTTGAACTTTAACTAGCTCACCAACGCTCGCTTTAAAATGCGAAGGCTTGCTAAGCTTTCTCTCAAGGCCAGGTGAGCTAACCTCAAGGTTATAATCTCCACTAACTGGCGGTGTCACGTCAAAGATAGGCGAGAGCAGACGGCTCACTTTTTCGCAGTCATCAAGGCTAACTCCGCCATTTTTTGTGATATAAACTCTAAAAATAGCTCTGCCATTTTCATTTGCGATCTCGCTATCGTAAAGCTCAACGCCGCATTCGCGTACTAGTTTGTCTAAATTATCCATTTTTGTTTAAATCCTTTGAAATTTTATCAAACAACTTATCCATATGGTTTTGATATTCTAATCTATCATCAAATTTAAAGTGAAAATTTGGACATCTATACCAGCCCTCAGCTGCCATGCAGTGGTTTTGCAAGTGCCTGCAAACGCGCTTTAAATGCCCCAAAATATACTCTTGCTCGCGCTCGTCAAACATCATCTTGTCAAGATAGACAAAGGCGTCGTATCTGCCCTTTTTGCACTCGACGTCAGTGACGCAAAGCCCCTTTAAAATGCTATCTTCAAGAGTGGCTAAAGCCTCTGGTATGAGCTCTTTTAGCACGCTCTCTGTTCTCATACGCTTTATTTCGTTAGCGTTCATAGAGTAGCTTTCTCCTTGACTTCTTTGAAGCTTTCGATGTAGTCATTTTCTCTGATGTCGTTGAAATTTTCGATACCAACGCCACACTCGTAGCCTTTAGCAACCTCTTTGACGTCATCTTTGAAGCGTTTTAGTGAGCTAACTAAGCCCTCATAAACGACCACACCTTCTCTAATAAGACGAATTTTTGCCCCTCTATTTATCGTGCCCTCAGTGACGATACATCCAGCGATAGTGCCAACTTTTGGCACATGGATCACTTGGCGAACCTGAGCTTGACCAAGCTGCTCTTCTCTGATGATCGGCGACATTAGTCCGCCCAAAATCGCCTTCACATCGTCGATTAGGTTATAAATAACGTTGTAAGTTTTTATCTCGACGCCACTCTCTTTTGCCTTCTCTTTTATCTCGCCAGTTGGTCTGATGTTAAAGCCAAGGATGATACAGTCGTTGCTTGCGCTTGCAAGCGCAACGTCGCTTTGCGTGATACCGCCAACGCCTGAGTGGATCACATTTACTCTGATCTCGTCATTTGCTAGTTTTTCTAGGCTCGCTTTTAGCGCCTCGAGTGATCCGCCAACGTCAGCTTTGATGATGACCGGAAGTGTTTTTAGCTCGCCCTCAGCGATCTTAGCACTAAGCTCATCGATACTAACTTTCGTGCTCTTGCTAAGCTCTTTTTGGCGGATATACTCAGCCTTTTTCTGTGCGTACTCACGAGCTTCTTTATCAGTTTTTACGCCTATTAGCGTCTCGCCAGCCTCCGCTATCTCGCTAAGACCCACTATCACGCCACATTCGCCTGGCTTTATCTCTTTTAATGGCCTACCCTGATCATCAAGCAAGCTTCTTATCTTACCGTATGCAACTCCAGCTACAACGGTATCTCCGACATGAAGCGTGCCGTTTTCAACGATGATGGTAGCTACTGGACCACGGCCCTTTTGAAGTGAGCTCTCGATGACAGTAGCCTTTGCGTTTGCCTTTGGATTTGCCTTTAGCTCCAGAAGATCAGCTTGCAAAAGTACGATCTCAAGTAGATCATCTATGCCCATGCCTGTTTTTGCAGAGATCGGCACAAATTCATACTTGCCACCCCACTCTGTTGGCATGATGTCAAGCTCAGCAAGACCGGTTTTTACTAGATCAGGATTTGCTGACTCTTTATCCATTTTATTTATTGCGATGATTATTGGCACGCCAGCGGCTTTTGCGTGGCTAACTGCCTCTTTTGTCTGTGGTTTTACGCCGTCATCTGCTGCAACAACGATGATAACTATATCAGTTACACCAGCGCCCCTTGCACGCATAGCCGTAAATGCCTCGTGGCCTGGAGTGTCGATAAATGTGATGTTTTTGCCGTTTTTATTTACCATATAAGCACCAACGTGCTGTGTGATACCGCCAGCCTCGCCTGCTGCTACGCGAGACTTTCTTATGTAGTCAAGTAGCGAGGTTTTGCCGTGGTCTACGTGACCCATGATGGTTATGACTGGTGCTCTTGGCTGGAGATTTTCATCATCTTTTATCTCCTCTTCATAGGCTGCAACGTAGTCAAATTCTTTTTGATCATCGATGATATTTACCTCGACATTGAACTCATCAGCCAAAATTTCTATCGCATCTTCATCCAAAAAGTCGTTTTTAGTTGTCATCATACCAAGCATAAATAGCTTGCCTATGACCTCGCTAGGCTGTTTGTTTAGCTTTTCAGCAAATTCGTAAACGCGAATTTCTTTTGGGATATTTATCGAAGTTACAGCTTCGCTGTTTTGTTTATTTTCAGGCTTTTTGTGTTTTTTTCTAGCTCTTCTTTGTATGCCGCCTTCGCCAAATGAATTTATCGTGTTATTGACGGTTGTTTTCATCGCATTTGGCTGTTTTGTCCTTTGCATAGGAGCTGGTGCTGGTGTTTTGAAGCTAAAATCAGGCAACACCACCACATCTTCATCTTCAAGCACGATGTCACCAAAGTCGCTTCCACCAAGCAAGTCCATCTTCTCGGCGTTATCTTTTTTACTTACGACTGTTATCTTTTTCTCTTTTTTCTTTTTTCTAGCCAAATTTTCATCGCTAGCAGAGAACATACTCTTAAAATCACTAATGTTAGTAACAGCCGCCTCAGCCTTTTTCTCCTCTTTTACTAGAGCTGGCGCCTCATAATCTTTTTTCTTTTTAACTATCACAAGGCCGCGTCTTTTTTGGGTCACATCAGCCAAACTCTCTTTTGGTTTTGGTGCTTCAGCTGGCTTTTGCTCAACCTTTACTGACTCTTCTTTTTTAGGCTCAGTTTTAGGTTTATCCTCTGAAATTTGCACCTCTTTTTTAGGCTCAGTCTTCGCCTTTTCAGGCTTTGACTCAGCCTTAGCAGCTGCCTTTTTAGGCTCAGTTTTAGGCTTTTCTTCTTTTTTAGCTGGCTCTTTTTCTGCCTCTTTTTTAGGCTCTTTTTTTGCTTTTGGCTCGCTCTTTTTCTTTTTAAATTTCTCTGGTATTACACCAGTTTGAACGTACTCATATATTGCTTCAGCCTCTTCAAGGCTCACAGCATTTGAGTGAGTTTTGACCTTTAGGCCTAGTTCTTGAGCTTTTTCGACTATCTCTTTACTTGGGTAGCCAAGCTCATTTGCGATCTCTGAAATCCTAACATTGCTCATTTAAGAGTATCTCCTTTAACTTCGGTGCGTCAAGTCCGAGGGCACCTTTAGTTTGTTTATCAATTATTTTTTTTAAAATTTTGTCGTCTTTTTGCAAACAGCCATCACACAGATAGAAACTGCGACCATTTCCTTTGCCGCACTCCAAATTCTTGCCTACCAAGCGGTATCTTTTTAGCAAGTTTTGAGAAAATTTGACTTTGCAAGCGACGCATGTCCTTACTGGATTATTTTTATTCATTATACCTTTTTAAACTTGTTTCTAGCTTTGCGTGATTTCGTATCCATCGTTATCAAATGAAAAAATTTCCACTCTAAAATCACTAAATTTACTCTTTAAAACATCTTGTAAATTTTTAGCGTCGTCTTTATATGCGATGTTTAAAAAGCTTGAGCCTGAGCCTGAAAGTGTGCTCATTAGCGATCCATTTTCATAAGCTACCTTTCGCACCTCAAAAAGCTCTTCTAACGCGCTCATTCTGCGCTCTTCGTGCATCATGTCCTCACTTGCTACCCTTAAAAGATCATATCTTTTTTCATAAAAACAAGATGTCAAAAATGCAGCGTGAGAGAGGTTATTTACGCACTCTTTAATGGTGTAGTTTTTTGGTAAAATTTGTCTTGATGATGCCGTGCTCATCGGCTTATTTGGGATGACAACAACCGCTTTTATATCATCGCTTAAATTTATTTTATTTGCATAGACACTGCCATTTTTCACGATCGCGCTAATAAATCCGCCGTGAACTGCTGGCGAGATATTGTCTGGATGGGTTTCATAGATGATCGCTTTATTTAAAACGACGCTTTTACTAGCCTTAAACCCAGCCATCTCGTAAGCTGAAGCGATAGCACCGACTATCACTGCAGAGCTGCTGCCAAGCCCTCTTGAAAATGGGATATTGTTTTCAAAAACGACTCTAAAATTTTCATTTTTGCCGGTTAGCTCTAAAAAAATTTCATTAAAAATGCTTAGAAAAATGTTGTTTCTTTTTAAATTTGTGCTATCACTTCCCTCGCCATTTATAGAGACTGAGCTAAATTTAGATGGTTCGATCTTTACGCTATTAAAAAGCTTTAAACTAAGTCCTAAAGCGTCAAAACCAGGTCCTAAATTTGCACTTGTGGCAGGGATTAAGATATTCAAATTTTCTCCTAAACAGCTTGAATGATATAATTTGGAAGTGTATCTGAATTTAGTTTTAATTCATCTAAATTTAAAGGCAACACAAATCTCACTGGCTCAACTTTTTCAAGCGAAATTTCACCATTTTTCAAGACAAAGCTTAAATTTTTATTTGCCCTGATCGCTTGGCCGCCATTTAGACTAAAGCCACTAACCGCGTAAAATTCACAGCCCTTTGCCAAAGAAAAAGTCTTTAAGATGACGTAGGCCACCTTTAGCCCCATAAAACTGCCTGGCGTGTTTGCGTAGATGATCTTTGTGATGTTAAATTTAGAGGATAAATTTTCTAGGATTTTTATCAGAGCTTCGCTGACATGTTCGTCAGTTGTGATCTCATCAAATTTTACGCCATCTTTATAGACTCCAACTAAAAGTGGAGTCGATAAAGAGACTACTAAAATTTCAATATTTTTTATGCAAATACCTTTTGATACTCTTTTAAAAGCTCGCCACTAAGCGTTGCGATCTCATAATTTTTCTCATCTGCCATTAAAGCAAGTGTTAGTTTGTGGTTTAGATCGTGGCTACCCGCAAATGCTGTGTAATCCCCAAGTAAAGGTGCTCCAAGCAAGCTCAAATCACCAACTGCGTCTAAAATTTTATGTCTTACAAACTCATTTTCAAATCTCAAACCCTCTGGGTTTAAAATATGCGTATCATCGATAGCCACGGCATTATCAAGCGATGCACCAAGGGCTAAATTTTGAGCTTGCAAGCGTTGCAAATCTTTTAAAAAGCCAAAAGTTCTAGCACGAGCGATATTTTTTACAAATGAGCTCTTGCTAAATTCAAAAACATATCTTTGCTCGCCGATAACTGGGTGGTCAAATTTGATCGTATAGTCAAATTTTGGATTTCTTGAAGGCGAAGTTCGCACAAATTTTGACCCCTCAACCACCTCGACCTCGCGGCGGACAAGGATGACTTTTTTACCAGCGTCAAGATGTCTTATACCAGCTTCATCAAGCAACATACAAAAGCTTATCGCACTGCCGTCCATGACAGGAATTTCATTTGCATCAACTGAAATTCTAATATTATCAATGCCGTATCCATTTACAGCTGCCATTAGGTGCTCTATCGTGCTGATAAAGCCCTTTTCGTTGCCAACGACGGTTGCCATTTGCGTATTTATAACGTTTTTAGGCTCAGCTTTAAAACTAATACCAAGATCTTCGCGGTGCAAAATAATACCTGAATTTGCATCAAGAGGTTCTAGTATAAGTCTTATCGGCTCACCCTTATGAAGCCCTATACCAACGGTCTCAACGCGTCTTGCGATAGTAGTTTGTTTCAAAAATTTTCCTTATATTTTTTTGTTCGCTTATGATAGCACTAAAAAATCAAATTTGCAAATTTAATTCTTATCTATCATCGCCTTTGCGGCATCCAAGACACTTGTCACATTGTCTTTTATCCACTTTTTATCCATCCATTGTTGAGGTCTTACCTCTTCGCCTTGGACCAAAATTCCAAAGTGAAGGTGATCTCCAAGCGCAAGACCGCTCGTTCCAGTTGTGCCTATTTGATCGCCAGCAGCAACCATGTCGCCCTCTTTTACCTTCGCACTTGAGCAGTGACCATAGAGCGAATAAAGTCCAAACCCATGATCGATCACAATGTTTAAACCATAAATTCCATTCTCAGATGCTAGCACAACGCGGCCTGCATTGCTGGCTATTATCGGAGCTGATGCCACGCTTGCAAAGTCAATACCCATGTGCCATGACTCACTTACTTGCTCATTATTATATGTATAGAAGCGGTGGTCGGCAAAATCAGCTACTTTCTTGCCATTTCTAAGCGGGTAAAATGGAATTATATTAAAGCCATTTGTGATGTCGGTATCGACATTTGAAGTAAGTGCTGTTATCTTCTCTTCGTTTGAATTTCTTAGTGTTTCATTGACAAATTTCATCTTCTCAAGCCTTGAAAGAGCGTTTGGATCTTTGGCGTATTGATCTGTTAGATCAACGATCTTTCCGTCTAAAAATCTATCATTTAAAGCAATGGTTGAAGTTTTGTATTTTACATTTTCATAAAAATATCTCACGTGAGATTTGCTCTCATTGCCCGCAAAGTCTCTTGCGATGACCTCAGCGCTAAAGTTTTCAACTTGCACTGGCCAAGCAACAAGTGCTGCATAAAAGCCCTCTTTGTAAAATGGCACAGCCTTAAATTTCTTACCAAAATTTGTCTGGACATAAACCTCTTTTAGCTGATTATCAGTCGCTCTAAAGACGACAACTGCACTACCGCCTTTTGAGATAGAGTAAGACTGAGAAAGCACATAAAGATCAGGCTTTGAGGTGTCGAGCACAACCTCAACTTTTTTGCTTGCTTTATTGCCAGTAAAAAAGCCCCATTTGCTAGTATCGACCGCTTCTATGCTCATCTCATAAGTATCTTTTTGAGCAAAGAATCCAGTCTTTGGGAAGGTTAAATTTACATCAAGCTCAGTGCTTGGATTTTGTATGATTTGATTTAGTAAATTTAGGTCATTTTTGCCGTCATTTATGCTAATGCGCACAAATTTTATGCCGCTGTCATCTTTAAATTTGATATTCATAGGCGAGCGAAGGTTCCAATAAACCTTATCAGCAACGCCGATAATTGGCTCATTTCGCTCAAAGTCTTTTGACATCAAAGCATAACCAAAGCCACCAGCCAATATCAAAACAAGTAAAACCACAACAATGCCAAAACCACCTATTCCACGTCTATACATATATTATTACCTTAAATTTTATTTGCGAAATTTTACATATAATCAATAAATTTTTAGTTAATTACAAAATTTCTCTTACAGCTCTAGCTTCGCTCATCCAATCAAAAAGCTCATCCCAGCGCTCGTCTTTTATAAGATCTTTGCATAAATTTAGCTCTTTTTCAAACATATTTATCGCGGCAACGACATTGTCTTTATTTTGCTTAAATATATCGCTCCACATAAATGGCGAGCTCTTTGCAACACGTATCATACCCTTAAATGTCGGTCCGCCAAGTGCAACGATGTGCCTTTTATCCTCTTCTTTTAAGATCCCGCTAGCAAGCGAAAATGCAATAGCATGAGGCAGATGCGAGATGAGACCCACGTGATGATCATGCTCTTTTGCACTCATGAAAATGATCTTCATGCCAAGGCAAGAAAATAGCTCAACGCTTCTTTTTACATGTTTTTCTGCACTCTCAGCAAAGTCACAAACTATGACAGTTGCGCCTGTGTAAAGTGACTTAAAGGCAGCCTCAGGACCAGAGTACTCAGTACCTGCCATCGGGTGAGCTGGGATGAAATTTTTACGAATTTTTTCTGGCACGGCTTCTATTATCTTTTGCTTTGTCGAGCCAAAGTCGATGATCGTCGTATCTTCACTAATGTCAGTTAAATTTTGCACGATGCTTACGATAGCCTCAACTGGAACAGCCAAAAAGATGATGTCACACTTCTTTTTCATCTCATCAATGCTTAAAATTTCATGTACCAGTCCAAGCTCGAGTGCTTTTTTGCTGTGATTTTCATCTTTATCATATCCGCTGACACATGAGATCAGCTTCTCATCTTTTAATGCAAGACCAAGCGAGCCGCCCATAAGACCAAGTCCGATGATACCTATTTTCATAAAAAACCTTTAAAATTATAAAATTTAAATTTTTTAAAAATAAAATATGATATTATACGCACTTATACTAAAACTCTAGGTTAAATTTAATGAAAAAGAAATTATTTTTACTAGCACTAGCTTTAAGCGGTCTAAATGCGCAAACGATTCAGTCAATAAATTTCAAAGGTCTAATCCACCTTTCACCTGATGTAGCCACTCAGATAATGGGACTAAAAGTCGGTCAAGAGCTAACTCCAAAGCTTAGCGATAAGGCTATCACAAATTTATACAAGCAAAATTATTTTGATGATATCTACATAGAAGATACAGGTAATGGCAATCTTTTAGTAAAAGTAAAAGAGAAGCCAAGCGTAGCTAGAGTCGATCTAAAGGGTGTTGTGACAAACGACAAAACTGCGATCGAATCGCTAATCAACATAAAACCTGGCAATATGTATGATGAGCTAACTATAGAAAAAACAAAAGAGAGAATTCGCCAGTATTACGAGTCAAAAGGCTATTTTGACACAGTTGTCGACGTAGAAAAACAGCCAGTTGCAGACAACGACAGCTCACTTTTCATCACTCTAAACATAAACCGCGGCGAAAATATGATAATCAAAAAGGTAAATTTAGTCGGGGCAAAAGAATTTGACTATGACGATATCGAGCCAGTAGTCGCAAACAAAAGTAGAGAATTTATGGGCTGGCTTTGGGGTAGAAACGACGGAAAAGTTAAACTTTTTGAGCTTGAAAACGACCCAGCAAGGATTCAAGATAAGTACTTTCAAAAAGGCTACCTAGACGCGACAGTTTCGTCACCTTACCTAAATGCGTCATTTGATAACTACACAGCTGATCTTACCTACTACATCCACGAGGGCGAGCCTTATAAGGTTTCAAATGTAAGCATCACAGCGCCTGAAGAGCTAGGACTTGATACTAAAAAGATCATAGATGATTTTAGACTTGAAGCTGGCGATACGATGAACTCAGCAAGACTTCGCCAAGATATGAAAAAGCTTGACGATATGGTCGCTGACAAGGGATATGCATTTGTTAAGGTCTATCCAAAGACTGATAAATTTGATGAAAATAAAACAGTTGATATCGACTACGAAGTAGATCCTGGCGAAAAAGTATATATAAGAAATGTTCAAATTTCAGGAAACGATAGAACAGTCGATCGTGTCGTAAGACGTGAGCTATATCTAACTGAGGGAAATTTATATAGTAGAACCGACCTTCAAGACTCAAAAGATGCATTAAAAAGAACAAGTTACTTTGACGATGTCGAGATAGAAGAGGACCCGGTTGATAAAAATACAGTCGATCTAAAAGTAAAGGTAAAAGAGGCCTCAACTGGCTCAATAAGTGGCGGTATCGGATACGGAAGTAGCGATGGCTTGCTACTTAACGCTGCACTTTCTGACACAAACATCTTTGGCTCTGGTCTTCAAGGACAAGTAAGTGTAGATAAGAGTGATAGAGAGCTTTCAGGTCAGATAAGTCTTACAAATCCAAGAATTTTTGACTCAGAGTATAGCCTTGGCGGAACACTCTATGCAAATGACTATGACTGGAGAACATATAAAGAGAGAAGCTATGGCTTTAGCACAACACTAGGTAGAAAATTAACCAGAAATTTAAGCGCATCACTTACTTATAATATCGAGCAAAGTAAAGTTACTCTAAAAGATGACGAACTAAGAAATATAAATAAAGACACAGGCAAAGAAATTTATAGAGAAGGCAAGGCTATAAAAAGCGCTATAACTCCGGCTTTGACATATAACAGCACTGATGACTACTACTTGCCAAGACGCGGTATCATAGCTAGCACATCATTTGAGATAGCAGGACTTGGTGGTGATATGGATTTTGTTAAAAACCGCACAAATTTCAACTACTATCTAGGTCTTAGAGAGTACATAGACTACGATCTTATCCTAAGATATAAAGCAAGCTTTGGCAAAATTTGGGAGAGAGGCTATACTCCGATCAACGAAAGACTTTACCTTGGTGGCATAAGAAGCTTACGTGGTTATGAGAGCAGAACCGTATCTCCAAAAGTAAAATACAAAGGTGACTACTATGAATACGGCGGCGAAACATCATTTAACAACTCAGTTGAGATGAGCTTCCCTATAATAGAGCGTGTCAAAATGCGTGGCGTTGTATTTTATGACTATGGCATGATCGGCGAAAATAGCCTAAATGAGATAAAAAGATCATCAGTTGGCACAGGTATCGAGTGGATAACACCGATCGGACCACTTCAACTAATCTTCGCAAAAGCTCTTAAACCTAAAGAGGGCGATGATACAAATACATTTGAATTTACTATCGGAAGACGCTTCTAATAAAATACTTTTAAGGGGCTAGTTTGCCCCTTAAATCCCCCGCAAACAAACAAACTTTAAGTCATATAAGAAAAAGCAAGGCTAACATTAGATATAATCCCACAATTTTTAATATAAGTGGGTAAAAAGATGAATTTCTCAGACATTTTTTCAAAGATAAGAAAAGCTCAACCTCGTCCAGAAGAAGCACCTACACACTGGGTAAAATGCGACAACTGCCACTCACTGATGTATTACAAAGAAGTTGAAGCTTGTTTTAATGTATGCCCAAAATGTGGCTACCACATGAGATTAAAAGCTGATGATCGCATAAATTTAATCTGCGATGAAGGTAGCTTTGTAGAATTTGACGCAAATTTAAAACCAGTAGATCCTTTAAATTTTGTCGATAAAAAATCATACAAAAAAAGAATTACAGAAAATAAAGAAAAAACAGGACACACAAGCTCAGTGATATGCGGCGAAGGCAAATGCAACGGACAAGAAATTCAGCTAGTTGTTTTTGACTTTGGCTTTATGGGCGGCTCACTAGCTTCAGTCGAGGGCGAAAAGATTGTAAGAGCGATAAAACGCGCGATCGAAAAACGCCAAGCCTTGATCATCGTAAGCGCATCTGGTGGCGCTAGAATGCAAGAGAGCACATTTTCTTTGATGCAGATGTCAAAGACTTCAGCAGCCCTAAAACTTCTTGATGAAGCAAGACTGCCATATATTTCTATACTTACAGATCCTACGATGGGCGGCGTTAGTGCATCGTTTGCATGGCTTGGAGATCTAATAATCGCTGAACCTGGCGCGCTAATAGGCTTTGCAGGGCAAAGGGTCATCAAACAAACCATAGGCGCTGATCTTCCAGAGGGCTTTCAAAGGGCTGAGTTTTTGCTTGAACATGGTCTTATAGATGACATCGTACCAAGAAGCGAGCACAAAAAATATATAAGCGATATGGTTAAATTTCTTACAAACAACAAAGCTATGATCTCTAAAAGCGAAGTAACTACTCCTAGCGAAGCTGGCTTTGAACTAAAGCTAAAAACCAAAGGGTAAGTTTGGAAATTTCGGTTTTTAGCATTCAAAAATCATCGCGTGACAACTTTGAAAACGAGATACAAGAATATATAAAAATGAGTGCAAAATTTGCCAAGATAAACGACAAAATAATATTTAATGAAAAGATAGCAAAGGCTCAAAGCAGTGGCAGAAGCGATGCGCTAAGAGCTTACGATGAAATTTACGAGCCAAATTTAAAAGGCTTTTGCGTGATGCTTGATGAAAATGGCTCACAGCTTGACAGCCAAGAATTTGCTCAAATTTTAAACTCAAATTCACAGATCAATTTTTTCATAGGTGGAGCTTATGGGCTTAGCCAAAATTTAAAAAACAAGGCACAAAAAGTCGTAAGCTTAAGCAAGATGACTATGGCGCACAAAGTCGCCAAACTCGTACTTTTTGAGCAAATTTTTAGAGGGCTTTGTATCAATGCAAACCACCCATATCACAAATAAAGGAATATAAAATGACTCAAAACGAGCTAAATTTTTTCAAAAAACTACTTGAAGATAGAAAGTTACAAATCAAAAAAAATATTTATGACTCATCAGTTGAAGTAAGCGGCCTAAGAGATAGTGGAGTAAGCGATGAATTTGACATCGCTTCAGTAAATACCGACCAGCTTATAGAGCAGTCTATATCAACCCAGCAAAGAGCCGAGCTTCACGAGATCGACGAGGCGCTTGAGAAGATATCAAACAAGACTTATGGAATTTGTGACATGTGTGAAGAGGAGATCGGCGTCCCTCGCCTAAAAGTAAAACCGCATGCAAAATACTGCATAGCTTGTCGTGAGATAATAGAAAAAACAGCAAAAAACTAAGGAGAAAATATGAAAACCAGAAAATTTCTCGTCTACTGCATCATCTACACAGCAGTTGTTGCAGGACTTACCTATTCTCTTAATAGTTCAGACTTCACCTTTGAGCTCTTAGGTCAAGCCATAACCTTGCCAGTAGCTGTCTGGGTGGCACTTCCAGTAGCCATTTTGGCACTCCTTGCCCTACTTCACATCGCATATCATGGATACGCCTTTTATAGATATAAAAAATGGATCAAAAAAGATAGCCAACTCTACAAAGACCTTGCAAAAGAGACGCTTCTTGGCTTTGAGAGCAACAAAGACTTCAAAACCGACACTTACAAGATCGCCTCACAGCTCACTCGCTCTATCTCACCAGTAGGCGAGCTTAAGGACGTTGGCGTTGATGACGGCGAGATAAACAACATCTTACAAACCATAAAAAGCATAAAAAACAAAGAGATCGTCGATCTAAAAAAATTTAGACTAGCAAAAGATAGCAAACTAAACATCCTAAACGAGCTAAACAAGATCGAGCAGATGCCTACTTACTATCTTGATGTGCTTAAAAATCAAGAGCAAAACGATAGCCTTAAAAAGGCAGCCTTCGATAAGCTCATAAAAACAGCTTCATTTAATGAGATCAAAAAAATCGATCCAGAGCTAGCAAGCGAAGATATAATGACCATTATCACGCGTTTCGTAAATGATGAGATCGACCTAAGCAGCGATGAAATTTTTGATCTTTTAAACAACGCAAAAGTAACAAAAGCACAATACGACAAAGCAGCTATAATGCTTAAAAATAAGCTAAAACCAGACGCATTTATCGGCATCTTTGAGAAGCTAAAAAGCATCCATGCTGACGCTGATGAAGCCTACGTATATGCGCTATTTGAGCTTCAGATGCTTGATAAAGTAAGAGAAGCTATCGAGGGCAGCGACCCAGATGAGTTTAAAGAGATAAAGGTTTTACTATTTTTGCGAGATAACGGCAAAATGGTGCCTAGCTCGCTATTTTTTAAATGATAGACTTTAGTAAAAAGCCACTTTTCTTAGCGCCACTTGCTGGTTTTTCTGACCTGCCATTACGAAGCGTCGTCAAGAAATTTGGCTGCGATGTCACTGTCAGTGAGATGATCAGCGCAAATGCCTTGGTCTATGAGAGCAGTGACAAAACCCTTGAAATGCTTAAAAAATCCCCAAACGAAGAGCCCTACGTCGTCCAAATAGCTGGTAGCGATATAGAAAATATAAAAAAAGCCGTGCAGATAGTCAATAAATTTGATGGAATTTATGGGCTCGATCTAAACTGCGGCTGCCCTGTGCCAAAGGTCGTTAGACAAGGCGCGGGATCTGCGTTACTAAACGATCTTGACAAACTTCAAAGTATAATCGAAGCCATAAAAAGCGTCTCAAACAAAGAGAGCCTAAGCGTTAAATTTAGACTTGGCTTTAACGACAAAAATGAAGAGAAAATCGCAAAAGCCTGCGAAGAAGCTGGCGCAGACTACATCGCAGTACATGGTCGCACCAGAGCCGGTGGATACAGCGCAAAGGTTGATTATGAAGCGATCGCTAGAGTAAAGGCGAGCGTGAAAATCCCAGTCGTTGCAAATGGCGATATAAACGCGAAAAATGCAGATGAAATTTTAAATCTCACAAAATGCGACGCCCTAATGATCGGCAGAGCAAGTATAGGCAATCCTTGGATATTTCACGAGATAAAGACCAAAAGTAGCGTGGATAAGGCACTAAAACAAGAGATCATCCTAGCTCACTTCGACGCTATGATCGAGCACTACGGCGAGCACGGACTTTGCATCTTTAGAAAGCACCTCCACCAATACAGCAAGGGCATAGATGGCGCTACGAGCTTTAGAAATGAGGTAAATTTCATCAAAGACGCCCGCGTGATGAGAGAACGCATAAGGGAGTTTTTTGCCTAGATGCAAGGCTACATCCTGCGCGTGCAAAAGGTCAGAGACGAGGACCTTTTAGTCTTTGTGCTAACGCCAAATTTGCTCGTAAAGTCATATAGATTTTTTGGCGCTCGCCACTCAAACATCATGACTGGCTACAAGATCGACTTTGAGCTCGAGCAAGAGGCTAAGTTTCTACCAAAGCTTAGAAGCATACTCCACCTTGGCTTTAAATGGCTGCTAGAGCGCGACAAACTCATCATTTGGCAGCAGTTTATGCGCCTACTTTATGATCATCTAAAAGAGGTCGAGCAGCTAGATGAAATTTATTTTAGCGAGCTTGATCGCTGCGCCAAACAGATGCAGCTGCAAAATCCAAAGCGCCTTATCATCGAAAGCTACGTCAAAATTTTAGAGTATGAAGGCAGGCTTCACAGCGAGCTTGAGTGCTTTATCTGCGACGAGGAGATAGAAAGCGAGCTTTGCTTAACTCGTGGCTTTTTACCATCACACAAACACTGCCTTGATAGGAGCGAATTTGACGCTGGCAAGATCAAAAATTTGTTTGATACAAAAAGCACGATCGAGCTAAATGACGATGAGATAAACCACCTTTATAAAATTTTACTTGACGGACTTTAGGCTTTTACCTTCGTCCTCTCATCAAATTCTTTTAAAACATCCATTATCTTACTTGCTAGCCCCTCAAGTGTGTGATCTTTTTTAAGCTCTAAATTTCTAAGCTTTAAAATCCTAGCTAGTATATCTTTTAGATCTTTCTTGCCAGATAGTATCTCATCATAATAAGCCTTTGGTATGCCTATTTCACTTCTATCTTGTTTTGTAAGTATTAATGAACTTTTATACACACTAAGAGCCTCGTCAGTTATCCTTGTTGTGCCACCTTGTAGCACAAGACCTTGCTCGTTTTTTAAAAATGCTACAAAGATTTGCTCCTTTGTATAACCTTGTTCGTTATCATATACAGACATATCAGGTTTAAAGTCATATCCAGCACTACTAACCCACATATAAGGGATAGTATGCTCAGTTGTCATCACTTCTGGAGAAAAGTCAAGGAAATTTCCATTGACTTCTACATTTATATCACTTAGATCATCCCACAGTCTATGTGCATCGTCTGCCTCTTGGGCTGTCCTAAAGATATGAGTTATCTTCTCATTGCTTCTATCGGTTAGTCCATCTAGCTCATCGCTAGTCATCCTGTCCATTAGGTATTCATAATGCTCTATTTTTTTATCTTTTGAAAAGTAGCCCTTTGGCATCTTTGCCAGATCTTCATTTGAGTAAAATTCTTTACCCTTGCTAATAACTCCAGCTGAAATTTGATCAAAAATTTTATAGTATTGCTTTATAGTGTCTGCTAGATCGATATTTGCAAAGCTATCCTCTCCAAATAGCACATTATCTTTTTTTGTATTCATTGAAAAATTTGTAAAGTTTGGATGTTTTTGATTGTGTAGCACTATCGCATCAAGTGTGCTTTTGTGGATTTTAAAGTCCTGTGGCAGACCTGCAGCTTTGTTAAAGTCAGCTCCCATAAATCCTTTAGCATCTACACTATATCCGTAACCCTCTTGTGAAGTAAATTTGGCCTGGTAAAGAGAGTCGATACTGCTAGATAAAACAAAGTCATTTTTAGGAGTAGTGGTTTGGCTGATAGAATTTATATTTGGAGTGTTAGGTAAGAAGCTTGCAAAGCCTTCGTTTTTTGTCTGTTTTTGGTAGTGCTGTTTTGTTAAGATGGAGTTATAAGAGACTTTCATAGCTTACTCCTTGAAATTTAGCTTCAAAGAGTAAGCAAAAGTTGTGCCGAAAATTTCCTTCTTATCTATCTTTTGCAAATCAAATCACTGGAACACCTTTTGCTTTAAACATAAAAGAAGCTAGGAGGTCAAACCGTGAATGATATTAGCATCTTAAGCACAAATGTAAATTCATATATCAAGCAACAACACAAGCAAAATAGATCTGCAAATTTTAGTGATGTTTTTAACCAAAAAACCAAAGAAAAGAGTAGTGAGCCAAGCCAAGAGCCTGCTAAATTTACCTATGTCTATTCTTCACAAAACGGCCTCATCTCTTTAAATTTCAGTGATCTTCAAGCTTATGGCTACACAGTGGATAAAGCAGGCTTTATGGGAGCTGATTTTAACAAAGCTGCAGGTTTGCCACAAGACTTTAAAATCCACAAAAGCACGCTTGATGAGATAGTTAGATACAACAACAAAGCATATCTCTTTACGCAAGATAGAAGCAAGGCTGTCTTTGAAAAGATAGACGTAGCTGATACCACAAGACACTACTATAACCTTTTTAAAAGCATTGTAGGGGACGAGAAAGATAGATATAGCGAAGCTGATCTAGCAAATTTGCCAAAAGGCTTTAGCATGGATACTAACCAAAAAACCTTTGGTAAAAATGCAAATTTTTTAAAAGATGTGAGCCTAATATCTGTTACAAATGCATATAAAACATTTGATCAAATTAACGATGCAAAAAGCGTTAGAGATGAGCT
This sequence comes from Campylobacter concisus, assembly GCF_002913225.1. Taxonomy (GTDB): domain Bacteria; phylum Campylobacterota; class Campylobacteria; order Campylobacterales; family Campylobacteraceae; genus Campylobacter_A; species Campylobacter_A concisus_J. The sequence goes on along the minus strand of NZ_PPAW01000012.1, from coordinate 590 downwards.
TAGAGGCTTTGGAGTAAGCCACGAGGTCTATGAGCTAAATTTTAGCAAAGAATATCTTGACGCAAGAGCCAGCGACGAATATACATTTAACCCTGATATGTCAGTATATCAAGCAGATGATACTTATAGCAATGCTGGTGTGTTTGTGGGATTTTTAAAGAGTTTTAGCCCTATCGCTAGTGATAGTGGCGAGACGAAGCTTAGTGTGGAGGCAAGCTCTTACTCAAAGCTAATGAACGAGCAAAGCTTGACTGATGATATAGTGCCTCTCTCAAGGCTTTTAAAAAATGAGAAGATGATCAAATTTATTTTAGAAGAGCTACTAAAAAGAAATTTACTCACTTCAAAAGATGGCAAAAGCGCAAGCGAGATAGTAGATAGTGTGCTAGCTCATGCCACAAAGCTTCAAAATGAGACAAAAGTTTAAATAGATAAATTTAAAAGGTGGCTATCTTCATTTATTAAGCCATCTTATTTAAAATTTGCTTCTTATCTATCTTTTGCATAAGCTCTAAGACGTCTATGCCTCTTTTTTCTTTGAAATTTAAAAGCTCTCTTGCATAGAGAAATTTCTGATCCTTGTTTATATC
>NZ_PPAW01000011.1 GCF_002913225.1 Campylobacter concisus | reverse complement strand
AAATGAATATGAATTAAATTTTTTATAGATCAATTTTTTTAGATTTTTGGGAGGATTTTCTTTTATAGCTTAATAAAAAATATTAGTTTAAAGGGAGATCGGAGCAAATTTGCTCCGAGAAATTATTTAACACCAACTATTATTTGAGTTGCTTTAATGATAGCAGTTACTTTGTCGCCTACTTTTAAAGCTAAATTTTGAACTGACTCTCTAGTGATGATAGCTGAAATTTTGCTGCCATTTGCGTCGATGATAACCTCAGCATTTACAGCGCCGTCTTTTATCTCGCTAACAACGCCTTTGATTTGGTTTGTTGCGCTAAGTTTTATGCTGTCATCTTTTGAAACGATAACGCTTGAAGCCTTGAATAAAAATATAGCTTTTTTGCCAACTTTAAGATCAAGAGCTTTCTCGCTATCAACTGTAACAGTTGCTTTTAGCACTTCACCACCTGCTAGTTTGCCAGCTATTAACGAATTTACCGCACCTGTTCTTACTTCTGATATCTCAACATTTAGTTGATTTCTTGTACTTAGAGACATGTTTTTCCTTTTTATGATTTAAATCGTTTTGACATTGTAAAGTAATATTTTTAATGAAAACTTAAAATTGTTATATGAAATTTTATAATATCAAAAATTAAAATTTAAAACTTCTCAAACGCCAAAATAACGCTATTTATAAGACTAAATTTACAAAAATAATTTAAATAATTTTTTCAAATAAATATTACTAAATATTACCTTTACCTTATTTTTATAAAATTTGACTCTAAATTTTAAATTTAAACAAAAGAAATTTATAAATTTGAGTTTAGAAATAATAGAAGTTAGGGTGTTTAAATTCCGGCTTCAAGCATCGCTTCTGCTTGATAGTGAGTGATGAGCGGCTCTATGATCTCGTCAAATAGCCCTGCAGCCATGATCGCATCAAGGCGGTAAAGAGTTAAATTTATGCGGTGATCACTTATGCGGTTTTGCGGGTAGTTATAAGTTCTTATCCTACCTGAGCGGTCTCCAGTGCCTACTTGGCTCTTTCGCTCACTAGTCTCTTTAGCAAGCCTCTCTTGCTCTTGCATCTCGTAAAGTCTAGCTTTTAGCACCTTCATCGCAGCCTCTTTGTTTTTGTGCTGGCTCTTGCCATCTTGGTTTGTGACAACAAGCCCTGTCGGTATGTGCGTGATCCTAACGGCACTATCGGTTGTATTTACCGACTGGCCGCCGTGGCCTGAGCTTCTCATAACATCTACTCTTATATCATTTGGATTGATCTCGATCTCGCTGTCCTCAACCTCTGGCATGATAGCCACAGTCACAGCCGAGGTATGCACCCTGCCCTGGCTCTCAGTCTCTGGCACACGCTGAACCCTATGCGTGCCACCTTCAAATTTTAATCTCGAGTAAGCGCCTTTGCCCTTTATAAGCACGATGATCTCTTTAAAGCCGCCAGTGTTGCCCTCGCTTTGGCTAACGATCTCAAATTTATATCCACGAAGCTCTGCATATCTGATGTAAGCGTTAAAAAGATCTCCAACAAATAATGCAGCCTCGTCACCACCAGTGCCTGCGCGAATTTCTAAAAATATATTTTTGTCATCGTTTGGATCTTTTGGAAGAAGTAAAATTTTAATCTCTTCTTCAAGCTTCTCTCTTGAAATTTCTAAATTTTTAAGCTCATCTTTTGCAAGCTCGCCAAGCTCAGAGTCCTCAAGTAAGGCTTTATTCTCTTCGATGTCGTTTAGAATTTGTAGATATTTTTTTGCAGCAGTTGCGACTGGTTCGATAGATGATTGCTCTTTTGAGAGCTTTGTCATCTTTTCGATATCGTTTGCTATATTTGGATCGCTCAGAAGCGTAGAAATTTCATCATAGCGATCCAAAAATGGATGAAGTTTATCAGCAAACATTAAAATTTAATAGATTAAGCAGCTTTTAGAGTATTTACTAATTGAGCAAGGCGACTAACGCGACGAGCAGCAGTTTGTTTCTTCAAAAAGCCTCTACTTACGAAGCTGTGGATGCTTTTGTTAGCAACTTTTAAAGCTTCATTTGCAGCATTTAGATCTTTAGCTTCTACAGCTACACGCACTGCTTTTGTGATGTTTTTAAGTCTAGTGCGGTAAAATCTGTTTCTTTCTGTTCTTTTTATAGTTTGTCTAGCTCTTTTTTCAGCAGATTTATGGTTTGCCATAATATACCTTTTTTGATAATTTTAGTCCGTGATTATATGAAAAATATATTTAATTGTAACTGAATTTAAGTCAGCTTTAAAACAAATAAAATTTTAGATTTTAAATTTGATAATTTCTGATAAAATAGCACCATTTTATAATAAAAAGGATAAATTGATGAAACTTTTTGGAACAGACGGAGTTCGTGGTAAGGCTGGCGAAAAGCTTTCAGCTCAGACATCTATGCGTCTTGCAATGGCTGCTGGAATTTACTTTAGAAAGACCTCAGCTACAAATGTGATATTGGTCGGAAAAGATACTAGAAAAAGTGGCTATATGATAGAAACTGCCATCGTTGCAGGGCTAACTGCAGTTGGCTACAATGTCCTTCAAATAGGCCCTATGCCAACACCTGCGATCGCATTTTTAACAGAAAATATGCGCTGTGACGCTGGCATAATGATAAGCGCCTCACACAACCCATACTACGACAACGGCATCAAATTTTTTGATAGCTTTGGTAATAAGCTTGATGAAAAGATAGAAGCTGAGATAGAGAAAATCTTCTACGACGACGAGCTCATCGCAAACGCCCAAAAGACGATGACAGAGATCGGCGCAAACAAGAGGATCGACGATGTTATCGGCAGATATATCGTGCAGATCAAAAATTCATTCCCAAAAGAGTTAAATTTAAAGAATTTACGAGTAGTTTTAGACGTGGCAAATGGAGCTGCTTACAAGGTCGCACCAACTGTATTTAGCGAGCTTGGAGCTGATGTCATCGTCATAAACAATGAGCCAAATGGTAGCAACATCAACCAAAACTGCGGTGCGCTTCACCCAGAAGATCTAGCAAGTGAGGTAAAAAGGCTTCGTGCTGACATCGGCTTTGCATTTGACGGCGATGCTGATAGGCTTGTCGTTGTCGATGAAAACGGAGAAGTAGTGCATGGAGATGCGATACTTGGCTCACTAGCTGCATTTTTGCACGAGCAAAAGACTCTAAAAGGCGGTGCCATCGTGGCTACTGTGATGAGTAACGCCGCGCTTGATGACTATCTAAAAGCTCACAAGATCAAGCTACTTCGCTCAAACGTAGGTGATAAATACGTGCTTGAGATGATGAAAGAAAATGGCATAAATTTTGGCGGCGAGCAAAGCGGACACGTCATATTTAACGACTACGCTAAGACTGGCGACGGCCTTGTTACTTCGATGCAAGTTGTTGCGATGATGCTTAAAAAAGGCAAAAAAGCTAGTGAAATTTTTGGCGAGCTAAAGCCGTATCCGCAAATTTTGCTAAATTTAAAGATCACAGAGAAAAAGCCGCTTGATAAGATAGAAGGGCTAAAAGAGCTTGAGGCTAGCCTTGCAAAAGAGGGCATAAGATCGCTCTTTAGATACTCTGGCACTGAAAATTTGATCAGACTTTTGCTTGAGGGCAAAAATCAAACTTTAGTTGAAAAACGCATGGATGAAGTTGAGAAATTTTTTGTAAAAGCCCTAAATGCGTAAAAATTTGGTTAAATTTTTCATAGCGTTTTTTATCATTTTTATCGTTGATCAAGCGATAAAAATGATATTTATAGATGGTTTTTCGTGGGAGGGCGAGTTTTTCTCGCTAGTTCTTACATATAATAAGGGCGTTGCATTTTCGATGTTTGCCTTTTTAGATGAGTGGCTAAAATTTATCCAGATCGCCCTCATTTTAGGCGTTTTTGTCTATCTGGTCGTTGAAAAAAAGCTGCTTTGCTCACATGCCATTTGGCTTGGAGCTTTGCTAGGAGCTGGCAGCTCAAACATCACAGATAGATTTATCCATGGCGGCGTCGTGGATTATGTCTTTTGGCATAAGTGGTTTAACTTTGCGGTCTTTAACTTCGCTGATGTGATGATCGATCTTTGCGTGGTGATGATACTTTGGCAAAGTTTTAAAAAAAGGAGAGAGAGTGGGAAATAATATCTACGTCGCATACGCACTTTGGCTACTTACTGGCTGGCTTGGGGCGCATAGAATTTACCTTGGTAAATTTATCACTGGCTTTTTAATGATGGGACTATTTTTCGTTGGCTACTCTACGTTTTATTTCATTATAGGCATACCATTCTTAGCTATTTGGGGCATTTGGTGGATCATCGATGCATTTTTGGTTGGCGCTTATGTCGAGAAAAATTTACAAAAGGCCGAGCTAAAAGAGAGAGTAAAACTAAAAGATAAAGAAGAGGACTTAAAAAGGCTTTACGAGCTTTTTGAGAGTGGTGCGATCAGCAAGGCTGAATTTGAAGCTAGAAAAGAGATACTTTTTAGATAAGGAGACGTTATGGCAGAATATTATCTTTACTTAAAATACCTCCACTATTTGTTTTTCATCTCGTGGATGGCAGTGCTGTTTTATCAGCCAAGGCTCTACGTTTATCACGTAGAAAACATGGACAAACCAGACTTTGTAAAAGTGGTCGAAGTGATGGAGTATAAGATGTATCACTATATCGGCTGGGTCGCACTAATCGGCTCATTTGTCACTGGTATATTGATACTTATCGCGATGCCTGATCTTATAAAAACTGGTCACATCCACGTCAAAATTTTAGTTGTCATCTTAATGGCCATCTATCACCTAGACCTTGGACGCTACATGAAGCAGCTCAAAGAGAAACGCTGTAACAAAAGTGGCATCTTCTTTAGAGCTTACAACGAAGTGCCAACTATCGCGATGCTCATCATCATCTGGGTCATGATAGTAAATCCATTTTAAAGGAATTTGATGAAGAAATTTTTAGCATTTATCGCTTTGCCAGCGCTCTTGCTCGCGGCTACTCAGTATTTTGAGCCGATGCAGATAAAATTTGACAACAGACTCTACTCGCTAGCAGGCTCAGCCAAGCCTGTGCCAAATTTATTCACGCAGGAGTACTTGCTCCCTGGTGAGAAACTAGATAGTTTTAGCTACATGCTCTCGCTAAATACCCTTAAATTTGACGCTACGCCAGAGCAAGCAGTCGAGCAAAAGATAAATGATCTAAAAGAGCTAAAGGCAAAAGGGCTAAAAGTAGCTTATAAAAAGGGCTCGCTAGCAAATGAAATTTATCTTGATATCACGATATTTTCAAATTTAAATGGCACTCCAACAGCCGAGCACTCGATATATCGCTACACCAAACAGGGCGGAAATTTAGTCCTTTTTACCATCCAAAGGCGTGCTTATAAAAAAGAGGGCATTCAAAGATTTGCTACAAATTTTACGATCGAGTCGCAAGACTTTAGCAAAAAGGCCCTAGCCACACCTTTCCCACAAATCATCAGCAAATAAAGAAATTTGAGTGTAAATTTAGCCTTTGCACTCAAATTTTAAAACCAGACTTAACAAATTTATCTAAAAATAAAACGAATAGTTATATGATAAGAAAAACTCAAAAAGGATAGCCTATGATACATAAAATTCTTATCGCAAATCGTGGTGAGATCGCAGTTAGGATAGTCAGAGCTTGTAGGGATTTACACATCCAAAGCGTAGGAATTTACACAGCGCCAGACAGCGAGTGCTTGCATGTAAGGATCGCTGATGAGGCCTATCAAGTGGGCGAAGATCCGATCAAAGGCTATCTTGACGCCAAAGCTATCGTAAAGCTTGCTAAAGAGTGTGGGGCTGACGCGATACACCCAGGATACGGCTTTTTAAGCGAAAACTACGAATTTGCAAAGGCAGTTGAGGACGCTGGGCTCATCTTCATCGGTCCAAAGGCTGAAGTCATCAAAAAAATGGGCGATAAAAACATCGCTAGATATCTAATGAAGAAAAACGGCATACCGATAGTGCCAGGTACCGAAAAGCTAAATGATGAGAGCATGGATGCCATAAAAGAGCACGCTAGACGCATCGGCTACCCAGTCATCTTAAAAGCAAGTGGTGGTGGTGGTGGCCGTGGCATTAGAGAGGTTTGGCAAGAAGAAGATATGCAAGATGCCTTTGAGTCGTGCACCAGAGAGGCAAAAGCATACTTTAACAACGACGAAGTTTTTATGGAGAAGCTTGTCGTCAATCCTCGCCACATCGAGTTTCAAATTTTAGGCGATAACTACGGCAACATCATCCACCTTTGCGAGCGTGACTGCTCTATCCAAAGGCGCCACCAAAAGATCATCGAGATTGCACCTTGCCCTTCGATTAGTGAAAATTTAAGAAAGATCATGGGCGTGACTGCGGTCGCTGCTGCAAAGGCTGTGGGCTACTCAAACGTAGGAACGATCGAGTTTTTGCTAGATGACTACAACAACTTTTACTTCATGGAGATGAATACTCGTATCCAAGTGGAGCACGGCATCACCGAAGAGATCACAGGACATGATCTTGTCGTTAGGCAGATAAGGATCGCTGCGGGCGAGATATTAGAGATCGAGCAAAGCGACATCAAGCCGCGCGGCTACGCGATAGAGGCTAGGATCACGGCTGAGAATGTCTGGGAGAATTTCATCCCAGCGCCAGGCACGATCGAGGGCTACTACCCAGCTCTTGGCCCATCTGTACGCGTCGATAGCCACGTCTATAAAGACTACACCATACCGCCATTTTACGACTCACTTATCGCAAAATTGATCGTCAAGGCGACTGACTACGATCTCGCGGTAAATAAGCTTGAAAGAGCACTTGAAGAATTTACTATCGAGGGCGTGCGAACGATCATCCCATTTTTGCTAACGATCAGCAAAAGCAAGGAGTTTAGAAGAGGATTTTTCGATACTAGCTACGTCGAGAAAAACTTAAAAACTATCCTTGAAAACACCTACGATGATATGAACAAAGAGCCAAATGACGACCTAGAAGAGGTCATCGTAGAGGCGATAAAAAGATATAAGAAGAAGAGATAAAATTTATCTCATTGCGGCTTTGGCGATAAATTTCGCCAAGGCTAAATTTCCGCGCAAACTGCGTAAATTTTAGCTCCGTCATTTGCCACAGCGTAGAGCCTGCCACCGCTTACTAGCATGATCTGATCTGCGCTAAGGCTAAATTTCTCAAACTCTATCTCTTTTAATAGCAAGCCATCTTTAGCGCTTATCAAAACTGGCTTATTTTTGCGGTTTGCGAGTAAAATTTGATCCTTGACCCAAACAAAATGCTCCGTGCCGCTGGTTTTAAACTTAAACACCACTTCGCCACTTTTTGCATCCACGGCATATAGATCTCCGCCCTTGCCAGCGGTGCCAAAGTAAAGCACCCCATCATTCAGGCAAACTGGCGTGTAGAGATATGCGCCAATCTTTAGCCGCCAGATGGTCTTGCCTATCCTTGCGCCCTGCTCTTTACGTGGCACACTCGCGTTTAAATTTTCATCTTTTGCTTCGCTTTTGAACTCTGCGCTGTCCAAAATTTCTTTGCACTCCATCATAAATGGCGAACTCATTCGCACGCAAAAGCTATCAAATTCATACGTTTTAGCGTCGTTATATATCTCTTTTACAGGCTCATTAGCAACGCCGAGCTCGCTCATCAGCCCGTTATCTATCTTTATAAGCTTTGCTGGGGAGTTTATGTAGCCCTTGTAGTATCTAGTATTTAGCACGAAGTAGCCATTTTCTTGGTAGCAAAGTGCGTCGCTGGCTATGAAAATTTCGCTTTGTTTATAGGTAAGCGTTGATCTTTTATGCTCGCTAAAGTCGCGTGAAAATGTATCTAGTAGCACGTAGTTTGGCGTTAGCTTTTGAGCTATCTCTAGCTCGCTAGGCACCCCAAAAGCAAAATGCACAAATGCAATGCGCTCACCCATCTCATAAATGCCAGTTACACCGTGCCCGCGAAACTCCACGCCAGGCATATCAAGAGGATATGATCTAACCACGCTAGCTCCTTAAATTTATGGCGATTATAACCCAAATTTCAAAGCACACTAGGCTAAATTTGATAAAATTTGCCAAAATTTATCAAATTTAAGGACCGATATGTTTTTAAAATTAGATGAGATCGCTAGGAAGCTAGATCAAATTTTCTTGCCGCTAGAGCAAGAGGGTATGAGCGGCATGAGGCTTTTGCCGCAAAAGGATGCTTCGGCGTTTATGCAAGCGCAAAAGAGCCTTGGCGTAAATTTTCCAGCTAAATTTACAAAGCTTTTAAGCAAATTTGACCTTGGCAATTTTGAAATTTGCAATGTCAGTTTTGGCAGTAGAGGCGACTACGCGAGCGAGCTAGTGCGCCTAAACAGCGTAGATGAGTTTGGTGGAAAATGGTGGCAGGGTGAAGCTCGCCCAGCAAATTTGATAGTTTTTGCCGTGGGTGATCCTTGGATATTTTTGCTTGATTGCACGAGTGGTGCGGTCTATGCGTGGCTACTTGGAGATGAGGAGCTTTGCAGCAGGCGCGTTGCGAGCGACTTTGAAAAATTTTTTATAGCACTGGCTAGCATAGGCATAGCAAGGCTAAATGATGAGCCTTTGCCACCAACCGAGCAAATTCTAAAATTTGTCCAAGCAGACGACGCGGCACTTGATTTTTGGCAAGAGATGGCGCAAATTTAGTAAATTTAGGCTCCACTCAGCCTAAATTCTCTTTTATAAATTTATCCCAACAAATGATGCAAAAACCACTTTTTATAAATTTAGTTTCGATATGTAACACTCATTGCCCAAAATAAAAATATTAAAATATCTTTAAATAAAAATTTTTTCTAGCCGAGTTAATATTTAACTACAAAAAAAGGAAAAAGGAGCAAAAATGAGCGAGTACATCGAACAAACGATGGAGTGGATAAAGAAGACCAACCCAGGTCAAGGCGTCTTTGTCCAAGCTGCGACTGAGGTTTTAAACAGCCTAGAGCCGCTTATCAAAAGAGAGAGCAAGTACCAAAAACACGCGATCCTAGAGCGCATCGTCATCCCTGAGCGCACGGTGATCTTTCGCGTGACATACACAGGCGATGATGGCAGACCAAAGGTAAATAACGGCTACCGCGTGCAGTTTAACTCGGCCGTTGGCCCATACAAGGGCGGTCTAAGGCTCCACCCAAGCGTCGATCTTGGCGTGCTAAAATTTCTTGGATTTGAGCAAATTTTCAAAAACTCGCTCACTGGCGTAAATATCGGCGGCGCAAAAGGCGGTAGCACCTTTGATCCAAAGGGCAAGAGCGAGGGCGAGATAATGCGCTTTTGCCAAGCATTTATGAGTGAGCTTTACCGCCATATCGGCAACACCGTGGATGTGCCAGCAGGTGACATCGGCGTGGGCGCTAGAGAGATCGGCTATATGTTTGGTCAGTATAAAAAGCTAACTGGCAGATTTGATGGCATCCTAACTGGCAAGGGGCTAAACTGGGGCGGCAGTCTAGCGCGCACAGAGGCTACTGGATACGGACTAGTATATTTCACTCAAAACATGCTAAAAAAAGCTGGACTTGACTTGGAGGGCAAAAAATGCAGCGTCAGCGGTAGCGGAAACGTCGCCATCTACACGGTCGAAAAGCTCTATCAAGCAGGCGCACTGCCTATCACCGTCTCTGACTCAAACGGATATGTCTATGACGCTGAGGGCATCGATCTAGCGGTGCTTAAAGAGCTAAAAGAAGTAAAACGCGCTCGCCTTAGTGAATACACCAAATTTAGACCAAACGCAAAATATGTAAGCGTGAGCGAGTATAAAGAGGGCAGAAACGGCGTCTGGGACGTACCATGCGACGGGGCCTTCCCATGTGCGACACAAAACGAGCTTCACCTAGCTGACATAAAAGTGCTTTACGCAAATGGCTGCCGCTTCGTGGCTGAGGGCGCGAACATGCCAAGCACGCTTGATGCGATAAATTTCATGCTTGCGCAAAAAGACTTTCACTTTGCTCCAGCAAAAGCAGCAAACGCTGGTGGCGTGGGCACGAGCGGACTTGAGATGATGCAAAATGCCGGCATGACCTCATGGAGCTTCGAGGAGGTCGATCGCAGACTTCATGGCATCATGAATCACATCTTTGAACTAAGCTACGAAACAAGTAAAGAGTTTGGCGATGAGGGCAACTTGGTGCTTGGCTCAAATATCGCTGGCTTTAGAAAAGTGGCTGATGCGATGATAGATCAAGGATATGTGTAGGCCAATTTGGCTCTGTAAATTTACGTCCAAGCTAAATTTGGACGTAAATCAATATGAGGCTGGCTTGTTTTAGCTAAAAGAGAGTTTGGTTTTCGCACGGCAAATTTTACTAGTAAGCTATCAAATTTACGCTAGTTTGAAGTATTTTATGCGGTATTCGTTTTGACAAAATTTTGCTGGCGTGGCGGATGTGGACCTGAAGCTTGGTTAAATTTCACTAGGGCAGCGAGCATACCACTTTTTTAGAGCTTTTTATAGAAATTTTGCTAAAAGAGCCGACATGACGGCAAATGGTGGAGTGGCGAGGTTTGAGCAGTAAAATTGAAATTTTTTGCCGTTGATGTTTTTTGCTTGATTGCACAAGTAGTGCGTTCTATGCATGGCTACTTGAGAATGAAGGGCTTTGCAGCAGGTGTGTCGCAAACGAGAAATTTTCATAGCGCTTGCAACTTCGACATAGTAAAGCTAAATGATGAAATCCTACCAGAAAGCGAGCAAAACTTAAGATTTCTCAAGCAGATAAAAAGCACTTTTTGCAAGAAACGGCTTATGAAATTTAGGCTCGCTCCGTACTAAAATCTCTTTTATAAATTTAAACTATAAACAAGCGAATTTCTTACAAAATTTAGTCTAAAATACTCGCACACGCACCATAAATTTATAAACTCACAATATGGTTATCAAATTCACTCCAACAAGGTAGCTTTACCTTGTCAAATTTCAGCAAAGCACTCACGTAAGAGGCAGTAAAAAAGGTGGGATAAATTTTGGTAAGCGAAAATTGAAATTTACTGCATTTAACCCATAAATAAGCAAATTTCTCATCAAATTTAGTCACAACATAAAAAGTATTATTAAAACAATATTTCTCTTGCCAAATTTAGCCTCAAATACTCATGCAAGCATATAAAAAACGAAATTTAAAACCCACAAGAAGTTTTTATGCAAAGCACTTTTGTGAGTGACAGCAAGATAATCAAATTTGGATAAGAAAATTTAAATTTTGCTAAATTTAAGCTACAAATAATCAAGTTTCTTGCCAAATTTAGCCTGCGATTAGACAAAATTTGATTTCAAACACCCACGCAAACACTAAAAATTTACAAACTCGCAAGCCACATAAACCGCAAACGCCCTTGCGTAAATTTAGCAAATATAAAAATGATAGATTTTTTGAGAAATAGTTATTTGTGAGTTTTTGTATTAAAAATTTAATGAAAAAGAGCAAGCCCTAGCCTGCTCTTTGTGAGAATTTAACCCTTTTTTGGAGTTACAAGCATATTTACATAACGACCTTCTATTATAGGCTCTTTGTCGCGGTCAGCTTCATCTTTGATCATCTCCCATACCTTCTCAAGCATGGCTACGCCAGCCTCTGGGGTGCTCATCTCGCGACCCTTTAAAAATACACGAAATTTAACGTGTTTGCCATCTTGCAAAAACTCGCTTGCGTGTTTAACCTTGTAGTTTATATCGTTTTGGGCGATCTTGACAGAGAGTTTTATCTCTTTTATCTCGATGGTTTTTTGCTTTTTCTTGGCCTCTTTTTGCTTTTTCTCTTGCTGATAGCGGAATTTACCGTAGTCCATTATCTTGCAAACTGGCGGCTTCGCGTCTGGCGCTATAAGCACTAGATCAAGCCCAAGCTTATTTGAGATCTCTAAAGCCTCATCTCTTGAGATGACACCGTATGCCGTGCCATCATCCCCTACACATCTTACCTCTCTCGCCCTTATGTCCTCATTGAGCAATACTTCATTTTCCTTACTCAAAAATGTACCTCACTAAGTTTCTCCTTCGTTAAATTTATAAATTCCGCCAAGCTCATATCGCTCTGCGTCCTAGCCTGTCTGTCGCGCAACGCAACGCTCTTGTTTGCTACTTCGTTGTCTCCTAGCACGACTATCATAGGCACCCTTTGTTTTTCTGCCGTTCTTATTCTCTTATTTAAACTCTCATTTTTACTTGCGATCTCGCTATCGACGTTGATCTTTCTTAGCTCGCGTGAAATTTCTTTTGCGTAGTCTAAATGCGCGTCGCTAATAGGCACGATGACGACTTGCGTAGGAGCTATGAAAAATGGTAGCTCACCAGCAGTGTGCTCAAGTAAAATTCCTATAAATCTCTCAAAACTGCCAAGCAAGGCTCTGTGAAGCATTACAGGACGCTGTCTTTCGTTATTTGCGTCGATGTAGCCTAGATCAAAGCGCTCTGGCAAGTTAAAATCAACTTGGATCGTGCCACACTGCCACTTTCGTTTTAGCGCGTCGGTGATTTTGATGTCGATCTTTGGACCGTAGAATGCGCCGCCACCCTCGTCGATGCCGTATTTAAAGCCATTTTCATCAAGAGCTTCTTTTAATGCTTTTGTAGCTGTATCCCAAATTTCATCGCCACCGATCGCTTTGGCTGGCTTGGTTGATATCTCCATCTCATAATGAAAGCCAAAATTTTCCATTATCGTGCCAGCAAATTTTAAAATTTCTAAGATATTTTCTTTGATCTGGCTTGGCATACAAAAGATATGTGAGTCATCTTGCGCAAATTCGCGGACTCTGAAAAGTCCGTGAAGCACGCCACTTTTCTCATGGCGGTGTACGACGCCGTATTCAAAAAATTTAAGCGGTAAGTCGCGGTAAGAGCGGATGTCACTTTGATAGACTTTGATGTGACCAACGCAGTTCATCGGCTTGATGCCATACTCTGTCTCATCGATCGTTGTAAAGTACATATTTTCTTTGTAATTTGCGTAGTGGCCGCTTCTTCTCCACACGTCAGCCTTTAAAAGCTCAGGACCTCGCACTGGCTCATAGCCACGGTCGCGGTGGGCTTTGTATAGAAGTTGCTCTAGTTTTGATCTTAAGCGTCCGCCATTTGGTAGCCAGATAGGCAAACCGCCACCCACTTCTTCATCAAATGTAAATAGCTTCATCTCGACGCCAAGCTTTCTATGATCGCGCTTTTTAGCCTCTTCGATGATGCGGATGTGCTCTTTTAGACTCTCTTTGTCTGCGTAAGCTGTGCCGTAAATTCTAGTTAGCATCTCACGGCTCTCATCACCGCCAAGATATGCCCCAGCCACGCGTGTAAGCTTGAAGAATTTTAAAAATTTAGTATTTGGCACATGTGGTCCGCGGCAAAGGTCTTCAAAATCGCCTTGTGCATAGCTGCTCACTTCGCCATCTGGAATTCTTTTTAAAACCTCTTGTTTTAGATCGTCGTTTTTAAATTTCTCACTCATATTAGCTTTAGTTGAGCAGGTTTTAACTATGTCAAATTTCTTCTCAGCAAGCTCTTTCATCTTATCTTCGATCGCTGCTAGATCGCTCTCGCCTAGCTTCGTGCCCTCATCATCAACTCTAAAATCATAATAAAATCCATCTTCTACGTTTGGTCCGACAAAGAATTTCGCCTTTGGATAGAGTGACTTGATAGCTTGTGCCATGAGGTGTGCACAGGAGTGTCTGATAACGTGTAGTGCCTCTTTTGAGTTGTCAAAATAGATAGGCTCAGCACTACTCTCACGCCCTGCGATACTTTGAGTATCGACTATTTCGCCATTTAGTTTGTATGCGATGATATCGCTCATTGTTTTTCCTTATATCAAATTGTCTTTTTTACGATAAAAGAACAATTAAGGATTTTATCGAAATGGGCTTTAAGCTAAACTTAATAATTGCTAAGCAAATTTTTATAAATTCTTTTTAAATTTAATGAAATTTGAGCCAAAATTTTTGGATTTTAAAATATATTTTTTTATATATAAATATAAATATCCCTAAAATATGCATATTTTTATCAATATAATTTATTATACTTTAAGATTATCCTTGATAATATTTGCCATTGAAATGAATTTAGCAATTTCTCGTCTTTGCATTACTTAAATTCATTTTTCTCCCGACAAATTTAGTGCTAGGAAGTGGTTAGCCTAGCACTTTTTCTTTTGCAAATTTAACAAATACCGGCTTTACTATCCTGGCGTAGTCTTTTGCGTTTAAGATGAGCGATCTATCAAGAAGCCCCGCATTAAAGGCGATCTCCTCGTTTCGCTCTAGCAAACTCTCATCCACGACAAGGTGCAAATTTTTATGAAAGCTAAATGGCGGAACCGAGCCAAAAACGCAATCAGCAAGCGCTGTAACCTCCTCTGGACTAGCAAGGCTTGCTCTTTTACCGTCAAATTTTTGCGTAAGCGCGTCAAGATCAGCCTGCTCGTCAGCTGGCAAGACCGCGAGCAAGTAAATTTTACCAGCCTTCATCGCTGGCTTTTCGTCATCTAGCAAGTAGCCATCTAGCACATTTTCATCTTTAAAAATTTCTCTAAATTTAGCTTCATCAACGCCCTTTATAGAGCATACCAGCGCCTTTGCGCCCTGACTCATCTTCGTGCCCCTTATCTTCGCAACCTCCTCTGAAGTCCTCGCGCTCTCATGCTCTATCACTCTAAATTTAGCCCCATTTTTACTAAGAAGCTCATGGATTTTATTAAAAATTTGCTCTGACACAGCTCTTTCCTTTGGATAAATTTAGTTAAAATTATACCGCTAAAACCAAAAAAGGGCAGGAAAATGCAGATAAATTTAGATGACGTAAAGATCGAGCCAAGCTGGAAAGAGGTGCTAAAAGATGAGTTTTTGAGCGAAAATTTCGCACGCATCAAAGAGAATTTCTTAAAAGCAAAGAGCGCTGGCGTCGTCTATCCACCAAGCGGGCTTATATTTAACGCATTTAATTTAACGCCATTTCACGCCGTAAAGGTCGTCATCCTAGGCCAAGACCCATATCACGGCGCAAATCAAGCCATGGGGCTAAGCTTTTCAGTGCCTAGTGGTGTGAGAGTGCCGCCAAGTCTTGTGAATATCTATAAAGAAATTTACGCCGATCTTGGCATAAAAGAGCCAAATAGCGGCGATCTTACAAAGTGGGCAAAGCAAGGCGTGTTGCTTTTAAACTCGACTTTAAGCGTAAGTGCTGGGCTTGCAAATTCTCACGCTAGCTTTGGCTGGCAGGGCTTTACAGACGCCGTCATAAGAAAGATAAGTGAAAATTTACAAAACGTAGTTTTTATGCTCTGGGGCAACCCAGCAAAGGCAAAAGCACCACTAATAGATGCCAGCAAGCACCTCATCTTAGAAGCAGCCCATCCAAGTCCGCTAGCTCGTGGGGCGTTTTTTGGTTGCAGACACTTTTCAAAGGCAAATATCTACCTAGCAAACCACGGCAAAACGCCCATAGAGTGGGACCTAAACGCTCAAATTTGAGCTATTTTTTAAGCTCACTAAGAAGTTTATTTACCTTTTCTAGCTCGCTTTTGCAAAATTTCTCATCGTTATTTTGCATTATCATCGCCTCTTGGCCGCTTTGTCTTTGCTTAAACTCATCAAATTTAAGCTCAAAAAGCCTTAGCGCCTTCTCATCACCTGCAAGCTTCTTGCTCTCTTTGGCGTAAAGCTCGTCAAGATAGAGCCTACTTTGTTTGACATACTCCTTGCAAACCTCGCTTGCACCAAATAAATTTACGCCCAGAAAAAGGGCAAAAATGGCAATTTTTTTCATATTTTTCCTTGAAATTTTTGCGTTATACTAGCCTTTAAGCACTTAAATTTTAAAATATTTTGCAAAAAAAGGATGAAAAATGAGGCGAAAAGATAGAGAGCTTAGTCGTGAAGAGGCGCTTGAGATCATCGATAACTGCGAATACGGCGTGATCTCATGCGTGGATGATGAGGGAGAAATTTTTAGCGTGCCGATCTCGCCTGTTAGAGTTGGTGAGAGCATTTTTATCCACGGAGCTACCGCTGGCTGTAAGGCAAAACTGCTTCAAAATGGGCGAAAAGTGGAGTTTGTCTGCGTGAGCTTTAACAAAGTCCCACACCTAAATGATAGCGAGCTAGAGGCGATAAAGGACGACGGCAAGGCGCTTGGCGGCAAGGTCTTTACGACTGAGTATAAAAGCGCCATCGCAAAAACAAGAGCCTACGAAGTGAAAGATGAAGCCAAAAGATATAAAATTTTAAAAATTCTCAGCCAAAAATACACCGCCTACGCAATGAGCACTTTTGACGTGGCGGCCGAGTATGGGCTAAAGATCATGAAAATTTATGAGCTAAAGATAGAGAGTCTTAGCGCAAAAGCCAAAATTTTACCAAAAGCGGCAAAGGAGTAAATTTGAGCTCACTTGCACTGATGTTTAGACCAAAAAACTTGGATGAAATTTGCGGTCAAAAGGCGGTTAAAGCAGCCTTTTTAAAATTTATAGCCACAAGCAAGATACCGCACTCCATATTTTATGGTCCAGCAGGCTGTGGCAAGACGAGCTTTGCAAGGGCAGTGGCAAGCGGGGCAAACTACGACTTTTACGAGTTTGACGGCGGAAATTTAAAGATAGATGACTTTCGCAAAATTTTAAAAAACTACGAAAACGCCCTAAACAAGCCACTCTTTTTCATAGACGAGATCCACAGGCTTAGCAAAACCCAGCAAGAAGCGCTACTCATCCCCATGGAAAACTACAAAGCCCTAGTCATCGGCGCTAGCACGGAAAATCCCTTTTTCACGCTAAGCTCAGGCATAAGAAGCCGCTCGATGCTCTTTGAGTTTAGACCGCTTAGCAGTGGCGATTTTGAGGAGCTTCTTGGCAAGATAAGAGAGCAAATTTCATTTAGCATTGACGAGGAGGCAAAGGAGTATCTCTTTAAAAGTAGCGGCGGTGACGCAAGAGCTATGCTAAATTTACTCGAATTTGCCGTTACACTTGATGAAAATGTGAGCTTAGAAAATTTAAAAACACTTCGCCAAAACGCCCTAAAAGAAGGGGCAAAAGAGGACGACACGCACTACGAGCTAGCAAGTGCTTTTATAAAAAGCCTGCGTGGAAGCGACGAAAACGCCGTCATTTACTACCTTGCAAGGCTCATAGACTCAGGCGAGAGCGCGGACTTCATCGCAAGACGCATGGCGATATTTGCCAGCGAAGACATCGGCAACGCAAACCCAAATGCGCTAAATTTAGCCGCCAGCACGCTAAGCATCGTAAAAGAGATAGGCTTCCCAGAGGCTAGGATCATACTGGCTCAGTGCGCCGTCTATCTAACCAGCTCACCAAAGTCAAATTCTAGCTACAACGCGATAAATGCCGCCCTAAGATACGTGCAAAGCGAAGAAATTTTAAAGATCCCGCCATATCTAAAAAATCACACAAAAGAGAGCAAAGACTACCTTTATCCGCATGATTTTGGCGGCTGGGTCGAGCAAAAATACCTAGAAAAACCGCTCGTTTTTTACAAAAGCAAGGGCATAGGCTTTGAAAAAACGCTAAATGAGTGGCTAGAAAAGATAAGGTCAAAGGGCTAAATTTAGGCTTTACTCTTTTTGAAATTTTAAAAGGTAAGCGCATGAACGAGCAAAATTTAGAATATATCGCAAATTTAAAGATAAAAGATGTGCCGTGGGAGAGGCTAAGCTGTAGTTACGGCACGGCGGAGCTTTTTGTGCAAATTTTAAACACACTTGCAAAGGCTGTAAAAAAGAGCAAATTTGATGAAAATGAGCTTGGCGAGCTACTTGATGAAATCTTTGGTGAGTGTGAATATCAAGAGACATTTTGGCACGCAACGCCATTTGCGCTAGTCTTTTTAGTGCGAATTTATAAAAGTGCGCTAGACGAAAAAGGCGAGGCAGCTAAATTTATCTCACGTAAGCTTGAAGTCTTTTTTAAATTTATGCTTGAAATTTGCGAGAAAGTAGAGCAGATGGAGCATGCAAAGCCGCTTGCAAAGATGAAGCAAATGCTAGAGCCAAAGTATCTTGATATCATCGAACAAGATGAACTAAACTATGACGATAGGCTATTTTACAGCTTTTACTACTATTCAAGCATGGTTTTGCAGGGCGCTTTTGTAAAAATTTAGCTTGGCCATGATTTTTTAGTAGTTAATTTAAATTTTATATTTTTTCAAATATACTTCTCAAATACAAATCAATCACGAGAGTTAAAAAATGCCTACAAATTTTGCTGAAATTTTAAATAACTGCGTTGAAAGTATAAATTCATTTCTTTGGGGTCCATACTTCCTTATCGCCCTACTTTGCGGCACTGGACTATTTTTCACCATTAGACTTGGCTTTGTTCAAATTTTTAAATTTAAGATGGGTTTAGGCGAACTTTTTGGGAATTTCTCGCTTCACGGCGAGGCTGCTGGCAAGGCTGGTATGAGCTCATTTCAAGCAGTCGCAACGGCGATCGCAGCGCAAGTTGGCACTGGCAACCTAGTAGGTGCGACGACTGCGCTTATCATGGGCGGTCCTGGAGCCATATTTTGGATGTGGTGCGCAGCCTTTTTAGGCATGGCTACAAATTTTGCTGAAATTTGCCTCGCTCAAATTTACCGCACTAAAGACGACAGCGGCCACACAATAGGCGGCCCAGCGTTTTATATAAGCCGCGGATTAAAGGGCAAATGGGCGAAATTTCTAGCTGGATTTTTCGCTATCGCTATCATCATCGCACTTGGCTTTATCGGCAACATGGTTCAAGCAAACTCCATATCAGACGGCTTTAGCGGCGCTTTTGGCATACCGCAGTGGCTAACAGGGGCATTTTTGGCTCTCATTTGCGCGCTAATTTTCATAGGTGGCGTAAAAGCGATCGCAAGGGTCGCTGAAAAGATCGTGCCGCTAATGGCGCTACTTTACATCATCGTTGGCGTGGTTATCATCGCCTTAAATTTTCACCAAATCCCAGAGGCGATCTCACTAATCTTTAGAGCTGCATTTGATCCTTCGGCTGCTTGGGGCGGCGCAACTGGCGCTAGCATCGCAGCTGCTATGAGATACGGCATCGCAAGGGGACTTTTTAGCAACGAAGCTGGCATGGGCTCTACTCCGCACGCACACGCTGCTGCAAACGTCAAACACCCAGTCGATCAAGCTGTCCTTGGCATAATGAGCGTCTTTATAGACACCTTTGTCATCCTAAATATAACCGTTTTTGTGGTGCTAACCGCAAACGTTATCAGCTTTGAAAACGGCAAGGCAGTCTTTACTGGCATCACCTTGGTGCAAGAGGCGTTTTCATCGCATATATTTGGCAAAACTGGCGGCTATAGCTTCGTGGCGATCTGCCTATTTTTCTTCGCATTTACGACGATCATTGGCTGGTACTACTTCGCCGAGATCAACGTGCGCTACCTTTTTGGCGCAAAGGCGGTTAAAATTTTTAAAATTTTAGTTGTCGTTTTTGTCTTTTTGGGCAGCTTGCAAAAGGTCGATTTTGTCTGGAGTTTAGCTGATATGTTTAACGGCCTTATGGTCGTGCCAAATTTGATCGCCATTATCCTTCTAAGCCCAGTCGTGGCTAAACTTTTAAAAGATCACGATGCTGGCAAAGAGTACGACGCAAAAGAGTATTTGAAGTAAATTTATCTCTCTAAAAGAGCCATCTTTTGTTTTACGCTAGTAAGAAATTTCAATAGTACTTTGTCTTTTTTAGTTTAAACACAAGATAGGAAAAAAGAATCAAAGTTAAATTTACACAAATTCCAAAAGCACTTTGAGTAATTAGCACTAAACCTATCATTTCAGGAAAAAAACTCATTACAGCCATAGCCACTACAAATAATAAATTTACATCCAGTGATTGATTTATAGAGATTTTTAGGCTATCTATTATTTTTTTATCTACGCAAGTAATAAACTCATACATTCTTAACATTTTTATCCCAAAATGAAGACCCAGACGATATGAAAACAACATTATTAAGAGAAATATAAAAACGTTTGGTACGTTTAATGCCAATGGCAAAAACGCTAATGTCAAATAGGTGCAATATGTTTTTAGTGAGTATTTTGGCTCAAAGTGGGTTAAATACTGCAAATTTAGCTCCTTGCTAAAACTAATAATACATCTTGTATCGTTGTTTTGCTGCAAAATTATTATATGAATTGTTTTTAAATGCTTACAGAAACTGAAAATGATTGAAAATAAATGGTGGCCCCGAATGATACCAAAAAAACCTTTATATAGCCCTATAAATAAATACTTTAGATTTTTTAGTTATACATTTTTTTATACATTTTTGGTTTTAAACACGCTTTTTATTTTACAAAAAATTATCTTCGTCCGTTTTTGTTGGCTTGTCTTTCTCTACTTCTTGCACTTCTACCCCCAGCTCTACTATTTGAGCTTGAAGAGCTAGAGCCGTGTTTTTCTCTTTGCCTTTCTCGGCTAGCAGCACTACGCCCACCTGCTTGTTTTTTATTTCCACCCCAAGAGCTATGTCCGCCATTAAAGGCTTTTCCTGCGGCAGCGCTAAGCCCAGCTCCACTTAAATTACCAAAACCTCCATTATAGTGAGAATGTGTATCTGAAAAGCCGCCCCAACCCCCATCAAAACCACTATAACCACCTCTGCCATTGCCGTCACTTCCTCTATTTTTGCTAGCGGCAGCTTCTGCTGCTTTTTGTTTTTCGATAGCCGTTTTTGCGGCAGCAAGGGCAGCCGCTACTTTTGAAGCAAGCCCATAGTCTATTTTAGCCCCACCAAAGCCAACCAAACCCATTGCCTCTACCATATTGCCTGCTGGAGTATTTGAAAAACTAAAATTTCCGTTTTTATCAACCGACACTCCAAGCCCATTGCCGCCATTTCTCATTATTGATGCAAGTTTTGTGGCAGTTTTTGCCCACTCATTTGAGCCAGTATATGTGTTTTCCCTAGCTGTTGTGCTAGCGTTAGCGTGATCACTTTCTGACGCTCCAGCTGGTGCGATATTAAAAGCATTCAAATCAAAAGCTACTACTTTATCAAGCAATGATTTTGTTATCTGCTGTGTCGCACTAAATGCCACATCTGATAATGTTGTGTTAAACCCTGCATTTTGTAGTGATGTGCGAGTGTTTATCTCATAGTTTAGTCTGCCTAGGCTATCCATACGCATATTTGTCATTAGTGAGCTTTGCGACCTTATGCTGTCTAGTTTATTGCGTGCGAAATTTTGCATTGCTGCTCTTGCTGGATCAAGGCTAGTTAGCGTTTTTGTACCAGGTCTGCCATGTAGTGCATCATCAAAGTTTTGCTCCATTTTGTATCCGTATAATTGTTTGCCAACCCTTACGCCAGTTACGTTGCCGTTGTAGTCAGTTTGTCCTATCACTGTATCAGGTATGCCAAACCACCCGCTAAACGTATCTTGCATAAACTCGCCAAAACTCATAGGGCGATCATAAAACGCTGTGTTGCCTACTACTGCGTTTAGATCGCCACCAAAACCAAAACTATTATCAAGCCCTACCGCCATTTCAAAGACTTCAGTTACAAGGGCGTTAATCAGCCCAGCTATCGGAGCTACACCAAGTGGAGATATAGTTGTGCCAAGTGCTGAAAGTGTGTTTTGGATAGCAACTGAGGTTAGCGTGCTTTTCATATTTTGATACATCGCCTCGGCTACGTTCATCGCGTTAAAGCGTCCATTTACGATGCCATCATATAGCATACCAGCCAAAGCTTGACCTACTACGCCACCATACATTCTGCCGACGTCCTCGGCTAGATTTTCAGCATAGCTGTCGTTTCTTAGCTCACTTACAAACTCTTTTAGGCTTGTGTAGTCTCCTCTTTGCAAACTAGCAAAGCCGTTGCCGTCTATTCTGCCAAAGCGATTATCTCTGTTTGAGTTTTTAGGAGTAGAGAATTTTATTTTAGATACTACTTCTACGCCGTCCAAGAGCAAATTTATACTCGTATCATAGTCAGGTTGATTTATGGCGATTACCATCGGCATTAGCACGTATTCGGCAAAGTCTTCATTTAACCCAACTATTGCGCCGCTTAAGTTGCCAGCTTGTGCGATAAAAAAGCTCCTTAAATCAGGCGAAGGTGTGTTAAAAGCAGAGTAGCCAAGACTACCTGCTTGGTAAAAATCAAACTGGCCACCAGCCATAAACTCATAGTCGTCGCCAGTGTCCGAGTTTGTTAAATTTAGTATATCACTTAAGCCGATCATTTCTTTGTCATTGTGAAGTTTTTGATTTTATCGACCGTTATATCACCTGCAATAAAAGCATGTATCAAATCAAATAGGTATCTTATCATGTCAGACGGTACTAATAACCCGCCATTTTGGTTTTCTGGGATAAAGTTTCCAATCACTGACATTGATTTGATTATCCTATTGTCGATTACTTGCCTATCTACTGCACGTTGTTGGCTCTCTGCTAGCGCTTGCTCTTTTGCAAGTTTTGTTATCTGCGCTCTTAAAAGGTTATTTTGCTCTTTTAGGTTTTCTAGTTTGCCAGCTGCTTGAACCTCTAGCTCATCATTTTTTAGTTTGGTGTTTCTTGTTTGCTCTTTTATGCCCTCAATGTTTGCATCCATTGCAGCTGCTTGCTTTTCAAGGTTTTTAAGTGATAGTTCAAAGCTCAAATCCTGCTGTGTTAGCTCCAGCCCAGTTTGCATCGCTGTGATAGTAAATTGTGTTGTAATAAGGGGGAGCATTTGAGAAAGCACGTTTATTCTGTGCTGGTTTGGTATCTCGTATTTCTCAAAACAATCATCAAGATATTTTAGGGTTTCTTGGTATGGTGTATCAGCACCAATGCTTAATTTTAACAGTTCTCTCGTTCTTTCTAAATATGCGTTTTTAAAGTCCATTGTCTTTTCTCTCCAGTCTAGTTACTTTCATTCTCTGTAAATTTAGGTCTGTTTTTATGTCACCTATGGCCGTTTTTAGCCCATTTGTTTCTATTGCACCAACTCTTGAACTAAGCGAGTTAATGGCGTTGTTTAAATCGCCTGCTAAGCTTCTTAGCGCCCTATCTTCACTTTCAAGGCTACTGATCTTATTTATAATTGTTTGTAGTTGTATTTTGATTTCGTCGATCTCGTCGCCAAAATTTCTTTCAGCCATTACACACTCCTCGCTCTATTCTCCCAACCTCGCTCATATACGCCAAGGCGTGGGTTTTTTCTTATTAAATTTCGATAATAGGCGATCTCTGCCCTATCAAAATCACTATCAAATGCCACCGTATCATAAGCATTTAGCGCTTTTAGTGTATTTGCCCCCATTATGCCGTCGATTGTAAGCCCTAGCATATTTTGAAGCACACGCACGGCACTTTTTACTCCTACATTGACTGCAAAACAAAAAAGCTCATTTGCTTTTAGCTGGCTATTGGCATCATCTAGGCATAGAGCGTCCCAGTATGTTTTCTTGTAAAAACTTGCCACTAAATTTACAAGTGCATCGTCGTTGTATAGAGCTACGCTAGCCTTTTTAAGATCACCGTATGCGTTGATTGCCGCCCTAACTTGTCCCCAGCCTTTCCAGCTTGGGTTTGCCACTTCATAGATACCCATAAAAGTTAGTCCATTTTCTGTTGGATTTTTATGTAGGGCATTTTCAGGGCGACTAAATTCTAAGTTCATTAAAATGTTAAAAGCTTGTGTATAGTTCATTTTTCATCTCCTATATCGTAGTCACGAGGGGGTCTTGGTGTATAGTCATAGTTGTTGTTGCTGAAGTTGTCTATCTTTTTGTCTATTGCTTTGTCGATCACTGCACTAACCCAAGCTGTGCCTCTCCACGCAAAAAAGCCGCCAACTGCGAGGCTAAAGCTACCTTTCCCAGTGAAATAAAAAGCAGTCTCATAGGCTACCCAGCATATAAAATTCGAGCTAATAGTCCCAACAAAAAAATTTATGATAGCCTTACTATCGCTTGCTACCTTGGCGTTACCCCCTGCAATGCTTAACACACCACCCACAAAGCCAACTATTATCACCCAAAAATAAAAGCCTAGCCTATCCATTAAGTCATCCATTATCCACCCCTTTTTTTAAAATTTATAGGTAAAAACATACATTATTAGGACGGATAATATTATTTCTACTACAACCATCTTATTTAGCCAAAAGGCTTTAGTTTTCTTTATTATTCGTTCCATTTACACACCCTTTTAAAAGTTCTTCACACGTCAAAAAATAGCCCATTAGATCCTTTGCACTTTCTAAATTTTCAGGGCTAAATTTTGGCTTTGTTGGCATCTCTTTTATGCACGCAATAGGTACATATACATCTTGATATTGTGTTTTAACAATTACTTCAGGCTTTGAGCTGCACCCAGCCATAAAAAACGCCATCAATAGGCTACTTATTATTAGCTTCATTTAGTAGCCTTTCGTAAAAGTTTAGTTTTTCCTCGCAGGCGGCATCTTTGATAGGCACTGCCACACGCTCAACCCTTGTTACAACACGCTCTTTTATCTTAGCCTCGTCTTGTTTTGGCACGCTTAGAGCTTTTAGGCTTACATTTATAAGCTCTATCTTTGCTTTGCAAGTATCAAGATCGGCTTTCATTACTGCGTTATTTGACTCTTTTTGTGCTATCTTTCTGGTTAGCTCGTCGATTTTCCCCGCTGCGTTGTTATTTAGCCAATAAAGCACGCCAACTACAAAACTCAAAAATAAGATAGCCCCTATATAAAATTTATCGCTCATTTTGTACCCTTTTAAATGGGTTTATACACCACACCGTTTTTAAAAAAGCCTTATCGTCTGGCTGCATAAATGTATCTTTGTTGTGTTCGTTCATCTCTGCCACGTCCATAAGCTTCCAGCCTATGTAAATACGACAATAAAAGCCACTTAAAAAGCCCTTATAGCGGATAGTTTTATAAAGTCCAAAACGTGAGCGTCCGTCTTTCAGCTTTAGCGTTACTTTGCAAAAGTCGCTTATTGCTCCGCCGTTGCTCGTGACTTTGATATTGCCTTGCACTCTTACGCTTGATGGTTCTATCTCGCTCACTTTTACGCCATTTACACGGCTTGAAAAGTAGCCTATGCGGTTTCTATATAGCCACCTAAGACGTGCAAAATACGTCCTATTTTTGCCATTTGGATAGTGTTCTTTTCTCCAGCCACTATCGCCGTTTATGGCTGAATTTATGCCGTCGTAGTAGTCGCTTGCGTCCTCAAAGTATCGCGCCCACTTTGGTAAGCGCTCGCTTTGCTTGTTGCAAAACGCTAGAGCGATCGGCACTACTATATAGCCAAGTATCTCGAGCGGTAGCTCAATAGCTATAATGCAAAAGAGTTGCAAAAGCTCTTTAAATTTAATCACCCCTCATCCTTGTTGTCTTTTGGTTTTTCTTGATCTTTTTCTTTATATTTAGGGCTTTTAGGGCATCCGTCCCAAGTGCAGTTACCTTCTTTGTCAAGTTTTGACGCACAAATTTTGCACCTTTTAATTTTTGCTCTCATTTGTTCTCCTTTGGTCTAGTTTTGACTATGTCAGTAAATTCATCACCGCCCAGATACCAAAACGGCTTTTGTCCGTCTGGGTATTGCATTTTGGCGAAGTCATCTGGATGTGTCGCCAAATGGCTAAACACTCTTAAAATGTTCGTCATATTTGAGTTATCCCACTGGTCGCATTTTCTAGCACGTAAAAAGATCACGATAGGACACAATAAAATCCCAACTATTAGTGACAATACACAGATGATTACATAACTCATTTTAGCTCCTCTCTTTGAGCGATTAGCTCTTTATATTCGCTTCTTAGATTTTCAAGCACTTTATCGTTGCCTATGATTAGAGCGTGGCGGATATAGTCCTCACACTCTTTTATATCACGCTCAAGCTCTGCTAGCTCCTCGGCTTGCTCGTTTGCTTCAGCGTGCAAAATCTCATTTAGCTGGGCTTTATCTATGGGCGTCAAGCCATCTTGCAAAGGTTTTTCGTTGCCCTCATAGGCATAAACTTCTTTATTTTCATCTATGTAGTATTTCATTTTTTGTCCTTTCTATCTGAGTTCTGCCCATAGTTTGTAGTTAGGGTTAAAAACATCACTAAAACTTCGCCTAGAACTGCCACCATTGCCATAATATGCTTCAGCTCTATATGTTGCCTTTGGTGGCACTATAAAGCTTATGGATGTTTCAGCTGAGACATCAAGCTCTTGCATGTATATCCTTGCACCATTTACGAAAATGAATAGATCCCCCTCTATACGTGGCTCTCCTGAAATCATTACCATTATGGGCTTATCGCTTGTATTTGTATATGTGATGTTTGTATCTCTTGAGGATGTCACATCACTCCAAGATTGAGCTACGCCAAGAGCTGGCGGTGTATGGCTTTGCACGAAATCTACCAGTGCTTTTTCGGTTACTGTTGCGTCCTCTGCTTTGGATGTTACGCTGTTTTTAAGCTTTGTGATGCCTGCCTTTGTTTCGGTGGCAAGTTCTGGCAAATCGTCTTTTAAGGCAAATTTCTCATCACTTTCCTCTTTGGTGTATGCGTCGATTTTTGGCAGTTGTTCGATAGGGATTTTGCCTAAGTTATTAAGCGTAGCTACTCCATTAGCAACCCCTTTTAGGTTAGAGCTTATCTTAGTTCCCAAACTATTTGAGAGACTATTTAGCCCTTGATTTAAAGAGCCTTTTACTCGCTCTACATTTTGATTTAGGGTGTCAAACTTGATTTGGCTATCCCTTTTTAGCTCAAAGACATCAGCCTTCTTACCATTAAGTGTGGTAGCATCTATATCAGGAAGGATTTCGGCCTTTATCTTGCCATTTTCTAGTGAAACATATTTGTTTTTCTCACTAGCATCTAATTTTTCTACAAGCAAGTTATTAATTTTTGTACTTGAATAGGTTGCTGTGGTACTTGCACTATTATCATTTATCAACCCAGTCGTGCTTATATTTTCAAGTGATCTTTTTAACTCAAGTAGTTTTGCTTTTAGAGCATCTAGCTCATCAAATTTAGCTTGTGAGTTTGCGATCGTATTAAGTGCCGCTTGCGTTCTTTGCTCTATTGGTTTAATAGTTTCTAGGACATTTTTTGCTTCAGCTAAAAGCGCACTTACGCTATTTATTTTTTCTACATTACTGGCGATAAATGCAAAGTTGTTTAGCGCAGTATTATTCTTACTATCAAAATCTGCCTTTTTCTCGTCAAAGTCTGCCTTATCGTTTCTAAAAGCATTCATATTGGTATCAAAATTTTGTTTTTTCTCGTCAAAATCTGATTTTTTTAGGCTTAAATCAGAGTTTATTGTTTCAACCGCATTTTTAACATCTTGCAAAGTCGCTATTTGCTCTTTTGTTAGAGTGTTCGCGTCTTTTATTTCGCTTATATTTATTTGGCTTATTGCTGTTTCTAGCTCAGTTATTTGAGAGAGCAAGAATTTTAATGCTTCTAGTGTTCTATTGCCGAGTTTTAGTTCTTCTATCGTTACCATTTTTTAGCCTTTATAGTTTCTTTAGCTTTTTTTAGTTTTTCAGCTAGTTCTGTAAAAAAACGCAAAAGGTCTATCTTGCTTAAATCCCTTGCGTTTTCTAAAACTCTTATTAGTTCATAGTCTGTCATAGTCGCTCATTTCGTTTGCGTTATAGTCCGCAATTATTTCAAGTGCTAGTGTGCGATAGTAGGTGTCTTTGTTAATTAAAAAAGCTACATAGTTAATCACTGCATAACTCAAAGCTTCATCTATTTGTAAATGCTCTTTTGGATCACTAAAATTTGGCACGTCTGGCACGCAAATGAAAGTTTGTTTATCAATATTTCTATAAGGCCTTTCTTCACTCCCAAAATGCCTTAGTAAAATAGTAGGTACGCACTTATCGCAGCAAAAAAGCATAGCCTCTAAGAATAACGAGCCAAGCATATCATCAGCAGGGAGCTTAACCCCTGCTGTCGTTTTAAAGCTCAAATGTTTTTTGGCTTCAGTGCAAAGCATTACTAAGCCTTTAAGCCAACGCCTATTGCAAATGCGTCTGCGTTTCTCACTTCTAGGCAGCTTTCAGTGTAGTATCTCTTTTGAATAGCTGTTTTTGAAGTAGTCACGTCTTTTAGTTCAGTTGGCACTAATAGACCATTTTTCATGTAGTCAAAATCTCCTGCAATGATACAATCACCCAAGCCGTATTTAGGGCTTAAGAAGCGGTGAAGTCTAAAATTTACCCTGCCAAAGTCAGTGTCTAGACTAACAACGCTAGAGTTGATATTTTTCTCGTTGCCGAATTGTCTAGTAGCTATTTTATTAATAGCTGGTTTTAACTCCGCGCCAATGAATACATCTTTTGGAGTTGTACCTGCATCCCAAATATTTTGAAGTAGTTGAGATAGCACGGTTTCAGTTAGTGCTGCTGGAGTGCCTTTCCAATCGCCTGAGCTATCAAATGCTACAACGTTACCACGCTTGCCACTTGCAAATGCTGCTGAGCCTTTAGCCAAGAAGTAAAATAAGCCTGCCATTTCGCCAGCTGTTGCGTCAGTTCTTACAGTTGGCGCTTTAAACACGCTCTTTTTAACATCAGCATCACGACCAAGACCAAAGATGGCGTACTCCATATCTAGCTTATGCTCTTTTGCTCTTTTAGCTGTCTCACGCTCTAACTCTTTACCGCCGTAAGTAGCCACTGCTTGCATACTTCTTGAAACGCTAACGTTTGAAGTGAAAATTTGCACTGCATTTGAAGTCTTTTGCACGCTTGATTTGATCTGATCGTCAAAGTCAGAAATTTCTAGCTGTGCGTTTTTCTTTGGGGCAGCTAAGCTGTCAGTTAGCCAAGAGTGCTCTATACCTTTAACACTTGAAGTGCCAATAAGTTTAAGTATAGGCGTCTCGTCAGCACCTATTAAGATTATGTTTTCATAGACTGAGGGCTTTAAGCCTTCACGTTTTGTAGCTGGGGCTTGAAACCCAGTTGTAGTTATTGCCATTTCTTTGCTCCTTTTATGCAATTTAATGGCAATTTATCATTAATGACTGTGCCAAATCTACCCAATTTTGGCAAAAAAGAATAAATTTTATTTAATTATAAAAAAGAGAGTAAGCCCTAAAAACAGGGCTTTTAATTATTTTTAGAGTTTTTAGTAGATATATAGCTAGTTTTTGCACCTTGACTAATTTTATTTTTAGTTAGTCTATTTACTGCTTTGGCTTTTACTCCGTCGCTTATATCTTTGTTTAATAACACTTTCTTAACTAAGCCTACCTTGTCGCTACTTGCGTCTATTGCATCAAGTAGTTTAAGCTTTGGGTTTTCAAACTTCATAGGCTCTTTTAAGTTTCTATCAGAATAAAAGGTTATAATGTTGTCAAGGCTGCCACTTGGGCTTAATCCCTTTTTCGTGGCTGGGCGAAGGTCATTAGTAATTGAGGACACGTCTTGGCTTTTGCCAAGCGGTAACCCTCTCCCTTCGCCATTTTTGTTACTAACTACTAGCTTAAACCTGACACCTTTGTCATCTTCCCACTCATAAATACGAGCATTTTTCTTATTTACAAATGGCTCTTTGTGTTCTTTAATAAAATTACGCACATTTTCACCCAAATTTAGCAATTCCTCTTTCGTAACAAAGCCAGCCTTATTTTCATCGTCTAAGTGCCTGATACTTATATGCTTAGCTCCTTTACCAATATTGCCTCGTTCGTATTTGATAGCATCATTTATGTTGTCTAAGTCTTGCTTTATTTGTGTAGAGTTCTTGCCATTATATGTGACATTATAAATGCCTCTTTTTTCTTTTAGCTCAGGTGGTTTTTTACTAAAATTTACTCCGTCTTCTCTACTTACAAATGTATCATTTGGATTTACATCAAAAGTCTCATGCGGATAAACTCTATCTTTTTTATTTAGGTTGAGCCTATTTTGTACGTTCCTTGCTTCAGCTTCACCATGAGAGAGGGCATATTTTTTATCATTTGTGTTGCTTCCTTTTGCAAACCCTTCAATATCTTGTATGGCGTGTTGGATTTCGTGCATTAAGGTTGATTTATCTGCTATTTCTCTAAGACCAATTTCTTTTTTAGCTGGGTCGTAATAGCCTTTATTGCCTGATGCATAAATATCATTTTCTTTATTAAAATTTCCATTGTTTTTCACATGTTTTATTTGGTTTGGGTTAAATGCAACTATTACGTTATCGTCTAATATGATGCTATCATATCCTGCATTTTGCAATTTATCTTTAAACGCTCTTGCCTTTGTATCATATTGTTTTAGGTTGGTATTTTTTATATACTCATAAAGACTTTTCCCAACACCATTTTTTATGTCATCTCTTTTTGCTAAATTCCCAAGCAATGCTTGATATTTTTTAACAGTATCATTTGTAATTTCTTCCCTTAAGTCAAAAGGCTTTTTGGCATTTATATATACCTCCATAACTCCGCTATTTGGTTCTTTTAGTCCATATCGCCCCTTTGAATATTCCTCGCTCAACCCTTTATCAGTTGTAAAGAAAAACCCCCACTTACTTTTATCAAACTTTTGGTCAAACTCGCTTATATTTGATTTTTTAGTCCCATGATAAAAAATTTTTGGGGTTCCATCTATGTTTTTAGTTAGTGGGGAGCTCTCTTTGTGCCAATCCTTTAAGTTTTTATTGTAAAGTTCATCTTTTATTTTTACTACGTTTATATCCTTTAACTCAGGATACGCTTTAAATAGCTCTTTATGCTCTAGCAAGTCGCCTAATTTATCTGCGTTTTGATTTTTGATTTTAGCTGGGCTATCATCTATCTCAAACTTCCAAGCGCCATCTTTATCTTTATACCAACCAGTGCTTTGCCAAATTTTAACTTCATCTTCGCCTTTTTCTAGCATAGCTTTAGCTTTTGAGAGTTTATTAGCACTAGCATTAAATGCCTTTTCTCCTGCAAAAGAATTTATACTATTGCTCTTTGCTGATCCATAAATTTTAGTTAATAATTTTGGATTATCTTTTGCCATTTGTGGCATCTTTTTGCCAAGTCCAAGAATAGAATTGTAAAGCTCTGGGCTTATGCGTTTAACTGCTGAAGCACTAAACTTTGACCCAAACAATGCATATATAAAACCTTTTGCAAACTCTTCAGGGCTTACGTTGCCATTTTCGTCAGCACCATTTGCTGTGCCACCAAGTAAGCCACTTGCTATATGTGGGCTTGCGTTTATTGTCTTAGTATTTTTGTCTTTTTGTGGTATAATGCTTTCATCAGAGCTAGAGAATGTGCTTTTTGCACCAGCCGTCGGTCCAACCTGATTAACATCAGCACGTTGGAGTGTAGGATATGGCGTCCCTACCTTTAGCTCTTTCTCATTAACTTTTCTTAGTCTATCCATCTCATTTTTATTTGTGCTTTTTGATAAGTGTCCTACAAGCCCACTTCCTTTTACTATGCCAAGCTTCCCTACACTCCCGTCTTCTAAGACCTTAGCTATTAAAGCTATATCTGGACGGTTGTTTTTAAAAAAGTGAGTTGGGTTATTTTTTATCTCTTTTAGCAGCCTATACACATCGCTTGGCTTTTTAAAAAGTTCAGGGTGCTTATTTTGTAAAATAAATAAATTTGCACTAAGCTCGTTATTATTTATTTCTGATAGTTCCCTCACCCAGTCATCCACGCTAATTTTTACATTTAAATCACTCTTTGGCGCTGGACTTTCTTTTGTGATGAAATTATCCCCTTTTATTTCTCCAGTTTGAGCCTCTTCTCTTAATGCCTTTACCTCGTTTTTAAAAGCTTTTAATAGTTTAGTTGAGTTCTCTGGTGCATCTTTTATCTCTATCTTTTCAAGATTATTAATGACGCTTTTTAGATCGCCTGCATTATTAATTGCATTTCTTATATGATTTTTTAAAGATGCGTCATTGCCTAATACTGGGAGTAGTGATTTTAACCTTTCAATGGCTAAATTTCTCTTCATTGTCATAAGTGCTCCAGTTACTGAATGCCCTATGCCTTGTTGTAGCTCTTTAGCCTTTGGATTAATCGCTGTTAGCTTTTCAAGCAGCGATGACGTGTTATTTAGTATAGGAGCTTTTTTGTTTAGCTCCCCCATTATCTCCACCGCTCTTTTACTCTCAAACGGAGCATTTTTTAAAGTATCACTCACTTTAGAAAAGTCAGTTATTCCATCTTTGGTAAATTTTTCTATTACACCACGGATTAGATTGGTTTCTAGCGCTTCTTGTTCACTACTGCTTAATCTAGCTGTAAGAGCTTTTAAATCTAAGCCATTTTCTGCATTAAGAGCTTTTAAGAGTGAGTTTGTTATATCGCCACTACTCTTTAGCTCACCCATTACATCATGGTAAATTTTAGAGTTTTGAAGTTCTTTAAAAAGAGCGTATTCGCTTCTTGCTTGTTTTAAAACATCTTTTGCTTTTTGGCTAAGCGCTGGGTTGCTAAAAGCTTGCTCGGCGACATTGTCTATTGCATTATCTACTGCTTCTATCATCTTGCCAAGTGTTTTTTTGGTACCTGCTGTGATAGCATCAGGAGCAGTTAGCCTTGCCATATCAGCACTTAGCACATTTCTTACTTCGTTAAGTCCTTTAAAACCTTTGGTGTTCCCTAATAACTCTAATGTACTATCTCTATATCCTGCTGGCAATCTTAATGCCTGAGTGCCAAGTTCATGCTTAGCTTGCAGTAAATTTGCGCTTGCTTCTTTGCCTACAAAAGCATCATCAAGAGCATTTATCACCTCGCCAAAATTATCTTTTGTGCGTTTTTCGTATCCGCTTAAAATATCTGCTGTCTTTTTCTTTTCTATCATATTAAGAAAAGCATTTTTTGCGTCTGCGTTTAAGTCGCTTGACATTTTATAAATTTTTGAAAAGCTTTTTGGGTCTCTTGCAACTGCATCGGCAATTATATCTGCTCCCTTAGCGTCGTTACCAAGAGCAGTTAAAAACAGATCCATTTCTCGCTCTCTTGTTCCCTCGCCCTTTATCATATCTCTTGTTATTTTTTGGGCTGGAGCTAAGATATTATCATTTACGTAGTTAATGCCTTTTTGTATCTTTTCATTGCCAACTTTTGGCAAAGTATAAGCTTGATCGTCGTTTAATAAAGTCTTATAAAGGTCATCGCCAAGTGCATTTTTAGATAAATTTTGAGCTGCTGCTGCGTTAGCCTCTCCGCCTAATTTATCCATTATTGCTTTTTCAGCCCCACCAATATTGTCATTTATTACATATCTTGCAAGAGGTTTTACAAGTGATAGATCAGAAGCTGTTTTTGCCCCTTTTTTTAACGCTTCTTTAACTGCTGGTGATGCCATTGCTGCTAGTGGAGCCGAGACTAAAGCATCATCGCTTGCGCCACGCAAAGCGTGTTTTAAATAATCATCAGTGGTTATGCTATCATCGCCTAAAATTCTTTTATCGGTAAAAACGTCCATTGCAGCACCAATGCCAGATGCTCCAGCTGTACCAAGAGCAGTAGTTATCGCCTTTTGTGCTGCACTTAGTTTTTTATTTGGCAAAAGATTAGACGCTAGAGTTATTGCCCCCATAGGCACGCCCATTTCGTTTAAATAGGTTGAGACGCTATCGCCGATACCTGGCTCATCTACTGGGATAAAATTATCTCCTTTTTGTAAATAATACTTGCCATTAGCCTCTCTTACGTCATCATAATTATTCTTTTTAGCCCAGTTGTAGAGCAAATTTTCAGTTCTTTCTTTCACCGCCTGATCTTTGCTCTCGTCACCTGTAAGCTGTGAGATAATGTTCCTATCATCGCTTGCGTGTTTTGCTCTTGCTAGTGCTTCAGTAGCCTTTTTTGCTTCTAATTCTTTGCCAGTAGCTCCGTCATAATGAGAATATTCAAGCATTCCACCTAACTCTTTACCTACCCCTTTTATGACATTTATTGGAGAGATTTTATCCGCAAACTCACCAACTTTGTCATACCATGTCTTTTCTTTTGGTGTAGCATCTACTGCTTTACTCATATCAGGAGCAGGCGGCGCATAAGTTGGCGCGCTATTTGCTGTTGGTTGCGTGCCTAATAAATTATCAGGTATCTCGACCTCTTTCATGCCGCTAGGTATTTTTACCCAGTTGCCACCTATCTGCATTTCAGTTTTGTTTTCAGGTATTTTTATCCAAGCCATTTTTTTGTTTCCTATCTAAAATTTATGCCAAGTGTTTTTGCATCTATATAATTTTTTTGTGAGTTGTTTTGGTTTGCCCCAATACTTCGTCCTTCTTGAGGTGAGATTTTTTGTTTTTCAGGCTCACCTCTTGGGTTGTAATAAAGCCCGTTAATCTGCGACTGTATCTCTGGGAGCATCCCTTCAAACTCTCTCATATCAACGCCCCCATTTTGCATTTGTTCAACTGTATTTTTATAATATGACCCCAACGCGTCAAGAGTGGCGTCATAATTTGAAATAAAAGCCTTATCGCTCGCTTCATCCCCAGTTGGGAAACTATTTATGAGTTGCTGATATTGCAAATTTGACATCTTACCGTCACCAAACACGCCTTTTGCAAAAAGCATTGCGTTGTTTAGAGCAGATCTAAAATCGTTCATTTGCTTGCCGTCAAAACCCAAATATTTTGCCCCACTATGCAATGTAGTATCAAGCCATCCAGTGTTTGTAGAGCTATATTTTTCTTTCGCCCTTTTTAGGCTATCGAGCAGTGTTTTTAGGTCGCTTAAGTTTTGCACTGATTTTTGTGCTAGTTGTTTTCTATCCACAAGAGACCCACTTGCCCCATTTAAAGCTTTATTTGTCTCTACGTTTATAACTGCTTTTTTGTAAGCTTGCACTTCTTGCGGAGACATATTTTCTGCCCAATCAGGCAACTTTGCCCCTAGCTTCTCAAATGCCAAATCGGTTTCTAAACTATCACTATTTACCCCATTATTATATCTTTGCACGTCAAAATTAAGTCTATTTGCATTTGTTTTTGCGTTTAGCATACCAATATTCGCCATTAATTGATTGTGGTAGGCGTCATTTTGATATTTGTTCGCTTTTAGGTTTAACTCTTGCCCCTTTATCCCAAGCTCGTCACGCTTAAGCCCTTGATTTATGGCATTGTTATTCGCTGTTTCAGTTTCGGTTGAAATATTGTGACGTATGTTTTCGTTTAGCCTATCTATATTATTTTGCTCGTTTGCTAAATTTGATCTATTCTCCTCTGCTAGCCTTTGTTTTGTGAAGTTGTTCTTTACACTGTCTTGATAAATGTCCCATAACGCTCTACCAGTTGCACCTACTGCGTCTATTGTGTTGGTGTTGTAGTTAAAGTCTACTTTATTTGGGTTAAAATACGGCATTTTCGCTCCTTTTTGTGAGGCTTAGATTAATAAGCCTCGTCCTCTTGTTGTTTGTGAAAGTTTGATGCGTTCCAAGCATTGACTAAATTTTGATTTGCTTGATTTTCTCTTTGTAGCTGTCTTTGTGAAAGCATCTTGTTAAAATCATAAGCATCTTTATTGAGCTTAAAAGCTTGTTTTGCTGCCTTGTTTTGGTTATAAGCACTCCATAATGCGCCACCAGTTCCCAAGGCTGTAAGCCAGTTAGGTGTGCCACCTGCATCACCACCGCCAAGCCAACTTAAAAAGCCACCGCCATTTTTGCCAGCCCCTTGTGCTATATTGCTTCCACCCCAGTCAAAAAATCCTGCCATTTTTTACTCCTTATAATCCTGCTAATTTCAAAAGCTCTGCGCCATATTCCACATCGCTCACGTTCTCGCCTTTTTTGGCTCTATCAAACGCCGATAGCTCACTGCTTGCATTTGAGCCGCTTAAAATTTCGTCTGGCTTCTCTTTGCTTTTTGCTACATTGATCATTCCCATTGCTACTGCTTTCCAGCCTACGTAGTTTTCGCCTAGTAGATCACTCATGCCGTGAGCTTTTGCAAACTCTGCTAGATCATCAGGGCGTATTGTTGGATAGTCCTTTTTAAACTCTGCTAGATTTTTGTCAAAGACTGCTTGGCGTCTAGCTTCCTCTGCTTGCGCTGCTTGTGCTTGTGTGATTTGATCCATTTGAGCTTTTAGTGCATCAAGATTTCCAAGACCTAAGCTATCAAGCAAGGCTTGTTTTTCAGGTTCAAGTTGTGGTTTTGCCCCTTGTGCTGATTGCTCTTTTGCTGCTAGCGCCTCAGTTAGTGCTTGCTTAATAGCATCTATATTTAGCTCCTCTTTCTTTGGCTCATCTGACACTGTCGCTGGCTCAGTCTTTGCTTCCTCTGCTGGCTGTTCTGCCACTTCGTTTGTTTCAGGCTCTGCCTGCTCGTTCCCATTTACGATACCTACTAATTCGTTTAGTGCTTCTTGCTCTGTCATTTATTACTCCTCTTTGTAATTTTCAAAAAAACTTAAAAGGCTTTCGAGAGTTTTAATGTTCTCAATCGCCCTTAACCTCATTTCATCGCTGTTTTTGTCATTTTGGCTAGCGGTAACACTTGCCGCATAAAGCCCTAATAGATACTCTAAAAAATCCCTAAACGCTTGGCATTGCGTCAACTGGTAAAGCTCCTGCTTCTGCGATAGGCTCTGCCACGCTTGGCAAAATAGCCTGTGGCTTAAGTTGTTTAGCAAGCTCACTCTCCTTTCCAATAAAATTCTCTGGGTCTTTTATTCCATATAGCGGTAGAAGCTCAAGTAAGATTTTCTCGTTTGCCTCTTTCATTCTATTTGCACCCTCGCCGTCTTGAAGTTGCAAGCACATACCAAATTGAGCTGCTATTACTTGGCTTGCATCCATTAGACTTTTCTTTTGCACCTCTTTGTTTAGTGCGCCTATGCCAGTGTTTAGATTGATGTTAAAGCTCGGTATTTCACCACGATTAAACCCTGCAAAAAATAGCGGATCACCATATTTCCAAACAAGAAATGCAAGGCGTTCAAATATAGGCTCAAAAAAGGTCTCATTGTAGGTTCTTATATACCCTTGAAGTCTTACGCTACCTTCATTTGCCATAATTGACGCCATTGTCGCTGTTTCTTGCCTAGTTGTTGGTGCTCCATTCTGCTGTGGGCTCACTCCGCTTACTTCGCTCATCTCTTGTTCGATCACTTGAAGTGTAGCCATTGAAGCGTTGATGTCGCCAGGCGGCACGATCTTGAT
The DNA here is from genome assembly GCF_002913225.1 of Campylobacter concisus. GTDB lineage: Bacteria > Campylobacterota > Campylobacteria > Campylobacterales > Campylobacteraceae > Campylobacter_A > Campylobacter_A concisus_J. The sequence goes on along the minus strand of NZ_PPAW01000011.1, from coordinate 78,792 downwards.
GTCTGCTGGGCTATCGGTAAAAATCGCACCACTTGGGCGCTCTAAATCAGCTCTTGATATACTTGCACTTCGGTTAAAAATGATCTTTGGCGTTGCTTGATTTCTTGTTACGTCTGTAATTGAGTTTCTGATCGCATTTAGTTCATCTTGCAAAGGCAAAAGCGAGGCAAGAGCTGGCTCACCATAAGCACAAACAAATGTTTGATCAGTATTGCGTTTTGTTTGTGGCAACATATAGCCAAAAATAAATGGCTGTCCGTCTTTTAGTTCTACTTTATCTCTTAGTAGTTCGCTATTGTAAAGCGTGCTAACGCTCCATTTATCGTCGTTTAGCTCATATATCTCATTTAGACAAATTCTCTCATAAGGTCTATTCTCACTTAGATCAATTTGCTTAAATGTTTTATTTTTGATTAGCTTTTTGATGTCGTTTGTTGTAAGGTAAATTCTGTGCACGATATAGCGGATGTCGTCTGTATTTTTGGCATCAGGATCAAAATAGATGTCATTTATATCTACTTCCTCTATCTTTGCTTCATCTTTACCCCAAAACACTTTTACTACCGAGCTTGCCGAAAAAGCAGCTTTTAAAAAGATAGGCGAAAAAATCTTATATAAATTTATTTTGTCGCAGTAGAAATTTAGCGCCTCTTGCCACTTGTCGATCACATCATGCGTTGAGTTTATGTATGGCTCTAGCTTGGCAAATGTGTCATTGTTGAAATATGTTTCGGTTAGGCCGTCATATATCCTTTTTGCTTTTGAGTTGAGCTTTGGTATGTAGTTTTTGCTCTTGTTTCTCTCTTTTAGGCTGTTATATTGCTCGCTTTCTAACACAAGCAAATACGCATCATTTAGCTTGTCAAAAAACGGCTTATACTCCGCATAGCCGTTGTATGCTGTTTGCACTAGCTCCTCAAGGTAGCTTATTCTCTCATCGTTCGTCATTTTCGTGTCCTAATCTGTAAATTGTTCTTGTGCTGACATTTGCTAGCTCGCTCACTCTTTTTTTGCTAAGCCCTTTTTGTTTTAGAGCCGTTGCAAGTTTTACCCTTGCTTGCTTTGTAGGGATAAATTTTGCCCCTTTTAGCCACTCGCAAATCATCACACAAAAACAAAGACGCAAAGCCTCATCATCAAGCGTTGCCACTTTTCTAATTAGCTCTACATCAATACGCTCAAAAATATACTCGATTTGTTTTGCCAAATCTACCCAATTTTGGCACTCTTTCACCAAACGCCTCCGTCATCGTAGTTGATTGTGTTTATTTTTGCTGGCAATGGGTCAAAAAACGTAAGAGCAAGCGCATCCGCCAAGTCAGGGCTAAAGCCAAACTCTTTTTTGATATTCTCTTTTGGCAAGAGCAAATAACGCTCTTTCTTGTCATAGTAAAAACTAATGGTGCTAAGCTGTTTTTTTAGCTTATCATTTGGCACGATACTAAGTAATCTAAATTTCTCTTTGAGTGTAAAATATGCTTCCGCTCTCTTGTTGGCATAAAGTTTCTCATTTGTTGCCTTGTATGAAAATTTTGCCTCTCTGACTATACCACGCAAGCCAAAATCCACTAGAGTATCAAACACACCAGCCCCAACGCCCACGCTGTCGATAAAAATAGCGTCTGGCTTCTCTTCACTTCTCTCATAAATGCCAAAAATCTCTCTTGCTAAAGCCGTCACGCTATCAAGCCTAAATGTGTAAAAGTTTGTAACACCATATCCTTGTCTAATACAAAGCACGCTTTCATCGTCACCCTCACGTGCCACGTCTAGCCCCCAAACAATGCTGACTTTTTCATTTGGCATCTGCGTGCTAAATGCGTTTTCAATTAGGGCAAGATTAAAAAGCACGTTTGAGGTAGTATCTAAAAACTCGCCGTATATCTCTTGGCGTACTACGTCGCTATCTATACCGCCAAGCTCCGCCACCATTTCATCTATCTGCTCTTTTTTTAGTAGCGGATTATTAAAACTTGATATTTGAAAATTTACCCAGTCTTTCTCGCCACTCATTCCACGTTTGGCAAGGTCATAAAAGCGGTTTTTGCCTTTTGGCACACCGCCTATAAACGCTCTTGATTTTGGGTTATCTAGCAGCATTGCCCTTATGGCGTTGTCCCAAAGGTATGCATCTTTTAAGATAATGCCAGCTTCGTTTAGAATTACTATATCGTAGCCAAAACCCTCGATATTTTCTGGGCGTTCCGCACTTCTCATATCAAGGTAGCCCTCGCCAATACTTAGCTTTTTATCTTGTGCGTGAAATTTATATAGCTCTTTTGGTAGAGCTTTTAATTCAGGCAAAAAATAGCGTTCATAATATCTTTGTAGGTTTGATGTGATAGTATCTACCCAAAGCACTTTTTTACCCTCTAAAAGCCACTCAATAGTAGCATTTGCTACCCCCTTGGTAAATCCTACACGGCGCCCTTTCTCTATTGTTGTAAAGCGTGCGGTATTTTCAAAAAAGACTTCTTTTTGCCACGGCGTATAGGTTAGGCAAAGCGCAGTTTCACTCATCGCCTTTTAGTTCCTTTCGCTCAATGATTATCTTTTGCTCGCTTTGTATGTTTGCATTATTGATCACAGTATCGGCCTCACGCCCTAGCACAGTCTCTTTGTTTCTAGCCGTGATCCTGCTATGGGCTTCAACGTCTGCTATCCTATCGCTCATCTCTAGCATCTCATCCGCTTTCTTTTGATTTCTAAGCGCTGCGTTTTGAAAATAGATCAGGTGTTTAGTCTTTTCATCTACTATTTCGTGAAACGCTTTCACTTTTGTTTCATTTTCGTTGGCTAAAGCCGTATTTATCGCCACTTGTTGTTTCACTAATTCAGCATCTGCCTGGCTTATGCCGTTGCAAATTTTAAAAACTGCACCTATACTTACGTCATATTTAAAGGCTAAACTTTTCTTGCTAGCCCCTAATTGATACTCGGCTATGATCGCTTCTTTTGTCTTGTCGCTTATCTTTGCCATCAATAAATCCTAAACTCGCCCTCTATCACTCCAAGGGCTATTTTTCTCTCTAGTAGTTTTCGTTTTATTTTAAAAACGTCCGTTTGCATACCTTTCACGTCCTCTATTATCCGCTTGCCATTTTTAAGGCGATAGGTAAAATCTGCTATGTATCTGATCTCGCGCACAGTTCTAAAGCCTTGTCTTGTCGTTTCGTCTGCTATGGTGTAGCTAGGCATAAGCACAAACGACACTTGGCGGTTTAGCTCGCTTATCTCGCCAGCACGTTGCAAGGTCTCCAATTCTTGATTTCTACGCCACTCCTTTGCACTATCAAAGCCCTTGGTTTTTTTATTGTGATATTTGCTCCTAGCAATCACCAAAACGTTGCCAATTCTCATCTGCTACCTCCTCGTATTTTTCTATACTCTCGTGTTTGTGCGCGTGACACCATTGATGACACTCTCTACAAACGGCTATTTGCTTGCTGTCGTCCTTATCTGCTCCAAATCTGCCATAGCGGACGTGGTGGCACTCCATGCTTTGTTGCTTCTCGCATATTTGACAAAGTGGATACGCTTCAAGTAGCCTTAGTTGGTAGGCTTTATTTTTGCTTCTAGTTAGTCGCATTAATGCTCCCCTATATAGCTCTGAGCCGTCTGAATAATCTGTCTTGGAAACTCTTCAAAGTTTATCCCCTCAAAGTCACATACCAGCTTTGAAAAGCCAAGCTCTTTTTTCATATTTGCGATAAAGTCCGCCCTTGCTTGTAGCTCAGTAGCTACTGCATCAAATGGCGGTTTTACTTTCTCTTCATAAACATACTGGCTTACACTAAGATTAAAGTCGTTTTTTGCAACCTCTTCAACGCTCACGCTTTTGCTTAAATTTAGCTCTTTGTCTGTAAAAATTATGCTTGTATCTTGCTTGTTTTTCTTATACACGATGATGCATGTAGCCACGCTCGTATCATCAAAATATCCGCCAGGGATTAAGATAGCTTCGTTTATGAGGTTCTTTTCAACTAGAGCTTTTCTTATCTTACCCTCGCTATTGCCACGATATAAAACGCCAGGGAAATTTATAACCGCCGCACATCCATCATCTGAGAGGTAGTGGAGTATATGCAAGTTAAAAGCGTAGTCGGCTTTGCTCTTTGGTGCTAATGCGTAACCTGCAAATCTCTCATCAAAAAAGACGCCCTCGCTATCCCAAGGGATGCTAAAAGGTGGATTTGCTACGATGGCTTTAAACTTTTTGTCTAAAAATGCTGGCTCTTTTAAAGTATCTCCGATAACGCCATTAAAATTTACTAAGCTATTTTTAGCGACTTCAACCTCGCTGGCGTTTATATCTTGACCATATTTAGCCACATCGTCGCCAAAGACGCTAAGCAATGCACCACGACCACAAGTTGGATCATAGACCTCTTTTATATCGCTTACTTCTTTTTCGACTATCTCTTTAAGCATCTTGCTAAGCTCTGGCGGAGTGTAGAATATGCCATTTGCTTTAAAATGCTCTCTTATGGCTTTAACGCTATATTCGTTTGTCAAAATAGCCCCCTTGTTTCTTCGTCCTTGTGCTTCTCGTTCCACTTTCTCATTACTTCAAGCACTCCGTTTGCGTCCTTACGACTTACCTCGAAGCTATCAAGTATCTTTTTGTTCTCGTCTGCTACTTTTGCGATTATGCTCGCTCCGCTTTCGGTTATCGTGATATATACGGCTTTCATTTGCTCTCCAAGTAACGTTCAAATATCTTTTTGCCTATCTCGTAATCAACTTCATTCCTTATAGCCTGGCGTTTATTTGTTATATTAAACTCGCTCAAGTCGAGGTCTTTAAAGTCGCCTATTTTAACTTTCTCTATGATCCTGAATTTATCATTGCTTAAAAAAAATAGATCAAAATTAGCCCAAAAATAGTGCCTACCTATCTCGGCAGTTGGTTTTATGAGGGGCTCATAATATGGCACTACATTCTCAATCACAAAAGCCGTTTTGCAAAACGTCTTAAGATATGATATAAGTTCATAAAGCCTAAAATCAGGCAATTTTCTAGTATGCTCCCAACGTAAATTGTTGCCAGTATTTAGTCTGCTATGAGTTTGACAAGGTGGAGACGCCCATATAAAATCAAAATCTAAATAATTTTTAGCGGCATAGTCCCAAGCGTCACCTACTATTACGTTGTCATTTGGATAGCGTTTTGCATAAGCCTTTGCTATTTCAGGGTCAAACTCAACAGCGGTCACTTCTATGCTTATGCCTTTTTCTTTTGCTACGTCGTTCCAAAACTTACGATTACCGCCAAGCCCTGCGAAAAGATTTAAAATTTTCATCTCACGCTCTCTTTGCTATATTCGCCGCAATGGCAGATAGCCCAAGTCTTAGCCTTGTTCTTGCTTCATCGCTCATTTCTATCGGTGTGTCTGGGTCAGTTGGGAGCAAATTTACGTTATTCGCCACCTCTATTTTTGCCTGCTCTTTCTCTTTTACTTCTCTTTCGCTTACGTATTTGATCACGCCGATACGTTTTTGGTTTTCAAAGAGCCACGCATAAACTTCTGCCTCGCTATCGCTGCTTAGCTGTACTGGCTTGCCTGCTTGGTTGATCTGATAGTGGTTGATTAAGTTGCCGTATTCATCTACGCCAATAATTACAAAATCTTTATATACTGTGCCATAGCAAAGCCTCTCATTGCGAAAAAATGTTTTTACAAACTCTACTAGCTGCTCGATATTTTTAAAGCTAAATTTGCCATCTCTGATCGCCTCTAGCGCCCTTTGTTTTCTAAAAGCTGCTACGGCGTTTTTTGTGATTAGCTCACTTGATTGCTTTGGTTGGATAAAGCTTGTCCTATATGCGAAAAATGGGATAATATCCTCATCTTTTAGTGGCTTAAGTAGCTCTGCTGTAATTAGTGCTTGTGTTTCATTTACGCCAAGCGCTTCTTTGATCGTTTGTATGCGGTTCATTAAAACGGCTCCTTGTTTTCGATATTTGCCACGTTTTGATTTGCTATGGCGTTCGTTTCTCTTGTGCTTTCGATGTAGTAGCTCACATCGCCACCAAAGCGTCTTACGTCCTCTACGCTTAGGCTTAGCCCATTTTGTGCTTTGTAGGTTGGCTTTGGCTTAAACACCCCCTGCCACTCATTACATATTGCTTCTCGTATGCAAGCATTGACGTCTATGCCCTCACTCGCCCATTTAGCCCACTCGCTAAATTTCATCTCGATACCATTAGAGCTTAATTTCTCTCGTCGTTCTTTTTTGTAGGCTAGATATTTTTGCCATAGGTTTGGATCAATGAAATCAGGTAGCAAAATGTCCTTAGGGGGTAGGGGGTTAATTGACGGTTCTTTGGTGGTTCTACTGACGGTTCTATTGGTGGTTATATTAATAGGGGTGACACCCTTGTCACTATGCAATGACACATTTGTCACCACCATAGTGTCATCAGTGTCACTATGTGATGTCATAGATGTCACTGCCTCTTTTCCGTTTGTCATCATAGGGGGCGTCTGTGTCACCCTCTCATTTTCACTCACTATTTTGTATAAATTTGTCCTGCTTGTTCCGTCGTTTAGTTCTCTTTTTTCTTTTTGCAAAAATCCAAGCTCAGTTAGCTTTTCAACTGCCCTTATTGCCGTTCTTTTAGATTTTGATATTTTTTTAGCCAAAACTTCATAGCTAGGGTAGCAATAGCCCTCATCATCTGAAAAGTCAGCTAAAGCCATAAGTGTTAGCTTTGTGGTGCTATCTTCGATCTCCATATCCCAAACTTGGCTCATTATTCTTATGCTCATCTAAACCCCCTCCAAGTTTCATAGACTGTTGCAAGTATCAGCCCTGCGCAGAGTATATAGCCTATATACATTTGGCTCATTACGCTATCCTTTCAGTGGGTTTTAGTATTGACGTGCTGCACCCACTTATCACGTCTTTTTTTGATCCGATTTCAACTAAAAAGCCACGCGCTATTAGCTCATTAACACGTCCGCAGACGCTGTTTATTGCTACGTTATACCAGCGTGAAATTTCTTGCCTAGTTGCACCCTCTTTGTGCTGGCAAAACATTTCATATACGGCTCTACGTTTGCCGCTTAGCTCTGATTTTAATTTGTTATATGCCTCTACGCTGTTATTTGCTACCATTTTTATTTTTCTCCTGCTTTTCTGCCTCTAAAATATATGCATTTAGCTTGTCGCCCCAAGCATAAAAGGGGTGTCCCAACTCTTGCAAAGCTGCGTATCTCACATCTCCATTAGGTTTTTTGTTGTTTGATCCACACGCGTATGTATTGCAAGTCCCAGCCGACTTGTAAAATTTACCAAGCCATTTTCTAATCTTTTTTCTATATTCTGTCTGTTTCATAACCTTATATTACTATCTGTTATATAAAATATAACTTAAGGTTATTTGATTTTTAATGATTTTAGTTATAAAATATTACGCAAAGTTATATCTTTCGAAGGGGTAGAAAATGAAAGAATTTAAAGATAAATTGTCAGATTTACTAAAAGAAAAAGGTATAAATACTATACAATTTGCCGATATTTTAGGCATTTCACAGCCTTTAGTTAGCCAGTGGTTAGCTGGAGAAAAGAGGACAAAAAAACATTTATTGCCACTGGCTAAATTTTCAGGCTATCCGATCGCTTATTGGTTAGACGATACCATAGAAAAGCCGACAGAAGCCCATAAATATACAGATAATATCTCTTCTAACAGTACCAAAACTGTATATATCCCTTTTTATAAAGACGGGGTAGTTTCTGCAGGTCGTGGCGCCGAAAACGACGACTTTGGCGAACCTGAATTGTTGCCTTTTAATCCAAACGATTTAAAAATTATGTTTAACGTTAGCCCACACGCGAAGTTAGGCATTGTCCCTTGCTTTGGCAACTCAATGGAGCCAACTATTAAAGAAAGCGACTTGGTTGTTTTTTGTGATGATATAAACCAAATAGAGGGCGCTATTTATGTTTGCAAATATGAAAACGAAATTTTTATAAAAAGAATAAAAAAACGTCCTACATTGGCGTTAATAAGTGACAATAAGGACTACGAGCCAATAATTATCGAGGAAGAGTTAAACGTCGAAATTTTAGGGCGTGTTGTTGGTTGCTATGCCATAAATTCTAAAAGGATATAGTAGGGGGGGGATAAACTATGACAAACCAAGAAGCTAATGAGTTGATAGCAGTTTTTAAAAGAGCCAAAGAGGTAAATTTCGTTTTAGATAAAATAAATTTTCATGTTAAAACCATTGAGTTAGAGGCAGAGGATGAGAGGCTAAAAGATATTTCTTTATTGTTCGATATTAGCACATCAAAAAAGCAGTCCAAAAGAAAGACTTTACAGCTAAGAGCTAATAAAAACACTCATCTTTTAAGAAATGACTTTTACAGCGTTCATACAAACCCACCATTTAATGAAAATATTGCTCCAGATGATGAAACTTTAAGATTACTTATGCAAAAATATTCCGATGCAAGATTAAAACTCGGCGCACATTTGCACGTTTATATTGATGGCTATGATGACAAATGGGCGTTTCCCATAAGTGAGTTTAAACTTAGCGAATGTGATGATAACTTTTTGGCTCAGATAGAGCAGTTTTGCACTTATGGCAGGATAAAAATAAAAATAGAAAGGGCGTTATTTTAAAATGCTTGATATTAATAGACTTTTAGGGTCTTATTATGAGTATTTAAATGGTGGTTTTGAACTTAATACCATCAGCAAAGATAGCTATGAGGTTATAACGCCATTTTTAAATAGACATAATGACAATATTTCGGTCTATATTGATTTTTTAGATGATCGCTCTATTAAGATTAGTGATGGTGGCGAGACTATTCAAGATTTAAATTTATCAGGCTTTGAGTTTAACTCTCAAAAAAGAACTAGACAGCTTGAAATAGCATTAAATGGCTTTGGCATTTTTAAAAACAAAGATAACGAACTTTTTGTATCTGCTACGGCATTAGATTTTGCAAGAAAACAACACAATGTCATACAAGCATTAATAAGCGTAAATGATATGTTTGTCCCAAGCAAGGGCAACAATAGCTTTTTTTACGATGAAGTGGAGAATTTTTTTAACAATATTGATGCTCGCTACACTACAAATATATCAGTAGAAGGAAAATCTCACTTATCACATAAATTCGAGTTTTTGATAAGTCGCTCAAAGCAAGAACAAGAAAGGCTTATCAAATTATTAAATAACCCAAAAAAAGAAAATTTAAAAGCTACCCTTTTTACTTTTACCGACTTAGCCGCAGATAGAAGCTCCAGCGATAAGATCATTATTCTTAATGATGATGCCTCAGATGATCAAGAGATAAGATTAGCCACACAAGAGTTAAATATCAAGCTCTTTAAGTGGAGTAGCATAAAAAATTATACTAACTATTTAGCTGCGTAATATCCGATTTGTTTCCTATCGTCTGCTTTTTTCTTTTGCCGCTATCTCTTTTTGCTTTCCCTGCAAAAGTCATAAAAATATCTGACGGCGACACGATCATGATACTTCAAGACAAACAGCAAATCAAGGTTAGGCTTTTCGGCATCGACGCACCAGAGAAAAAGCAAGACTACGGACAACGATCAAAACAATTTTTGGCTAGCCTGATCGCAGGGCAAGTTGTAGAAGTAGAGCCAAAAGGCAAAGATAGATATAAACGCACACTAGGCATTATCCACTATAAAGGGCAAGATATAAACGCTCAAATGGCATTAAGCGGCTATGCTTGGGCTTATGTTAAATATTCAAGAATATATGTAGATCAAGAAAAAACGGCTCGTGAGAAAAAGCTAGGGCTTTGGCAGAGTAGCGATCCTACTCCGCCGTGGGAGTGGAGAAAGCGTTAATAATATAAAGCCTTGTATTTAGAACATCCGTCTTGGTTACCATAATCGCAAGCAAGCCCAAAATATTCTTTTGCTTGTAGTACATTGGCTCTAACCCCTAGCCCCTCTTTATATGTTGCTCCGACAAAAAGGCAAGCTCCTCCATCTTTATATTTTTTGCACAAAATTTCACCGAGTTTTGCAGCTGTCAAATAATCCTCGTCTTTTATTAGCAATGGCAACTTTAAAAGACATAAGCAAGCATCGCTTATTTTATCATTTGGCAAAAAAGGCTGTGTCTTGCTCGGATCATATTTGTTAGGGCAAGCGGCAAAAGTAGAAATTGTCAATACAGCATCATCAATGTCGCTTATTTTCTTATATTGCTCCTTTGTAAGATACCCACCATCATGTAAAGCCTTGGCGGCTGTTTTTTCATCATGCACTAATGCGGCTATTTTATAATTTATAAAATTTGCTTCGCTATCTTTTTGTTTCTCCGACACATAAAAGCCCATAATCTTATCCAATACGGTAAAAAGGTTAATTTTAGCTACATTTTTGTTATCAAAATTTTGTTTTAAGACATTTTTATAAAGGTATATACATGCTGGGATCGCCGTTGGACCATTTTTTTCACACTCTTTGGCTGCAGTATTCCACAGTTCATCGTCCGTAGAATTTTTATGGGCTGTTTTAAACATTAATATTTGTCCGGTCTCATATTCTTGGAGCCTATATTGATAATCATCACAAACTTTAGCATAAGAAAAAACAACACCAAAACATAAAACCAACAAAACTCTAAATATTCGCATTACAACTCCTTATATTTTAACAATTATATAACAATTAATTTAAAAAGCATATAACTTTAAGTAATATTTTAAATAACTTTAAGTTATCTTTTATATAACCTTTGGTAATATTCTCTCATCAAAACGGAAAACGTTTTGTAGGCTTCAAGCGAAAGCTGACAGAGTGAGCCTCCTGCGAGTTTGCAGGTTAATCACGTTTCAATCTGAAGCGGATATAGCGAGCCGAAACGTCGCTATTCGGTATTAGCCCTGGTTTAGGATAGTTTTCGCAGGGTTATTAATAAAACGAAAAACACCACTTTTTCTAATAAAAGCCTTGCTTGCTTGGAGTAGGCGAAAGCCTGCTAACACTTTTCATATAAAAAATTTTCCTTTAAAGTTGCTTTTGCAAGCTAAATTAATTTTTAGCATCTTTCAGTCGGCGGTGGCGAGCAAGGTTTCTATTAGAAAAAGGAGCAGTCATGCAAAACATTAATGACCTAGAGCAAGCTTTAGAGAGCCTAAAAGCGCTTATAAAAGCTAAAAAAGACTACGAGAAATTAAGCACTAAATACGCCAACGTAAGTTTTAAAGACGTCACTCGCTCACAAAGAGCAAGGATAAATGAGCGTTTAGGTGACGCTGCGTTTGACGTGAAAGTCAAAACTGACAATCTTCACGCTGACTTAGTAGATGCTTATTTGTGCGATATGAAAGAGCGTTACGAGCAAAGAGAGTTAGGGCAAAGTGCAGGCTTAGGGCATATATACCACGCTGCGTATTTGCCAAAAGTGCCAAAGAGATACAAGGAACTACAAAAATGAAAAAGCTAGTTAAATTTTTTAGGGTGCTTTTCAGCAATGGTGGCGAGATAAAAAATATCGCCTATCTAAATATCAAAAGGGGCTAAAAATGAGTTTGAGCTACGACTTAACACGTGCCGAAAGCGACGTGGCACACATAAATTTAGACAAAGAATACGACGAGCTAATAACTGACATTGAAGCTGTATATAGCCGTCATCACTATACCTTTAAAAACTCCCTTGGCGAAAACAGCGGCGAAATAGTTGATCTTTTAATCGAGCATTGCAAAAAAGACTTTTTCGCCTACGCCGCACTTGTCTATGTGCTATGCGTTGAGGCTGAAATGAGCAACGAAGCGGTCTTAAGCTATACAACGACCTACAAACAAACACTTAAAAAACTACGAGAGGAGGCAGAGAAAGATGCACTCTTATATTCTGATGAGGCTTGTTGAGTTTTATTATGAGCCAGGTATGACTGTCGGCGAGTTTTTAGAAATTGTTAAAAAATTGAGAAAATTTTAACATAAATGATAAATACGTTAAAAAAGGATAAAAAAATGGAATTAATTGTAACTTATGAGGCACAAACAGCGGATAGTCAAAAATTGACTACTAATTTTGAGGAACTAAAAGCTGAAGCTAGCAGGCAGGTAGAGAAATATTCTATCAATGTAACCGAGGAAAATATCCCTGAAGCCAAAAAGGTGATGGCAAATTTTAATAAGGTTAAAACAGAGATTGGTGAGCGATATAAATTTTATATTGATAAAATTTCAGCCCCAGTAAATCAACTAAAAGCCGAGAAAAAAGAGATCGAGGCTATCATCACAGATGGTCGTCAAAAGATAGCAGACGGCGTGGCAAATTTTGAAAACGCTAAGCTTGAGATAATTGCGGCAAGGATAGCAGAATACACAAAAAGCCTCTGCGATGAAAAGGGGCTAAATTTTGAAAGAATAAACACATCCGATCTAATTAAACTAAGCGCAGTAACGCCTGCTGGAACTCTAGCAAAAGCCACAAAAGACGCGATAGAGGTCAAAATACAAGCCCTTGAAAACGAAATCCTACAAGCCAAGATCGCAGAGCAAGAAAAAGCGGCTAGAGATGCCGAAATAGCAGCTCAAGCAAGACGAGAAGCAGAGGAGCGAGCAGCTAGAGAAAAAGCGGAGCTAGAAGCAAAAGCCGCACAAAGAGAGGCTGAATTATTAGCAAGAGCTGAAAGAGAAAAACAAGAGGCTATCGAGCGCGCAAAAGCCGAGCAAGCAAGCCCAACCCCACAAGCTTTTTATGACGCACAACGTGAAATTTTGCAAAAACCACGCGAAGCCGAAAACGGCAAGGCTATCTACACTATCCGCGCTGAGTTTGAGGTTAAAGCTCCAGTAAACGCTCCGCACGACAAGCTAACAGACAAGATCAAGGAGATGTTAGCCGCGGCTGGTATAACCAATCTAAGTAAAATTGAGGTGTTAAATGTTTGAAATTAGTTTTGATGAAGCATCAGAAGACAACAAAAATATAAGTAATAAAGAATACCACGCACGCCCTGAAATATCAAAGAGCGACCTCGACCTACTAGCGCGTAGCCCATTGCACTTAAAAATGAAAAACGAGCTTAGGAGCGAGCCTACAAAAGCTTTGCTACTAGGCTCTGCGGTGCATAAGCTAGTGTTAGAGCCAAAAGATTTTTCAAATGAGTTTTGCGTAGAGCCTGACGTTGATAAACGCACCAAAGAGGGCAAAGCGATCTACAACGATTTTTTAGAAAATTTAGGCGATAAAACCTCGCTTGATCTTGATACTTTTGGCTCAGCTGTAGAGATAGCAAACTCGGTTAATTCTATGCGTGAAACAGCTATATTTTTAAAAGACGGACTGGCTGAACAAAGCTATTTTAGTGAGATAGAGGGTGTAGCGGTTAAATGTCGCCCTGATTTTTATAATGAGAAAATGGGTGCAGTGATCGATCTAAAAACAACTTCTGACGCTTCGGCTACTGGCTTTGCTAGATCGGTAGCTAGTTTTAACTATCACATACAAGCAGCGTTCTACAGCGATATTTTAAGAAGCTTAGGCAAAGAAGTAAATTATTTCTTATTTATCGCCGTTGAAACAAAAGCCCCTTATTTTGTAGGGTTTTATGAGCTTGACGCCGCAGCGATAGAGCAAGGACGGAAAACATATCTTGAATTACTAGAGCTTTACAAATATTGCAAAGAACATGACGAGTGGTGGGGCTATGCAAAAAAAGATGGCGATAAGATAAATGCGGTGCAAACTTTGAGCCTGCCGACGTGGAAATTTTACGAACAAATAGCATAAAATTTGAAAGGATAAAAAAATGAAAGTAAAAGCAAGTTTTAGAGGCACTGAGATAGAAACAGACGTTGAGCCCGTGAATGATGGCTACTTTAATTTAGATTTTGACGGCGCATATTTAATGGAGATTTTTTACGACGGTAAAGAGTTTTACCCCACGGGGCGAATTATGGACGGCTGGCGGAACGACGACGTGCCTTTTGAAAATAGCGAAGTAAAAATTGAAAGGATAGACAAATGAACCAATTGCAACCAAGAGAGCAACAAGCGAGAGCTTTAGTTGGCTCAAAAATGAACCAAATTTCAACCATAGTAGGCAATGACAAGGCAAAAGCTAGCGTATTTGCCAGCGCTATCGCAAATATGGCAAACGACTATGGGCTAAGAAATTGTAGCGTTGAAAGTATAGTAAATACAGCTATGCAGATAGTCCAAATCGGACTAAACCCAAATAAACTTTTCGGTCAAGCTTACGTAGTGCCATTTAAGCTAAAAAATGGTGGCGAAACCGCACAACTTCAAATAGGCTACAAAGGGCTTATTAGTTTAGGTATGAAAAACGGCTGGAAATTTAGAGCAGTAGCAGTCTATGATTGTGATGATTTTAGCCTAGAGTTTAACGGACTTGATGACAAGATACACTTTGCACCAAATTATGACGAACGAAGCGACGATGACGGCGACTGGGTATTTAGCCATTTGGTGGGTGTGATCGTATATGCCAAAGATAGTAGCGATAATGTCTTTAGTGAGTTTGTGAGCAAGAAAAAGCTTGAAAAGCTACGCTTAAAAAGCCAAAACCAAAGCAAAAAAGACAAATTAGAATACATTTGGCTAGACTGGGCGGAGGAAATGTATAAAGCTAAAGCCCTTAAATACGTTGCTTCACGCTTGCCTATAAATGATCGCTTAGCCGAAGCCGTGAGCGCAGAGGACGAGCCTATCACAAAACAAGAAACTACTCAAGCACCAAAAGCTGGACTAAACGAGCTTTTAAGTAGCTCGGAAAAACCAAACAGCTCAGTTGGTGCAAAAAATTCACAAACTGAATACATCGAAGCTGCGCCCCTTGAAGTTGAAATCGCAACTGTAAAAGAAAATTTGACAGTTGAGCCAATGCCTCACGACCTACTACAAAGCGAGCTAGTGAAACGAGGCGCAAGTGAAACAGAGGCTGAAAAATTAGTTGAGAGGCTAAGCATTGAAGAGGCTGAAGCATACTTAAGTGATCCGAGTAGCATAGATGCCCTATTAGAAAAAGTCGAGGGGTAAAAAAATGAATAAAGTAATTATGATAGGCCACCTAGCTCGTGATATAGAGCTAAGATACACACAAAGCCAAATGGCGATCGGCAAAACTGCCATTGCTGTAACTAGAAAATACACGTTAAACGGCGAAAAAAGAGAGGAAACGTGTTTTATTGATCTCACGTTTTTTGGCAAGCAAGCAGAGATAGCAAACCAATATCTCAACAAGGGATCAAAGCTGCTTATCGAAGGAAGACTTAAATTTGATCAGTGGACCGACAATAACGGACAAAATCGCTCAAAACACTCTATCGCCGTTGAGAGTATGGAAATGCTAGGCGACGCAAAACAAAACAATCAAGGCTATCAGCAAGGAGCGCCTAAGAAACCGCATCAGCAAAAACAGCCTCAACGCCAGCAATATAGCGAGCCACAATATCCTGAATATCCAGATGTAGATAGCGACGAGATAGACGGCACAAACGAAATACCATTTTAAGGGGCGATCGGATAAAATCGCCCTAAAAAAGGATAGACAATGACAGCAGATGAAGTAAAAGCGTTTTGTAAAGAGTATGACTTCACGTATGGCGAGCTAGCCGAAAAGATAGGATGGGGCGATGCAAGCTTTAGGGCGACTATTGGTAGCGGCAAAATAAGCGATCAAACAGCGGCTGCAATAGAGCTACTGCGTGAAAATATTGCCCTAAAAGCAGAGCTTGAAGAATGGCATATAATCAAGACCACCCTAAAAAAAGCCCTATCTTAATATATTTTTTGTAAAAAAGTTAAAAATCTTTATAAAAATACAAAAAATAATTAATTATCTTTATATTTTTAAGCTTACTTTAATAAGATAATTACTATAATTCTCTCATAAAGGTTAAGATAATTAACCTTTAAATAAAAAAGAAAAAGGATGAGAGATGAAAAAGTTCTACGATGACGGAATATCAGAAATCAAGTTGCAAAATGACGAAATAGTAAATCTAGGAAATAACCCATCAGGGATTTTTGTGTATAATGAAAACGGCGAAATTGTAGGCTTTCAAAGTTATGATAATTGCTTATTTTACGGCGTAAATGAAGTAAAAGCAGTAAATTTTACAGACGATGATAAGTTTTACTCTGTTGGCGAGTTTGCCGATGAAGTATTTTTTAACTATGAAAATGAGTTTATAAATTAAATAGGGGGGGTCGCCCCCCTATTATTAAGGGGTAGAAAATTATGAAAGATTTTAAGAAACTTTGGGATCAAGCAAAAGTGCAAGCAAAAACTAGCAATGGTGATGTGTTTGAAATATATGCCCAGCTATCTGGAGCGCAAATAGTTTCAAAATATAAAGATGAAATAGCAAAAAAATTAAAAAAAGCTGGGTATAAATTTCATCTTGACGACAAATTTTTATACTTGACTACCCTTAGTGGTAAAAATAAAATGATCCCTATTTACACCCCAGGATATAGGCATATTTTTTCAGAAGCAGAGATAATTATAGAGAATAAAAACGGCTTTTGGGAAGAATTTATTTATGAAAATTTTAAAAATGATGAAAACCTGCCAGCAGTAAAAAAACAATTTGATCACTGCGAAAGAGCAGATAAAATCAAACAAGAGCTAAAAGACTATTTTGGGATTATTAATATTTTTGAGAATGAAGATATTAAAAAAATTGAGAAAGAAATCATCGCAAAAAATATCTCAAAACTAAACCCTAATGGCGATAGCGTCCCTTTTGGCGACAAGTATATCATTGCATCTGAAATTTGGGATGGCGAAAATCTTGACGAGGCAGTATATATCACAAACAAGCCTATCTCTCGTGATGAAATACAAACTTATGAGCGCCTCTATTTTTCTATATATGATTTTGCTGGACTTGAAGATGGTGTAATTGAAGAAGAATATACTACTTGTTCGAATATCTTTGAGAAACTTACAAAATTTAGCGAAAAAAAATAAGAAAGGTGGAGAATTCTCCCCACTAAAACCCTAAAAGGGTAAAATAATAACACTGCCTTAAGTAAAATATAAATTTAAAATCCTACAAGGAAACACTTAAAATACTTAAAACAATGTTTTTTCAAACTCCAACGGAGTAAATTCAAGGTTTGTTTTTATTCTCAAATTATGCATCCTACAAACTTAAAACACAATAAAGAAAGGAATAAATAATGACTTATGGCGAAAAGATAGTAAGAGAAAAAGAAAAAATGCAAATGAAAAACGGCGTTTTTGTGATATGTGGGCGACTGCCACCTCGCATGGATTTTGATAAAGCCGTGAAATACTACGGCGAAAAACTAGACCGCTACTGGCTTAGTAAAATTGAGCTAAGTCCAGCCTCTAAATTTTCAAAGCAAGAGGTGTTACAAATACTAAAAGGCAAAAATCTAAACGGAGCTAGCGATGACAACGGCTGAACTAAAAGATGCAGCCATTTTTGTTATGGCGTATAGCTTTTTGCAAATGGATAGCACTGAGAAGCTAGGGCTATTCATAAACAAAAAAGCGAGCAAATTTATCAACGAGTTGATCGAGGCGATGACACCGATAGTCGGACACTATCACGCCTTTAAAAGGCGAATAGAAACCCAAATAAACGCTTTGGATAACAAGGCAAGCATTGCCAAAAAGAGCTTTAGCACGACAGCTCCACAACTAGCTTGTGATCTGCTTTACTTGAGGTTAGCACCAAATGAGCGCAAAGGGCAAAGACTGGCACCGATACTGGCAGATTTTTATGCGTGCAATAAAGAGAAAATCGCCTACATATCGAACAAGAGTTGCGATACAAAATACCGCAAAGAGGCAGAGGATAGCCAAACACTGGCTTATTTTTATATTGAGAACATTTAAAAAGGCAAAAACAATGAGAGAAACTAAATTTAGGGCATTTTTATGCTCCGACAAAAGATTACCAAACGGGATAACACTAGGATACGAAAAATATCCGAGGGGAATATATGAAGTGATGGATCTAAATTTTGCGAGCGAAATAGTTACGCTTTGGAGTGAAAAAGAGCAAACAAGCTTCGAGGTCTCTCTTCGCAAGGTCGAACTACTTCAATATACGGGGTATAAAGACAAAAACGGCAAAGAAATTTATGGGGGGCATATTGTGTCGGTAAAATACTTATATGATAAAAGAAGTACAGATAGAGCCCAAGTGGTCTGGCGAGAGGATAAGGCTAGCTTTGGGCTGAAAAGTCTAAAAGGCCTCACAAATGAGGTGTATGAGCTTTACCAGGTGACAGCCGAGCATAATTTAGAAGTTATCGGCAATATTTATGAAAATGAGGGGTTACTGAATGAGACCATTGAAATATAGAGCTTATATTAAAGAGTATGACAAGATAATTGATGTTGATAGACTAGGTCTTAACTGGGATGGGTCAGTTCAGGAAATCATAGTATCAGAAAAAGAGTTAGAAGGTAAAGACGAATGGACTGATTTTCAGGCAGGACAATTCGTGCTAATGGAGCTTACTAATTACCTAGACGATAACGAAAACGAAATATACTCAGGGCAGATAATAGAGTGTGGTGTAAAGGATAATGTTAAAGTCTTTCAAGGCTTTAAAGCAGTAGTAGTCTGGGGTAATACATATAAAACATATGGCATAGAGCATCCTACAGAAGGTTTCTGCCCACTATGGCATCTTTGTGGATTTAAGATTATAGGTAGTATTTATCAAGATAAGGAGTTACTCAATGGCTAACTTTAAACAAGAAACACTAGACCTCATAGGCAACCACAAGGTAGATGAATACTACCTAAGATACATAAGAGACTGGAGTGTACCCGAAAACCCTGTGTATAGTGGTAAAGGCAACATAGATTGGGATGTCATATCCGTCGTCGCCAACATAGATTATAACGAAGTTTATGGCTTGCGGTGTTGGAACGGTTGGATAACTTTTACGGACACAGAGGATTGGTTAGAGCGAGATAGCTATGGCGGACTGGAGTGGTGGGCTTGGAAGCGTAAGCCTAGTTTAGAAAAAGAGGGGATAGAGAACAAATGAGTAGCCCAGAAAGAGAAAAACACTTAGCAACCCTTGCAAGCCTAGAGGCGTTTTGTGAGGCACACAATAAAAAAACAAAGCTAGTCGAGCAAATACAAGCTCTTTTATTTAAATGCGACGTACGCTATTTACGGCACGTTTTGCGAGATTTGAAAGATTATATAAAGGATAAGAAATGGACCAAAGGCTATTAAACCAAAAAGAGGCTACGGAGTTTTTGGGTTATTCTAAAAACAGCAACATTTTAGCCCTTATGCGTATGCCAAAAAACAAAAATAAGTATGAATTTGTCCCCAGATACATCGAGATGAACGGCGTTATCCGCTATCCGCTTGATTGGTTAGAGGCTGATTTGGCAAAATTTAAAACCGCAAAGCTCAAATAAAAAATTATCCCACCATTGTAAAACACGAAGTTGCTCACTCGTGTTAAAATCCCTAAAATAAGCCTTATCCACGTCACTGCCTACCGTGTGAAGCAATATCTCATCTATCACTCTTTTTTCAAACATCGCTTTGTTACCCTCATTTGCGCGGATCGCAAAGGTAGCAAAAGTAGCGCGAAAGCCGTGTGCGTGAAGGTCGTTTATGCCGATACTTTTTAGCGTTTTTAAAAGCACAGCATCGCAAAAGGCTTGACCGCTAACACGTGAGTTAAAAGGGGATTTAAAGACTGCCTTGCCGTTATCATTAATAGCACGCTGAAAATTTAAAATTTCTATCGCTTGCTTTGATAGCGGCAATCTCACATTTAGCCCAGTCTTGTTTTGCTCTTCGTAAAAGTAGATAAGCCCTTTTTGCAAATCTACCCTATCCCACGTAAGCTCTCTTATTTGGTGGGGGCGCTGTGCGGTTAAAAGGTTAAAGAAAAACATATTTTTAACCACTTGGTTTATCCTTGCTTCATGGACGCAGGTGATTATCTCTTTTAACCTAAGCTCGCTTGTTATACCCTTTCTATGCTCAACCTTTTTATTTACAAAAATATCTCTTTTGTCCTCTATTATTTCAAGCAAAAAGCTAATATCCTTTACAAAACCATTTCCCCTAGCAAATTTAAAAACATATCTTAGCGTTGTTAAAATTTTCTTTGCACTCTCTAAGCTCACACCCTTAGTTGCATCCAAAATATCCTGCTTTGTTATCTCACTAATATTTTTGCTACCAAGTGGCTTTAAAATGTGCTTATTTACCCTATTTATCTGCTTACGACGTTTCTGTCTTGTCTTTTCGTCATCAATGTGTGGTATCTTTATATCTAGCCACTCATAAAAGCACTCGCCAAGGGCTTTGCTCTTTACTGCTAAGCCAAGCTTTTCTTTTCGCATGCTCTTTGCCATATCCCTTGCTTCTGCTAAACTTATATCCTCATACCGCCCTATCGTTATATAGCCACTTTTTGTGCGCATCTTATAAATTTTAGTGCCATTGTCAAAACAAGCAAGGTAAAGTGAGCAAGTGCTATCAATGGAGTGATTTTTAAGCTTTTTGTCATCGTGGGTTAGTTTTTTTACCTGCGAGATGTTTAAAATTTTAGGCATGTTTATTCCTTAGTTATACATTTTGTTATACACTTTGATTGTAAATAAGTATAAATATTTATAAATTAATATAAATTAAAAAATGCTTTTTAGAAGCTAAATTTAGGACTTCTATAAATAAAAATAAATGAGTATAAATTGATATAAAAAGTAGGAATGGTGGCCCCGAATGGACTCGAACCATCGACCACTACCATGTCAAGGTAGTGCTCTACCAACTGAGCTACGGGACCAAAGATTTGGGATTATATTTTATTTTCCATTTTATTTAGCTTAATTGTCATTTTCTTTGAAATTCAACTTCATAAAACTGGTCTATATTTTAATATTATTAATGCAGATTTAATCAAGCGAAGACTATAATTTCATAAAAGTAAGTTTAAGCAAAAATATTAGTTTTCCGTTGAAATTTGATGTTTATAAAATCTTAAAAGAAAGGAAAAGGGTATGAATAAGCTTAAATTCATCGCTATTTTTGCCTGTTTATTTTCGCTTCATCTCTTTGGTGCTGATATGCCAAAGGGCGATCTAAACGTCACAAAAATAGCAGTCTCTGATGAGCTAAGAGCCAAGTATAAGATCAAACCTCATCACGAACATCTAAGCTTTGACTGCGTTGATTGTCACCAAAACCAAGGCGATGATCCTAGCAAATTTAAAGCGATCGGCGACGCTGGCTGTCTATCCTGTCATAAGAGTAAAAAGCTTTTAGCCCAGAGGCTAAAATTTATGGATACTCTAAAGGCAAACCCTCACAACTCTGTTCACGATGGTCCGACTTTGTACTGCGACGAGTGCCACAACGAGCACAAACCATCTACAAACATGTGTTCTGAGTGCCACGCGCATGAAGTTCCGCAATGGATGGGGGTAACACCATGAAAATTTCAAAAAAATTACTAGCGCTTATCATATTAATAAGTGGAATTGTTGGATTTTTAGTCGTTTTACCAGTTCATTATGCGCTTGATGAGACAAGTGGGGATAAATTCTGCGTAGTTTGTCACGAGATGGATCCTATGGTCATAGCCTATAACGACGACGTCCACAGCGGCAACGGCAAAACAGGCATCAAAGCTAGATGCGTCGACTGCCACATACCACATGACAACATCGCAAAATACGCCCTAACAAAGGCGAAAAATGGCATTTTAGAGGGCTGGGTGCACTTCTTTGGCGATCCTAACGCTATTGATTGGCATAAAAACCTCAAAAACCGCGAGCATTTCGTCTTTGACAACGGCTGCACAAGCTGCCATACAAATGTAATAGATAGCAACAAAACCTCAGCGCAAGCCCAAAAGATGCACGCTCACTACAAAAAGCTCCTTGACACTCCTAAAGAGCTAAAATGCGTAAGCTGCCACTACGACGCAGGTCACGGCGCTGGCTTTAGAAACTATCTTGAGTATTGGAAGCCGTCATATAAAATTTATGACAAGAAGATGCTTGAAAAGAGGATCGAAACTAAGCAAAAATTCTTCAAAGATGAGTACAAACCTACAAAAGAAGAAGAGGAATTTATAAAACAAAAGGCTGAAAAAGATGCCAAAAAACCAGCTGGCGGTGGCATGGCTGGCTGATGAAGAAGATCTTGTTGCTCTCAAGCGACTTTGAGCAAAATGTCATCCTAAATGCATCGCTTTACCGCTTTGGGTTTAGGATGATCCAGCTCAAAAGCGCCAGTGAAGTCATCAAAGACTTTGAGTGCGGCAACAGATACGATCTTTACGTTTTTGACGTAAAGGCTAGAAATTTAAACCTCGATCTGGTTAAATTTATAAGAGATAGCCAAAATATCACTCCCATTATGCTTTTGCTAGACGTTAGCGTCCCTAGCGTTTTTAAGAGGATTTACTACGCTAGGGTTAATGACTTTATCATTAAGCCATTTTGCCCTGAAGAGTTTTTATTTCACGTTTTTAGGCTTTGTAAGGTGCTTTTGGGCTCTAAATTTGAGCTAAAAAATGGCCTGGTCTTTGATAAAGAGTCACAATGCATAAGAGATAATGATAAGGTCATCTACCTTGGCAAAAAAGAGAACCAGCTGCTTGAAATTTTATGCAAAAACTCACCCCACGTCGTCACCTACGACGAGATAGACCATCACCTATACAAAAACGAGACATTATCTCAAGACCGCATAAGATCGCTCGTACGGGAGATAAGAGCAAAAACCCCAGCCATCTGCCTAAAAACTGTGCGAGGCACTGGATATAAGGTGGAGTGAGAGGGTTTAGTTAAAATTTAGATCTTGTTTGAAGCTAAAATTCTATACTTTTGGATCAAATTTGCTTAAATCCTGCACCCGTTTGACAACTTGTAACAATCTTTTATTAACTCATTATTTTTTTCAAAGCATCCTAGGATAGGCTTTTGATAAAGTAGCGTCTTTTTTCACAATATAAGCAAGTTATATCGCCTATTACAAAGCACTTTTTACGAAAATATATCGTTTTTACTACAAATAAATTTAGTATTATCCACTGACCATCAAAACAGTTTGTCTGCTATCAATATGGCTTTTTTAATTTGTAACAAAGAAGCCAAAAATCGCTAATTATTACAACTATTCTTTGTGGATTAGTGGCGGCATTACACCATTAAGAAAGAATTTGTAGAAATTTATAACAAGAGCTGGCTTTACACCAACTCTCTTATGCTTTTTGCAAGCTCCAGGCTCGCTTCTATCTCGGCGCGTTTTGCCATTACACTTTCTATATTTATGCTTAAATTTAGCCCATTTTCATCGCCAAATTTCTTTAGCTCGCACCAAATTTCTTTGATGATCTCACAGCTACTAGCTAAGTAGTCAGAGCTTAAATTTAGCCTCTCTTCGACCGAGCTTGGCACGCTCACTCCGAGCCATTTGATAAATTCAAGCGTTTTTGCATTGCCCGCTGTGCTAAATGTAAGAAATATCGGCTCGCTTATCTTTGCAGCCGCGCAATCCTCTAAAAATTTACGCGTTAGCTGTGCGTCAAATATCGCTTGTGATATGAAAAATTTAGCTCCAGCTGCGATCTTTTCACGCATCCTTTGTGGTTCATCGCCCTTTTTGCCGTGGCGCTCTGCGATACAGACACCGCCTACTGCCAACTCTTTAAATTCGCTAGCGATCTCGTAGGCGCGAGCTAAATTTAGCCTCACTTTTTGCGTGCTTGAAGTTGCTCCAACTAGTACGTTTAAATTTGAGCTTTGAGCCTTAAGTGCTGCGTGAAATTCATCCTCACCGTATCCGCTAGCCACGCGGTAAAATATACTAGGCGTTGTGACGTTTAGGTACCTTTTGTAGTAAATTTCTGGGCTTAGCGTCCCACTAAACTCAAATGTCCTCTCGCTATCATTTCTCTCGCTCTCGTCTTGAACCTCGTAAAGCACGAGCCCGTCGGCCTTGATATCATTTATCCGCCCCGTCCATCGCTCTGAGATCTCACGCAGCTTTGCCTCTTCAAATTCAGCCTTTGGCGGTGTAAGGCCATATAGCACGAGCCCTTTTTCTTTATTTAAAATTTTCTCTTTTAGCATTTTCTCACTTTTGAACTAGATCAGCCCTCATCACCACGCCAACAGAACTTTTTGACGACATGCAGACAAACTCGTCTTTTAGGTATTTCGCATCGGCTCGCCAAAAGCTTACGATATTTGCCACGTCGGCATTTTGCTTTTTAGCAGCTATCATATATCTTTTTATGACGGCGACAAAAGCCTCTTGGCAATAGCCCTTTATATCTCCGCTATCAGTGATAAATCTTTGAACCTTTACATTTGCCTTGATGACGCTTTTATTTTGGTCGTTTGAGCCAAATTCAAGCCTCACATTTTCAAAGTCTGCTAGCTCTTTTTTGGCAGCTTCTAAATTTAAAGTCTCGCTAATACTATAGATATTTGTTTGCTTATACGCACCTTTGTTGAGTGGTATAGAGTGGCGTCCAGAACTACATCCGGACGCAAAGATAACTAATATTACAAATAGAAAAATCCTTTTCATTTTTCAAATCCTTTTTAATTAAATTTTATAGACCTCTTACGATCTTGACAGCTTCTACCATGTTTTTAAGGCTTGGCTCGACCTCTTCCCATTTTCTGGTTTTTAGGCCGCAGTCAGGGTTGATCCAGAGTTGCTCTTTTGGCAAGACCTCAAGCAGAGCTTTGATCTGAGCGACGATCTCCTCGACACTTGGCACGCGTGGGCTGTGGATGTCGTAAACGCCAGGTCCGACCTCCTGTTTGTAGCCAACGGCTTTGAAAATTTTAAGTAGCTCGTTGCCACTTCTTGCAGTCTCGATACTTATAACATCAGCGTCCATAGCCTCAATGGTCTTTATGATATCGTTAAATTCAGAGTAGCACATATGCGTGTGGATCTGAGTTTTTGCCTCTGCTGAGCTTACTGAAAGCTTGAAGCAATCAACCGCAAATTTCTCATAAGCTGGGATATTTTCAGCTCTTAGCGGATAGCCCTCTTTAAACGCTGCCTCATCGACTTGGATCACTCTGATGCCAGCATTTTGAAGGTCTGCGATCTCGTCATAGATACAAAGTGCAAGCTGTTTTGCTACCTCGCTTCTTGGAAGATCGTCACGCACAAAGCTCCAGTTTAGCATCGTTACAGGTCCAGTTAGCATGCCCTTCATTACGTGTTTTGTGATACTTTGAGCGTATTTCATCCACTTAACAGTCATCGGCTCTGGGCGGCTCACGTCACCAAAGAGAAGTGGTGGCTTGACGCAGCGGCTGCCGTAGCTTTGTACCCAGCCATTTTGGCTAAATGCGTAACCGCTGATCTGCTCGCCAAAGTACTCAACCATGTCGTTTCTCTCTGGTTCGCCGTGTACTAGCACGTCTAGGCCGATATCTTCTTGAAATTTCACGCAGTGATCGATATATTTTTTGATGCCTGCTTCATAAGCAGCCGCGTCGATCTCGCCTTTTTTGAAATTTTGGCGAAGTACGCGAAGATCAACTGTTTGAGGGAAGCTGCCTATCGTTGTTGTTGGTAATATGCCGTATTTTAGCGTTTCGCGTTGGATTTTTATGCGGTCTTCAAATTTCTCCTCACGCTCAAATTTGCTTAAATTTTTAACGCGATTTTGAACGATTTCAGAGTGGATGAGCTTTGAAGTGGCGCGAGTTTTAACAGCATTTTTGTTCTCTTCGTAAATTTTTGTTTCGCTCTCATCAAGCTTCTCGCCGTTTGCTAGTTTTGTGATGATCTTGATCTCGTCAAGCTTCTCAACCGCAAAGCTTAGCCAGCTTTTGATCTCTGGGTTTAAATTCTCTTCATATTTTAGAGTGTATGGCACATGTAGAAGTGAGCATGAAGTACCGATATAAAGGTCTTTTCCGCCTATTTTTTCTGAAATTTCACCTACAAGTTTTACTTTTTCATCGATGTTGCTTTTCCAGATATTTCTGCCGTCAATCACACCTGCAAATAGCGTCAAATGGCTGTTTTTGATAGTCTCAAGTGCCTCGAAATTTCTCTTGCCATGGATGAAGTCAAGCGCGATGCCATAAATTTTAGTTTTAGCCACTTCGCTAACTGCCTTGATCGCATGCTCAAAATATGTCGCAAACACGATCTTGATGTTGCTAGCAACGCCTATTAGCTCGTTATAAACCTTTGTGATAAGTGGCAAAAGGTCGCTTTCGTTTTTGTCAGTTACAAAGATCGGCTCGTCAAACTGCACTAAGATTTCATCATCAAGCTTAGAAATTTGCTCAAGTAGCTTTTTATACTCGCCTACAAGAGCGTCAAGGTGCTTAAATGGGCAGCTGCCGTCAGTCGTCTTTGAAAGAGCCAAGAACGTGATAGGGCCGATCAAATTTACCTTGCCTTTTACTCCGTTAGCCTTCGCCTCTTTGTATTCATTTAAAATTTTGTCCGCTTTTAGGCTAAATTTGCTCTCGCTGCTAAGCTCTGGCACGATGTAGTGGTAGTTTGTGTTAAACCACTTTGTCATCTCCATCGCAACGCCATTTTTGTTGCCTCTTGAGCAAGCAAAATATTGCTCCAAGCCGCTTAAATTTGCAAATCTTGGAGGTGTAGCGCCAAAAGCGATGATGTTATCAAGCATTAGGTCGTAAAATGAAAAATCATTAACGCTAATAGCCCAAATGCCAGCGTCTTGTTGATATTTCCAGTGTCTTTGGCGAAGCGTCTTTGCAGTCTCTTGCAAATTCTCTTCGCTAAAGCCCTCTTTACCAGCCCAAAAGCCCTCTAACGCGCGCTTTAACTCTCTTTTTTCTCCGATTCTTGGGAAACCTAAAACATAACTTTTTATCATTTTTATCCTTTATAAATTTAAATTTGCAGACGAAAATTCGCTCTGCGGACTACTATAAAACTGTGCAAAGCACAAAATTTGTCACCTCAAACACGGCGGATGACACCCGCTTCTTCTTAAACTAAAGTAAAATTTATAAAAAACCCTGCTAAAAAGGTCCTTGCCAAATTTCAAGCATTGCTTAGCTTTGTTATTAAAGATGCAGTTACAATGCAGCGGACCTGCTAGCAAAAATGGATTTATCTCAATGTGAAAAAATGTAAAATCATTTAAAAATTTGCGTGTTTTTTGAAAATCGCTGATATGTTTTTTGCCGAGATTAATGAGCTTTACGCATGGGACAAGGCATCAGCGTTTTTCCTTTGTAGTGAATTTTTGTCGCATTATAAACGCTCTTTGCCAAATTTTTGTTTAAAGTTTGGGCGCTACTAAATTTCGCGCCCAGAATATTTAGTCTTTTTTGCCTTTATTTAGGGATTTTAGCTTAGCATCCATATCAGCTGTCAGCATAGTAAAGACCTTGTTTGTAAGCTCCTGTGTTAGATCTTTAGCCTCTTGCATAGTCTTTTGGCTAAATTCATTTAAGAGTTTGTCCGCTTTTTTCTTATCTTTTTTGTAAAGTTTTACATACTCATCTTCAAATTTAGCCTGTTTTACCGCCAACTCTTTTTCAAATTTAGCGTAAGCCTCTTTAACCACTGGCGAATACTTCTCATAATCAGTCATCACAAGGGTTTGAAGCTTTCTATAAACCCAGTATATCGAAGTGTCATCAGCATCATAAGAGCCATCAGAGTAGCCTTTTATAAAGCCATCAAGCCCCTCGTAATACGGCAAATAAACGCTAAGATCGGCCATACCAAGAGCTACGTAGGTTACACGGCCGATCTCTTTTGGTAGCCATGGGCGCACTTGCATGACGTGAGACTCGTATGTTCTAAAGACGCTTATAGCGCGGTAGATGTTTTTCTTATCTTCATCTTTGCTAGCGTAGTTATCAAACGCAGTGCCGTCGTAGTGGGCTCTCATCGCAGCTTTTAGATCCTCAATACTTAGTTTTTTCTCTGGTTTTAAAAATACTGGAAATTTCTGACCGTCAGCAAAGTCTTGTTTTAGGCTTGGATTAAACATACTTTGCACCCAACAAACGCGTGGGTAGTTGTAAGTCACATCTCTTTCATCGTCCCTTGTATAGGCCTTTGTAAAGTTAAATTCTCCGTCTTTTGCAGGGTCATAAGTCTTGTTGTCGATCGCGAATTTAATCACATCTTTTGCACCCATGAAATTTGGATCATTCTCTTTATAAGCGTGAAGTCTGCCTTGGTTTGCAGTGACAAAGTACTCATCTTGTGGGATCTTTGAAGCGATCCATTTATGGCCTGTGCCAGTTTCAAAGTACCAAAGCTCGTTTGCGTCGATAAATACCACGCCAAAGCCCTCGCCAGCGCCTTTTGTCTCAACTATCTCGCCAAGAAGCTTAACGCCTTCTTTTGCACTTTTAATGCGTGGCAAAAGCACATCTGGGATGTCATCTTCTGTGATGCCAGTCTCTTCGTTATATGGGTCGATCTTTAAAAGCTCATCTTTTGCGTAAATGGTCTCAGTGCCGCTTAGTCCAACGCCAGCCTCGTTGTAGCCGACTGCTCCGTGAAGCTTGGTGTGTGAGTTTGCAATGGTTGTGTATCTCATACCATCTTTTGGAAGCGGATATGTAAAGTCATTTGCGCCGTCATGAGCTTTTGAGCTATGCATGCCAGTTTGGTTTTTCGTAGCTGGATGTATCAAAAAGACCTGTGCCTTTATAGCCTTGCTATCCGCGCTTCTAGCTACTAACATAGAGCCATCATTTGAAGCTTTATCTCCTACTAAAATGGTAGTGCATGCCAAGCTACTTGTGCCTAAAATCGCACTCATAGCGACGATTGATGCGAGAATTTTGCTTTTCATTTTTACTCCTTTAGTAAAATAAAATTTTCATATGTAATTATATGCCAAATTTAATAAATTAGTTACGATTTTTAAAATTTTTTTAAGTTAAATGTAAATTTATTGCAAATTTTGTCTAAGTGAAATTTAAATTTTCTAAAGGATTTTTCGATATAATCCAAATCTTACGCACTTGCGTATAAAATTTCAAAAAGGATTAGCATGCCAAAGATGAAAACCGTTCGCGGTGCTGCTAAGCGCTTTAAAGTAGGTAAAAATAAGATAAAAAGAGGCTCTGCTTTTAGAAGCCATATCTTAACAAAAAAACCTAGTAAGCGTATGAGAGATTTGCGTGGCCCACAATACGTGGACAGCACAAATGTCCCAGCCGTTCGCAAAATGCTCGGCGTATAAGCAGCTGTAGATTTAAGTTTTTGACAAAAAAGTCATTCAAACTCCCCCAAATTTAGGGGCAAGACTCACTTCGTGAGCGCCAATTTGTAAAAGGATAAATATGGCAAGAGTAAAAACAGGCGTAGTTAGAAGAAGACGCCATAAGAAAGTTTTAAAGCTAGCACGTGGCTTTTTCAGTGCTAGACATAAACACTTTAGAAAAGCTAAAGAGCAACTAGAGAGAAGTTTAGTTTATGCATATCGCGACAGACGCCAGAAAAAACGTGATTTCAGACGTTTATGGATCGTTCGTATCAACGCAGCTTGCAGACTAAACGACATTAGCTATTCAAGATTTATCAACGGCTTAAATAAAGCTAAGATCGAACTTGATAGAAAAATTTTAGCTGATCTAGCTATGAATGACGCGAAGGCATTTGCGGCACTTGCAAAACAAGCAAAAGATGCTTTGAAATAAACCTTTTCTCCGCTTCGGCGGAGATCTTCTTTTTTATACACTTTAAAATTTAATAACAAAAACTCTAAAAACTCTTTGTTTTACACAAAATTTGATATGAAATTTAGCCCGCGACTTTTACAAACTACTACCCAAATTTAACTACCAGCAACCAAAATAGCTAAATTTCGATACTCGTATCAAAGCAGTGTTTCACCGCTCCGCTAAATAAGATTTTGCCGTTTTCTAGCCTAAGTCCAAGCTCTTCGCCGCTTTTTGGATAGACTTTTAGACATTGTGCTGCATTTAAATTTAAAGTAGCTCCGTAAAAGCAAGCCGCCATGCCAGTGCCACAAGCTAGCGTCTCGTCCTCCACGCCCCTTTCATAGGTTCTTACCTTTAAAACTCCGCCCTCAAATTTGGCTAAATTTACATTTGCATTGTACTTTTGACGAAGCGCCCTGCACGCTTTGACGTCAAATTCATCTAAATTTTGCGTGAAATTTACAAGGTGAGGCACGCCAGTATCGTAAAAATACCAAGTTTTGCCGTTTTCATTTAGTGGCTCGCTTAAAATCTTTGGACTTGTTAGCACGATCTCGACGCACTCATCTTTCACGCTTGCCATCACCTCGCCGCTGCCAGTCAGCAAGGCAAATTCGCTTGAACTTACAAGGCCGTTTAGATAGGCATATCTAGCAGCCGCGCGCGAGCCGTTACCACACATCGCAGCGTAGCTTCCGTCGCTGTTGTAAAACTCCCATTTCACGCCCTTTTCATAAGGCAAAAGTACTATTAGTCCGTCAGCTCCCACGCCGTTTGTTCGGCTGCAAATTTGTCTTGCAAGCTCGCTTCTATCTTTGCTCAAAAATGTATGAAATATGACAAAATCGTTGCCGCTAGCGTTATATTTTGAGACTTGCATGAGCCATCCTTCTATTTTTTGCGTGATTTTACTAAAATTTAGATAAGAGTTATTAGTGATTTTAAAGGAGCCACTTTGAAGAGCTGTATCTTAAATTTAGAAAAAGAGTTTTCTTTGATAGAAAATGGCTTTAAAGAGCAAGAAAGTAGGGCTTTGGCTGACTATAAAGCAAAGGGAGCAGAGCGCTGCAAAGAGCTTGCATACATAGCATACGGCTCGAATGTCTATCAAGTGCGGATGTATGCGGTTTTTCTCTTTGGGCACCTATCAGATAGTGAAGAAATTTTGGCGTTTATGAGAGATGAAGTCTCAAAAGATGAAAACTGGAGGGTTCAAGAGGTGCTAGCAAAGGCATTTGACGAGTTTTGCAAGAAAATTGGCTACGAGCAGGCACTTTTTACCATTGATGAGTGGCTAAAAAATGGCAACGCAAATGCAAAAAAGAGCCGTAACAGAGGGCCTTAGGATATGGACAAACAGACCCTATTTTAAAGATAACCCAGATGAGGCCATTAGACGCCTAGCCAGCCTAAAAGAAGACGAGAGCGAGTATCTTAGAAAGTCGGTTGGCAACGCTCTAAAAGATATAAGCAAAAAATTTCCAAATTTAGTAAAAGCTGAGCTTGATAGTTGGGATTTGGGTAGTAAAGAGGCCATGCAAACATATAAATTTGCTAGTAAATTTATCAAGAAATAGCGCAAATTTGCCTTAGAAATTTCTCTAGCTCGAGCTGTAAATTCTTCCTGTCATTGCTATTATCGATAACAAATTTTGCCATTTTTTTCTTTTGCTCGATATCCATCTGAAGCTCTACTCTAGCTTTTGCAGCTTCTAAATTTAGAGCATTTCGGTTCATTAGACGGCTTATCAAAAGCTCTTTTGGTGCATAGATCACGGCTACATTTTTAAATTCGCTGTAACGCTCCTCTTTTTCAAAAAACAAAGGGATATCGACAAAATAAATCTCCCCTAAGCGCTCAAGCTGCAAGGCCTTTGATAAAATTTCAGCTTTTATCTTTGGATGTAAAATTTGCTCTAAATTTTTAAGCTTTTTTGGCTCGTTAAAGACGATGGCGCCCAGTTTTTTGCGCTCTATCCTGCCAGTCTCATCTAAAATTTGCTCACCAAACTCTCTAACGATCTCGCCTTTGCAAATTTCAAGCTGCTCGTGGGTGATCAAGTCCGCATCTATCACGCTAAATCCTCGCTCTTTTAGTAAATTTACAACTGTGCTTTTGCCGCTAGCGATCGAGCCTGTGATGACGTAGGCGTTTGGAAATTTCTGCAAAGTCGCTCCATTTTTGAAAATTGATAACAATTTTAGCAACTTTTGGCTAAAGTTTTAAAAAATAACCAAAAGGGTGAAAATGATAAGTTATAAAGATGCCGGAGTCGATATAGATGCTGGAAACAGCTTTGTTGAGGCGATCAAGCCTTTCGTAAAATCTACGCAAACACCAAACGTCATAGGCGGCATCGGATCATTTTCAGGTGCGGTCAGACTGCCAAGCGGATATAAAAATCCAGCCATTTTAGGCGCGACTGACGGCGTTGGCACGAAGCTTCGCCTAGCTATCGACGCTAAGAAATTTGATGGCGTTGGCGAGGATCTAGTCGCCATGTGCGTAAATGACCTCATCTGCAACTTCGCCACACCACTCTTTTTCCTCGACTACTACGCGACTGCAAAACTTGAGATAGAAAGCGCCAAAGAGGTGGTAAAAAGCATCGCAAATGGCTGCAAAAAGGCGCAGTGTGCGCTGATCGGCGGTGAGACAGCTGAGATGCCGTCGATGTATGAAAAGGGTGACTTTGACCTTGCTGGATTTGCCGTGGGTATCGCCGAGGCTGACGAGATCGACAGGAGCAAATTTGTAAAATCTGGTGACGTTTTAGTCGCACTTCCAAGTAGCGGCCTGCACTCAAATGGCTTTTCGCTTGCAAGAAAAGTGGTAAGCGAACTCGGGCTAAAATTTGATGAAAAAGTGGGCGATAAGAAACTCATCGACGTGCTTCTTGAGCCAACTAGAATTTACGTGAGCGACTTTTTAAGATTAAAAGATAAGATCACAGCGATGGCGCATATAACGGGTGGTGGCATAGTTGAAAACTTGCCTCGCGTCTTTCCTGCTGGACTTGGTGCGAAGGTGCAAAAAAGCGTTATAAAAACGCATGAAATTTTTAAAATCCTAGCTCAAAAAGTAGAAGATAGCGAGATGATGAGGACATTTAACATGGGCGTTGGTATGATCATTGTTGTGCCTAAAGAAAACGTTGATGCTGTCTTAGCAAATAGCGATGGCTACGTGATCGGCGAAGTGGTAAGTGGCAAAGGCGTTGAGCTAGTTTGATGCAAGAAATCAGCAAAAAACGTCTGCTAAGATCAAAAATCTTAGCGTTCATATAGGCTGTTTTGGTGTGCTAAAAAGCGAGATAAAAAAGCTTGATATTTATAAGCACTGGTGCGAGGTCTCACGCACCTCTACTATGCTTTGCGTCACGCATGATGTTGAGAAATTTAATCGAATTTTATAAAAACAGGAAATTGACTTGGCAAAACAAAAGGCAAAAATCGCACCTATCTGGGCTAGAGCAAAGGCCTTTATCATCGATCTTTTTATCATCGGTATGCCAGTATTTTACATCAGCACATATCTCGTTCTTGGCGGTAAAGAGGAATTTTTAAACAACCAGCTTGCCATCTTTGTGGTAAATAGCATCATATCATTTATAATGTGCCTTTTTTTTAGCATAAAAGCACAAACTCCGGGCTATAAAGCACAAGAAATTTATCTAATAAACCTAAAAACCGGTAGAAAGCTAAGCTTTTTTCACGCGATCTTGCGTCAAATTTGCTTTGCATTTGCTGGCTTTAGCATCATCGGACTTTGCCTTTGCTTTTTTAGAAAAGACAAGCTAAATTTACACGACATCATAACCCACTCAGCCGCCGTGCAAAAAGCAGCTTAAATTTACTTCACTCCGTGCCAAAGTAGGCGGTTTTTGCCTAGTTTTGTGTCGATACTCTCTAACGACCTAATAAATATACTCTTTTAAAAGCCCTATGGCTTACTTTAGGCTCTTGCCCTTTGCAGGGTAGCAAGCAAGTGCCACTAAGAAGCTACATCCCACACCTCTCATCATAATATGGCTAATCTATGCGCTTAATTTTTTATCTTGGCAACAGCTTTATCAAAAAATAATGCACATTTATCAATGTAAATTTAGCTGATGAAGTGTTATTTCGAATTCTTGGTCATAAATCGCCCAAACTAGCGAGCTAAATAGAGAAAATAAAGGCTAAAAACGAGAAAATTTAGCTACAAGCTACAAGAAATTTTTGATTAAATTTGAGTGAAATTTAAGCACTTTGCGAGTAGAGCTTGACCTCGTTTATCAAAAACTCATAGACCCTTTGCTGCACTAAAATTTCCTCCTCACAGCCACTCATCAAGCGGCGAAGGTGCGAAAAGTCTATCTTTTTAGCATATCTTTTGTGGTCTTTCATATCTTTATCTATGCTTAAAAGAAGCGTATCAAGCGTGATCCTATCATTTCTTTTGACCCTTGCCACGTACTCTCTAACGGTTTGGATTAAGAAGTCTTTTCTAGTCTGATCGTTTTCATAAATTTCATTTACGATGTCATTTAAGATGAAAAAATCATCCTCATCTGGGTCAAATTTAGCCGAGATAATCGCAGCAAAAATTTTGGCACGAAACTCTAAGGACTTGTGGTGATAGATGAAAAAATCCCTAAAGGCCGATAAAAAACGAAGTTTGATCTTTCCTGGCATTGCCCTACTTTTGGTGAAATTTATATGAGATTATATACTCTTAAAGCTAAATTTTAAAAAATGTAACTATAAAACTAAATTTAAGTATAGTTTTTGTATGATTGCGAAGCTCCTTCTTAGACCTGTGCAATGCTTTTTATGAGCACCGCTTCAGGGTGGGAACACAGCAGAGCACTTGTATTAAGTGTGTGCCGCAGTCATCTGAGAGGGGGTCTTTCTAAACCAAAATGCTTATTAAAATCATCGCAAATTTCTAAAAAATCCACTCCATCGATCTTAGGTTTTTCGCTAAAAAATTTATACATATTATTAAAGCCGTCAGTTAGCTCTTTAGACTTGACGCCGTAGCTTATAGAAATTCCAGCTTCGATGTAGGCTGAGAGCTTATCGCAGTACTTTAGCGCTTTGCCATCGATCGGGTTAAATTTATCCTCATTGACGTTCTCCATAGTCCCTTCGTGGCAGATGATCTTGCGCTCGAATGTTCTATTTTCAAACTCATCTTTGATAAATTTCTCGCCATCTTTTCTGATACCTAGGATGTAGCTAAACTCATCTCTGATCTTTTCTGGCACAAATGGCAAAATCCTCTCATCAATAAGCCTCATCTCATACTCGCTGATGATCTCATTTAGCCCCTTTACGCCGTATTTTACAGGGCTTATGATATCCCTTGTAAGGCTCTCTGGTAGGTCGTGAAAAAGGGCACAAAAGAAGTTATTTTCTAGGCGTTTTTTGCAAGCTTTTGCTTTTAGTGAGTAAAAATAGCTAAGTATCGCAACAACTAGCATATGTCCTAAGACCGCAGTTTCAGGGATGCGAGGCGTTTGTGCCCAGCGCTTTTGAAACCTTAGTCTGCCACTTAGATCAACAAGACGGGCTAGCTTTTGATTCATAGCGATCTTTCTAACGCCAATTAACTCGTAATAATCTTCCATCTCCTCCTCAACCTTCGCCTTAAGCTCGTCGATATCGCTTAAAAACTGGCTCGTTTGATAGACGATAGAAAATTCCCACCTCGTGGCAAGATAGCTCGCTGCTTTTAAGATGAGGCGCTCTTTTTCGTGAGTTTTGTCGTTTTTATAGTGGTTTTTAAATCTCTCTAAAAACTCGCCACCCTCGATATCTGAGATGAGTGTCTCAAGGTTACTTAAAACCCAGCTATTTATCTGCTCTTTTTTTGTCTTTTGGATGTGGTGAAAGACGTCAGGGCGTATGTCTGTGACTACGACCCTGCTTAAAAACTCAAAAATTCCAGCCTCGATGATGTAGTTCATGTCGGCATTTTGCTCTTGTTTTGCTATGAAATAAGCGATGATAAATTTATGAGCCTGCTTGTCAAGCTCGACTAAATTTGTCATCTTTGGATAGTCGTTCCAACGTGATATAGATGCTGCTTTAAAGATATGTTCTATAAGCTTAGCACTTATCATTATTTATCCTTTTTGACTACTTTTGGCTTCTTATCATCGGCGTAGCTTATCTTTCTAAAGCCCTCTTTGTTTGAGCTTCTTCTTGGCTTGTCATCTTTTTTAAATTTATCATCTCTGCTGCCTCTACTACTGCTGCGATCGCTTGTACTACGTCTCTCACGTGGTTTATCACTAAAGCTTCTCTCCCTACTTCTTGGAGCGTATTCTTTCTCTTCAGCTGGCTTTTTTACCACTAGATCAGAGCTGATCTCGATAATCGTATGGACATTTCCACGTGGGTTAAAGTCACCAACTATCTTCATAAATTTAGGCTCAAGCTTTTTCTCTAAAACAGAGTAAATTTCATTTATACTATCTTCGTGGCTGATGTTACGGTTCATAAAGCTATTTATATAAAGCTTTATAGCTTTTAGCTCTACAACAAGCTTGTTTGGTATGTACTCAAGGTATATGGTCGCAAAGTCAGGATAACCAGAGCGAGGGCAAAGGCAGCAAAATTCAGGCAGAGTGATCTTTATGACATAGTCCCTTGTTTGTTTATTTTCCCAGACCTCAAGGTCACTCTCTACGTCAAATTCTTTCAAAATTTTCTCGCCGTATTTCATCTCTATCTCTATCTCTTCGCTCATTTTTTATCCTTTATATTTTTGCTAACCAGGTCAAATTTAAATTTGATCACCTTTTAAATATCTAAGTGTTTAACGTCTTTTGCGTGGTCTTGGATGTAGTTTCTTCTTGGCTCGACCTCATCGCCCATGAAGAGATTAAACGTGTCAGAAGCGCTTATAGCGTCGTTTATATCGATCTTTAAAAGTCTTCTATTCTCAGGATTCATAGTTGTCTCCCAAAGCTGCTCAGGGTTCATCTCACCAAGACCTTTGTAGCGCTGGATATATGCACCTTTTTTCGCATTTTTCTCTACTTCATCAAGTACATCTATAACGTCACTATGCAAGTCTAGACCGCGCTCTTTTATCTTTTGGCTGATGTAAAGCGCCTCTTCATAGAGTGGATTTGTAAATAAATTTTCATTTACCACAAGCTCTTCTAGGCCGCTCTCTGTTTGGACGTAAATTCTAACCTCATCTTCGCTAACGTAGTGGTTTAGTATGTTATGACCCTCAGCCTTTAAGAAATCCCTCAAAATTTCAAAAATTTCATTGTAGCTTTTTGAGACGATGTCTGGATTTTCTATCATATAGCGGATCGCTGAAAGGACGTTAAAGCGTTTTTCAAGCTCTTTTAAGACGCTTCTATAAGCTGCAACGATCTTTAAAAAATCAATCAAATCCGCACTACCAATGCCCTCTATATCAACGCCCTCGATGCCAGTTTCTATAAGAAATTCGTTTAATGCCTTTTCATCTTTTAGATAAATTTCTTTCTTACCTTTTTTATAGCGATAAAGTGGCGGCTGAGCTAGATAGATGTGGCCATTTTCTACAACTTTATTTAAAAATCTAAAGAAGAAAGTTAAAAGTAGCGTCTGGATGTGGCTACCATCGACGTCGGCGTCGGTCATGATGATGATCTTATGATATCTAAGCTTTTCAGCGTCAAATTCATCTCCGATGCCACAACCTAGCGCTGTTATCATATTTTTTATCTCATCAGATTTTAAAATTTTATCTAGTCTTGCCTTTTCAACGTTTAGAATTTTACCCTTAAGTGGCAATATCGCTTGAAAAACTCTATCACGTCCTTGTTTTGCAGAACCGCCTGCAGAGTCGCCCTCCACTAGGTATAGCTCGCTAATTACTGGGTCTTTACTCTGACAATCAGCTAGTTTGCCAGGGAGCGTGCCTACGCTCATGCTCTCTTTTTTGCGAGTTAGATCCCTAGCTTTTTTAGCTGCTTCTCTACCACGGGCTGCCATTAGGGCTTTATCCATTATCGCTCTTGCTTCGATAGGATTTTCTTCAAAATACTTTGTAAGCACGTCAAAAACCATCTTTTGAACGATAGGTTTTACGTAGCTTGAGCCTAGTTTGCCCTTTGTTTGTCCCTCAAACTGCGGCTCTGGCACCTTTACGCTCACAACTGCTATAAGTCCCTCGCGGATATCTTCACCAGTTATCTTTGTATCTTTTTCACGTGCAGCAGCATTTGCTTGAACGTAGTTTGTGATGACTCTTGTAAGGCCTGCTCTAAAGCCAGCCTCGTGCGTACCGCCATCTGGAGTTTTGATGTTATTTACAAAGCTTAGTAAATTTTCACTATAAGTGTCGTTGTAAAGCAGTGCAAAATCAACCATAACATCATCTTCGCCGCCGCTAAATGAGACCGCTTTGCTGACAGCGTTTGCCTTATTCATATCAGTTACAAAGCTCTCAAGTCCGCCCTCAAAATGAAAGCTCTCACTTCTGCCATTTCTTTGATCTTTGAAATTTATAGTTATCTTTGGGTTTAGATAGGCTAGCTCGCGAAATCTTTTTACTAAAATTTCATCGTCAAATTCAGTCACTTCAAATATGCTATCATCTGGCCAAAACTCAACTTGCGTGCCTGTGCGGTTTGTAGTTTTTATCACTTCAAGATCGCTTTGAGGGATGCCTTTTGCAAATTCTTGTCTGTGAAGCTTGCCATCACGCTTGATATTTACGACTAGCTTTTTAGAAAGAGCATTTACGACAGATACACCAACGCCGTGAAGACCACCTGAGACCTTATATGTGTCCTTGTCAAATTTACCACCAGCGTGAAGCACAGTTAGAACAACAGTCGCAGCTGAAATTTTCTCAGTCGGGTGCATATCTACTGGGATACCACGGCCATTATCGCTAATGATCGCTGAGCCCTCACGTGTAAGCTCAACATCTATCGTATCGCAGTATCCTGCCATCGCTTCGTCGATAGAGTTATCAACGACTTCGTAGATCATGTGGTGAAGACCGCTTATGTTAGTATCACCTATATACATGCCTGGGCGCTTCCTAACCGCCTCAAGCCCTTTTAGTACTTTAATATTTTCTGCGCCGTAATTATTTTCCATCATAAACCTTTTTTAACTTATATATTTAATGGACTTATAACTGTTAAAAGCTCTTTTGAGCTAACAACGAAAGGTAAATTTTTATCTTTAAATCCAAACTCAAATTTCTCATCTTCTATGCTTTGTAAGAAGTCTATTAAATTTCTATTTTTTACATTTATGCTGATATCTTCTTCAAGTCCTGTTTGAAACTCTATCATCGTTTTGGCTTCAGAGTTGTCCTCTATGATGCTCTCAAACGTGATGCTCTCTTTTGAAAAAGTTATCTTCATCTGATCGCTTAGCATCGAGATAGTCTTGATGCCTTCAACCATCTTATCTCTGCTTAGTTCAAATCTTATAGCGATATCTTTTGGTATAACGCGCTCATAGTCAGGGAATTTGCCATTTATCAGTTTTGTGAAAAACTCAAAATTTTGGCTTTGAGCGATGAGGACGTTTTCATCATAGTAAATTTCTATCTTGTCGAAAAATAGCTTTTGAATTTCATTTATCGCTTTTTTAGGGATGATCAGTGAAAATTCATTGCTCGCTTCATTTGCAAATTTAAATACAGCTAGCCTTTTTGTATCGGTGCCTACTATATTTATATAGTTTTGTTTTATATCTAGTAAAGCGCCGTTTAGCTCAAATTTAGGGTTATTGCTATCAATGCATGGCAAAATTTTCTTTAAGCTTCTGCCTAACATTATGGCGTCTATGTTAAATTTAGCCTTGCCTTCTATCGTTGGAAACTCTGGGAAGTCTTCAAATTTATACATTGGAAGTTTGTATTTTGAGTTTTTTTGTTTGATGTAAAGATAGTTATTAACAGTTTCAAGCGTTACCTCTTCATCTTTTAGGCTTTTTATGATGTCAAGTAGCTTTTTACCATTTGCAGTCGCATAGCCCTCATCAACGATCTTTGCGTTGCTTAGTTTATATGCTAGTCCTATCTCGTGATCAGTTGCTTTTATGTTTAAAACTCCATCTTTTGCAGAGATATAGATGTGAGAAGTTATAGCACTAAGATCTCTTTTTTCGAGATATGGATTAGTGTTTGTTACTATGCTCTCAAGCATGTTTTTGTTTATTAAAACCTTCATTAAATACTCCCTCTTATTTTTAATTTTCTTTTTGTTGTATTAGTTGGTAGCGTGAAAGTGTGAAAAGCATCTTTTCTTACGCCAGCATCGTTATTTAAAATGTGAAAAGAATTTTTCATTTCTTCACATTTATTCACGAATTTCATTCTGTTTTTATCCTTTTGTTAAAATTTTGTTCTTTATCTCAGTCACTCTGAGGTTGAAAATTTCGTTGCTCTCCATGAGCTCGTTTATCTTTTTTATATTGTGACTAACGGCGCTATGGTCTTTCATACCAAAATAGTTTGCGATTTGTGGCATTGAATTTGTAGTGAGCATCTTTGCAAGGTAGATGATGATGCGTCTAGCCTCGACGATGTTTTGCACTCTTGACTTGCTTTTTATGTCGCTTGGCTTGATATTTAGCTCTTTGCTAACGATCTCTATAATGGTCTCTAAATTTATATTTTCATGTTTTTCTTTGATGAGATCTTTTAGTGTATTTTTAGCAAATTCAAGCGTTATCTCAACTCTCATCAAGCTTGCGTAGGCGTTTAAATTTATGATAGCGCCCTCGATCTCACGGATATTATCGCCCATATTTGTAGCAATGTAGTCGATCACCTCTTTGTTTAGATAAATTTTGTCAAATTCACATTTTTTGATGATGATGGCTATCTTTGTATCAAGTTCAGGTGGTGTGATATCAGCCATTATGCTTTGTTCAAACCTTGACTTTAGCCTCTCATCAAAGCCCTTTAGTGTCTTTGCTGGGCGGTCTGAGGTCATTACGATCTGACCTTTTTTGGCGATGAGCTCGTTAAAGGTGTTGAAAAACTCCTCTTGAATTTTATCCGTCTTTCCTAAAAACTGCACATCGTCTATTAGTAAAACGTCGCAGTTTCGGTATTTCTCACGAAATTTAGTCATCGAGTGGCTATTTAGATGCGTGGTAAAATCAATCATAAACTGATCGCTCGTCACACAGATGACGACCTTACCTTGATCTAGGCAGTAGTTGCCAACTGACTGAAGCAAGTGCGTCTTGCCAAGACCTGTTGTGCCATATATAAAAAGTGGGTTGTAAAGCACTCCAGGCTTGTCTGCAACTGCCTTTGCGTTTAAAAATGCAAACTGATTTGAGTCGCCACAGACAAAATTTTCAAATGTATATCCAGGGTTTAAGATACTGCTTTGCGCCTTGATCTGCTTTACATTTACTTGGCTTTGTTTTATGTTTTTTAGCTTTGTTTGGCTTGTTATCTCGACCTCTGGCTTTTTGCCGGTTTTTACTTCGTAAAGGTAGGCGATCTTTTCTGCGTATCTAGTTTTTATAAATTTAGCCATCAATTCACTTGTGGCGTTAAAAACTATAAAATCTTCGTTTGAAGCTTTTTCATTAAATTTTAATTGTTTGATGTAGCAGTCAAATTCATTAGCTGATATTTTTGTCTGTAAAAGCTCTAAAATCTCGTCTGCTAGCAAATTTAAACCCTTTTGAAGTAATTAATTTTATTAGCGATTTTATCTTAAATTTAATAAAACCTTTGTTAAACTCTGACAAACTTTTTCACGGCGTGAAAAAGTCGTGAAAAAGTATTGAAA
Source organism: Campylobacter concisus (assembly GCF_002913225.1). GTDB lineage: Bacteria > Campylobacterota > Campylobacteria > Campylobacterales > Campylobacteraceae > Campylobacter_A > Campylobacter_A concisus_J. The sequence goes on along the minus strand of NZ_PPAW01000011.1, from coordinate 37,340 downwards.
AGATTGTGATGAAAATTTTAGGAATAGACCCAGGCACGAAAAATTGTGGCTACGCGATACTTGAAAAGAGCAAATTTAAAACTACTCTTCTTGAAGCTGGGCTTATAAAGATAAAGCCAAACACGCTTCAATACCAAATAACAGAGCTTTGCGAGGGGCTTGACCTCATCTTTAAAAACCATAAATTTGACGAGGTCGCGATAGAGGACATCTTCTTTGCCTACAACCCAAAAACGGTCTTAAAGCTCGCTCAGTTTCGCGGGGCGCTTAGTCTTAAAATTTTGCAGCTTCATGGGGACTTTGCCGAATATACGCCACTTCAAGTAAAAAAAACTGTCACTGGCAAGGCAAAGGCTGACAAAGAGCAGGTGGCATTTATGGTGAAGAAAATTTTAGGCATAAACAAAGAGATAAAACCGCTTGATATCACCGATGCGATCGCGATCGCGCTAACTCATGCGAATAATTTAAGAATAAACTAAATTTGATAGGAAAAATATGGCAACACTAAAAGCTTTACTAATCGGAGATGTGAAAAACTACGGCTCGCAAAATGCGACTGATAAGCTAAATTTACCTTGGAGCTCGGCTATTTTTAAAGTAGCTCAAAATGGCGAAATTTTCGCAAATGAGCTTGGCTTTGAGGGCGATAGCGTAGCTGATACGAAGCATCATGGCGGTCCTGAAAAGGCAGTCTTTGCAAATTCATTTGCAAACTACGCCGAGTGGGAGAAATTTTTAGGATTAAAAAATATGGCTTATGGGGCGATGGGGGAGAATTTATGCGTTGATGGGCTTGATGAGAGCTGCGTTTATGTGGGCGATATCCATAAGATCGGCTCGCTTGTGCTTCAAGTCTCGCAGCCTAGAAAGCCATGCTTTAAGCTCTCAAAAAGATGGGGCAATGAAAATATGGCTACTCACATCTTTAAAACAGGCCTTACTGGCTGGTACTACCGCGTTCTTACGCCAGGCTCGTGCAAGGCGGGCGACATGATAGAGGTTGTAGAAAGTGACCCAGTTCATATGAGCATTTTAGAGATAAATAGGCTATTTTACGCGCCAAGTGAAAATTTAAATTTACTAGAGAAATTTAACGCCCTCACTACTCTTACAAATGGCTGGCATGATGATATGAAAAGACGCATCGAGGGAATTTATAGCACCGAATTTATGAAAACACTATAAACATTTATACTTTTGCTCCGATTTTGTTTTGCAAATGGATTTCAAACAAAATTTAAAGGAGCAGAGGTGTTTCGTTCTATCACAAATAAGATAGCACTAGCCTTGATGATCTTACTCATCATCTCGTTTTGTGCTATCTCTGCAGTGAGTTATTTTACTTCAAAGGACAAGATCGTTGAACTTGTCAGTGGCAAAGAGGATCAAGTCCTTAAAGATATAAAGAGTGTTGCAAACACTTTTTTTGATGAAAATTTAGAGCATATCAAGAAAATTTCATCAGTCGTTGAGAGCGCTCAAAGTGGCGATGAGATAATGAACTTTGTCTTATCAGAAAAAAAGGTCGCAAACTCTGCAGTGAGCTATATTTATTACGGCGATGAGGATGGACACTTCTTCCAATCAGATGGTAAAAGAACAACCGTAGCTGACAACTATGATCCAAGAACTAGAGGCTGGTATAAGAGCACAAAATAGAAAAATAAAGAAATTTATACCGAGCCAAGGGTCACTTCTACAAATGATCTTGTTATGAGTTTTACTGCTCCTGTTAATAAAAATGGTAAATTTGTTGGCGTTGTTGGTATAGATATAGATGTGAAAAAAGTTAGCGACAAGATCATCGAGATAGGCAACACTGGCGATGGTGGATATGCTTATGTGATGAGAAAAGATGGCACTATGCTCTTTTCTGACGTAGCTTCAGAGGTTGGCACTATCTTGCCTGTTACAAAGGTCGTCTCAGAAAAATATGCCAATAAAGAATTTGACGAAAATGGTCTGATCTCATATAAAAACTCTAAAAACCAAGATGTAACGGCTAAAATTTTACCTATCAACGATGATGGCTGGCTTGCAACTGTCGCAGTAGGTGCGGATACCTTTTTAAAGCATACTATGCCTATCTTAAAAGCTCAGCTAACCCTTGCAGTGCTCTTTATAGTCATACTTTCAGCCATTGTTTTCGTGCTACTAAAACGCTCGCTTAAACCTATCGGAGTTATACAAGAGAAGCTTTCTGATACCTTTAAATTTATCACTTATGAGAGCAGCACCGCTCCAAGCAAGCTAGACATCCACACAACTGATGAATTTGGCGTGATGAGTGAAGAGATAAATAAAAATATCGACAAAGTCATAGCTGGCATCAAAAAAGATAACACCATGCTTGAAGAGCTAAATGTAGCTGCAAATAACATGATAAGAGGAAATTTAGGCGTCAAACTAAGTGAGAATCCAAACAACCCATCACTTATCAAGCTAAAAGATCTGCTAAATACTTTCTTTAGCTCTATCAGTCAAAATTTAGGCAGCGTCATAAATATCCTAAAAGCCTACTCAAATAATGACTACACAGCTAAGATCGAGCTAAGAGATGACATAGAGGCTGATCTAAAAGCTATGATGGTTGGCATAAATAACGCAGGCGATGCTATAAGTGCTATGCTAAATAGCAACCTAAATCAAGCTCAAATTTTAGAAGAAAAGGCAACTATGCTTGCTGAGTCTATGAGAAATTTAACTGAGGGTGCGAGCAAACAAGCTGACTCTATCCAAGAGAGCGCGGCTGCGGTTGAGCAGATGAGTAGCTCGATGAATGCCATCTCACAAAAGACAGGGGACGTCATAAGACAAAGTGATGAGATAAAAAATATCATCGTCATCATCCGTGACATCGCTGATCAGACAAATTTACTAGCCCTAAATGCCGCTATAGAAGCAGCAAGGGCTGGCGAGCATGGACGTGGCTTTGCGGTCGTGGCTGATGAGGTTAGAAAACTAGCTGAAAGGACACAAAAATCTCTAGGCGAGATCGAGGCAAATACAAATGTCCTTGCTCAATCAATCAACGAGATGAGTGAGAGCATAAAAGAGCAAGCTGAGGGCATAAATATGATAAATAGAAGTGTCGCTCAAATAGATAACGTCACAAAAGAAAATAGAAGCGTCGTTAGTAACACAAATGACGTAACTAGCGAGATAGATAGCATGGCGAAGGTCATACTAACAGACGTTAGAAAAAATAAATTTTAATACTTCAAATACTACTAGGCTCATGTAAATTTACGTGAGCCTTTAAATTTTAAATCTTTTTTACGCTAAAATTACCAAAAATTTAAAGGAGAATATATGCCACTACTTGATAGTTTTTGCGTAGATCATGTGAAGATGAAAGCCCCAGGAGTAAGACTAGCAAAGAGTATGAAGACCCCAAAAGGCGATGATATCAGCGTTTTTGACTTGAGATTTTGCAAGCCAAATGAAGAAATTTTGCCAGAAAAGGGCACTCACACTTTAGAGCACCTATTTGCTGGCTTTATGAGAAACCATCTAAATGGCAACGGCGTAGAGATCATAGACATCTCGCCGATGGGTTGCAGGACTGGCTTTTATATGAGTGTGATCGGCACACCTAGCGAAGAGGCTGTAAAAAAGGCATGGCTTGCTTCGATGAAAGATATCTTAGAGGTCAAAGATCAAGATAAGATCCCAGAGCTAAATAAATTTCAATGTGGCACTTACAAAATGCACTCGCTTGATGAGGCGCACGCCATAGCAAGCAAAATTTTAGCACAAGGTTTAGTCATCATAAATAACGATGAGATCAAGCTTGACGTTGATGCTATGGGACTAAAAAAGCACTGATTTGAAACCAGCTAGACAAGAAAATCAAGCCTATCTAAAAGAGCAAATTTTAACCTACCTTGGTAATAAACGCTCTCTTTTAGGCTTTATCGAACAAGGCGTAAAATACGCAAAAGATGAGCTAAAAAAAGAGAAGCTTAGTTGCTGCGACCTCTTTAGCGGAAGCGGCGTGGTGGCTAGGTTTTTAAAACAAAATAGCGAATTTCTAGTCGCAAACGACTTGGAGCTTTACAGCTTCATCACAAACTCATGTTATTTGCAAAACGCCACAAATGAGCTAAGAGATGAGATAAATTTCTGGCAAATGAGACTTGAAAAAGAGATAAAAAATAGCCTTCATGAGGGCTTTATAACAAGGCTTTATGCCCCACAAGATGACGAAAATATCGCTTGGGGCGAGCGGGTCTTTTACACTAGGAAAAATGCCAAATTCATTGACACCGCAAGAAGGCTCATAGATGAGATGTTGCCGGCTGAAATGAGAAAATTTTTCATAGCTCCGCTACTTTATAATGCAAGCGTGCATGCAAATACGAGTGGAATTTTTAAAGGTTTTCATAAAAATAAAGAGGGTATCGGTCAGTTTGGTGGCAGGGGGCAAAATGCTATCTCAAGGATCACCTCTGATATAAATTTGACTAAGCCAATTTTCTCAAATTTTTGCGTGCCATTTGAGGTCTATCAAAAGGACGCAAATTTGCTAGCAAAAGAGCTTGACAAGCTCGATCTAGTCTATCTTGACCCACCTTATAACCAGCATCCATACGGCTCAAACTACTTCATGCTAAATCTCATCGCAAGCTATGAAGAGCCAAGTAAAATTTCAAAAGTTTCAGGCATCGCAAAGGACTGGAACAGATCAGTTTTTAATAAAAAATCATCAGCGAGCGAGGCATTTTTTGAGCTCATAGCAAATTTAAAGGCGAAATTTGTGCTGATCTCGTTTAACTCAGAGGGCTTTATAAACCAAGATGAATTTGATAAAAACCTAAATAAAATGGGCAAAGTTCATCTACTTCGCCAAAAATATAATGCCTACCGCGGCAGCAGAAATTTAAAAGCTAGAAACATCCACGTAGACGAACTTCTTTACGTTTTACAAAAGTAAATTTAGACAAAAACACAATAAAACAAAAAATGATATAATCCCCAAAAAACAAAAAAGGCATGCTATGCAAACAATAACAATAATAGGCGATAATATCAGTCAAAAAGCTATTGAGGCATTTAAAGCGATGGCGCAAGCTATGGATCCAAAATATAAAATCAAGTATGTCAATAGTTCAAAAGAGCAAGAGATGCCGACAGAGCAGACATTGCTTGATTTAAAAAACGCAAAAAGTGTTGGATTTTACAAAAACCATGATGACTTGATCAATGAAATAAAGCAAGAAAATCATTGATGAGAATTTTAGAAATTTTTAGCACTTATAAAAAGGATTTGAAGTTAGTTTTAAAGCAAGGATGGGATGAAAAAGCGATTTCAAAGGTGGTTTTTCAACTACAAAATGATGAAAAATTAGCTGATGATTTAAAAGATCATCAGCTTACTGGAAGCTTAAAAGATTTTAGAGAGTGCCACGTTTTTGGAGATTTGGTAATAATCTATCAAAGAGATGATGAAATTTTAAAGCTTTTTAAAATAGGCAGACACCAAGATATTTTTAAAAGATATTAGAACACTTTTTAAATTTATACTTTGGTGCTGTTTTGCACTTAATTTTTAACCCTCATCCTCTGGCAAGCACTTCTCAAAGATAAATTTATGTTCATTTGGCAGGGCGTCGTAGATAGCATTTGCTAAATTTCTTATCTCCCAAAGGGCTGACTTTGAACTTCTTAGAGAGATGAAATTTTGCAAGCTTCTAGCATTTATGCTCCATGTAAGCTCGGTTTTATAACACTCTGGCAAGCAGTATTTAACTATATCAAGGCTCTTTGTAGTTGAGGCTAAAATTTCACGTAAGTTTTCAAGCGCTTTTATGCTTGCGTTATCGACCGCTTCGTCGTTTGTTAGCACGATAAATTTAGCCGCACGCTCAAACTGCCCTACTTCAAATTTCTCCTCCTTTTTTAGCTCTTTTAGCGTGTAGCGGGTTGATTTGACGCTTAGGCTCGCTATGCGGTGGCGGGCTAGCTCTTGAAGTAGCGCGCGAGAGATGCCTTGGATGTAGAAGTTGTAGTAAAGATGCTCTAGCGTTGATGCGTGTTTAAATTTATTACCCACCCTATCTATCAGCTCGACATCTTTTTCGCCGCCATTGTCGCCTTTTTCAAAGCTTTGCCAGCATGTGCGGATCGCGTGAGAGCAGATATTTAGTGGAGTGTGATTTAGAAGTGTTACTTGCATATTTTCTCTTTTTGTGAAATTTTTTAGCATTTTACAAAAAGAAGGCTGATTTTATTTGTAAATTTAAAAGGGAGCGAGCGCCCCCTTTATTATTGTTTTAGTTGAAGAAGTGTGTTTAGCATCTCATCACTTGTTGTGATCGTTTTTGAGTTTGCTTGAAAGCCTCTTTGGATGACGATAAGATCTGTTAGCGCACGGCTTAGATCGACGTTACTAGCTTCTAGTTTTGAAGCTGCGATCGTTCCTTTATCGCCTGTGCCAGCTGCACCGATGACTGCTTCGCCTGAGTTTGCAGTTTGTGAAAAGACGTTTCCGCCCTCACTTTGAAGACCCTCGTTGTTTGTAAAGCTAGCAAGTGCAACTTGAGCTAGACCAAAGCTTTGTCCGTTTGTAAATGCACCGATGATAGTGCCAGTTTCGTCGATCTTTAGGTCATTTAGTGTGCCACCTGTGTAGCCATCTTGTGAGATAGACTCAGTTGAAGAGTCTTTATCAAAGCTTGTTAATCCGTTAAAATCAGTTCCCAAACCAAAATTTAAACTAACATTTTGACCACTTTGTGAGCCGTTATTAGCTGAAAATGTTATCGTAGCTGGGTGAAAACTAGCAAGTGAGCCGTTTGAGTTAAATCTCAATGAGCCAGTTACGACGTTATCTGGACCTTCACCTGTGTAGTTTATCTTAGCAGGCTCTGGTACTTGAATGATCATATTCCACTCAGTTCCACCATCTTTTGTAGTGCCTGTCTTTGCCCATTTGATACTAACTGTGTGTTTTGAGCCAAGTGAGTCAAAAATTTCAGCCGTTGAGCCGTGGCTTGACATCATCATCTTACCACTTGCTCTTAGAGCTTGACCCGGGCTTAGTGCGCCATCAAGTGCTTTCATCATTGTTGTAAGTCTAACATTTTCATTTATGGCTGCTGTATTAGCATTTTCTGCTGGCTTTGTTAAACCAGTAATCGTCATATATAGGGCTTGGTCGGCATTCTCGCTCGCTGGATTTTCTAATTGAAATTGACCTAGTTTATTTACTGTTATTTTTACTCCGTCGTTTAGATCTGTCATCTTTTTCATTAGTGCTTTTTTTGCTTCATCGCCGATCGCTCTATTTAGTTCATCCATATTTTCTTGTATTATTACACGATTTTTTACAGCCTCATTTGCATTATTTAAAGCAGTGGCTGCTTTTTGAGCAGCCTCATTTGCTTCTTTTACTTTTTTTGCAGCCTCGTTTGCAGCCTCATTTGCATCTTTTATGGCTGTTTCTGCTGCTGTCCTCAATGCTGGTATGCCAGCCGCAGCACCACCTGCACCACCTGCAAATACTACATTATCTATTGCTGTCATTAGATTATCATTGGCAGCTTTTGCAGCTGCTACTGCAGCTTGTGCTGCATCATTTGCTTTAGTTGTTTCGGCAGCTGTTGCATTTTTAGATGTTGCAACTAAATTTGCTTTGTTTATAGCATCCATAGCAGCTCTTGATGCTGCATCTGCTTTTGCCATAGCATCATTTACTGCATCTATAAGTGCTTGACCTGGTGCACCAGCGGCAGCTATAACATCATTTAACGCTTTTATAGCTAAGGTAGCAGCTGTATTCTTTGTATTGGCATCTTGTTCTGCATTTTGTGCAGCATTGTTTGCAGCATTAGCTGCTGTTTTTGTAGTTGTTTTCTCTTGTATAGCCTTTGTTTCAGCCTCTTGTGCGGCTCTTAGTTTTTCTGCCATCTCATCTGATGTTTTTACATTAACAATATTTCCATCACCATTATAATCAACGTGGTTTCTAGCATCCTCTTGCATAGCTGCACGAAGATCTTCTGTTGTTGTTATTTGTCTTGCGATTTTGTCGTTATTTGGATGAACAGCTGTTGTTTGTGAGCTTGTATAGACATATTGATAAGCTGTTATGATGTCTTTGCTAGCTAGACCAGCAACGCTGTTTCCTGCATTTACCACTAAGTGAATATTTTTTGTCTCTTCAGTTGTGCCTAAGTTATTTCTATTTATAAGTGTTAGCTTATTACCCTCTGAAATTTCAGCTCTAACGCCAGTTTTGTTGTACTGAGCGTTGATAGCAGCAGCAACGTCACTGATGCTTGTCATAGTATGATCTTGTGATTTTATAGTTGTACCATTTATTGTGATATCAAGTGTTTTTGCTGGATCTATCTTGCCAATTGTTTGAGATTCAGGACTTCCTATGCTAAATTTCTCAGTCTTAGCATTTGCGTAGCTGACCCAGATGCCTTGTCCATCTCTTAGTGCAAGACCGTTTCCAAGCTCGTCAAATGTAACACCAAGATCGACGCCACGCTCTGTCAGCATTTGTTCTTTTTTTGAGTTTGTATAAAATTCATCGTTATTTACGTCGTTTTCATTATGAACTTCGTTAGCATTTAAAATTCCATCGTTATTAAAGTCACGTCCGCCAGCTACTGAGTCGAGTGAGTAGATAGGCGTGCTTCTTTGACCGATGCTGTTGCCTGAGTCAAGGTTACCTTTTATTTTAACTTCTGTTGTCGCTCTTGCTGGAGTTGTAAGACCTTCTTTGATGACGATGTTGCTTATCGGGCCAGTTGAGTCGATAGTGCCAGTCTCGTCATCTCTAGTCCAGCCTTGAACGATATAACCGCTGTTATTTACGAAGTTACCAGCTTTGTCACGAACAAAGTCGCCGTTTCTTGTATAGTATCTTGTCGTTCCGCCATCCGGAGAGACGACAAAGAAGCCATTTCCTTGAAGAGCAAGGTCGGTTTGCTTATCAGTAGCTGTTAGTGTGCCTTGTGAGAAAATTCTTGTAGTTGAGTTTATGGTTGTTCCTAGACCTATTTGCATAGCGTTTTGACCGCCTAGCTGACCTTGTGGAGCGGTAGCTACTCTTGGAGTTTGGCTTAGTATATCAGCAAAATTTGCGCGGTTGTATTTAAAACCATAGGTATTGACGTTTGCGATATTGTTGCCTTCTACGTCCATGGCTATCTGGTGGGCTTGTAGGCCTGAAACACCAGACCAAAGTGATCTCATCATGAGCTTATCCTTTTTTCTCGTTTTAAAATTTTTTATGATCTTTCAAAGCAAAAGATGTTCCAAAATTTATATCGGCAAAAAGAGAAAAAGGTAAAAGAGAAATTTGGCGCTTTTAACGCCAAATTTTATCCAAGTATCAACGCACCTACGATGCCACCGATGATTAGTGGGATGTTAAAAAATATAAACGTAGGCACACAAGTATCATATATGTGGTTGTGCTCACCATCAGCATTTAGACCGCTCGTTGGCCCAAGTGTGCTGTCGCTTGCTGGGCTTCCAGCGTCGCCTAGAGCCGCTGCTATACCAACTAGCAAGATGATAGCTGGTACACCAAAGCCAAGGCTAAGGCAAAGTGGCACATAGATAGAGGCTAAGATAGGGATAGTGCCAAAGCTAGTGCCTATGCCCATCGTCACAAGAAGTCCGATAAGTAACATCAAAAATGCTCCACCTATCTTGCCACCAGATACCAAGCTGGCGTATTTCACAAGCTCGTCTATACCGCCACTCTCTCTTAAAATGGTGCCATATCCCGCAGCAACAAGCATGATAAATGCGATAAAGCCCATCATAGCAAGGCCGTTATCCATGATCTTATCTACTTTTTTGTATTCGATGCCTCCAAAAACGACCATGACCAAAAGTCCAAGTAGTGCGCCAAGTGGCAAGAGCGAAGTGTAAATTTGCACGACAAAGGCGACAACCGCACCAGCTAAGACCGCCCACTCTTTTTTAGTCATCTCAAGGCTTTTTGCACGCTCGATCTCATCAAGCTCGGCCTTTTCAAATTTAGAAGTTTTATAAATCCTTTTTTTACTATAAAAAAGTATGGCCAAGATGAGCCCTACAAACATCGAAGCTCCACCTATCCACATGACTGATGAGATATCTGAGATGGTTGTGTTTATGCCGTTGTTTGCTAGCTCTTTTTTAAGGATATTGTGAAAAAGCAGACCAAAGCCAACGCTAATGCTCACATAAGGCGCTTGCAGACCAAATGTAAGAGCGCAAGCCACTGCACGTCTATCTATGCCCATTTTATTCATAAGAGCAAGAAGTGGCGGGATCAAGATAGGTATAAAAGCTATGTGAACTGGGATCAAGTTTTGAGACAAACAAGCGATAAACGCGATGGTTAGTGTAAAAATGACCTTATTTGAGCTAAGAAATTTACTCATTGCATTTATTAAGATGGCTGTTAAATTTGTATTTGCTATGGCAGCTGCAAGAGCACCTAGCAAGATGTAGCTAAGCGAGGTCTCAAGGTTGCCTTGCATACCGCTTATAAGGCTTTGAGTGGTCTCTTTTAGGGCCGAAAAAAAGCTCTCAAAACCGCTTGCCAAACCACTTTCAAATCCGCTAAAACCATGCTTATACATAACCCCAGCAACAAGCGCAGAAACGAGGATAGAAAGCAGGATGTTAAAGCGCAGCAAACATAGCACCGTCATCACCAAAATGCTAAAAACAACAGGGTTAAAGAGAAGCATGAGTGTCCTTTTTGTATGAGTGCAAGAATTATACAAGGGCGGGGCTTATTAAATTTTAAAAAGAGTGGCTTAAGTGGGTATGTGTTAAGATTTTTGGCAAATTTTAAAAGGAAAAAGCGATGGATTTAGAGAAAATTTATAAGGACGCTGGGGCGTATTTAGAGGGGCACTTTTTGCTAAGCAGCGGCAACCACTCGCAGTTTTATCTGCAAAGTGCGAAGGTGCTTGAAGACCCAGCACTTGCGGCAAAGCTAGCAGATGAGCTTGCACACGTGATAGAGAAATTTGGCATTAAATTTGATAGCGTTTGCTCGCCAGCGCTTGGTGGAATTTTGGCTGGATATGAGCTAGCTCGCGCGGCGAAAAAGCGCTTTATATTTACAGAGCGCGTTGATAGAGTGATGAGCCTAAGGCGTGGTTTTGAAGTGAAAAAGGGCGAGAAATTTATAGTTTGTGAAGACATCATCACAACTGGTGGCTCAGCACTTGAGGCAGCTCGTGTCATAGAGAGCCTTGGGGGCGAAGTGGTTGGCTTTGCTGCACTTGCAAACCGCGGCTTTTGCAAGGTTGCAAATTTAGGCAACGACTCAAAGCCAAATGCAAAACTGCCAAGTGACAAGCCATTTTTCGCTTTGGGGAATTTTGAATTTGAAATTTACGAGCCAGAACACTGTTTGCTTTGCAAAGGCGGTAGCAAGGCGATTAAGCCTGGAAGTAGAGGCAACTAAAGGATAGTTAGGAAATTTAGCCAAATCTTTGGCTAAATTTAACTTTCTCTTTTAAATTTATCGCTTAAGTAGTGAGCCGATTTTTTACTTTAAGCTTACGATCATGATGTAAATTTATGAAATAATTTTTATTTTGTGTTATTTAAGTCGGCATTTTGGCTTAAGAGATGAGATGACGTATGCAAGAGTATGATATTTTAGATGTTTTATCAAACAAAAAGGTCCTTTGCTTAGAGGATGAAGAGGCGATCTTGCGAAATATTTGCGCATCGCTGGAGCTATTTTTCGCAGAGGTTAAAGGCGTAACAGATGGCTTTGATGCGCTTGAGCTTGCTATGAGCGGGGCGTATGACGCTTTAGTGCTTGATATCAGCGTACCAAATATCGATGGTCTTGAGATCGCTAAAAAAGTAAGAGCTATCAATCAAAAAATCCCTATCGTGATCTTATCAAGCCACGTCGAGCAAGAGTATCTGTGGCGCGCGGTTGAGCTAAAGATCACAAGATATCTTGCAAAACCATACGATAAAAAATCTTTCATCAAAGCGCTTGAAGATGTGGCTTTTGAGCTAGTTGGGCGAACGCCAACCATCAGGCTAAATGACGAGCTTGAGTATGACTTTGGTAAAAAAGCGCTTTACGTAAATGGTCAAATTTCTCATCTAAGCAAGAGTGAGAGCAAGCTTTTGGAGTACTTTTTAAACAATAAAAACCAAACTATCACTTATGAGCAAATTTTTGACTACATCTGGGACTACGAGCAGCCGACAAAAGAGGCTATAAAGACCATAGTAAAAGAGCTTAGAAGAAAGCTAGGCAAAGATGTGATCAAAAATTTATACGGCGTGGGCTACCTTTGTGAGATATAAATTTCAGCTAATAGTCGGTGCTTTTATCTTTGTCTATCTGCTAGTTTCGGCACTTGTTTTAAATTTTTACAACGACCTAGCGATGAAAGACGCCAAAAGAGAGGCGCATTATGTGCTTGAGAGTATAAATTCTGTAAGAGAGTATATCGCTGGAGTTCAGCGCCCACTAATCGAGCAGTTAAAAGAGCAGGGCATCTTAAAAGAGGACTTTTTTGACGAGAGACTTCTATCATCTTCATATATAAGCCGTGAAATTTACAACATCCAAAAGAAAAAATACAACCTTGAATTTGACTACAAGCTAGTTGCCATCGCTCCGCTAAACAAAGCCCACGAGCCAAATGAATTTGAAGCTGGTGTCTTGCACGGCTTTAAAGAGAATAAATTTAAAGAATTTGTAAAGATAATAAAAGATGAAAATGGCTCACAGCTCTTTGTGGGTCTGCCTATAAAAAACCAAAGTCCAAGCTGTCTAGCCTGTCACAGCAGCGCAAATGCCCCACAACAAATGCTAGAAAAATATGGCATGGAGGGCATAGAGATCCCAGACGTGAACGAAACTGTCGCGATGATCTCGTTTAAGATACCAATTCGCGCCATTTTTACCTACCACTTGCAAGAGGTCATCGTCATAATGAGCGCCATAACGCTTATATTTGGGCTATTTTTACTACTTGTTTATAAGATGCATAAGCGAGGCGAAGAGAGCAAAAGGCAGACTGAGCAGTTAATGATACATCAAAGCCGCCTAGCCTCGATGGGCGAGATGATAGGCAATATCTCGCACCAGTGGAAGCAGCCGCTAGCGCAGATAAGCTCATCTTTGATAAATTTAGAACTCTATCAAGAGCGAAAAAAGCTTGATGAGGCAAAAATTTATGAGTTTATAGAAGAGACAAGCAAGCAGATAAATTTCATGTCAGAAACTGTTGATGACTTTAAAAATTTCTTTAGTCCAAATACCTTGAGAAAAGAATTTAAGGTGCTTGAAGTGATAAATCAAACGATAAAAATTTTAAACGCAACGCTTAAAAAGTATCAGATCGAAGTGCAGTTAGACGTGAGAGAAAATTTTGAGGTATTTGCAAATTTTAATGAGATAATCCAAATTTTAATAAACATCATAAACAACGCCAAAGACGCATTTAAACAAAGCTACACAAAGCCAAGAGTGATAAAGATAAGCGCCTTTTTAAAAGATGATCGCAAGAATTTATGCGTGCAAAATAACGCAGGAGCGATAAAAAATTCATTTTTAAAGGTTATCTTTGAGCCACACTTTAGCACAAAAGAGAGCGGTAGTGGGCTTGGGCTATATATGAGCCAGCTAATCGCTCGCAAAAACAACGCCATAATCTTTGCTAAAAATGTAGATGAAAACCACGTTGCATTTACAATTAGTTTCGAAAATTTATAATTTGTTAATTTTCCCCCTTTTCTGCCCTTTTTTGGTGTTAAGATTATCAGTATGAAATCATTTTGATTTTAGGATAAAAATTCAAAGGAGGAGACGTGAGAAACTTACACAAAGCCTTAGCAGGCTTACTCATGGGTGTTAGTATCTTTGCTTCACAAGCCTGTTGCGAAGAGCATAATATGCAGATGTCCGATAAAGCACGTGATGTTATCGCAAATCCTAAAGGCACACTGCAAAGTAGAGGTGTTGTCTCCTTGCAAGACTACGTCGTAGAAGAGCAAGAGATGTATAACTGGCTATTTAAAAACCACCCTATTTTTACAAAGTATGGTGGCAAAACCGTCGGCAAAATGGTCGTTCATGACCGCGGCTTAGAGTGGCTTGCCGAGGGACATGGCTTTGATATGTCAAAGCTTAGTAAAAGAGATGGCGGTAAGGGCTATAGCTCTATGATGTATAGAATTCCAGCCACCTCATCACTTCAGTTTCCTAATAAATTTGTGGGACCAGAAAAGTGCGGTGAGTGTCACCCAGCTCAGTATGAGGTCTGGAGCAGATCTCGCCACGCAACTACTATGCGCTTCCCTGGCGAGCACCCAGAGGTCAATAACAACCTAACTGAGCCAGTATTTGACAAAGATACCGCTTCTATCCTTCCAAAAGGTATCACTCCAGACGTCATCTATGCAACCGTTGGTCACTTAAGAACTAAGATGGGCTACGTCGATGCATGGCTACTTCGTGGTACTTACTATGTTGAGGGCGGCTTGCTAAGAGATGGCACAGGTCAGATCGTAGCTGGTGGTAACCAATGGCAAAGAACATGGGCGTTAAATTTAGACGACGCAACTGTTAAAAAGATAAAAGAGCTCGTCCCAGAATTTCCTGGCACTCTTGAAGAGTATGGCGATAATGGCGGATATGTCAGAGGTCTTGCCTCATACGCCGCAAAACATAAAAAGTCGATGTTTTTCCAAGCAAACTCATCATATTGTGAGGTTTGCCACCCAGTTAAATTTGACTTTAAGTCAAAAGCGGAATTTTACGCAGCACTTGGTAACGCCAAAGAGCTTCAAAAACACACTATCTCAAAAGGCGTAAGCTGTGAGGAGTGCCACGGAGCTGGCGGTCACCTTGATGGAGCTACAAATTTTAGAACATCAAACTGCGAACGCTGTCACCAAAGATTTAACTTTAGCCCAGATCTAATGCGAGCCAACCCACTCAATAACGGCAAGCTTGATCTCTCACTTAGCTCTAAATTTAAATCAATGGGACCAGGATGCGGTTCAGAAGGCTCACAATCATACTTTACCGCTCACTACGATAAAGGTATGAGATGCGTCACTTGCCACGATCCACACGATAACACAGGTAACGTCGTAGGCGATAAGAGCGTAACTGGCATGAACTACAACCCAGATCAAGGCTATCTAAGTGCGTTCTACACTAAACCAAAGATCAAAAAAGATTGTAAAGATTGTCACGAGACTCAAGCATATATCGCATCAAAAGCAGATACACACAAAAACAACACTTGTGCATCTTGCCACATGCCATTTATGATGAGCTGCGAGAATTTCTACGCTGTTCAGTTCCAAGACAACGCTGGCTTTGATACTCAAAGACGCTCTCACATCTGGAAGATCATGGTCGATCCAAAAGAGAAATCTCTTGTCCCAGGCGACGCAGCTAAAGGTCCAAGAGATGCTAAAGATTGGCACTTTGAGAGAGATAAAAATGGCCACAACTATGTTGATTTGATGTGGGCATGCGCTAGAACATCTTGGGCTGATAAAGATATGAAAGATAATAAAGGCTGCCATAGTCCAGTGCTATCTGAGCTAAAACCAACACTTCATTTCAAAAACCAAAAACAAGTTTATGATGAGGTTATGGGATGGCAAACTCCAGTTAAAAATGAATTCTCAGAGGTCAAAATAGGCATCGAAGGAATTTACTCACTACTAGAGACTAAAAAGCTAGATCCAAGTGATAAAGCAAGAGTTTATGAGCTTGTCCAAAACGCTCAAGAGATCATCGACATGGTCGAAAAAGATGGTTCGTGGGGTATGCACGGATTTAAATTTACTAAACAAAGACTAGATGCATCTAAAGAGTATATAAAAGAAGCTCAGAGAATTCTAAACAAAAATTTATAGCATTTAGGGGCTAGTTTTAGCCCCTTTAATCTTAAGGGTTTGAAATGAAAAATGGGTTTTTAAAATGTTCGCTACTTCTTAGCCTAAGCGTGGCTAGCCTCTTAGCAAATGTCGATACAAACGACTCTTATGCCATAGGCGCAACAAGTGGCGGATATGTTTTAAAAGGACTGCTAGATCAAAAACAACTAGGTGTTGGCTATGACGCTGATGCAGTCATAAAAGGCTTTAGCGATGCACTAAAGAGCGAGCTAAAACTAAGTGATGATGAGATAGCAAAGCTACTAAACAAAAGGGCTGAAAGCTTAGAGAAGATAGTAAAAGAAAAAGAGGCTGCCAAGCTAAAAGAGAATTTAGCCCAAGGCAAAGCCTATATGGAAAAAAATGCAAAAAACAAAAATGTAAAAACAACAAAATCAAATTTACAATATGAGATCATAAAAGGTGGCTCAAAAGGAGCTACTCCAAAGCCTGAGAGCATCGTCATAGTAAATTATAAAGCAAGCTTTGCTGGTGGCAAGGTCTTTGACGAGACAAAAGAGGCTCCAGCTCATCTTTCGATGCTAAATTTGATCCCTGGTCTTGAAGAGGGTCTCATGCTTATGAAAGAGGGCGAGAAGTTTAAATTTGTCATCCCGCCTGAGCTTGCATACGGCGATAGCGGCATGGAAGGGATACCTGGAGGCGAGACTATCGTTTTTGAGATAGAGCTTATTAAGGTCTTAAAGCCTGGCGAACTAGCTGAGGCAGCAAGAAAAATTCATGAAAAAGAGCAAAATGAGGGCATTAAAAAGCCTCATTAAGGCATAAATGGAGTTAAAAATGCAAAATCAAAATAGCAGAAGAGCCTTCTTTAAACGCATGGCAGTTGTGGCTGCTGGTGCTAGCGTGGCAAGTAGTGGTTTTGCTTTTAAGAGTGAAGAGAGTGCGAAAAAACCACATTTTGGCATGATATTTGACCAAAACAAATGCGTCGGCTGCACGGACTGCGAAGTGGCATGTAGAAAGGTAAATTTAGTCCCAAAAGGACAGATGAGACTTTTTGTAGAGGATAAGACTGATCCAAAGAATTTGCTTGATAAAAGATATGTAAGAGTATCTTGTCAGCAGTGTGAGGATGCGCCTTGCGTGGCTGTTTGCCCAACAAAAGCCTGTCACAAGGACATAAAAACTGGCATCCAAACTACAAACATAGATGACTGCATCGCCTGTAAATACTGCATCGTAGCCTGTCCTTACGACGTGAGATATATCGATAAGTTTAGTCACTCAGCCCAAAGCTGTAACTTCTGCATAGATACAAATTTAAAGGATAAAAAAGATCCAGCCTGCGTTGAGGCGTGCAGATATGAGGCTTTGGTCTTTGGCGATTTAAACGATGAGAGCTCGCATATTAGTCAGCTTTTAGCTGTCAAAGATAGCATAAGGCTAAGAGCAGAACTTGGCACAAAACCAAGCCTTAGATATATTCCTAAAGTAAAAGCGGGGGTGTAAGATGGATGGTGCATTAAATTTCACTGCGACATTTTCGCACGCAGTTGAGTGGGGCTGGCCGATCGCTGTTTATCTTTTGCTAGCTGGTATGAGTGGCGGAGCGCTAATAGCTGCCATACTTCTAAAGCGCTACAAAAGACAAGATGGCTTTAGCCCATTTTTCAAGGCTGCTTCGCTTCTAGCCTTTGTTAGCATCATGCTTGGTATGGTTTGCTTGATAGCTGATCTTGAAAAACCACTTTTGTTTTGGAAAATTTTGATTAATTACAACTTCACATCAGTTATGTCTATCGGAGTAGCTGGACTTTGCGTATTTATACCGCTTAGCTTTTTGATGTGTTTGTATGCGTTTAGCACGGAGTTAAAATCTTTTTGTGGCATCTTTGATGGCATAATGAAAATTTTAAATCCCCTCTACCCGCTTTTAAGTGCGCTTTGCTTGCTTTTTGCGGTTATCATTTGCGCATATACAGGCTTTTTGATCTCGGTGCTTATTAGATTTCCACTTTTAAACACCGCTGTTTTACCAGCGCTTTTCATAGCTTCAGGACTAAGTGCTGGCATAAGTGGCAGCAGCTTGATAGCGGCACTATTTTTCAAAGAAGATCCACACTCAAGCGACCTTGGCTCGCTTCATGGCGTGGAGTTTTACGTCTTATGCGCTGAAATTTTACTCATTTTAATGCTTTTTGTCTCACTTTTGCTTGGTTCAAGCTATCAGCAAGGCGCGGCAGTTGCATTTTATAGTGGAGTTTGGGCAAATTTCTTCTGGCTCGGGGTTGTTTTAGTTGGCTTTGTCTTGCCTCTTGTTTTAAATTTCGCACTTGGCAAGATGAAATTTAGCTTCTACCTTGGCTCATTTGCAGCAGTCGTTGGCGTTTTATTGCTTAGGGTTTTTATACTTTATGCAGGACAGACTTATAGCATTTAAGGCTTAAGGGCAGGTGATGAAAATTTTAAACATTTATCGCTTGTCTTTAATATTATTATTTATCCTTGCTTTTGGTGCAGGGGTGGCGACCTTTTTGGAAAATTTTTATGACACACAAACGGCTAGAGTGCTTGTTTATGAAGCGCTCTGGTACGAGTGCGTCATGGCAGCTTGCGTTATTTGCTTAGCCATTAGCATCGTAAAAACCAAGATGTATAAGAAATTTGGCGCATTTTTGATACATCTTGCTTTTATTCTGATCTTCATCGGTGCTGCGCTTACAAGATACTTTGGCGAAGAGGGTGTATTGCATCTTAGAGTGGGCGAGAGCGGCAACTATATGCAAAGTACAAAGCCATATTTGAGAGTGCAAATTTCAAATGAAAATTTTGAATATCCACTAAAACTTAGTCTGCTTGGCAAAAACGACTTTGGCTTCAAAAAAGATATAAATGGCAAAGAATTTGAGATAAAGATAACTGGCTACAAAAAGGATGAGAAAAACGCTCCAGCCACGCTTAGCATAGAGGCTGGCTTTGCTAATGAAAAGAGCAAGAGCGCCAAGCTAAAAGGCGGAGCTGGATACGATCTTGAGCCAAGCATTTTAAGCTTTGATGGGCAAGAGGCGAAATTTTACTTTAGCTCACGAGCGATAAATTTACCATTTTCACTAAGGCTTGATAAATTTATCCTAGAGCGCTACGCAGGGCTAAATAGCCCATCATCTTACACGAGCAAAGTAAGCATTGCAGGTGCCCAGCATGAAATTTCACTAAATCACCCACTAAGCATCATGGGCTATAAAATTTTTCAGTCATCATACGACGCTGACGAGCTTGGAAGCGCCTTTGAGATCAGCTTTGATCCTGGTAAAGTGCCAACTTACATCGGATATTTTCTGCTTTGCCTTGGCTTTGTGGGAAATTTATTTAGCAAAAAGAGCCGATTTTTTAGACTTTGTAACTTCATAAAAGGCACTCAGCTTGCATTTTTGGCTCTACTTTTACTAAATGCCACGCCAAATTTCGCAAGCGATGAGGCTGTAAATTTTAAAGCTCATGCAGATAAATTTGCCAAAATTTTAGTTCAAACTGATAGCAGGATCGCACCAGCTGGCTCTTATACAAGGGCAGTGATTAGCAAAATTTCAACCAAAACGACGCTCTTTGGGCTTAGTAGTGATGAGCTCATGCTCTCTTTTGCCATCTCGCCACAAGAGTGGATGGATAAAAGGATAGTAAAGATCACAAGCGATCGCGTGGGCGAGCTTCTTGGAGTTAGTGAGAAATTTGCTAGCTTTAATGACGTTTTTAACGAAAATGGCGAGTATAAGCTGGCTAAATTTGTAGAGGCTGCAAATGAAAAATCCGCCTCAAAAAGAGATAAATTTGATAGCGATGTCATTAAATTTGACGAGAGGCTAAATGTCTTATACCTTGCGCTAAAGGGAGAAATTTTAAAATTTATCCCAGCTAAAAATAATGATACTATCACGTGGCTATCAGTCAATGAAGCCTTTGGCTCAAATGAAATTCCAAACGAATTTAAAAATGTTTTAAGTAGCTACATAGGAAATTTAAGCCTTTGCGTGCAAGAAGGCGAGTGCAAAGAGGCTGATAAGAGCTTGGAGCAAATTTCAAGCTTTCAAAGAGGCGTTTTGGGCTCTCTTGCGCCAAGCGAGGCAAAAGTCGGCCTTGAAGTGCTCTATAACCAAATGGAGATATTTAAATTTCTTATCTATTTTTATATGATCCTAGCTCTTGCCTCGCTCGCCCTTGGCTTTTATAGGCTATTTTTTGGAAGGAAATTTAGATTTGAAAGAGCGCTTAGCCTTGCATTTTTCACTGCATTTGTAGTGCATGCTCTAAATTTAGCCCTACGCGCTTACATCTCAGGTCACGCACCTTGGAGCGATGCTTATGAGAGTTTAGTCTATATCTCGCTTATAAGCGTGCTAGCTGGAGTGCTATTTTTCAAGCATCAAAACTTCGCACTAGGCGCTGCTTCGCTCTTTGCAAGTGTTAGCTTGCTAGTAGCTCATCTAAATTTTATAAATCCACAGATAACAAATTTGGTCCCAGTTTTAAAGTCATTTTGGCTTAGCGTGCATGTAAGCGTCATCACAGCAAGCTACGGCTTTTTGGGCTTTGGCTTTGTGCTGGGGCTTGTGGGACTTATCTTGATGGCTCTAAAAAATGACAAAAATGAGCAAAAGCTTAGCGAGCAGATAAGATACCTAGCCGCCACCGACGAGCTAAGCCTCATCATAGGTCTTAGCTTGCTAACTATCGGAAATTTCCTTGGTGGCGTCTGGGCGAATGAGAGCTGGGGCAGATACTGGGGCTGGGATAGCAAAGAGAGCTGGTCATATATAACGATCATCGTCTATGCCATAGTGCTTCACTTAAGGTTTATACCAAAGCTTAGGGGCGTTTTTGCCTTTTTAACGGCTAGCGTGCTATCATTTGCTTCGGTGCTTTTTACATATTTTGGAGTAAATTTCTACCTTAGCGGGCTTCACTCATACGCAAATGGTGAGAGCTTTGGCATCTCAGGGCTAATATACTTGATTTTAGCGGCTCTTGCCTTGCTGATCGCCCTAGCTTATCGTGGCAGAGATATAAAAGTAGTTTAGGAGATATGATGAAGAGTTTGATTTTACTGGCTGCTAGTTTGTGCGTTTTAAATGCTGGCTATATCAAAGAGGCTTTAAGCGTAAAAGATGATCACAACAAACTAGCGCAAATTTATGAAGATGCTTGCGACAAAGAGAATAAGGCATCAGGCTGCTACAACCTAGCTGTGCTTTACAGCAGGGGCGACGGCAACGTCAAAAAGGACGAGGCAAAGGCAGCTATGCTTTATGAAAAGGCTTGTGATCAAAATTTCTCTATGGCTTGCAGCAACCTTGGTTATGTCTATGAAAATGGCAAAGGCGTGAAAGAAGACGTGGAAAAAGCACGTGAAATTTTTACTAAAAGCTGCAAAAATGGCCTAAAAGAGGCGTGCGAGAATTTAGAAATTTTAGGAAAACATTGATGAGTTTTAAAAACTGGGGCAATATGCAGGCGAGCCTAGAGGCACTTTATCTACTTGATAGTGCTTTTTTAGAGCCAGGAGAAGAGTATCTAAGGCTCATTTCTAAAAGAAAGGATGAAAATAGTCTAAGATACGTGGTAGATAACGGGCAGGGTGATCTACTAGACGTGATATTTACGCGCGAGGCGGTACTTGTTAGGGGGTTTGATCACGAAAATGAGCTAAATTCGCTAAGCACAGACAAAAGTGTGGTAGAGCAAATTTATAGTGGCGAGGCTGCTAAATTTCGCTCTTACTTCTTGCCAGATGAGATAGAGCAAACGACTTTTTTTATCTGGTATGACGGCGCGGAGTATCAAAATTTAGTCGGTGGCAATAACGGCGGACGCTGGCTGCTTGGATATGTCTTTGATGATTTTGATAAATTTAGCGAGTTTGTAAAGGGCTACTACGAGATAGACTTTGATGATGAGATGTTAAAAAAGCTCTATGAAAAGGGCGAGTTAGAAAAAGAGAGATTAAAGGAGATAAGATGAAATTTATAGCTTTGTTGCTTAGTGCGGTTTTTGCCTTGTGGGCTGGAAATTTGACGAGTGAGGCAAATATAAACGCCTATAAAGGGGCAAAAGAGCGCATCGAGCTGCCAAAGGACGCAAGATGTGCGGTGTGTGGCATGCCTATAAAAAACAAGCAGTGGGCGACACTTATAAAGGCTGGTGGCAAGGACTATTACTTTGACGGCGTAAAAGATATGGCGCACTTTTACTTCGCTGATGAGGTGGCGAAAGAGGCTTATGTGAGCGATTATTACACGCTTGAAAAGCTTGATGCAAAAGAGGCGTTTTACGTTTATGGCTCAAATGTTTTTGGACCGATGGGCGAGGAGTTTATCCCATTTAAAGACGAAGCAAAGGCTCAGAGCTTTATGAAAGATCACGCTGGCAAAGGTGTCATAAAATTTGACGAGATAAAGACTTATATTGGTAAATAAAGTGAAATTTCTAGCATTTTTGGCGTTATTTTTTGGGCTCTCTTACACGCTTTTGGCAGCGCACTACCTTAGCTTTGACCGCAAAGCAAAGCAAGATGAGCTAAGAGAAATTTCAAAGATAACAAGGGCAAATTTAGCTTCTAGCTTTAGCCTAAAAGAGCAAAAAGGCTTTGTCTATGATAAGTAGAAATTTCATAAACTATGCTGTGGTCCTGCTCTTTAAAGACAAAAAGGACCACCTTTTTAGCTTTTGTCTATTTGCGCTCATTATCTTCGTGCTAAGCTCGGTGCTTTTCATCTCTGGCTCGATCCAGCATGATCTTATAAGCTTGGTAAAAGATAGATCAAGTATCGTTGTTAGCGCGTTTCGTGCTGGTAAAAACGATCTCATGCACCCTGGCTACATCTACGATATCTCAAAGATCGATGGCGTGGCTGACGTTAGGGGTGTGGTTGATGGGGAGTACTACTTTGTGCAAAAGCGCGTCTGGTTTCATCTATATGAGGATGATAGCCTAAAAGAAGATGAGATGATCGTTGGTGAGGGCGTAAAAGCTGCTATGAACGAGCTTTACTACGATGAGAGCTTTAACTTCTTAACAGAAGAGCGCATGATACCGGTAAAAATTCTAAAAACCATGCCAAAACAAAGCGCTCTTATCACAAATAATGCGATATTTTTACATCCAAAAACGCTAAGAGCTATCTTAAATTTAAAAGACGAAGAGTACACAAAGCTCTATGTCGATGTGCCAAATGCCGACGAGATCAGCCAAGTGGCCTTAAAGATAGAGAATTTATATCCAAACTCATTTGCCATTAGCATAGAAGACGAGGTGGCAAACATTAGGCATCTTTACTACTATAAGGGCGGAATTTTTATGAGTATTTATGTTAGCGTTATGCTCATATTTTTCGTGCTACTTAAAAATCAAATTTCACTTGCTTATGGCAACAAAAAGCGCGAGATAGCCATTTTGCGAAGTATCGGCTTTAGTATAAAAGAGATCATTTTTTTAAAATTTATACAAAATTTCATCGTTAGCGTTAGCGCCTTTTTGCTTGGCGTTATGTTAGCTTACCTCTTTGTATTTGTTTTAAATGCTCCTTTTTTAAAGGGGATATTTTTAGGCGACGAGCTTTTAAATTTTACAAATTTCACGCCTATTTTGGAGTTTGATAAGCTCTTTTTGATCTTTGTCTTTGGTGTCATACCATTTTTGGCATTTGTCCTTATCCCATCGTGGCGTGTGGCGTGTGGCGACATAAATGAGGGGCTAAAATGATAAATGTAAGAGGCGTTAGCCTAGTTTATAACCAAGGCAAACAAAACGAGTTTTGCGCTCTAAAAAATATAAATTTAGATGTTAATAACGGCGAGTTAGTGATATTAAAAGGCGTTAGTGGAAGTGGTAAAAGCACCCTACTCTCGCTCATAGCCCTACTTCAAAAGCCAACTAGCGGAGAAATTTTGATAGACGGCACTAACATCGCAAAGCTGCCTGACACATTTTGCTCTGAGCTTAGACATAAAAGGCTTGGGCTTGTTTTTCAAAATTTTAACCTCATAGAGGGCTTAAGCGTCTATGAAAATTTGTTAGCTCCGTTTGCTCTAACAAATTTCAAGGCAAATGCGCGTGAGGAGATGATAAAAAGGGCTCTTGAGCTTGCAAATATCGCTCACAAAAGAGATGAAAACGTATCAAATTTAAGCGGTGGCGAGCGTCAAAGATGTGCGGTGGCTAGGGCTTTGTCAATGGACGCTGATATCATTTTGGCTGATGAGCCAACGGCAAATTTAGATAGGGATAACGCACGTGCGTTTTTGGGTTTGTTAGAGTCATTTAAGGCGCTTAAAAAAAGCGTCATAGTCGCCACTCACGATAGCATTTTTGACGAGCTGGGCGCTACAGATAGAGTTGTTAGCCTACAAAACGGAGAGATAGTATGAGTGTATTTTTATCAAACGCCGTTATCGCCTTTTTGTTAGCGGAGTTTGTGCTGTTAGTTTTGATGAGTATTTCGCTATTTTACGTCGTCAGGATCATGAAGTCGTGGGATTATAACGCGCTAACATCGCTTCAATACTCACTTGAAAAGCAAAACTACCTTGTAAATACGATCTTGCTCTTTAGCGTCTGCACAAAGATCGTTTTGTTTGTATTTTTCGCACTTTGCCTAAACGAGCTCTCTGACATCGTGCCAGGGGCTATGTGCTCGGCTGGCGTGATCGGCTCAAATAAATTTGGCGGCATCTTGATGCTCACTAAAATTTTGCTCATCTTTGGGCTTGGTATCTGGCTGGTTATAAACAAACTTGACTTGCAGGCTCTAAATTTCCCATATCTAAAGAAAAAATATGCCATTTTCATCTGCCTTTTTGTGATGATACTGCTCGAGCTTG
Source organism: Campylobacter concisus (assembly GCF_002913225.1). Taxonomy (GTDB): domain Bacteria; phylum Campylobacterota; class Campylobacteria; order Campylobacterales; family Campylobacteraceae; genus Campylobacter_A; species Campylobacter_A concisus_J. Next base: position 12,596 of record NZ_PPAW01000011.1, on the reverse strand, counting down.
GCATAGAAATTTCGTTTTTTTATAACATCCCGCTAAAAGTGCCAGTCTTTTGCTGCTCTGTCACTTTTCAAGCTCCAAAGCTGCCTTTTGGCTATACAAATTTTGGCTTAGTGAGCGTATTTTTCGTGCTATTTTTTGTCATTTTGGCGCTAAATTTCTTAAAGCAAAGCATGGCAAGCTTTGTGGTAAATTTGCTATTTTTGGTGCTTAGCTACTACGCCATCACCTACTTTTTTGGCCTTTATGTTTATGAGCAGCCAAATCACAAGTGCCCATACTGCATGCTAAGAAGCGACTATTTTTACGTTGGCTACCTTATCTGGGGCAGTTTGTTTTTGGGAGTTTTTTACGGCCTTATGCCATATCTTGTGGAGATCATCACAAAGACAAACTACTCGCACAAGCTTAAATTTTCATCGATCTGGCTAAGTGTTTGCGTGCTGATCTGCTCGCTTTACGTGCTCAAATACTATTTGTTAAGAGGATTTTTATTTTGATAAAGCAAATTTTTTCTCTTTGTTTGTTGGCTCTAGTCTTAGCCGTACTTGCCTACAATGCCGACATAAGCGATGATAAAATTTTAGTTTCACATAGCGACAAATCAGAGCCGATCGAGGTACTCACGCCAAATAAATATATATGTTATGAGAGCAGAACGCTCATCGCCGATAACAACGACACAGCTCAGGCCATCATGCCAAATGGCGACATCTACTTCTTTAACGACATCACAAATTCTTTCATCTGGTATATGGCGCAAAAGAGCAAAGATAAGATCAAATTATATGTCTATTCAAGAGATACAAACCGCTACATCCCAGCGCAAAATGCTTGGTACTCGAGGGTCGATATCACGCCGATGGGATACGGCATAGGGGCGTATGAGTTTCACACTTACGGCATAAACGACAACTACTTTAAAGAGGCCTTGCTCTACGCAGCACGCGGCGAAACACTGCTAAATCCATATATAAACATCCTACTTTCAGAAAATAAGATATAAATTTACGAAGTTAGTCGATTTGTTTTAGATGATTGATCGTTTTAATCATAGTTTTAAATATGATCTCAATCTTTTCATCATTCTCGTCTGCGGCAATCATTTTATTAAGATAGTCGCACCCATCTTGGAAACCTAGAGCGCAAGCTTTAAAAACGTATCTTTTTGCCGAGTCATAGTCCTGCTTTGTGCCTTTGCCTAGCGCATATAAGGCACCTAAGTTATGGCAAGCTTCGGCGATGTCGCCGTCACAAGCCTTTTTGTATAGCTCGGTAGCCTTGTTATAGTCTTGTTCTACCCCTTGATCTTTTATATATAAAACACCCAAATTTAGGCAACTACCAACAAATCCACCATCGCATGATCGTTTATATAGCTCGGCTGCTTTGTGATAGTCTTGTTTTACACCTTTGGCATCCTCGTATAAAAATCCTAAGTTATGACAAGCTCGAGCAACATTATCGTCGCAAGCTTTTTGCCATTGTTTGGCGGCTTTATCAAACTCGCCTTTGTTGTAAGCTTCAAACCCAAGCTCAAAAAGATCTTTAGAAAAGCTGGTAGTTAGTAGGATCATGGATAAAAGGACAGCCTTTTTCATTTTTCTCCATTTTTATAAATTTAATTTGCCTCTTCGTTAGAGAAACAAGCCAAAATGTTAGTATCTAACGTTATTAACTTTTAAAAAGTCTCTTAGGTCTTCGTATTCGCTATTTTCGAAGTAGCGCCATTTGCCAGGCTTTAGCATATCAAGGCTAACACGTCCAAAACTAACACGTTTTAGATCCATCACTTCAAGGTCAAAGTAGCCAAAGAAGCGGCGAAGCTCTCTGTTTTGACCCTCGTTGATGATGACCTTTAGTTTTGTGTAGCCACCGCTTGAGCCAAAGACTTTATAGGCTAGAAATGGCTTAAATTCCATTGATTTTATAGTGGTTTTTGCGTGCGCGCCTTTGGTGGCATCCTTGGCGAAAAAGCCATTTGTCATCGCCTCTATCACCTCTTTTGTCACCTCGCCTTTTACTTTTAGGTAGTATTCGCGCTCTAAGTCGCTATTCATGAGCGCTGTGGCGATCGCTGGAGCGTCAGTTAGTAAAAGTAGCCCCTCGCTTGCGTAGTCTAAGCGTCCCACGCTAACAAATTTTGCAAATTTCTTATCTAACGTGTCGTAGATCGTCTTTCGTCCGCGGTCATCTTTTTTGCTAACTAGCTCGCCCTTTTGTTTGTGATAAACGATAACAGTAAATTCCTTTTTTAGCTTTATCAAACGGCCATTTATGCGCACTTTGTCATCTTCATCCACGCTTGTAGCAAGGTCGCTAACCACACGCCCTGCTATGCTAACCTTGCCAGCTTTTATCAGCTCATCTGCCTCACGGCGTGAGTAGTTTGTGTTGTGTGAGATAAATTTATTTAGTCTTGTTTTTTCCATTTTATAGTCCTAAATTTGCAAGGTCATGGATGTGTAAAACACCCACAGGCACGCCATTTTCTACGACAGCTAGAAGCTGAATTTTATACTTTTCTATGAGTGCTAACGCATCTACGGCTAACATCTCTTTGTCATTTATCTCTTTTGGATGCATGGTTGCAAATTTCATCGCTGGCTCTTCTAGGTCAAAGTCCTCTCTCATAAGCGCGCGCCTAAGATCGCCATCACTTAAAAGAGCGTCTAGCACGCCATCTTTATCGACGATGAGAACAGTGCCAAGCTTGCCATGTGTCATAGTATCGATGGCGCTTTTTAGGCTTGCATTCCAGCGGACTATCGGCAAATTTTCGCTTCTCATCACATCTTTGACCTTCAAAAATAGCCTCTTGCCAAGGCTACCACCTGGATGAAAATTTGCAAAGTCCTCTTTTTTAAAGCCGCGCTTTTGCATCAAACAAACAGCTAACGCATCGCCAAGGGCCAACGTTAGTGTGGTTGATGCTGTTGGGGCGGCATTTAGTGGGCATGCCTCTTTTTCTACATTTATATCTATAAAAGCGTCGCTAAATTTACCAAGCGAGCTTGTCTTGCTTCTTGCCATGGCGACGATTTTCACGCCAAAGCGCTTTACGTGAGGCAAAATTTTGACAAGCTCATCGCTCTCACCACTAAAGCTAATGGCTAACAAAACATCGTCTTTTTCTATCATGCCTAGATCTCCATGCATGGCCTCTGTTGGGTGTAAGAAAAAGCTTGGCGTGCCAGTACTTGCAAGCGTAGCAGCGATCTTTGCGCCCACATGACCGCTCTTGCCCACGCCTGTTACTATGACTTTGCCCTTTGCGTTATATATCAAATTTACAGCATCTTCTATCTCTACGCTTTTAGCGTGTCTTAAAAGTTCGTTTGCCTCTATCTCTAAAACTCTAGCTGCGATTTGGTTCATTGTCTGCATAAATTTCCCTTACATTAGATAGATGATCGGCACGATAGTTGGGTACTTTTTGACCTTTCTAAAGATGTGCTTTCTGATCACTTGGCGCACTTGTGACTCGAGTAGTCTGCTATCTTTCAAAAGCTCCTCTTTGACGTTGCTTAGGTATTGTTCTAGCACGCCCTCCATCTCTTTTCTAAACTCGGCGTCTTGCTTGTCGCCCACAAGGCCGTAGCTGATGACGCGAGGCTTGTTGATGAGCTTTGCGCCGTGACGTGAAATTTGAGCGATTATCATAACAACCCCTGCTTCAGCGAGGTTTTGTCTGTCGATGACGACATCGTCTGCGATTTGTTTATTTATTTGATTATCTATGAAGACTTTACCAGTTTTTACCGTTTTTACACGTTTTAGGTATTTTTGACAAACCTCCATCTGATCGCCGTCGCTCATTAGATAGATATTTCTCTCATCCACACCACAGCTAATAGCCGTCTCTTTGTGCTTTGCGATGTGGTTGTACTCGCCATGCACTGGCAAGAAAAATTTTGGTTTTATGAGGCGAAGCATCAGCTTTTGCTCTTCTTGTGCTGCGTGGCCGCTGACGTGGATCTCGCTAAAGTCTTGGTAAGCGACGCTCGCACCTGATTTTAGTAAGAAATTTAGCACCGTTGAGACGCTATTTTCATTGCCTGGGATCGCTTTTGAGCTGATTATGATCTGATCAGTCGGCTTTATCTTTATATATTTGTGCTCGTCTGTCGCCATGCGGTAAAGCGCGCTCATGGTCTCGCCCTGGCTGCCAGTAGTGACGATAAGTACTTCGTCATCTTTAAATTTACCAACCTCGTTTGCGTCGATGAAAATTTTCTTATCAAGCTTGATGTAGCCAAGCTCCATGGCAGTGTATAAATTTCGCTCCATCGATCTGCCGATAACACAGACTTTGCGGTTGTATTTTAGTCCCCACTCGATCGCTTGATAGACGCGGTGGATATTTGAGCTAAATGTACTCATTATGACACGCCCTTTTGCCTTTGAAAATATCGCGTCAAAGGTCTTGCCAACGCTGCTTTCGCTCTTTGTAAAGCCCTCTTTGTAGCTGTTTGTGCTATCGCTTAATAGACAGAGCACGCCACGCTCGCCATAATACGCTAGTCTGCCAAGGTCTGTTGGATAGCCATCTATCGGCGTGTGGTCGATCTTGAAGTCGCCTGTGTGGATGATCGTGCCAGCCTTTGTCGTGATCGCAAGTGCCGAAGCGTCGATGATAGAGTGCGTGATGTGTATCCACTCGACCTCAAAGTCACCTATGAGATAAGGTTTTCTTTTTTCGACTGATCTAAAGAGCGAGCGCTCTTGTTTTAGCCCATGCTCTTCAAATTTATTATTTATCATGCCAAGCGGTAACGGTGTGGCGTAGATAGGAAATTTAAACTCTTTGTAAAAGTAAGGCACCGCGCCGATGTGATCCTCATGTGCGTGCGTGATGATGACGCCTTTTATCTTATCTTTTATCTTGCGAACGTAGTCAAAGTCTGGGATGAGGATATCCACGCCGTGCATGCTCTCGCTTGGAAAGCTCATGCCGATATCAACGATGATAGCGCTAGTTTCGGTCTCAAAGACGGTCATATTGCCGCCGATCTCGCCAAGGCCGCCAAGTGGAGTTATGCGAATTTTATGTTCGCTTGAGTTTAGATACTTTAGTGGCTCAAGTCTTAGCTCGTGAGTAGCTTTGTTTGCCTCCATCGCGCTTGCAATATCTTGCTGCCACTGCTCGTTGCCATTTAGCTTTGCAGGTAAATTTTTCTTTGGTTTTTTAGCCTTTTTTGGCTTTTCTTTTTGCTCTTTTGCCTCGTTTTTAGCTTCAGCTTTTGGCTCTTGTTTTGGCTTTTCTTTTTGCTGTTTTTGCTCTTTTGGCTTATTGTTTTCGCCAGTTTTGTTTTGATTTTTGTTATTTCTTTGCTTTTTTGGGCGAGGATTTTGACTCTTTGGCTCGGCGTGCGTTTTGGCTTCAGCCTGCTCTGCTGCAAAGAAGTTATCTATCACGCTTTTGCTTGCTAGTGATGTTTGCTCGGTAGTTTCGCCCTCTTGTTTTGGCTTATTTTTTGGTCTAAATCTTCGTCTTTTGTTGTTTTTGCTTTGATTAGTTACAACTTTCTCTTCGTTTTTGTCGTTCATTATCTTCCTTTAATCTTTCAAATACTTTTAGATAAGAATCGACATCTAGTTCGTGTGGACGTAAATTTTGAGCTAAGCCTAGGTCTTCAAAAATTTCTTCTAACGCCTTTTTGTCAAAATTTGTGGATAAATTTTTCAAAAGCGTCTTTCTTGGCGAAGCAAACGCAGCTCTTAAAAATGCTTTAAAAGCCTCGTATTGTTTTGCATCTTTGAAAATCCTGTCTTTACCAAAAATCTTTTTTGTTTTTTGTAGTTTGATGACTGAAGATGTGACCTTTGGAGGTGGATTAAAAAGCTTTGCATCCACGTCAAACAAAAGCTCACACCTGCCTTGTAGTGATGCGAGGATCGATAAAGCGCTAAATTCTTTATCCCTGCTCTTTGCACTAAATTTAAGAGCAACCTCTTTTTGTATCATCACAATAAGCCCAAGGCATTTTTCATCATCTATCGCATTTAGTATCATCTTCGTAGCAACGTAATAGGGCAAATTTGCGACCAAAAAGTAGTTCTCGCTACTTAGTCCGCCCTCTTGCTGCCACTGTTCTAAAGCATCTTTACAAAAAAGTTTTAATTGTCCATTTTGGATCTCATTTGCAAATTTGACCTTTAAAATTTGAAACAGCTCACAATCTATCTCAAAAGAGGTCGTCTTATAAATTTGCAAAAGTCTAAATGTCAAATCACCTAAGCCAGGCCCAATCTCAACGACGTTTTCTACGTCCTTGGGTATCGCTTGGATGATCTTATCTAGTGTCGCTTTGTCTTGTAAAAAATTCTGTCCAAAGTGCTTTTTTGCCTTTATCATAGCCGCGATATTAGCCAAAGATTACTTATACTATGATTACAAGTTTAGTTTAATCATATATAAAATGGACTATAATCGCTAAAAAACAACAAAATAAGGCAAGAAATTTGAGTAGGGCAAATACCTTAAAATACTTTTTATTATCACAATATTTAGAACCAAAAACCTTAGACGAGCCAAAAAAGACAAATAGCAAATTTAAAAAATCAATAGACCTTGAGATCGCAAATTTCGATGAGAAATTTGTCCAATTTTTAAGAGCGTTTGATAGGTCGCTTTTAAAAAATGGTGTAGAAATTTCGATTTATGGCGGCATTTTTGAGACGGACTTACTCGCTCTTGCGATATCAAAGCTAGCAAAGGTGAAATTTGAAAAAGAGCAAATTTTAGATGAGTTGCGCTCTGAGCAAACGAGCTTTGAAAAGGCATTTTGTTATAAACTTAAGCTCTCTGGCGATCTACTCTTTTGTAAAAATGAGCAAAATTTTGCTCTAAAAGATGCAAATTTAGATGATGAGCTAAGCCCATTTTTTACGCCAAGCTCATCAAATGAGCTCTTTATCCCAACTGCTCCTTGGGCGATGGTGCGCCTAAACCATTTAAAGGAGATCAGCCAAAACGACTTTAACAAAGAGTGCGAGCACATCAAGGATAAAATTTCTATCCATAAAGAGAAAATGAAGCTTAGCGACTATGTAAAAGCGGTGCATGAGGAGCTAAAAAGCTCGCTAAAGACGCCATTTTGTAAAGATGTGATCAGGCTTGAAGTAAGGATCGCTGATCCAAATTTTAAGGAGAACGACGCCCTTTTAAATAGCTTTTTTATAGATGATATAAATTTGCTTATCAAATTTTACGAGTCAGGCAGGACGCACGAGCTGACGGACCAGTTTTTAGACGAGGGCAGTGAGAATAAATTTGAGAGGCTTGACGTTAGAGATGAGCTAAATCAAAGGGCGGTGAGGGACTTTTTTAAGGCTGAGCGCTACCCAAGATCGGCTTTTGCGAGTGATTTTGCCTTAAATTTCTCACAGCAAATGGCACTAAATAACATCATAGAGAAATTTAAAGAAGGTAACGGCGGGATTTATAGCGTAAATGGCGCTCCAGGTACGGGCAAAACGACACTTTTAAAGGACGTGATGGCTGAGGTTGTCACACTTAGGGCGATGAAGCTCGCGCAAATGAGCAGGCATGATATCTTTGAGCCAGTTTATGACAGCGACGAAAAGGCGCTTTATTTTAGGCTAAATGACGAGCTGCAAGGCTACGAGATGGTCGTTAGCTCTTGCAACAATGGCGCGGTTGAGATTTTGAGCAAGGAGCTAAGTCAGTTAAAGAGCATAGGGGATTATGCGGGCGAGATTGATTATTTTAAATTTATAGCCACAAGGCTGCTCTCGGCTGATGAAAAGAGTAAATTTGGCGAGAAGTCCTTTATCTCAAAGCCAGCTTGGGGGCTTTTTTGCGTGGCGCTTGGCTCAAAGCAAAACAAGTCAAATTTTGTTTTTAATGCAATTAATGGCGTAAAGATCGAGGCTACTCATAGCCAGTATGATGAGATCTCAAAAGAGTATGGCGAGTTTTTGGAGCAAGATGGCTTTTTGATGGGGCTTGGCAAATATCTGGCAGTGGGCGAAAGGACTGATGATTTTGACGAGGCGAAGGAGAAATTTAACCTTGCGCTTCACGAGGTAAATTTACTTTTTAGTGAGATCAGGATCAAAGAAGAGGAGCTAAAGAGCCTAAAAAGTGAGCTGGCTGATGTCGATAGGAGGCTAGAGAGCTATAACTCAGCCAAGCAGATAGAGGAGCTTTTATCTCCGCTTGAGAGTGAATTTACTAGCGTTAGTGGCGAGCTTGAAGATAAAAAGGCTGAATTTAGCGAGCTAACAAGAGTTGTTAGTCAAAATGAAGCTTTGCAGGAGTATCTAAGCACACCAGAAAAGCCGCCATTTTTTCTCTTTCAGCAGATTTTTAAGACAGAGGCCTTTGAAAAGTATAATGACGAGGCGTTAAAGGTTGGCGAGATAAACCGCCAGATAGCTGAGCAAAATTTAAAAGCAAGCAAGCAAAATGGCGAGAGTAAAGAGAAAAACGAGGCAAGGTTAAATGAGCTAAAAGACGAGATAGTAGGGCTTGAGAGCAGGGCTGCAGAGCTAAATACTAAGATAAATCTCTACAAAAGGCTGCAAGGCGACTTTGCTAGACGCCAAAAGATACTTGGTAGGAGCGAGGAGCTAGATAGCTATCTAAACGGCAGCTTTAGCAAGAGTAATGAGGAAATGCAAAAGAGTATGCCATTTATGATGGAGCGTGGCATAGATGAGAAATTTCACAAGACAAAGCTTTTTAGGGCTAGGATAGAGCTTTTTAAAGAGGCGCTGAATTTGCATAAGGCAGCGATATTTTCCTGCAAAGAGGCTGTTAGGACAAATTTACGTGCCCTTAGCGTTATCTTTAACGATGAAAAGATGGCTGAGAAAAACGGCTTAGAGGCAAAGCATAGACGCGAGATCATCAAGGGGCTCTTCTTGCTAACGCCTGTTGTTAGCTCGACTTTTGCCTCGTTTAATAACACTTTTAAAGACTTTTTAAATGGCGATATAGGCATGCTTTTGATAGACGAAGCAGGGCAGGCAAATTTAACTAACGCGTTAGGCGCCTTGCTTCGCTCAAAGATGGCCGTGGTGGTTGGCGATCCGCTTCAGCTTGAGCCAGTCGTAACACTGCCGGTTAGTTTAAATAATGCGATCCTTAGTTACTGCGAGGCAAAAGAGGAGTTTAACTTGCTTAAGTCCTCTGTGCAACTAAGAGCCGACAAAGCGCAAAAGATCGGCACATATATAAAAGGTAGCGGCGAGAGTATCTGGGTCGGCTCACCACTGATCGTGCATAGAAGGTGCGCTAACCCTATGTTTGAGATCTCAAACGAGACTACCTACGATGATATGATGATACTTGGCAGAAGCGCGGCTAGTAAATTTGCAAACACTAACGTGCAAACAAAGTGGATAGATGTTAGAAGTGAAGAGTGGATAGGCAACTACAATAAAGCCGAGGGCGAGGTGGTTAAAGAGCTCTTGGCAGGTGAGCTAGCTGGTGAGAAAAATAACATCAGAATAATAACGCCATTTAAAGATGTTTGTAGAAATTTAAAAGGTGCAGGCACTATCCACACTATGCAGGGCAAAGAGGCTGATGTTATTGTCTTTGTGTTAGGTGGAGCTACAAAGGGCGCTAGAGCTTGGGCTGCTAGCAAGCCAAACCTGCTAAACGTGGCACTAACAAGGGCAAAAGAGGTTATTTACATAGTTGGAAACCGAGAAAATTGGGCGAGTTTGCCATATTTTGAGGTGGCAGCTAGAAAGATAGATAAAGGATAAATTTGAATCATTTTGCAAAACGCATAATCCCATGCCTCGATGTAAAAGATGGCAGGGTCGTAAAAGGTGTAAATTTTGTTGGACTTGTCGATGCTGGTGACCCAGTCGAGATAGCTAAAAGATACAACGACGAGGGCGCTGACGAGCTTTGCTTTTTGGATATCACAGCCTCTCACCTTGGCCGTGATACGATAGTTGATGTGGTAAAAAAGGTCGCAAGCAAGCTTTTTATACCTCTAACCGTTGGCGGAGGCATACGCACGATCGATGATATCTCTCGCCTTTTAAATGCGGGCTGCGACAAGGTGAGCCTAAACTCATCGGCGATAAAAGATCCAAATTTGATCGACGAAGCGGCTAAGAAATTTGGCTCGCAATGTGTCGTCGTAGCGATCGACGCTAAAAAGATCGAAAATGGTTATAGTGTTTTTATAAATGGTGGCAGGATTGATACCAAAAAAGATGCCTTTGCTTGGGCAAAAGAGGTCGAGTCGCGCGGAGCAGGGGAGATATTGCTAACGTCTATGGATAACGACGGTGTCAAGCAGGGCTTTAGTCTGGAGCTAACAAGGATTTTTAGTGCGCTCTCTATACCGACTATCGCAAGTGGCGGTGCAGGGAAAATGGAGCATTTTAAAGATGCTTTTGAGGCTGGAGCTGATGCGTGTCTTGCTGCTTCGATATTTCACTTTGGCGAGATCGAGATAAAAAAGCTGAAAGAGTATCTCAAAGCAAATGGCGTTGAGGTTAGGCTTTGATGTTAGTTATCTCGGCTGGAAAAAACGAAATTTTTGACTTTGCCTTGCCGATGGGGGTGGGGCTAGTCGATATGGCGATAAATTTGACAAAGTTTTTGCAAAAAAGATCGTGCATTGGAGCGGATGAAAAGGGTATAAATTTAAAAAACATTGATCCACACTATCTTGCAAAGATCGAGGCTAAATTTGCAAACTCATCAAACCCAGAGCTGCAAAATTTAAGCCAAAATTTGTCAAAAAATCCAGAGCGAAATTTATATCAGATGCCAGAAAAGATAGTTTTTGTTGGCTCAGCTGGCCTTTATAAAGATGGTGAAATTTTGCAAATTTATGAAAGCTCGGTTGGGGCAAATGTTGAAATTTCTAGCATAGAAAATAGATCTTATTCGCCTATCGAGTGTGAAATTTCTTCTATCGTTTCACGTGGAACTATCAAAACAAATTCATCAAATTTCATAACGACAGACAAAAATTTGGCTCATAAGATGTTTGAAAAGGGATATTTTTTAGAAAATATGGAGTTTTTTTCTGTTCTAAAAGTGGCTCAAATTTTTAAAATTCCAGCTTACGGAATTTTCGTAGCGACAAATTTTTGTGATAAAAATGCGCATACTGATTTTATAAAAAATCACTCTGCGGCCAAAGAGCTACTAACAAAATATGTAAAGGAAAATATGTGAAAAATTTGCTTGATCTTAGCATCGAAGAGTTAAAAGAGTTGGTCTCTCCCTCTTTTAGAGCGACGCAAATTTATGAGTGGGTGTACAAAAAAAATGCGACAGAATTTAGCCAAATGCTAAATTTACCAAAGGATATGCGTCAGTATCTGGCTGAGAAATTTTATCTCGATCCTCTAAAATGTGTGAAATTTGAGCAAAGTAGCGACGGCTCTATCAAGTATCTTTTTGAGCTAAAAGATGGTTTAAAGATAGAGAGCGTTTTGCTGCCGATGAAAGAGGAGATCAGCGACGAGGATGGTAAGGTTAGTCGCCATGCTCGTTACACTGTTTGTGTTAGTTCGCAGGTTGGCTGTAAAATGGGCTGTGCTTTTTGCCTAACAGCAAAGGGCGGACTTGTTAGAAATTTGACTGCTGGCGAGGTCGTAGGGCAAATTTTATGGATAAAAAGAGAGAATAACATACCATACGAGAGGCGCATAAATGTCGTTTATATGGGCATGGGCGAACCGCTTGATAACCTTACTAACGTTAGTAAAGCGATCAAAATTTTAGCACTTAATGAGGGTCTAGCCATATCACCACGCCGTCAAACCGTATCAACAAGTGGGCTTGGTAGTCAGATAAAAAAGCTTGGTGAGATGGACCTTGGGGTCTTGCTAGCTATATCGCTACACGCTGTTACTAACGAGCTAAGAAGCCGCTTGATGCCGATAAATAAGGCGTATAATATCGAGGCTGTTATGGACGCTGTTAGGGGATTTCCTATCGATATGCGAAAGCGTGTGATGTTTGAATACCTTGTTATCAAAGACCTAAATGATAGTGTTAGTGATGCAAAAAAGCTGGTAAAACTACTGCATGGCATCAAGGCAAAGGTAAATTTGATCTATTTTAATCCGCATGAAGGCAGTGAATTTGGACGACCTGAGCTTTCTAACATGCTAAAATTTCAAGAATATCTAAGAGATCATGGAGTTACTTGCACGATCAGACAGAGTAAAGGACTTGATATAAGTGCGGCTTGCGGACAGCTAAAACAGCGAAATGAAAATCCAAAATTTAAAACTAACGTTATCGATAAGAGTACAGCTAAAGCAGAAGAAAAACCAACTAACGATAAAACTAACGTGAGTAAAAAATGACAGCTCTTGATATCGCCGAGATAATTTTTATAGTGTTGGTTGCTGGTGTTGGACTTGGACTTATCATTAAAGTTTTAAAAGAAGAGAATAAAACTTCAAAATAAATTCTAAAAATTTGGCATGAAATTTTTGGGTGAAAACTAAAACAAAAAGTCGATTGCCAAAATTTAAATCACAATATAGGACACTAAAAAATCTAATTCTATTTTTTAATAAAAATTCTGTTTCAAAATTAAAAGCAAAATTATGAAAAATTTTTGTAGATTATTTTTACT
>NZ_PPAW01000010.1 GCF_002913225.1 Campylobacter concisus | reverse complement strand
TTAGTAGTAAAGCTGAACTATCATCGGATCACGCTCGTCACAGTCGTGTACCGACCTTTCTTTTTTTTTTCAAGCAGCCGACGGCATACGGCTTTCCTGAGCGTCTCGTGGGCTCGGAGTACACCGGCCAAATCGTAATCCGCGAAACGGCGGCCTATCTGGGGCGGCACGGCAACGCCGCGCCCTTCGAGCCGGTGGTAAACGTGCTGTTCAACGAAAACCTGCGCAGCGAATGGTTTATGCCGCTCAACCAACTGGTGGGCAACGCCACCCTGCTCACCATCCTGCTGGTGGGCGCGGCCGTGATCCGCGAGCGCGAACACGGCACGATTGAGCATTTGTTGGTGATGCCGGTGGATGCGAACGAAATCGTGATGGCCAAAATCCTGGCCAACGGCCTGATTATCCTAGTTTCCTCCCTGCTCTCGCTGCTCTTGGTGGTACACCGCGCCGTGGGCGTGCCGATTAACGGC
>NZ_PPAW01000009.1 GCF_002913225.1 Campylobacter concisus | reverse complement strand
GTACGCACAGAAAAAGGCTGAATAAAGCAGCCAAAAAGAGCTTAGCAAGGGCAGGAAAGTTGGTACGGATGAGCTTAGTGCTAAGATCGCTGAGGGCGAGCTAAAAACACTTCCGGTCATCATCAAAGCTGACGTGGGCGGATCACTCGAGGCGCTAAAGGCGAGACTAGAAAAACTGGCAAATGACGAGATCAGAGTAAAGGTGATCCACTCAGGCGTTGGCGGTATCACGCAAAGCGACGTTGCGCTTGCAAGCGCAACGTCGCTTTGCGTGATACCGCCAACGCCTGAGTGGATCACCTTTACTCTGATCTCGTCATTTGCCAGTTTTTCTAGTCTCGCCTTTAGCGCCTCGAGTGATCCGCCCACGTCAGCTTTGATGATGACCGGAAGTGTTTTTAGCTCGCCCTCAGCGATCTTAGCACTAAGCTCATCCGTACCAACTTTCCTGCCCTTGCTAAGCTCTTTTTGGCTGCTTTATTCAGCCTTTTTCTGTGCGTAC
>NZ_PPAW01000008.1 GCF_002913225.1 Campylobacter concisus | reverse complement strand
CAATCAAGAGGGTGAGGCTGATGTCGGTGAGCAGCGCCTGCCACAGCGTAATTTGCAGAAACCAGGCAATCAGCGGCGTGGTGAAAAACAGCAACCCGCCTTCAAACGCGCCGGTTGGCAGCATCCGCACGCCCCAACCGCGCCGCTCGCGCCGGCCGGTGAAGATTTTGTCGAACCCCCAGTTGAACAGGAAATTCCCCACCATCGCCGTTACCGACACCGCCACGCTCATGCCAAACGCCGTGCCGGCATGGGAAAGCCCAAACAACAGCACGGCCACGGCGGAAATCAGCACCGCGCCGGTTTCAAACAGCAAGGCATGAATAAAACGCTCGAAGAAGCTCACGATTCGGCGCGCGTGGGGGAGAGGAAATATTATAACCCAGAGGCTACCTGAAAGTTTCAGGTGGCCTTATCTGTTGCTGACTCAGCCACTATCGGCCGGGTGGGCACGGCTTGC
>NZ_PPAW01000007.1 GCF_002913225.1 Campylobacter concisus | reverse complement strand
TACTCGAGCAGTACGCGGGCGCGGCGAAGCAGAAAATGGAGCCGACGCTAAAAGTGGCGATCAAATTTGAAAACGACACGAACGTCGTTTATGAGCTGGTCGCGGGCAACGACTTTCAGGCGAGCGACGAGGCGCAAACGGGCGGCGTTTATACCTTGGCGCCGGGGCAGGTCACGGGGGCGATCTGGGCGGATAGCGCGGCAGTAAATACGGCGATCGCGGGCAAGGCGGTCAAAATAGGCACTCTAAAAAAGTCGGCGAACTGAACAACGTCAAAATAGGCTTCATCGGCGGCGGAAATATGGGCGGCGCGATGATAGAGGCGCTTTGGCGAGCGCAGTGCAGCGCAGCTAACGCGGGGCAAAACTCGGCCGAGGACGAGCGAAAATTTGACGGCGGTAGCGAGGTGCACGGGGCGGAAAATTTAGCGTAAACGGATAAAAACGCGAGTCAGCGCGAATATGAAAAAGAGGCGAAATTTGAAATCCTAGCCTGCGCCAGAAGCAAAAACGAAGCCTTACGACAGAGATTCGGCGTAAAAATAGCCGCGAGCGAAACGGATCTAGCGCGCGAAGCGGACGTGGTCGTGCTGGCTACTAAGCCCGCTAGCTACGAGGCTATCTTGCGTCTGATCGCGCCCGAGCTTGCGGGCAAAATTTTGCTTCTTTTGGCACCGGGTTTTGACATAAATCGCGCTAGGCAAATTGCTGGCGAGGGCGTTTATATCGCTCGCGCGATGCCGAACGTG
>NZ_PPAW01000006.1 GCF_002913225.1 Campylobacter concisus | reverse complement strand
ATATTCATTTCTGGCAAATTTTAAAATTTAAATTTCTAAACTTTATGTTAAATTTACTTTAAATGCCTATTTTACGTCAATCCAAAGTCAAATTTGGATAAAAATAGCGTCAATAAATATTACCAAACTACGCTCTATTCGCACTTAGCTTTAATAAAATTTAATTTAAAAAATTAATTAGACTATTTTAATAATAAAGTCGTATAATCTAGTTAGCAATTATCTTACTTCAAAGGAGAGAGCATGAAAAATTCAGGTTTATCTAGAAGAGATTTTGTGAAATTTAGCGCTATCGGAGCCACGGCACTTGGCATGGGCGCTACAAATTTAATGGCCAGCCCAATGAACGAAAAAGATGTCAAATGGGACGAGGAGTATGACGTAGTCATCATCGGCTCAGGCTTTGCAGCTCTTGCAGCTGGTGTGACATCAGCCAAAAAAGGCAACAAAGTTGTCTTGATCGAAAAGATGGGCCGCACAGGTGGCAACTCTGTCATCAACGGCGGTATCTTTGCCGTTCCAAATAGCGACATGCAAAAGAAAGCTGGCATCAAAGATAGCACAGAGCTATTTATCAAAGACTGCTTGAAAGCAGGTCGAGGCATCAACCACGTTGATCTTTTGGCAAAGATCGGCGAGAGAGCGCAAGATGCTTACAAACTCACACTTGATTGTGGTGCAAAATATATCGATCAGATCACCCACGCAGGTGGTCACTCAGTGCCAAGAAGCCTTCAAACAGAGGTCGGCAGCGGCGCTGGCATCGTGCTTCCTATGACTGCGACATTTGAAAAGTTAGAGGGCGCATCGATCAAAAAAAGGACAAAATTTGATGATTTCGTCTTTGACGACAAGGGCGCAGTTGTGGGCGTCATCGTCAGAGAAAACTACAAATTTGATGGCAATTTGATGAGTGACGATGTCGAAAACAAAGGCGGCGATACAAAATATATAAAAGCCAAAAAAGGCGTCGTACTAGCAGCTGGTGGCTTTTGTAGGGATAAAATTTTTAGGCGTCTTCAAGACCCAAGGATCACACCTGAGACAGACTCGACAAACCAACCAGGCTCAACAGCAGGCGCGCTTCTAGCGGCGTTTAGAGCTGGTGCTTATCCAGTTCAACCAAGCTGGATCCAATACGGCCCTTGGGGATGTGCTGATGAGACAGGCTTTGGCGTGGGATCTATGTTTAACGTAAATGGCTCTTTTCCGTTTGGAATTTCAGTCAATCCAAGAACTGGCAAACGCTACATGAACGAGCTAGCTGACCGCAGGACGAGAACTGAAGCGATGTTTAAAGTCATTCATGAAAAAGGCGAAAACGATAAAAATTTCCCTATCAACTTCTGTGACTCAAGAGCCCTTCCTCACATGCTTCCAGCCCACTATGAAAAGGCTATCGCAGCTGGAATTTGCAAGAAATTTGACACACTTGAGGCTTTGGCAGCTGAGTATAAGATCCCAGTTGATGAGCTCAAAAAAACAGTCGCAAGATATAACGAATTTGTCAAAAAAGGCGTCGATGAGGACTTTGGCAAGCCAGTTGTTGAGACTACGACAAAGGGCATTGATATCTCAGTCCCGCCGTTTTACGCAGAGCGTGGCACGCCAAAAGTTCACCACACAATGGGCGGCCTAAATATCAACACAAAAGCCCAAGTCATGAACTCTCAAACAGCTATGCCTATACCAAATTTATATGCAGCTGGCGAGATCACAGGTGGCGTTCACGGAGCCAGCCGTCTAGGATCAGTGGCTATTACTGATTGCTTGACATTTGGTATGATCGCTGCTGAGACTATCGGCTAAAACTACTAGTGGCAGGCATTTGCTTGCCACTATAAATTTTTAAATCTATAAACTCCGTTTTTTACCCGCTCAAAAATTTTCTTCTCTTCAAGCAGCCTAAACGTGCTTATCACGGTTGGCTTGCTCACATTTAGCTTCTCGCAAATTTCTGAAATTTTAAGCACGATAAAGCCATTTTCATCGCTTAGCTCGCAAAGTAAATTTATGACCTCTACCTTTTTCTCGCCAAGAAGCGCCTTGTAAATTTGCTCTTTCACGCTAGCTCCAAATTTTATAGCACACAGCCACGCACCAAAGCGCGCCACATAAGAAATTTGCGATCATCACGGCCGCGCTTCCAGCGTCCTTTGCCGCTTTTGCTAGGGCGTGATAGTCTGGGCTTGCAAGATCAGTCACTCGCTCTAGGCTCGAGTTTAGGCACTCGCAAACTAACACAAATGCCATGCTAAAGATCAAAAATAGGTTAAAAATAAGGTCAAATTTCCAAAAAAATAGCGAAATGCTAGCTACCAAAAATATGCAAATTTCTATGCGAAAGCTCTTCTCGTTTTTAAAAATTTCAGCCAAACCCTCTCTTGCGTAGCCAAAATTTTTAAAAAATTTATACGTTGGCTGGTTTCTCATAACTTTCCTTTTTGTGATTTTTGGCATAATTATAATTAAAAAAAGGATGAAATTTGAAACTTATTAGCTGGAACGTAAATGGTCTGCGTGCAGTCGTGGCAAAAGAGGGCTTTGCTTGGCTTGATGAGGTTAGGCCTGATTTTCTAGGGCTTCAAGAGATCAAGGTCAAAGAAGATGACGTGCCAAAAGAAATTTACAACCTTGGCTTTAAAGATATCAGCGTAAACTCAGGCGCAAGAGCAGGATATTCTGGTGTGATGAGCCTTGCTAAATTTGACATGCAAACGCAAAAGGCGGCCTTTTTTGACGACACGGAGGGGCGAGTTTTGGAGCATAGATTTGGCGATATCGTGCTTTTTAACATCTACTTTCCAAACGGCCAAAAGGACGACGAGAGGCTAGCTTACAAGATGGACTTTTACGAGAAATTTCTAGCTTACTGCAAAGAGCTTATAAAAAGCGGCAAAGAGGTGATATTTTGTGGCGACGTAAATACCGCTCACCGCGAGATCGACCTGAAAAATCCAAAGGCAAACGCCAAAACTTCAGGCTTTTTACCTATCGAGCGCGCGTGGATAGATGAGGTGCTAAAAAGTGGCTTTATAGATACCTTTAGAGCCGTAAATGGCGACGTTGCGGACGCTTACTCGTGGTGGAGCTACCGCTTTAACGCAAGGACTAAAAATGTCGGCTGGAGGATTGATTATTTCTTCATCTCGCAAGGTCTAAAAGATAGGCTAAAAGACGCCTTCATCTTGCCAGAAATCACCGGCAGCGACCACTGCCCAGTTGGCATAGAGATAGAAATTTAGAGCACCCCCTCTTCTAGCAGGTGGGTGATGAGGATTTTAAAGCCTAGAAATATAAGTATCGCTCCGCCCAAAAAGAGCGCCTTTTTCTCTAAAATTTCACCCATAAATTTACCGATGTAAAAGGCGGCTAGGCTTAGCACAAAGCAGACTACGCCGATGATGAGCGCACTCTCAAATACATTAACCGCTTCAAAGCTAAGCGTGACGCCAACGGCAAGTGCGTCGATGCTCGTGGCAAATGCGCCTATAAAAATGGTCTTAATATCCATGCCCAAAGAGTCGTTAGCCTCGCTACTACAGGCCTCTTTTAGCATTTTAAAGCCAAGAAAGCAGAGTATAAAAAAGGCGATAAAGTGATCAATGGAGCTTATAAATTTAGCAAAGCTAATGCCTAGAAAATAGCCAAGAAGCGGCATGAGAAACTGAAAAAATCCAAGCATGAAGGCTATAAATAAAATTTTGCCAAGGGCAAGGCTTTTATACCTTGCGCCGTTTGCCATATTTAGTGCTGCGCTATCCATGCTAAGAGCGAAGCTAAGAAGTAAAAGCTGCATAAATTCCCCTCAAAAAAGGGTGAATTTTAGTGCAAAAAGATTAAATTTATTTTAAGCGTTTAGATATTTTTTGTATGATTTTGCTTTAAATTTAAAAAAGGAGAGAAGATGAAAAGATCTCTTGTTATACTTTGTGGCGCGCTTGCTTTAAATTTACAAGCCGCAAGCATGGATGATATGATAAATAAAGGTGTGAAAATAGCCACTCATGCATCAAGCGGCGACTATAAAAGCTTAGTTAGCGAGGCACTAAATGCAGCTGTGAGCGAGCTTTCAAAAGAGGGCTTTATAAACAACGCCACAGCTAAAATCCCACTCCCAAAAAGCCTTGAGATGGCGTCAAATTTAGCCAAAAAAGTGGGCGGCGAGAAGTGGGCGCAAGACCTTAGCAAGTCGATAAACAACGCTGCGACCACGGCCGTACCAAAGGCTGCTGAAATTTTTAGTGAGAGCATAAAAAATATGAGCGAGGCTGATGTCAAAAAGCTCTTTAACGGCGGCAGCGACAGCGTTACGAAGTATCTGCAGCAAAGCTCCAGCCAAAAGCTAAAGGCAGCATTTACGCCGATAATTGAGAAAATGATGAGCGATAATAGCTTTGCGACTGCCTATAATGGGCTAAATTCTTTCATCGGCAACTCAGCAAAAAACAACGAAACGATAAAATCAGTAAAGAGCCTAGCTAAAAATTTAGGCGCAAGCGAATATGTGCCAGATGAAGGCGAAGACCTAAACGCTTATATCACGAGGAAGACGCTAGATGGGCTATTTAACGTGATGAGCGAGAAGGAAAAGGGGCTAAGAAGCAGCTTTAGCCTAGATAGCGGCAAAAAGGTGCTTGACTCGATCTTTAAATGAGAAATTTAAGCGCTCAAAACAGAGCCGACATCGCTCTTATCGTAGTTGCCATAGTTTGGGGCGCTACGTTTTTACCCATGGCAAACGCGCTAAAGACAAATGGCGTCTTTGTCATGCTCTTTTGTCGGTTTTTTCTCTCGGCTATCTTTATGGGTTTTGTCGCGCTTAAATTTACTAATAAATTTGACAAAAAGAGCGTCATCTACGGCATTATCCTTGGAGCGGTGCTCTTTTTATCATTTGCCACGCAAACTTACGCTCTAAAGCTCACATTTAGCTCTAGCATCGCCTTTATCACGGGGCTTGAGTGCGTGATAGTCCCTTTTATGGCGGCTATCTTTTTTAAAAATAAGATAAGCATTTTTGCTATTTTTGGCGCTATCATCGCTATTTTTGGGCTTTGGCTCTTAAGTGGCGCCACGCTAGCACTTGGGAGCGGCGAGGCATTAGCGCTTGTCTGCGCGATATTTTATGCGCTTTATACTACGCTAAATGGCCACTTTGTAAGAAAAAGCGAGCTTTATTTGCTTGTCTTTGTGGTCTTTCTCACCGTCTCTTTGCTCTCGTTTGTCTTTGTGTTTTTTGAAGGTAGCGTTGTGCCAAAATTTGATAGGGAATTTTTCATAGCTATATTTATCACGACGGTGATTGGCACCATATTTTGCTACTTTGTGCAAACTATCGCTCAAAGATACACGACTGCTAGCAAGGCGGCCTTGTTTTTCTGCCTAGAGCCAGTCTCTGCAGGGCTCATTGGCTACTTTTTTGCAGGCGAGATACTTAGCATCTGGCAAATTTTTGGGGCTGCACTCATCATCTGTGGCGTCATTTTTAGCGAATTTGGCAAGCAAATTTGCTCTAAATTTAAGCATTAAAAGACAAAAAGCTTCATTTGAGAGTCTATTTTCTCGTCTATAAACTCGCCGTCAAATCTCTCTTTTAACATCGCTAAAACCGCCTTTTCATCGTAGTTTTTAGCTCCGTTTATCTCAAGGTGCCAGCAGATATTCTCAGCAGCTTCTTGCACGCTTCGTCTAGCGATCCTTGTCTCATTTAAAATTTGACTCTTAAAAGCGATGCCTTGCTTATTTAGCCACGCTTCAAGCCTATCTACCACGTTTTTTTGAGAGAGCACTCGACCAAATTTTTCAAAAAATGGCTCAAGCAGATCAGAGCTTCTAGGCTTGTCCCAGCCAAGATAGAGCTTTTGCTTGGCGCAGTTTTGAAATTTAGCAAAATCTTCATCGCTCGCAATGGCCGGGCTCATCGTGCAAATGGCGATATCAAAGTGCCTTGCTGGTTTAAATTCTCTCCACGAGCAAACCTCGCTGGTTAAATTTGTCACGCCAAATCTCTTTGCGTCTTCATTTAAAATTTCTATCATCTTTTCAGAGCTATCTATGCCAGTTATATGCTTAGCCGTTTTTGATAAAAATATGCTCCAAACGCCAGTGCCACAGCCGATATCAAGGATATCTTTGCCGCTAAAATCAACTCCCCAAGCCAAAGCTTTACCATAAATTTGCTGCTGGATAGCGCTGATCTTGCCGTCAAATCTTTGGTAGTTTGACGCCTTTTTGTCCCATAAATTTTGCATTTTAGCTCCTCTTTTTGGTTATAATTTTAGCAAAAAAGGCTAAAAATGAGAGATTTTATATATCACGTCACCATCCCGCCACAAGCCATCGACATGCATGGTCACATGAATAATGTCTATTATTTCACGCTTATGCAAGAGGCCGCATTTGCCCACTCTGCCGCTGTTGGCGACACGGTCGAGGCGCAGTATAAAAGGGGTGAAATTTGGCTCATTAGAAAAAATGAAGCAAAATATATAAAAAGCGCAAAGCTGATGGATAAGATAGAAATTCACACCTACACGCAAGCTGAGGGCAAGGCGACATCTTGCAGATATTTTGAGTTTAAAAAAGATGGCGAGCTAATAGCAACTGGCAAGACAGAATTTGTCTATATCGATCTAAAGACAAACCGCCCAAAAGCGATCCCGGCTGAGATCATCGCGCTTTACTCGTGACCGCACTCGTTGCAAACGCCCTTTATCACGGCACTTTTGATATTTTTAGCGACGTTTAGGTGGGGCATATCGATGTTTGTCACCTTGTGGCAGACGTCGCAGATGAAGTAAGCTTTGGCTTCATTTGCCAGCTCGTAGTAGCTCTTGTGGTTGTTTTCGGTTTTTATGACGAGATTTTCTTTCTCGAAAATTTCCATACTTCTATAAAAGGTCGTCTTGTTTGCGTCAAGAATTTGCAAAATTTCATCATAGCTTAGCGGTGCTTTGGCGTTTTGCAAAATTTCAACAAGCTTTATGCGAAGCGTCGTAGCCTTGATATTGTGCTCTTCTAAGAAATTTCTCGCATTCATCTTTGCCCTTTTTATTTTTTGTATATTAACGCTAAAAGATTTAAACTATATTTAAAAGAAAAGGCTAAATTTAGGCTTTTGAACTTTAAGTTGCAACCAAGTTGCATTTTGCTAAACTTCGCAATTATTTTTTAAAGGAGAGATAATGAGAAAAATTATCGTTTTTTTAGCTGTTTGTGCTTTGTCTCTTTTTGCAAAGCCGGTTGTGACTACTAGCATACTGCCAACGAAATTTTTCGTCGAGCAAATCGCTGGAGATACGCTAGATGTAAATGCGATGGTTGGCAAGGGCGCTGATCCACACACCTACGAGCCAAAACCAAAGCAGATGAAGGAGCTTGAAAAGAGCGAGCTTTACTTTGCTATCGGCATCGAGTTTGAAGACGCGTGGCTGGATCGCTTCTCAAAGACATTTAAAAATTTACGCATCGTAAAGACGCAGGAAGGCATCGAAAAGATCGCTATGAGCGAGGAGCATGAACATGAAGAGCACCACGAGCACAAGCACGATGGAGAGCACAAGCATGAGGGCGAGCATAAGCATGAACACCATGACCACGAAGGAGAGCACCATCATCACCACCATGACGGCCTTGACCCACACATCTGGCTTGACCCTATCTTAGTAAAAACACAAGCTGATAACATCGCAAAGGCGCTAATAGAGAAATTCCCGCAAAATGCAAAGCTTTATGAGGAGAATTTGGCTAAATTTAAAGCTAGCCTTGACGAGCTTGACGGGTTTATCAAAAACGAGCTAAAAGATGTCAAAACTCGCGAATTTATCGTATATCACCCATCTTGGGGCTACTTTGCAAAGCGCTATGATTTAGAGCAGATCGCCATCGAGATAGAGGGCAAAGAGCCAAAGCCAGCTGAGCTAAAAGAGCTTATAGAAGAGGCTAAAGAGCACGGTGTAAAGGTCATTTTCGTAGCTCCACAATTCCCAACAAAGGCTGCAAATTTGATCGCAAAAGAGACTGGCTCAAAGGTCGTCATGATAGATCAACTACCTGAAAACTGGCTAGCCGAGATGAAAAAAACGGCTGAAATTTTCGCAAAAAGTCTATAAAAATGTTAGCACGCCTGATCGTCATTTGCCTACTAACCATAAATGCTTTCGGGTGTGCTCTATGCTCGCTTTATAGCCCAACAGCTCACATTAGCGCGAAATTTGTCGCAAACGAAAACAACATCACGCAAATAGCCTTTACTTGGACCTTTTCGCAAAATTTCTCAGATCTTATGAAGCAAAATTTTGACCTCAATCAAGATGAAAAGATAGATGAAAAAGAGCTTAGAAAGATCCGCTTAAATTTGCTAGACTACCTAGTGCCAAGGCACTATTTGACAGATATTGAGTATTATTACAAGGACGAAAACGCCACTAAAATCGAGCCAAATTTAAATAATTACAAGCTCTACTTTGACGAGGGCAGGCTTAAATTTGACGTGAGTTTTAAGACAAATTTAGTGATCGCTGACGGACTTGTCGTGTCGGTTGATATGGAGGACAAGGAGGGCTATTTTAACTTCAAATTTACGCAAAATAACGCATTTTTGGTGGGTGAAAGCTTCTGGGCGATACCAAATTCAAACTCAAATTTGATATTTTTTACCTTTTCAAGCAAAGAAGCGGCCAAAGCTCACAACGAAAAACCAGCGCTTAAAGAGCTGCTAAAAGAGCCAGTGGCAGGCGCGAGCGATGAGAATTTAAGCCAGATAGATAAGATCGATGAGGCAAAATTTGACATCGTCTCAAAAACTAGCCTAAGCTTGCTTGATAGGCTAAAGCAAATTTTAAGAAGCGTGGATTATAAAAGTCCGCTTGCGCTGCTATTTTTGGCACTTATCTCATTTGGCTATGGCTTCTTGCACGCTGCTGGAGCAGGCCATGGCAAGGTGCTAACAAGCTCATATTTTGCCGCAACTGGAGGCAGCTATAAAAGGGCGTTTTTATTTGCCTTAAAGATCGGCTTTTTACACGTCGTGGGCGCATTTGTCTTTGTCTTTGCTAGCTTTTTACTGCTTCGTGAAGTAAGCAGCGACCTCACAAGAGACACCGCTAGCATAACGACTGCGTTTTCTGGCGTCGTGATCTTTTTTGTGGCGATATTTATGCTCGTTATAAAGATCAAATTTTACCTTTCAAATAAAAATGAGACTAAATTTTATATTTTTAGATCAAATCTAAGCCAAAATTTGAGTAAAAATACAAAATTTAAAAGCGAATGTGGCTGTCAAATTTGCTCAACTAAAAAGCCAAAGAGTAAAGAGGAGTGGCTAGTAGCAGCCGCTGCGGCTCTTGTGCCCTGTCCAGGCACGATCCTAGTCTTTGTGCTGGCAAATGAGATAGGCAGCTACTTTGCAGGCGTGATAAGTGGCCTGTTTATGGCGCTTGGCATGAGTGTGGTGATATTTGTAGCGGCAGTTTTTGGCTCAAAGATCAGCACGAACATTAAGCTAAAAAAGTTTAAAATCTACGCAGAATTTACAGCTCTTGGCATCATGCTTTGGCTTGGACTTTTCATTTTTGTCACGACATTTACGCAAAAGAGTCTGTTTTGAAAGATATTATAAAAGTTAGAAATTTAAACTTTAGCTACGATAAACAAGTCGTTTTAGAGGACATAAATTTAGACTATAGTAGCGACGAGTTTTTAGCGATAATCGGTCCAAATGGCGGGGGCAAAAGCACGCTTTTAAAGCTCATTTTGGGTCTGCTTAAGCCTCAAAGTGGCGAGATTAAGCTCTTTGGTAAAGAGCCAAGCGAGGTAAGTAAATTTATAGGCTACGTGCCGCAAAATTTCCTCTCAAATCAAAGCTTTCCGATGATGGTTTTAGAAGTTGTATTAATGGGGTTAATCGATAAAAAAATCTTTGGTTTTTACTCAAAAGATGAAAAAGCTCTAGCGCTAAGTGCCCTTGAAAAGGTCGGCATGAGCGAGTTTGCAAACTCGAGGATCGGCGAGCTAAGTGGCGGTCAAAGGCAGCGCGTCTATATCGCTAGAGCGCTTTGTGCAAATGCAAAAGTACTCATCTTAGACGAGCCAACAGCTAGCATCGACACAAAAGGGCAGGCTGAAATTTATGAAATTTTAAAGGGCATAAATGCAAATGGCGTTGGCGTGGTTTTAGTTAGTCACGATCTAAATATCGTGCTAAATTACGCTACAAAGATCGCTTACGTGAGTAAAAATTTACACATTCATAAAACGCATGAAAACCTTGCAAAGAGGGAATTTATAGAGCATCTAGCTAGAACGCATAGCCATTTTTGTGATGTTGAGATCGCACTTGGCGAGTGTGGTTGCGAAAAAACAAAGAGTAATGTTTTTAAATTTTAAAGAGAGAAAATGAGTGAAATTTTAGAGTTAAATTTTATGCAAAATGCCTTTATTGCGAGCATTTTAGTAAGCATAATATGCGGCATGATAGGCTCGCTTGTGGTGATAAACAAGATGACTTTCATCGCTGGAGGCATCGCACACGGCGCGTATGGCGGCATAGGGCTCGCTTTTTTCTTCTCACTTGAGCCGCTTTTTGGAGCGAGCATATTTTCACTATTTCTAGCGCTCATCATCGCCACGATCACGCTAAAAGATAAGACAAACATCGACTCCGTAATAGGCGCTATTTGGGCGATTGGTATGGCGATTGGCATCATTTTCATCGACCTAACGCCTGGCTATAACGCCGATCTTATGAGCTATCTTTTTGGCTCGATCCTTGCAGTTAGCGGCACAGATATCGCGTTTATGAGCGTTTTAGACCTCTTGTTTTTAGCACTCATCGCGCTTTTTTACCGCCAGTTTGTGGCGATCAGCTTTGATGCGGAGTTTGCAAGGCTAAGGGGCGTAAATACCACTTTTTTTCACTATCTGCTAGTTTGTATGATGGCGCTTTGCGTGGTGGCTACGATCCGCGTCGTGGGGCTAATACTTGTCATCGCACTACTTACTATACCGCCATATATTGCGCAAATTTTTGCCAAAAGGCTGGGGCTCATGATGCTTATCTCAACCATTTTTTCTATCATTTTTTGCTTTATCGGCCTTGTGATCAGCTTTTATTTCAATCTCACAGGCGGAGCTAGCATTATCTTAGTCGCCTCGCTTTGCTTTTTTGCATTTAGCTTTAAATTTAAAAGCTTGCGCTCGTAGCTCTTTTTAACCTAAAAAGCGTCCAAGCCAAAAAGCAAATCGCCGTAAAATAGACGCTAAAAAAGAGCGCTAGCCACATAAATTTGATCTCAAGTCCTAGCCAAAAAACCACCGCGTAAAAAAGCGAGCATTGAAGCACGAGCTGTCTAAAACCATTTAGCAAAAAGATCGCTACTGGGCGTTTTATCGCCTGCAAAGTGCTGCCTGAGATGTTTATCGTGCCGTAAGCCATATAGGC
The DNA here is from genome assembly GCF_002913225.1 of Campylobacter concisus. GTDB lineage: Bacteria > Campylobacterota > Campylobacteria > Campylobacterales > Campylobacteraceae > Campylobacter_A > Campylobacter_A concisus_J. Next base: position 29,444 of record NZ_PPAW01000006.1, on the reverse strand, counting down.
AAGTGAGTTGATGACAAGGTAGAGTTTGGCTACCCCAAGCACGGCTGGCGTGCTGTCAAAGAGCCTGATCGCGCTCTCGCCAAAAAGCCTTATAAAGATGTAGGCAAAGACGCAGTAGATGAGCAAAAAAAGAAGCGATAGTTTGTAGCACTGCAATACTCTTTGAAAGCTCTTAGCGCCGTAGTTTCTTGAGACTATGCTTAAAACTGCAGCTGCCATGCCGATGGTTGGAAGCACTAAAATTTGCTCGATCCTTAAAGCTATGCCATAACCTGCCACTGCATTTACGCCGTAAAAGCTCACAAATTTTAAAAGCACGAGCGAGCCAAGCGACATTGAGAGGTAGTTTAGGCAAGCTGGCAAGGCTTGCTTTAGTATCTTTGCCCAGACGGCGAAATTTGGCACGAAGTAGCCTAAATTTCTAGGCTCTATCATCTTGCTCTTTCTAACTTTAAAAAAGAGATAGAGCATGCCTAAAAACTGCACGCTAGCCGTCGCTAGAGCAAGGCCCTTTACGCCAAGATCAAAGCCAAAGGCAAAAAGATAGCAAAAAAATGCGTTGATAAAAAGGCCGCAAAATAGCCAGTTGCGGTAGCTTTTAGTATCGCCAAGCGCGACTAGAACGCCGTTAAGCGACTTTATAAGCAAGAAAAATGGAGCTGCAAGAAAGATGACGCCAGCGTAGTCAAGCGCCTCTTTGATGTAGTGATGATCAGCTCCTAAAAGGATTAGTAAATTTGGTGCTAGCAAGTAGCCACATAGTCCCATGAATAGGGCAAAAAGAAGAACGAAGATGATGCCATTTGAGGCGTAAAATTTAGCCATTTTTGGTTTGTTTGCGCCTAGGCTGTTGCCTATTAGCGCGGTGAGTGCCGAGCCAAAGCCAAGCCCGATGCCAACGACACTTAGATAGAGCAAAAAGCTCATCGCCATGCCAGCAACTGCTATGGTAGAAATTTTAGCGGCGAAAAATGTGCCAGTGACGTTGTAAAGGGTGTTAAACATCATGCCCACGCCAGCTGGCAGCGAGAGTGAGATGATTAGTTTATTTAGCGGGTCTTTTAGTAGGTCCAAGCTGCCTTCTTGTTAAATTTCATATGAGCTAAGTTCTATCAAATTTCCATCAAAATCGTAAATATATAAACTCTTCATTACCCCAAGTGCTCCATTTCGCCTAACGACACCAACCTCGATCTCTACGCCTTTTGCAAGAAGCTCTGAGCGCACGTCTTCTATGTTGTCTTCAACTATTAAACATATATCAGCACTGCCCTTTGTTGGATGCTTTGCCGCAGGTAAAAACTCGCCCTCAAACCTATGTAAATTTATCTTTTGTGAGCCAAATTTTAGGCTAATGCGACCGTCTTTCTGGGCTAGTCGCATGCCTAAAATGTCGCAGTAAAATTTAAGCGCCTCTTAAACGTCGCTTACTACGATCACGATGTGATCTAAATTTTTTATCTGCATTTTGGCTCACATCTTTATTTTTGATCTCTTAATGCCCTTTTTCTAGCGTAGATATTTAGGCATTCAACTGCTAGTGAGAAGCCCATCGCAAAGTAGATGTAGCCTTTTGGCACATGCACGCCAAAGCCATCAAGCACGAGCGCAAAGCCAACTAGCACCAAAAATGCAAGTGCGAGCATTTTTATCGTTGGGTTGTTATCGACAAATTCTGAGATCGCCTTTGAGGCAAACATCATTACGCCAACTGCGATGATGACAGCAAGTATCATGATGTCGATGTGCTGAGCCATGCCAACTGCGGTGATAACGCTATCAAGCGAAAAGACTATGTCTAAAATGCCTATCTCAAGGATAGTTGCAAAAAATCCTGGATGAGACTTGCTCTCGTGAGCCTCTTCATGCTTGCCAGTGGCGTTTGCGTGGATCTCCATTGATGATTTTACTATCAAAAATAGACCGCCTATTATGAGCACTAGATCGCGCCCAGTGATGCTAAGCTCGCCTATGCTAAAGAGCGGCTTTGTAAGCTTCATGATCCAAAATAGCGAAAGTAGCAGGATGATCCTAGTGATCATCGCAAAGCCAAGCCCTAAAATGCGGCCTTTCCCTCTTTGCTCTGGCGGCAGTTTGCCTACTAAAATAGCGATAAATATGATGTTATCTATGCCTAAAACTATCTCCAAGCCAGTTAGCGTAAGTAGCGATATCCACGCCTCTGGCGAACTTATCCATTCAAACATTCGTTGTTTCCTTTGTTAAAATTTTTATTATGCTTTGGGGCAAAATTTCATGCTCTATGGCGTGAATTTTAGCCTCCCACTCATCTAAACTCATGCCGTCCTCTCGCTCAAACGCCCTTTGCGCGATCAGTTTGCCCCCATCAAGCTCCTCACTCACATAATGCACGCTCACACCGCCTATCATCATGTCGCTCTCAAAGCTCTCCTTTATCGCATGCGCGCCTTTAAAAAGCGGCAGGATAGATGGGTGAAGGTTTATGGCTTTGACCTGCGTTGTAAAAACTGGCGTTAGTATCCTCATAAAGCCTGCAAGCACCGTTAGTTCGGCCCCACTTTTTAAAATTTGCTCCACCAAAACAGCGTCAAATTCCTCACGTTTGTCAAATTTAGCGCTTTCTATTATAGTCGTTTCAAGCCCAAATTTCTTAGCACGCTCTATGCCAAATGCGCCTGGCTTATTACAGATACAAAGGCAAACCTCGATCTTTACGCCGTTAAAAATTTGATTATGAACTTTTTTAAGTATCGCTTCTAAATTTGAGCCACTGCCGCTAAAAAGCACGGCTATCTTTTTTGTAAGCATTTTACTCCTTTGATGATGTCTGTTGGCTCGAGCGCGTAGCTGTTTTTGCTAAAATTTTTAAGACTAAGCGCGTGAGCTAAAGTGGCTGAGATGGCAGCATTTAGTGGCTCATAGCCTTGAGCCAAAAGTGCTAGCACAAGACCGCTTAGCACGTCGCCACTGCCGCCTTTTGCAAGCGCGTTTTTGCCATAAGGCATGACGTAAATTTGCCCCTCTTTGGCGATTATAGTGTTTGCCCCTTTTAGCACAAGAACGGCCTTAAATTTCTCGCTCCAAGCCCTCGCGTAAGCGTATCTGTTTTCTTGCAAGGTTTGCACATCTATATCGGCTATTTTGCAAATTTTTAAAAGCGAGCAAAACTCCTTTGGATGAGGTGTCAAGACGCAGTTTTGGCTTAGTAGGTCAAGCACTTTTGGGCTGTAAAAGATATCAGCGTCAAGAATAAGCTTTTTGTTTTTTAAAATTTCTACGTCAAGCTCTTCTACGCCCCTTTTGCCAAGTCCCATGCCAAGGGCTCCAGCGTTCATTTTCTCACTTATCTTGCTAGCTTGCATGATATGCGTTGGTAAATTTAAACCCTGCTCGCCTATCACGCTAACTAGCCCAGCCCCAAAGGCAAATGCCGCCCTTGCGCAAAGCTTGCTAGCTCCCACGTGCTCGCCAGATATGATAAATGCATGGCCAAAATCGCCCTTATTTACGCATTGATTTTTTCTATTTGGAAGCACGAGATCACTTTTTTCAAGCAGGTGGTAGCCGCTCTCGCACTCGTAGTTTTGCGAGCTTACGCCAAGAGTGGCGAGCTTTATCTTGCCAACGTAGTCTTTTGCTGCGTCGCTATAAAGAGCTAGCTTTCTAGCTCCCATCGTGATAGTAGCGTCTGCTTTTATGCAAGCGCCAAGCACCTTGCTCTCGCTACTTAGCCCACTTGGCACATCGCAAGCGATGATGTAAGCAGGGCTATCGTTTATTTTTGAGATGAGACTGACTAAATTTTGATCCAAATCTCTATTTAGCCCTGAGCCAAAAAGTCCATCTATGACGCATTTTGCGCTATTTAAGCTATTTTCTACCTCTTTACTCTCTCGCACGCCAGCAATTTTAGCTCGCTTGAGCTGTTTGGCGGCTAGTGGCTTTAAATTTTTACTAGCTAGGATAAATTCACACTCATACTCGCCCTCTAGCATCCTTAAAGCACAAAGCACGTCAGCACCGTTGTTTCCCGCGCCGCAAACGCCAAGCACCCTCTCGCCTTTTTTAAATTTCTTACGGATAAAATTTGCTATGGCTGCGGCTGCATTTTCCATCAAAAGCTCTTCGCTAAGGCCAAATTTCTTGCTCGCTCGCTCGTCCAAAACTCTCGTGTCTAAATATAAATTTTTCATTTTATGCCCTAAAACTAAGCGCCTCTAGGATGTGGGGCTTTAAAATTTGCTCGCTCTCATCAAGATCGGCGATACTTCTAGCCACTCTAAGCGTCCTTTTTATGCCCCTTTGAGAGAGATTGTATTTCGTGGCGGCCTTTTGTAAAATCTCACTTGCCTCGGCGTTTAACGTGCAAAATTTAGCCACCTGCGCGTCACTAAGCTTGCCATTTAGCTCGTCTTGAGCGCGCTTTTTTTGAAAGATAAAGGCCTTTAAGACCATCTCGCTCATCTGCTGTGAGCTTAAACTTGCCTTGTCATCTGGCGAGCTCTCGTCCATCGCGACTTTTAAGTCTATGCGGTCAAGCACTGGGGCTGAAATTTTGGCTTTGTAGTTTTTTATCTCATTTTCACTGCATTTGCAGTTTAGGTTGCGGGAGAATAAATTTCCACAAGGGCATGGATTTTGCGCGGCTACGAAGATAAATTTGGTCTCGTAAGTCACTTTTGAATTTACCCTTGCGATGTGGATTTGATTATCTTCAAGTGGCTCTCTAAGGCTTTCTATCACCTGTTTAGCAAAGTGTGGGAACTCATCAAAAAATAGCACTCCGCCATTTGCAAGTGCGATCTCGCCGATCTTTGCGACGTTTGAGCCTCCGCCAAAGATCGAGCTTTTTGTCGAGGTGTGATGAGGCGAGCGAAAGGCTCTAGTGCTTGTAAATTCGCTATCTTGCAGGTTTAGCGAGCGGTAGGCGGCGGACTTTAGCACCTCTTCTAGGCTTTGTGGTGCCATGATATAAACTAGGCGTTTTGCGCACATGCTCTTACCGCTGCCTGGACTGCCTTCAAATAAGATATTGTGCATGCCAACGGCTGCGATGACGCAGGCCCTTTTGGCTCTATCTTGGCCCAAAACGTCCTTAAAATCAAGCTCGAAGCTTAAATTTGGAACATATCTTTTGCCGCCAACTTCTATCACATTTGAAAATAGCTCGTGCGTGGCGCTAAAATGCGTGCTTTTAGCAAATTCTGCGTCGCTAAAAAACTTGATCGCCTCTTCTAGTGTGCTAACGCCATAAACCTCTAAATTTGGGATCATCGAGGCTTTGGCGGCTATCTCACTTGGTACTAAAATTTTTGCATTTTGCACCTGCGTGCTTAAAAAAAGTAGGATCGAAAATAAATTTGCTGTGCTTTTTACGCTCCCGTCTAATCCAAGCTCGCCAAAAACAAAAATTTTCTCTAAGCTTTTTGCCTTTTGAAGGGCGATGAGAAGTGCGATACTTAGATCAAAGTGTGAGCCACTTTTTGGCAGGTCTGAGGGGGATAAATTTATGGTTATTTTCTGAGCCGGAAAGGCAAAGTCAAGCGCCAAAAGTGCCGCCTTTACACGTTCTGTGCTCTCTTTAATGCTGGTGCTTGCAAGGCCCACGATACTAAAGCCAGGAAGCCCACGAGAAAAGATCGACTCAACATCAATGATCTTTAGTCCGTCGCCGTAAGTAGCACATTTTAGGGACTTCATGATGTCTTTTCTTTTTTTTGCTTTTTGTATTCCTTGTCGAATTTTTTGCGTTTGTTAAAGCCTATTTTTTCTATAAAAAGATGTCCGTCTAGGTGGTCATTTTCATGCTGGATAGCGATCGCTAGTAGCCCATCAGTTTTTAAGGTCTGCTCTTTGCCAAAGCGGTCTTGAAATTTGATGCTAACGACCTCACTTCGCTTAACGTCCTCGTAGTAGCCAGGCACGCTAAGGCAGCCCTCTTGATAGACACACTCGCCCTCACGTAGCTCAAATTTTGGGTTTATGATCTCGATTAAATTTTCTTTATCTTGCACGCCCTCTTCGTTGGCTAAATTTATGATGAAAATTCTCTTTGCAACGCCTATTTGTATAGCTGCAAGACCGATGCCTTCTTTAGCAATCATCGTCTCATACATATCATCAAGAAGTTTGTGAAGCTTCTCATCGAAAATCTCAACCTCTTTTGAAATTTCATAAAGTTTTTTATTTGGATAGGATAAAACTTCTAGGATCAAACTAATTCTCTGCTTTCTCGTCTAAAAATAGTGGCTCATTTAGGTCTTGGTTGGTCTCTAGCTTGTCAAGTGCGTGAGAGAGCAACTCTTCGGTACTCTTTGTCTTTGAGATCATGCTTGAGACGATCTGCACATCTAGTTTGCACTCTTCGTTGTCGATCTTCCATGGCATAGATGAGAGCATGTTTAAAATTCTCGCGCACGCTTGCTTTGTGCCGTTTTCGTCGGTGTATTTCATCACCATAGCAAAGCAGCCATCGCCGTAGTGTGCGACTATATCGCTTCTCCGTGAAGTTCTTAAAAGAAGCTGTGACATGCTTTTAAACATATTGTTTCGCTCTTTTAAATTTTTAACGCGGTTTGCAAATTTATCTTTTATCTTAACTAGCAAAAATGAGGCATTATAGCCGTAGCGCCTAACAGACTCGATCTCGCTACTTATGGTCGCTACTAGAAATTTCTTGTTATAGACCTCATAAGTCGTATCGTAGATCGACTGCTCTTCGATCGCCTTAAACATCTTGCCGACCTCTTCATAGCTCATCTTGATGACGTCAAGGTGCTTATCCATGAGGTCGTTTAGCTTGATGAGGTCTTGGTTAAAGGCGCTTAAGACGTTTTGGAGCGCAAGGACGTTTGTGTTGTTTTTAAGCCCATCCATGCGCTTTTGCACTAGGCCTCTCATAACGCCTAAATTTTTATAGATGAGCACGACTGCTTGAAGCATACTCTTTATCTGGATAAAGCCTTGTTTTACCTCTTTTTCGATAGAGATGTTGCCATTTGTTGGCACTGAGCTTTCAGAATTTGCCACTATGATATCGCCGATCTCTTTTCTAAACTCATCTGACTGCCCATCAAGCATCTTTTCAAAATATATTGAGTAGTTTGTTGGCGTAGATGGGACGTTGTCGTCACTTAACTCGTGCAAAACGTCCTCTGAAAATTTATAGATATTTACCTTTTCTTTTTTGACAGCTGGTTTTGCTTCAGCTGCTTTTTTCTTTGGATCTGGTGCGTTATCTATCTTTATCACTTTGGGCCTTATTTAAAACTTTTCTCCAAAATTTTATCGACAAGTCCGTATTCTTTAGCTTCAGCTGAACTCATAAAGAAGTCGCGCTCAGTATCTTTTACGATCTTGCTTAGCTTTTGGCCTGTATTTTTTGCCAAAATTCCATTTAAAATTTCTTTCAAACGTAGAATTTCACGTGCTTGTATCTCGATATCAGTCGCTTGTCCTCTAGCGCCACCAAGTGGTTGGTGTATCATGATACGAGAATTTGGCAGTGCATATCTCTTGCCAGGTGCGCCACAGCTTAGCAAAAACGCACCCATGCTAGCGGCCTGACCGATGCAGATCGTGCAAACATCTGGCTTTATATAGTTCATCGTGTCATATATGCTAAAGCCACTTGTTATGACGCCACCTGGTGAGTTTATGTAAAGGTATATATCTTTGTCTGGATCTTCAGCCTCTAAAAATAGCAGCTGAGCGACGATAGAAGCGGCCATGCCGTCCTCTATCTCGCCACTTAGCATAACGATCCTGTCTTTTAAAAGACGGGAGTATATATCATAGCTTCGCTCACCTCTGCTAGTTCTTTCAACTACGACAGGAACGTAATAGCTCATTACTCAGCCTTCTCTTTTTTACTTGCTTTTTTCTCGTCTTTTTCTTTGTTGAAAAGCTCGCTAAATAGCTTCTCTTCGATCATCGACATCTTTATAGCTGGAAGCATGCCTTGGTTGCGGTACATCTCAAGGTGCGCTTTTGGATCTTGGCCGCTTCTATACGCCTCAAAATAGATCGCTTGAACGACCTCTTGATCGCTCACTTTTACGCCTCTTACGCGAGCTAGCTCATCGATGATGAAAGTTAGGCGAACGCTATTTTCAGCATCTTTTCTATACTCGTCACGTTTTTTTGCAAGCGCATCTTTGTCTTCTCTAAATTTCTTCATATCATCTGGAGTAAATGTGCTCCATGCGTTTCTAAACTGCATATCGATCTCTTGCTCGACGATATTTTTTGGCACATCAAATTTAAATTTCTCAACCGCAGCTTCAGCAAATTTTGGTTTTAGCTCTTCGTTTATAAGCTTATAAATTTTCTCTTGGCGAATTTGCTCTTTTATGCGCTCTTCAAGTAGCTCTTCAGTTGGTTTTTCTTCGTTTGGAAGGATAGTTTTTAGCATCTCTTCATCTAGTTTTTCAGGGATCTTTCTCTCTTGAATTTCATGAAGTTTGACTTTAAAAACAGCATCTTTGCCAGCTAAATGTGCAGCGCCATAGTTTTCTGGAAATTTAACGTTTATATCTTTTTCGCCGCCAGCTTTTATGCCTACCATGCCATCTTCAAAGCCTGGGATAAATTGATTTGAGCCGATCTCAAGCACGTAGTTTTCAGCCTTACCGCCTTCAAATGCAACGCCATCAACAAAGCCCTCAAAGTCAAATTTAGCAAAATCGCCCACTTTTAGGCCTCTTTTGCCCTCTACTTTTTCAAGCGGAGCTATCATTTTTAGAAGTTCAGTTTTCTTCTCATCGATATCTTTTTTCAAAACGCGTGGGTTTGAAAACTCAGGTATCAAGCTCTCATAACCGCTCACATCGACGCTTGGCTTAAATGAAACTGTTAGCTCAACGTCGATTTTGTCATCTTTTTTGTCAAATTTTGAAACGATAGGCTCGCCGATAAGGTCGTCATTTTTCTTGCCTGCTTGTTTGATAGCCTCTTCGACCACATCTCTTAAGACATCTTGCTCAGCGTCGTTTGTTAGCTCTTTCTCGTAGCGTTTTAGCACGACAGCGACTGGCACATGGCCTTGTCTAAAACCATCTACTTTCATAGTTTTTGCCGCTTTTTTTGCTAGTTTTTCTACGCTAGACTTTATAGCATCTGCACTTACAGTCGTGCTTGCTAGGGTATTTACGCTATCTAGAGCTTTGATTTTGATTTCCATCGAATTCCTTTATGAATACAAATTTTTAGCCCAAAATATAGCAGAATTTTCCTTATTTCATTGTAAATTTGTAAATTTTTATAGATATAAAAGGCGTTTTAACGTAGAATTTGGCGATAAAATTATGGAGAAAATTTATGCAAGAGAGTTTTGAAAATTCAGTTAAAAATATGCTAACTATCATCGGTGAAGATACAAACAGAGAAGGGCTTATTAAAACCCCAGAACGCGTTTATAAAGCTTTTAAATTTCTAACTAGCGGATACGAGCAGGACCCAAAAGAAGTCCTTGGTGACGCGCTATTTACTAGTTCAAACAACGAGATGGTTTTAATGCGAAACATCGAGTTTTACAGCCTTTGCGAGCACCATTTGTTGCCAATAATTGGCCGTGTGCATGTGGCATACATCCCAAATGGCAAGGTTGTTGGCCTTAGTAAAATTCCACGCATGGTAAATATCTACGCCAGACGCTTGCAAATTCAAGAGCAGATGACCGAGCAGATCGCAAAGGCGCTTGAGGACGTGATCGCTCCAAAAGGCGTTGGTGTCGTAGTTGAGGCAAGGCATATGTGTGTTGAGATGAGGGGTGTGGAGAAGATAAACTCGACTACCACGACCTCTGCGCTTAGAGGCTGCTTTATCAAAAACGCAGATACAAGGCGAGAGTTTTTCTCGCTTATAAATTCGCCTAGGGAAACGCATTTTTGAGTTTAGAGCGTATAAATTCAAGGCTTAAAGAGGGCGTGAAGCTCTCAAATACCTTTGGCGTCATCACAAAGATCACAGCTACTACGATAGAGATCACCGGACTTCGCCCAAGTATCGGCGACATCGTGCGCATAGTCGCAAAAGACAAGAGCAAAAACGGCCTTGGCATGGTCACGCAGATAAAAACAGATGGCGCTTATATCAGCCCGTTTGGCTTTGTCGAGGGCTTTAGGATAGGCGACTTTGTCTATGAGAGCGATCAGGGCATGAGCATACCGGTGGGGCCAAATTTGCTTGGTCGCGTGGTCGATCCATTTATGAAGCCCATTGACGGCAAGGGGGCGATCGATACAACTGAATATATGCCGATCATGAGAGCGCCGATAGATGCGATGAAAAGAGGACTTATAAACGAGCCTTTTAGCGTTGGGATAAAGACGATAGATGGGCTGCTTACCTGCGGCAAAGGGCAAAAGCTGGGAATTTTCGCAGGTTCAGGCGTGGGTAAATCAACCCTCATGGGCATGATCGTAAAAAATACGCTAGCTCCCATAAAAGTAGTCGCGCTAATAGGCGAGCGTGGCCGTGAGGTGCCTGAATTTATCGAAAAAAACCTAGGCGGCGACCTAGAGGGCACGGTCATCATCGTAGCGACCAGCGATGATAGCTCGCTCATGCGAAAGTACGGCGCATTTTGCGCGATGAGCGTGGCTGAATACTTCAAACAGCAGGGCAACGACGTGCTTTTCATCATGGATAGCGTCACGCGTTTTGCGATGGCGCAGCGTGAGATCGGTCTTGCGCTTGGCGAGCCACCGACCTCAAAGGGCTATCCGCCAAGCTCGCTCACACTCTTGCCACAGCTAATGGAGCGCGCCGGCAAAGAGGAGGGCAAGGGCAGTATCACGGCGTTTTTCACCGTGCTAGTCGAGGGCGATGATATGAGCGACCCCATAGCCGACCAAAGCCGTTCTATCCTAGACGGCCACATCGTGCTAAGCCGCGAACTAACGGACTTTGGAATTTACCCACCTATCAATATCCAAAACTCAGCCTCGCGTGTCATGGGCGACGTCATCGGCAAAGAGCACAAGCTAAATGCGATGAAATTTAAGCGCCTTTACTCGCTTTTAAAAGAAAATGAGGTCCTGCTTCGCATCGGCGCATATCAAAAGGGCAGCGACAAGGAGCTTGACCTTGCGATCTCGAAGAAAGAATTTATGGAGAGCTTCTTAAAACAAAGCTCAGAAGAGGCCTTTGCGCTCGAAGAGGTCGAAGAACTACTTGATAAGATCAATCAGTAAATTTTTGTATAAATTTGACTACTAAAATTTTATAGCCTTTTATTAAAAAGATCGGTAAATTTTGCTTTTTTTGGTGCGAAAAAGTGATGTTGCAAAAGTCGCGGGGTAGAATTTAAAATTTATGTGGTTTTATGAGATTAAATTTCGTGGAGTGGTCGGCTTTTGTGTTAGGCAAAATGATAAAACGTTATAAAAAGCAGTCACGCCCACGCTTCAAATGGCAGATAAAATTTAGAATTTTTGGCTTTTTTGTTAAAAATGCTTGTTTGTAAAATGCGGTAGTAAATTTGAAGCGCGCGAGTTAAATTAGTAGCGGCTTTTATCTTACTTGTGGCTTTTGCAAATTTTGCATAGACAAAACAAAATTTAATGCAAAAGCATAGGTAGCTAGGAGCTACAAAACGTGTAACCAAAGCTCATTTGTTTTACTTGTCTGAAAAAGCCACTGAGTGGATAAATTTCAAAATTTGCGGTTTTATGGATAAAAGCTACCATTTTGCAAAGGCTGAGGTCGTAAATTTGAGGCAAGTGATCGAGTTAAATTTATACTATGTGGTTTTGAGTGGTATCCAGCCTATCTTAGTTTTTGCGGAAATTTAATTGTAAAAAATTCACGTTTAGTTTGGCAAGTACTGATATTTTAGACCTTGCCTCGTGATGCAAAGCGTATATTTAAAAAAAGCCCAAGAGAAAAACCTCTTTTTTGCCAAAGATCGAATTTGCTTTATGTTTTTTATAACTTTTAATGGTAGGCTTCTTGTAAATTTAATAGATAAAAGCAAATTTGATGCCCGCACTTTTGCCTTTGTGATGACGTAAAGCCTGCAAGATACTTTAAAAATCTAAGAACAAAATTTATCTTTTTATTTTCATTAAAGCTCGAATTTAGCCCACTTTCCCTATTGCTTTTAGGGACATGCTCCGTATAAAAACAAAATTTCACACTCTCGGCAGTTATCTATCTTTTTTATCGTCAAAGCTTAAATTTAACTCGCATTTTTCGTGATTTTATCGGTGAAACTTGTCTAAATTTTATTGAGTGAAAACAAATTTTTCATCAATACCAGTAGCTTTGTTGCAGCGCAAAGACAAATTTATAAATTATGGGAAAAGTTAATAGCCAAATCCCATCTTTTTATCCTCGCCAAAGCTTGAATTTAGCTCGCGCTCTATCGTGGTTTTGAAGTCCTCAAAGGTAAAAATCCCATCATCTTTTATAGCCACTTTCAAAGCGGTATTTTTTAGCGCAAGGACGATCTGTGCGCCACTTAGGTTAAACTCAGCCAGTCTTTCTACGCTAAAGCCATCTTCAAAGCTCGCATTTTCAGGCAAAATTTTACGCCAAATGGCGAGCCTGCCGTTATAATCAGGCTTTTTAAACTCGATCTTGTAGTCAAATCTTCTAGAAAATGCCACATCAAGGCTTTGCAAGAAATTTGTCGTAGCGATCAGCACGCCCTCAAAGCGCTCGATCTGCTCTAAAAAGATATTTTGCATTTGATTGTGCATCTTCTCAGCCCCGCTTGAGCTCTCCACTCTCGTGCTTAAAAACTGATCGGCCTCGTTTAGCAAAAGCACCGGCTCGCTGCCGCTTTTTTTGCAAATTTCTTTGTAAGTGTCAAAAATTTTCCTTACATTTTGCTCGCTCTCGCCGACATATTTGCTTAAAATTTTTGAGCAGTCAAAGCTTAGAATTTGCTTCTTTAGGCTCTTTGCAAGCCCAACGGCACTCATCGTCTTACCAGTACCAGGCTCGCCGTAAAAGATGATCTTGGCGTCTATATTTTTCCTAGTTTTTATGCCCCAGCTACTAAGTCTAGCTAGCACTTTTTTATCGACTTGCTTTAGTATCGTGCTTAAAAGCTGCTTTGTCTTTTCGTTTAGCACGACGTCTTCTAGGCTTGTTACTGGCTCAATGAGCTCAAAAATTTCTTGCTCTTTTACTAGGCTTTCGATCTTGATTTTTTTGCTGTTTTTGTCATTTTTTGGGTGCATTATGCTTTGCAAAATTTCTTCGTTTATAAAAAAGCTCTTGCTTACGTTGCCATAAGCGTTTAAAACCTCGTCGTAGTCGATTAGTGCGCCCTCGATGAGCCTTGAGCCGTCCTCTAAAAGTGTGCGATTTTTGATGCGTTCAAGCTCATCTTTGCTTATTAGCCCAACTAGCGTGTTTAGGTCGCGACCATTTTCAAAATCACCCGCATACTCCTCTTTTAAAAGGGCTAAAAATATGATCTGCTCTTTTTCATCAAGCGAATTTTCTTTAAAAATTTGCTCTATCTTTAGGCTGATCTTGCTTAGTTTTACACGCTCATTTATGCGCTTTGTTAGCTCAGAAATTTGCTCGTTTATGCGCTTTTTAGCGTCATTTGAGCCACCTTCAAATATCGCAGCCTTTGAGTAAAGCTCTATCTTTAAAAACTGATCTTTTAAATACTCCAAATGATCTTCATAAGGTGCAAGCTCTGGTAAATTTATATCAGCGTTGCCATCTTCTAGAATTTTTAAAAACGTGCTTGAGAGTGAAATTTCAGAGTGAAGTAGCGAGAGTAGCCCTTGGCTTGAGCTTTTTTGCGAGTTCTCTGGCATTTTAAAAAGGCCGTAGTTTTGCACTATCCAGCCACTATCTAGCAAATTTTTTATAAATTTAAGGTACAAAAGCTGCTTCTCATTTTGCGTGCCAAAAACAGCTCCAAGTAGCTCAAAAACGCTCATGCTAGCTGTGCCTTGCACGTAGGCTTTGCTTAGATATTTTAAAATTTCTCCCTCTTCATCGCCACACTTTATAAGCTCGTAAATTTTACTTTTTTTGAGATCTTGGTTTAGAAAATCAAGCAAATACTTCACTAAATTTTATCCTTTATCTGCTCTTTTAGTACACGTTTTAGCACCTTGCCAGTCGCGTTTCTAGGCAGCTCCTCGGCAAAATAAATGCTTTTTGGAATTTTGAAATTTGCTAAATTTTTCTTTAGATGCTCTCTAACCGTCTTTTCATCAAGATCCATGCCATCTTTTACTTGTATGAAAGCTACGACCTCTTCGTCTGCGTGCACGTCTTTTACGCCAATTACTGCTGCAGCCTCGACGGCTTCAAGCTTATAGATCACCTCTTCGATCTCGCGCGGATAGATGTTTATGCCCTTTGATATGATGAGGTCTTTTTTGCGATCAACGATGTAGATAAAGCCCTCTTCATCTATCTTACCAAGATCCCCAGTCTTTAGCCAGCCATTTATGATGGTCTCATCTGTCACGCCTGGCATGCCGTAGTAGCCTTGCATGACGCAGTCGCCTTTTACGATGATCTCGCCTATCTGCCCGACTGGAAGCTCCATCATCTCATCATCTACGATCTTGACCTCATAGCCATTTAGCGCAGGGCCTACGCTTAGAAGCTTTTGCTTGTCAAATAAATTTGCCGCTACGACTGGCGAGCATTCGCTAAGGCCGTATCCTTCAACGAGCGTTGCACGTGGGAATTTCACTCTAAAATCATCGATCGTTTGCTTAGCAAGCGGAGCAGCGCCACTTACAAATAGCCTTATGCGGTTAAACCATCTAAAATACCAAGGAATTTTTGCCTTGCCGATGGCTGTATAGATGGCTGGGATACCCAAAAATACAGTTACTCTTTTAAGCAGCGTCTGCTTTAGCACATTTGAAAATGGAAAGACCGATCTTACAAGCACCATCGAAGCGCCCGCATATATCGGTAAAAGCACCATCGCTGTGAGCGTAAAGCTATGAAACATCGGCAAAAATACGATAAATCTATCGCTTTTTTTAACCTTAAAACGCTCGTGAGCGCCGATGACGTTTGAGAAGATATTTTTGTAGCTTATCATCGCACCCTTTGGCTTGCCTGTGGTGCCTGAGGTGTAGATGATGTGCATGAGATCGTCTATTTTAGGGTATTTTGTGATGCTTAGAGTGTATTTGTGATTTAGCGCTTCGCTGAAATTTACATTTTTTACAACGCCATTATTTTCATAGCCCTTGCTCATATCCTCTTTTGAAATTTGTGGTGTAGAAGAGAGATAAGCACTCTCGCCATACTCCTCATCAACGCTTACATAGTCGTCTTTTGAGGCGCTTTGAAGCTTTTTAGGCGTTTGACCGATCCAGATTATCTTTCTTAAAATTTCAAGCTCGCTAAGTGCGATTAGCTCCTTTGCAAGAGAGCTGGAGGCAAAGAGCACCCTTGCGCCGCAGTCGTTTAAGATATACTCAAACTCATTTGTCTTTAAAAAGGTGTTCATCGGCACTGCGACCGCTCCGATAGCCGTGATAGCAAGGTATGAGATGATAAATTCTTTCGAATTTGCCACCGCCATAGCCACTTTGTCGCCAAAATTTACTCCACAAAGCTGCAAGTAAGCTGCCACTTTATCGACGTTTTGCTTTATTTCGTGGTATTTTAGCTTCTCTTTTTCATCAAAGATCGCTATCTGGTTTGGACTCTGCTTTGCTACTTTGGTCAAAATTTCATAAAAATTATTATAAGAGTATTGCATTTTTAGCCCTAGAAAGAGTATTTAAATGTCATTGCAGCTATCTGAATACTACTTGTATCAAATTCGCCAGACATTGAGCCAGTACCATTTTTTATACCTGTCGCACGCTTTTTGTCTCGGTGCTGATAGAGATAGCCTAGTCCTAGCTCTAAATTTGGCGTAAATTTATAGTTTGCCCCAAACGAATATGCCTGAGAGGTGGTGTTTGGAAGCTCTAAGCCAGTGTGTTCGCTGCTAGTGATATCCTCATCGTATGAAAAGCCAGCCATTAGCCTAAGTTTTTCATTTACGTCGTATGCAAGGCCTATCCTATATGTGTTTGTATCTTTTGCATTTTTAACGACTGGATCGTCCATAAACATTTTAAAAGCAGGGTGGTGTGAATGAATAGCCGTCTTATCGTCATATTCAAAGTCATAATCTTTAAATTTAGACCAGTAAGTCCTCTCGAAAGCTAGCAAAAGGGTAAAGTCGCTAAATTTATATCCAGCAGCAAGCACTAGCTGAGCAGGCAAAGGGATCTCAACTCTTGTTTTGCCATGATAGCTTATATCTGCTAGCGGCACGTTAAAATCAGCATCGGCACTACCTTTAAGCTCTAAATTTACCTTCGAGCGGTAAGTGACTGCAAAGCTTAGATCCTCGATAGGTCTATATGTAAGAGCGACGTTGTAGCCGTAGTTTATGCCATCACCTTGTATCTCTCTGTAGCCAAAGCGTCCAAAGTCGCTTGCTATCTTACCCTTGCTATAAACACCTCTAGCGCCCAGAGCAATGGCAAGTTTGTCATTTATGCGGTAAGCCACGGTTGGATTTAGCTCGACAACTTGTAGTTTAAACCTCTTGCCAGTAAAAGCAGTCTCTGGATCCTCCCACGAGATGCCAACAGCAGCAGGCACGGCAAGGGCTAGTCCAAATCTCCAGTTTTCATAAATTTCTGGCGTTACAAAGCTAAATGTGCCAGCTAGTGAGTCAAATTTCTCTGAGCTGTAGCTCTTGCCACCATCGCTTTTAAAGTCGATGGAATTTATATGAAACCAACCAAGCGTGCTTTCAAAATGGTGAAGCCCATCTAAAAACATCATATTTGCAGGGTTAAAATAAGCCGCATCAGCCCCAAAACTAAAGGCTACGTTGCTAGCAGCAAGCCCTAAAGAGTCAGCACTTTGCTCAGGGACCTTGTAACCCCCAGCATTTAATAAAGAACACGTCGCAACAATGCTTAAAAGCACTCTTTTCATAGCTTTTCCTTTTCTAGGTTTCTTAAAATTTTGATCTCATCTTCCCAAATACTCTCATCGATCGTCTCTAAAATCAAGGGAATTTCGCCTATTTTATCATCATTTATTATATTTTCAAAAGCGCCAAGCCCAAGCTCGCCCTTGCCAAGGCTCTCATGCCTATCTTTTTTTGAGCCAAGCCCAAATTTAGCGTCATTTAGGTGCATGCCAGATAGAAATTTATAGCCGATAATCGCGTCAAATTCGCTCATCGTCTTAGCGTAAGCCTCTTTGCTTCTTAGATCGTACCCAGCGGCAAATGCGTGACAAGTGTCGATGCAAATGCCAACTCTGCTCTCATCGTCTGCTCGCTCGATCAAATACGCCAGTTGCGTAAAGTCAAAGCCTAAATTTGAGCCTTGTGCGGCCGTATTTTCTATTACAAGCTTCACGCCACTTGTTCGTTTTAGCGCTTCGTTTATGCATCTAGCGATGTTATCTAGGCACTCATTTTGGCTTATTTGTTTTAGGTGTGAGCCTGGGTGAAAATTTAAAAGCTTTAGTCCAAGCTTGCTAGCTCGCTCTATCTCGTCGATAAAGGCTTCAAGGGACTTAGCTCTTGCCTCTTTTTCTGGATGGCCTAAATTTATGAGGTAGCTTGCATGTGGCAAGACGTGATCGGCGCTTATACCAGAGGCTTTTAAATTTGCTTTAAACTGCTCTATCTCGCCCTCGCATAGCTCTTTTGCGCTCCATTGGCGCTGATTTTTTGTAAAAAGTGCAAAGGCATTTGCTCCTATTTTTGCAGCGTTTATCGGTGCGTTAGATACGCCTCCAGCCGCGCTTACGTGAGCTCCAATGTATCTCATTTTAACTCTTTTATTATCACTTTTATTTTATTTTTGCTATCGATAAATTTGACGTAGTTATCGCAAACTTCGTATTTTATAAAATAAGAACTTAGATCTTGTCTAAAGCCGCACTCTGTGGTGCTTAGATCTTTACCGTCATAAATTTTTTGTCTTTGCAAAATCTCTTCAAAAAGGCTCTCATAGTGCGGTGCTAGAAAAAATTTCTCGTTAAATTCAGTCTTTTTAAAACAAGCGCTATTTACGCAAATTTTGTCCTTTATATTGATATTTGCGGTATTGACGCCAGAGCTATAAATTTGCAAATTTAGATCATTTTTGTATGTGTGAAAAAATCCAACATCATTTATCTTTATCATCGGAGAAAATAAAGTGACCTGAAAAGCTTGCGATCTTTGCGGTGTTTTAGTCGCAACACAGCCTGAAAAAATGAGAGCAAATAATAAAACAAGTGAAAATTTCTTCAACGATTTGTCCTTTTATGTAAATTTAAGTTAAAAAGTAATATAATCCCAACTTCATAACCGACCGTGGCCCATTCGTCTAGCGGTTAGGACATCGCCCTTTCACGGCGGTAACACGAGTTCGAGTCTCGTATGGGTCACCACTTCTAAAAGACAAAATCTTATCCACATAAGCTTTAAAATCTAGTTAATCCAAATTTCAAGCTTTCTAAAAACAAATTCTTAAATTTAATTGTTGTAAAAAAGATCAAATTTCACGTCTAGTAAAATTTAAAAAGTAGGTTTTGCGCGAGTATAAAAGCAAAAAGCAGTTAAATTTAGCCTTTTAATAGGCTTTAAAGTAACTGCAAAATTTACATCTGATGCGGCTTGCCTAGTAAAAATCCCTGCGCATACGAAATTCCAAATTTCTTTATATACTCTAAAATTTCTTCGTTGCTCACAAACTCAGCCACGATCTTATAGCCTTGTCTTCTAGCAAAGCTCACGATAGTCTCAACCAAAACCCTTGCGTTTTCATCAGTTGGTAGCTTTTTGATGATCGAGCCATCTATCTTGATGTTATCTATATCAAGCTCTAAAATTCGGTAGTAGTTAGAGTAGCCAGAGCCAAAGTCATCGATCGAGATTTTACATCCATATTTTTTAGCTCTTTTTATAAATTCATTTGCCATGGCGTAGTCGCTAAGCTCTTCGCTCTCTAGCATCTCAAAGCAAACTCTACTTGGATCTGGGCAGCTTTCTAGCTTTTCGTCTAAAATTTCTCTCACACCAGGATCTGTTAGATCCGAGCTTGAAAGGTTGATAGAAAATGTATAGTCTGGATATTTTTTAACTAGATCAAAGGCTAGAGCGATCACCTTTTTTGTTATCTGAAGATAGAGTTGCGTTTTCATCGCGATCTCTAAGAACTCACCTGGGTAGCGGATCTTGCCATTTTGATCTACTATGCGCACCAAAACCTCGTAGTATTTTGCCTCTGTCTCATTTTCTTGCACGTTAAAAATTCCCTGACACTCAACTATTACCTTATCGTTTTCTAGGGCGTACTCGATGAGTTCGGTTATGAGTTGGTTTTTATAGTATCTCATCTCGATCGCGTCGTTTTCGAGATAGTAGTAGATCTCGTTGCCGCTATCACTTGCTTGTTGATTAGCTAGGATTGACTGCATTAGACGGTTTGTTTGCGGTGTGTCATTTGATAAAGATACGCCAAGAGTTATCTTGATACCAGGTAGGTTTTCAAATTTACCATCTATCTCGATGTTCATCCTGCTAAAGTTAAAATACTCTTTTATAAAGCCGATATCTCTAACGATGTCATCGCCTTGATACCAGATGTAAAACGCATCATCTTGAAATCTAAATAGCTCAGCATTTATAGAGTAGGTATCAACACAGAGTTTTAGTGTATTTGCCACCGCTTTTAACATAGCGTCAATAACCTTTGTTTGGTAGAAAAATCTTAGCATCTTGTAGTTTTTGATGCTTATGCTGATCACAATTCCATCTTTTTTCGCCTCTATCATCTCAGTCAGAGCAAAATAGTTTCCAAAGCCGGTTAGCTTGTCGATTGAGGATTGAATTTTTATCTGCTCATTTTTTTGAGTTAGCTCTTTAAGCATGCTAAGCTCTTTTGTCCTATCAAGCTTTATAGCCATGTAGCCTTCTAGCTTGCCCTCAAAGAAAAATGGCGCAAAACGCACCTTTTCATAGAGCAGTTTGCCACTTTTTGTTCTGCTTATCAGCTCATCGCTTTCCCAAGAAGTATGCTTATTTATGGCATTTCTTATCTCAGCATAAAAGCTCTCTGGGTGCATATTTGATTTTAAAATTTTAGGGCTTTTTCCGATAACGTCTTTTAGTTTATAACCAGTTTTTGCCTCAAAGGTTTTATTTACATATAAAATTTTATTGTTATTGTCACAAAAGACTATAGAGCTGTGTCCAGCATCCACTGTCGTTTTTAGAAGTTTTATCTGTTTTAACTGCTTAGCTAGTACCCTTGCTTGATAAAAAGTTAAAGCGCAAAATAACACAAAACTGATAAAACAAAGCACTTGCATTATTACTATATTTCGTATCATTATTCTGTAAGAGTCTAGGGTGTCATTTCTAAATTTTCTTAGTGTTTCTCCAAGTTTTAGATCAACAGAGTCTTGAGCTACGGCACTTAGGTTTTTTGCAAATTCAAGCGCGTAAGTTGCTTTATTTAGCACCAAGATCGCTTTTGTGTCGTTTTTGTAGGTATCTTTATACTTTTCTATCTGCTCTTTTGTTTGATTTAGCGTTTCGGGGCTGATTAGGGCTGAGCTTTTTATCGCGTGAAATATCACATTAAGCGCATCTAGCTTCTTCTCTGATGCTATTTCAAACTCACCTGATAAGATATAAGCAGCCATTGACGAGCTAGCGTAGTTTGACCTATCTACAAGCCTTTGTTTTTTTAAAAAGTCGTCGTTTATGACCTTTAAAGTTTTGGCATTTTTCTCTTGGTAAAAGACCTGTATGATTGCGTTTAGCTCATCAAGCTTGGTTAAATTTTGATCAAAACTTCTTAAATTTTTATTTACATCGTCGTAGTTTAAGCGAAGTACGTTGTTCTCTAGGGTGAAGCTTAGCTCGTTATCTAGTAAGATAAGACTTAAGATCGTATCGTTAAATTTACTAACAGCAGTAACTGCTTTATTTGCCATGTAGATGTAGGTTGAGCTAAAGAAAAAGATGATTGCTAGGACGATTAAGATGATATTTGCTTGTCTTTTATTCATTTAGTATCCTAGGTCTGCGTCCATTTAGTGTTAGCAAAAATTTATAAATTTGCCCAAGCTCTTCGCTACTTAGTGTATGGATCAGCTGATGATAGCTCACAAAGCCTATGACTTCTTTTAGATCACTAATTTCGCCACTACTTAGATATGGAGTTGTTCTTGTTACATTTCTAAGCGAAGGCACGCGCATAAGGCGCCTGCTCTCACTAGCATCCTTTAAGCCCACGTTTTGCATCAAATTTCCACCTAAATTTCTACCATTATGGCAAGCCACACAGCCTACTTTATTAAAGAGCTCAAAGCCTTTTTTTGCCTCAGCGTTTATGGAGTCATCATTGCCAGCTAGATACTCATCAAATGGCGAATCTATGCTTAAAATAGCCTTTTCAAATTCTGCCAAAGCACCTACTATATTTTCATAGTTTATGCCATCACTATATGTATCATTAAATAAAATCCCATACTCGCCTATGCTTTTTACTTTTTTTACTATCTCATCTTTATTTGAATTTAGCTCATTTCTAGAATTTATCGACTCTTTTACCTGATCTTTTAAGCTTCTTACCCTACCATCAGTAAAAAATAGAAAATTTAAAGCCGAATTTAGCACGCTAGGCGGGTTTATAACGCCCTTTTGGCTGGTGTAAGATGAGTTTGTACCACTTAAATTCCAGTATAAGTTGTGGCAAGTTTCGCATGAGTAGTTTTCAGTGGTGCTTAGTCTTTTGTCAAAAAAGAGCTTCTTACCGATGTAGGCTTGTTTTTCGTCATATTTTGATGAAAGCACTGGCTCAAATGATGAATTTGCGCTCAAAATGCAAAAAGATACTACCATCCAAAATAAAACTTTTTTCATAAAATCTCCATATTCTTGAGCGTCATTATAGCGGAATTATTTTTCATAACTACCAAATCGGCTAATTTGTAAAAAATTTAGCTTTTATTTGCATTTTGAAAAAAATGTTGTATAATCCGCCAAATTTTTAATTTCAAGGAGGAAACCATGAAAAAAGGTTTTACAATGATCGAGTTGATCTTCGTGATCGTGATTTTAGGCATATTAGCCGCAGTCGCTATACCAAGACTAGCTGCAACAAGGGATGATGCAGAAGTTGCTAAAGCTGCTACAAACTTATCTACTTTGCTAAGCGATGTTGGTGCATATTATACTTCTCAAGGCAAATTTGCTGACAACTTATCAGAAATGACAAATGTGCCTTTAACTAGTACCAATGAGTTATTAGCAGCTGGCAAAAAATGCTTGAAAGTTACTTTAACGAGCTACAATGCAACGACAAATAAACCTGCAAACGTAAAAGTAGAAAAAGGTGACGATAAGGCACAAAGTATTTGCACTGCGATTTATAAAAATAGCGGTGTAGATAAACTGCTTACAAATAAATTTAAATGGAGTGGTTTAGCTGCTAATGCACAAGCTGGCACAGCTCCTTCAGAACAAACTAGTGATGCTGGCGAGTACCCAGTTAGTGGTCTTAGCGTAGCGTTCTAATTTTTCAAATTCAAACTTCTTGGCAAGGAATTTCCTTGCCACTCTTCTTTAACTTAATTTCAAAATTTATCTTTCATTTATAAAAATTCTAGTTATAATCTCGCAACTTCAAATTCAAGGATGAAGTAATGAAAAAAGCTTTTACTATGATAGAGCTCATCTTTGTAATAGTTGTTATTGGCGTATTAGCAGCTATTGCTATCCCAAGGATCAGCGCCACAAGAGATGATGCGGTCTTAGTAAAGACTATGGCGGAGATTAGAACCGCTATCGAAGAGATAAATGCCTACTATATATCACAAGGCAAACTAGCCCTTGATACTACAAACAATAAAGTTAAATTTAAAGAGATGACAAATGCTGGGGTCGTGGATAGCTCTGGCGATCTTGGCATTTTTGCTAAAAATGAAAGGTGCATTTCATTAAAATTCTTTGCTGCAGACCAAAGCTGTTTAGGAGTAGATATCAGTGAGCAAGGCCTATGCAAAAAACTTTGGGAAGCTCCAGAATTTAAGCGCTTTAGCCAGACCATGATAAGGCCAGCACAAGGAGCATTGCCAGCTCATATCAGCTTTAGCGCTGTTCGCATCGTTTTTTAGCTAGATATTTTATCAAAAGTTTTAAAGTCTGAAATTTACACTTAATTCTTGAAATTTTATAAAAATAAAGTCCAAAACTAATTTTTTCTTGACAACAATAGCATTTTTAGATAGAATGCGACTTTTTAATGAGGTAGTGGCATAAACTTACAAACACGACTCAGGCGGGGTGTAGCGCAGTCTGGTTAGCGCATCTGGTTTGGGACCAGAGGGCCGAAGGTTCGAATCCTTTCACCCCGACCATGTTAAATGGTGAGTGTAGCTCAGTCGGTTAGAGCATCAGATTGTGGTCCTGAGGGTCGTGGGTTCGATTCCCATCACTCACCCCATTTTGGGCGCTCGTAGCTCAATTGGATAGAGCGACAGACTTCGGATCTGTAGGTTATGGGTTCGACTCCTATCGGGCGCGCCACTTGAAAGACTTTATGCGCTCATAGCTCAGCTGGATAGAGCAACGGCCTTCTAAGCCGTAGGCCTCAGGTTCGAATCCTGATGGGCGTACCACTTATTATTGTTGTGCGGATGTGGTGAAATTGGCAGACACGCCAGACTTAGGATCTGGTGCCCCACGGCGTGGAGGTTCAAGTCCTCTCATCCGCACCATCCAAAACTCCATAAAATACTATATTTCAAGATTTAAGGTTTTAAAAGGTAGCCCAAGTTTCTTATTTTTTAATTTATTTAATATTCTAGAACATTCTATATTAGTCTGTTTTATCATTGGATATTTTGCTTTGACAGGTTATACCTAGATACTATTTTTATCATTGTGGCTATGGTACTTAGGCATTGCAAAGTATAATGCTTAATTCCAGCAATATTTAAGAGCGCCAAAAACAAACTATAGTTTAATCAAGGCAAACAAAAATACATCGAGGGCCAGAATGGTAAAAGTGGCGTGGGGTAATAACTTTAAGGCATTTGGAGAAAAGTTGTAGAAATTTTTGTATAAGCCGATAGTTTTAGTATTTGGCTTCAATAGATCAGGAAAATCAAACTTTTTGTATCATGGGCGTTACGCCTAAGTCATATCTGTTTATCAGCTCAAGAGTTTTTCTTGTATAATTTAGCTTTAACCTTTCATGGATATATGGATTAGTTATGTAAACTAAGTCAATTGTGCATTTTTTGCTTTTTGTAAAATGCGCCTTACTATCCTACTTCTGCTATTTTGACTTGCAATTTTTTTGATGAGCCTTAAGCTTTTTGTCGCCCAGTCATAATGGCTCGGAGCGGCGCTTACGAAGTATGATCCAAGAGTTTTGCTCCTGACCCATCTATATACGTTTTTTGAAAACAGCTCTTTGTTTGTAAATTTTTTAACTAACCCCAAAATATCTTTATGCTATTTATGAAGCATCTTAGTTGCTTCTGTAAGGGAGGTTTTTGATGCTTCTTCAAAAATTTCACATTCATATCTTCATAAGTTTTCCAGTTATTGGCTTGGGTAAAAATGGTTTTTCTTTCCACATCATTATCGAATTTATTTTCTAATGCGGACTGAACTATATCTTTAAAAGTCTTGCTTTTTGAATAAAACCTTTAGAAACATCAACTCTATATTTTGGTCTAAATTGATCTATTTGAACAGCAATAATATCTACATCGCTATGCTTTCTAACATTAGTATTGTTTACATAATATCCTTGTAAAAATATTTTAACCTCATAATCATAATCACTCTTCATCATCACTTCAAATGAAGGTGTCTCACTATACTTTTTTGAATAGAAGTCCTTTCATTAAATTCGGTAGTTTTTAATGCATCAACCACCATTCTTATAGCATTTTTGCATTGATTTTCCTCTGTTTCACTCAAAGGTTTTTGTATATTTTCTTAATTGTTCTTCTGTGAATATCATTTACTACTAACCCTCCTTTGATACCGTCATTTAGCATCTATTCAAACTCAATCTCTTCATTAACTTTTTGGTGAACATCTACTCTATTAACAATATCAATTACATTCACTAGCCAACCATTTAATGTACAACTTCTGATAAATTCATCAATTCTATTAACTCCATTCATTTCTTTGAGTGTTACAACAACACCAAACCTAACCCCTACGCCATCTTGGGGAGATAATCTATTATTTGTCTTTACTTCCATACCCCAGTTTTTATTTTTATAAGAGTCTTTTGGTATCATTCTTTTTGTAGCACTCTCTGCGATATACTTTACATTATCCCATTTTCTAAACTGCTTTCTAGCTTCACCTTCCAAAAGATAATTTCTTTCTCCATCTAATGTGTCTTCTGTATTCTGTTTATCGCCCTTAATATCCTTGATTTTTTTATCATCTCCTATTCGACCAAAATGCAAATTCAATTCTGTATTTGTATAGTCAACGCCTTGTAATCTATCACACAATGGAAAATAACACATCGTAGCTTTCGCAATATATGGATACTTATTATCCTTTAGAGGAACTGGAAAATCGTAGTTATAAGTATTCCATTTTTCGCTAATGTCTGATACTACAAATTTTATTTCATCATCTTTTGTTTGAATGATGTCATTTATATGAATTGGTACAACTCCATGCCCATATAAGGCAACTTCTTCAGGAGTTGGTTTTTCATCCCAACCTCTTGCAGCATCAATAATCATGGCTTTTGCAACTTCTCTATTAAGTCCTAACACATCAATTAAATAAGATAATTTCCTCGCAATCCAAGGTGCAGCATAAGAAGTACCAGCAGCACTCGTGGCCCCTAAAGGTTCACAAACCCTAATATACTCTTCCTCGCTGCCACCATAATAACTTACATCAGGCTTTGCAAAGAAAGATAACACTAATCCTTTACGAGTATATTTAGTAGACAGACCATTCTTACTAACTGAATTTACAACTATGCTATTAATAGAATCTGCCGGAGAGCCTATTTTTACTATATCTGCACTTGGTTTATTTGTTCCCGCCACAACAAATATTACATTGTTTTCAAACTGAATTTTATCTAATGTTGCAGCTTCAGCAGAAATAAAGTTGTCATTAATTTCCTGATTACTACCAAGTGAAATGTTCCATACTTTTATATCTGTATTATTTGCTACAATGCTCTTTATTTTTTTTATTATAGAGAAAGAAGAAAATTCAGCACCAACAGCTACTCCGAAATGTCTAACTTTGAACCTTCCACAACCATCATCTAACCAAGGATTTAATCTTGCTCCATCAACAATAATGGAAGATACTGCTGTCCCATGATTATAATCTTTTGGATTTTTTGGTATATCTTCTGAGACCATATCATAATACTCAACCCAGTCGCTAAAATAAACTCTTTGATCAAACAAAGTATCTATTACTCCAATTGTCGGTTCAATAGTTGGAGATGGTATGGTTACTATTTTTGTTTGATATTCATTTATAAAATCATCTGGTGATAAACTTGATAAATCAACGGTTGCCATTGAAACAAGATATGGTGCTTTTTCAAAAAGTACTTCCACTTGCTTTTCATCTAAGTAAACCGTTTGATTATCTAAAATTCTACTACTTAAAATATCTATCCCTAATATTTCAAATAATGACTTTGTGTCCTTTTTTACATCGTAAAGAGTTATAATGCTTTGTTTGATTTCAATTGTTGGTGTTTCTACTTGAAATGAATCTATATAAGAAGCATCTGCAATCACCTGTTTGAATATGGACATATTTACAGAAAAATCTTTAAAAACTGTTGGATTAACAATATTTTTATCTTCAAATATATTCCTACTGATCTTACCTGCAAATTTTTTAGACAATATATTTGAAGAATCTGTAATCAACTCTATGCTTTTAGTTAAATTATGCTCATCAAGAAAATATGTGATGATGTGTTTATTCTTATCTCTATTAAATTTTGCTCCAACAATTGCTTCATTAGAATTCGTCCCTTTAAAAATTCCAGCAATTCTATTACTTTTAGCAACAATCTTGTTGTAGTAAACACTAACCAAAATACCTTCAAACGGCTTTGTTTCATTATCCCAGAATTCTTTAATCTGGATTAGCTGAGATCTCAATCTTGATAAATGTTCTGTACTGACTTCCACCTGTCCATTCATGGCTATACCACCGCCATTACCATTTCTACGTGCTTGTACAAAGCGTTTCCCTTTTAATTCCAAGACATTATTCACTATCTATTTCCTCCTTCTTTAACTTTCTTGATACAGCACTTTTAGACTCCCCTTTTAATTTTTCTATTTCTCTTACCGTAAACCCTTCTTCATGAAGTTGGTTTATATCCTTTTGTTCCAAGTTTCCTATCAGGCTATTGTATAATCTTTTCAAATAATCATACTCAGAACCAATATCACTAAATGCAAGTGATGTTTTTATAATATTTTTTAACTCTCCTGGATAAGGTATTTTCTTTGCTGTCTTCAATATTTTTTTAAATAATCTTGTGTCCTTGGATATTCCTTTAAAATTCTTGATAAATGAAGAAAAATAATATTCAGCAACTTCTATTAAATCCTCATCACTGTACCTATTGAAATTAATAACAGCATCAAATCTCCTAATTAATGCTTTATCAAAATTTGAATATAGATTAGTTGTTGCAATAAGTACAATTTCTTTATTAAGGTCTGTCAATCTATCTAATTCTCTTAAAATTGTAGATGTTACTCTTCCCATCTCCCTAATATCATTAGAATTAATTCTATCCAACGCAATAACATCGATTTCATCAAATAAAACTACAACCTTATTCGCATTTGGAAGAATATTTATTTCTCTAAATACTTCTATTATATTTTTATTAGTCTGTCCCAACTTGCTATCTATTAAGTTTTCAAAATCCACCCTAAAAAGAGAGCGATTCAACAATTTTGCAACATTTTTGGCTGCTTCTGTTTTTCCACTTCCCGGTAATCCTTCAAATAAAAATTTATTAATACTCACATTATGGTTTACAGCGTTAATAATGCCTTTTATGTCTTCTGTTATTTCAAGTGGTAAATTTAAAGCCTCTAAATTTCTTATTTCTACTTGTTTTAAAAACTCACTTTCAAAATCACTACTTTGTGGTGAATATAAATTTGATTCAGATATTAACCCCATAATATATTCAGATAGCTGATAATCTCCTATACTATCAAAATATCTTGCTATTACTATTGCTTCATTTCTAAACGAATTTTCATTCCTTTCCGCATGGTATTTTATTAAATTCAAAACATTTTGTTTTTTCATATTGCCATACCTCCTATTTTCTTTAATTATTATTATATCACAAACCGGGACAAATTTCTATATTTATGGGACAAATATTTAAACTTTTTAATTTCTGCATCAAAGGCTATATTGGCGATCCTCCATGAATTAAAAAGAGCCGGTGCAGTCCTAAGACCATACCGATCATCATCTTATCTTTCTGTTTTTTTGGCTTTTTACTCTCTTTAGGCTTTTACTTATATTCCGCCTGATATTTCTCAATAGCTCCAAGAACGGATTCTTTCTCTTTTTCTGTCTTTTCATCTATTCCTTTACTTTTAACAGCTTTGAAGAAAGTATCCTGATATTACTATGTTCCTTGCTGTTATCATCAATGGAAGTTCTGATTTTTAACAAAACCCCTTGCTTAAAATCCTTTGGAAGATTACCCTTTTCCTCGTATGCAGAATGATTATGGCATGCCTTATTTACTTTATCGTCTTTAGATACCACAGGGAAATTTACTACCTTAAAGGCTTCTTCGTTCCTGTTTTCTCTCTCAACGACATCAACCTTTCTTACCAATATTTCCAATGATATTGACAAGATTATCTTTCTCCTTTTGAACATAAGGTAGGTCTTTTATCTGTCTCTGTTCCCTTAATTCTTCAATCATATAGTCAAATTCTCATGCAACATTGTCTATATAAGCCCAATAGAGCTTATCCAGAGCACTTTCGTCGTTGATACCTTTTTCCATGCTGATAACCGCCTTAACAAAGCCCTTCTGGTTATTACTTACCATATCTTAAATTTTTATCTCTCATTGTTTTGTAATCAATGTTTTTATATCTATTCATCGTAAAAGGGAGGTTTTCCTCCCCTTATCTTAAAAAATCCCTTGTCTTATTGCATTAGTTTGTTCTTAATAGGATTAATAGCGCGAGTCAAGTGGCCTTTTTATATAGATATTTAAGCTTATGGATATATATATATCCATAAGAACTTGGGATGGTTAATAGGTTAATTAATGATATCCTAGCAAAGCACAGCGACGACAGGATCGCCTTTTTAGACGAGCACATTTACAAAAAGCAGCTCTGGACGCACCAGCCACTAAGTGACTTTTGGCGTATCGGTAAGCAAACTAGGCTAAAGCTCGAAA
>NZ_PPAW01000005.1 GCF_002913225.1 Campylobacter concisus | reverse complement strand
GTATATCGATTAAATCTATACCAGTTACGTAAGTTGGCGATATGTTAGAAATTTTTTTAATTATATTTGATTTATTTCATAAAATATACTTACAATAAAATATTTAGTATTAGCATAAAAATAGGCTTATATACTAAATTTATACTAGATAAACTTAAACAAAAGAGAAACTTATTAAATTTGATGTGAAATGCTAGTTTAAATTTGTGAGTGACCTACGAAAATTTGATCTAGAAAGTATTATTAAATTTAGCCAGAACTAAGATGAACTGACTAAATTTGGGATATTTAAATTTCTTTATAACCGACTATATTTAGCCCAAAACCGGCTAAGCTTACAAATTCTTTATTTTTATTTGAACTTAGAAGCTCGATATCCTTGACGCCAAAGTGATTTAAAATTTGCGCTCCAATGCCGTAGTCTTTGCTAGTATTTGAGTTGTCACTATCTAAAAAGATCAAAATTCCACCATTTTGGCTTAGAAATTTAATAGTTTTTAAAAGCTCGTCATATTTTGAACTGCTCAAAAGCTCGTGATCGGCAAGGATCTTTTGAAATTTGACATTTACCTTGCTCTTTGGCTCGCCAAAAAGATAAGCTGAGTGGATTTTACCCTTGTGATCGGTGATATCGTATCTTGCTGCAGCACAGTCTGCGATCATCACGTTGCTTTTTTCGCCAACTCTTATGAGGCTTTCATGGCTTAGTCTATACTCGACCAGATCGGAAACGCTGATCATATTTAGTCCAAATTTCTTACAAAACTCCTCTAGATAGTCGCGCCTTGCCATTGTGCCATCTTCTTTTACTATCTCACATATCGAAGCCATCGGGCTAACGCCAGCAAGCTTACAAAGATCGACCGAGCCCTCGGTGTGACCTGTGCGAACGAGCACGCCGCCATTTTTTGCGATAAGTGGGAAAATGTGTCCTGGGCGCACGAAGTCTTCAGGCTTTGAGCTGGTCTCTGCAGCAAGCCTGATCGTCATATCGCGCTCATATGCGCTCACGCCCGTTGTTGCGTCTTTTGCATCGATCGTAACCGTAAAAGCTGTCTCATGGCTCGATGTGTTTTTGGCTACCATTAGCGGTAGATCAAGCCTTTTTGCGTTCGCCTCGTCCATCGCAAGACAGAGCACGCCCTTTGCATGAGTGATAGCAAAATTTACCTTTTGCATGTCGCTACTAGCTGCTGAAAAGACTAGATCGCCCTCGTTTTCGCGGTCCTCATCATCGACCATGACGACCATTTTTCCATTTTTTATATCTTCGATCGCTCTTAATACATTTTCAAGTGCCATAATTATCCTTTTATAAATTTTCACGATTATATTGATATTTTGATAATCAAAAGATAAAAACCATATTTTTTCTTTGCCGGTAATCACTTTTGAGAAAAAATAGAATTTACACAAAAAATTTAAGCTTTTCAGGTTGATATTAGCCATTTGGCAGGATAAATTTATATCATATAGACATAAAATTTATATATTTGCGCGATAAAACAAATTTTGACTTTAAATTTTAAAATATGCCTTAGACGTTAGGCAACAATAAATTGTTATTTTAGCTTATTGATAGCACTATAAAGATAATTGAAATTTTATATTAAATTTATAAA
>NZ_PPAW01000004.1 GCF_002913225.1 Campylobacter concisus | reverse complement strand
TTGCAAATTCTGCGTCATTAAAAAATCTAATCGCTTCCTCTAGAGTACTAACCGCATAAATCTCTAAATTTGGGATCATTGAAGCTTTTTGTGCTATCTCTTTTGGTACTAAGACTTTTACGTTTTTTACCTGTGTGCTTAAAAAAAGAAGGATTGAGAATAAATTTGCCGTACTTTTTACACTTCCATCAAGTCCAAGCTCGCCAAATACAAAAATTTTCTCTAAGCTTTTTGCCTTTTGAAGAGCTATGAGAAGAGCGCTAGCTAGGTCACACTGTGAGCCGCTCCTTGGTAGATCTGAAGGGGATAAGTTTATGGTTATCTTTTGTGCTGGGAAGGAAAAATCAAGTGCTAGAAGTGCTACTTTTGCGCGTTCAGTGCTCTCTTTGATACTAGAGCTTGCAAGCCCAACGATGCTAAAACCAGGTAGCCCACGAGAGAAGAGG
>NZ_PPAW01000003.1 GCF_002913225.1 Campylobacter concisus | reverse complement strand
TTGGCTTTATCATAAGACTCACAAGCAAGAAGTCTCTCTGTGCCTCTAAGATTGTAAGTAAATGTTTTATCGCCATTTTTCTTATACTCGTTTGAGTAGTCATCAAGGATCTTCATAGCTTCACTAGCATCAGATAAAATAAGATCCTTATGAACGAAATGAATTATTTTTTTATGCTCTAGATCCAATAAAGCTATTGCACTACTTGGAGTTGGTTTTATCTTATTAAGCTCATTATCAAGCTTATCTATTCCCATATCCACGCCAAAGACACCAACAACCTTACCACCAACGACTATCTTTTTAGCAATAGTTAAATTTAAGCCACCAGCTGAGCTTGTGTATGGAGCTGAAAAGATGATGCCCTCTTTTGCAACAGCGTCCTTGTACCAGCCCTTAACCCTTGCATCATAGTTTTTTCTCTGATCAAAAACCATAAATTTACGATCTTTGCCATCAAGCACAGCGTTATAAACAGCACCATCAGCCGCATAACCAAAGTAAAATTCAGAAAAATCAGTAACCTGCGCTGCATCCATTAGCACTTTTTCTAAAGCCTCTTTGTCATCCAAAATTTGTGGATGCGCCTCGATGTAACTAGCAAAATTTTGAACGGCTGCAAGCTTATCTTCAAAAAATGCATTCATATAAAACTGCAAAACTTTTGAAGCTGAAGTCTTAGACTCCTTTGCTAGATCATAAATCCTCTCCTTGGTATTTGTGTAATTCACCGTTGAAAATACACCAAGTGAGACAACTAAAAGCACTACGATGATGAGTGCTATCTTGTTTGCTGCTTTTTTCATAAACAAAATCCTTTTGTGTAAATTTTATGTTTATATCGGCAAATTTTTTTTATGATTAATAGCTATTTACAATTTTTAGGTGTGAAATTTCAAGCTAAATTTCATATAAAGCTTAGTTTCTAGCATCTGTTAAAACAAGCGCAAAAAGCACATCAACGCCTGCTTTTTGAAGTGTATCTCTAGCTTCTAGTATCGTTGTACCAGTGGTTACGATGTCATCGACTAAGATAACTGGCGCAGTGATATTTTTTAAAATTTTAAAATTTCTTGGATTGTTTTGTCTAAATTTAAGATCCTTGCCGCTGTAGCTGACACTGCTTGTCGCATGCAGGGCGTGAAAGATGGGTTTAAGGTTTTTGGCACGAAGCTCATTTGCCAAAATAGCCGTGTGCGAGTAGCCATGATGCACTCTATCGTCTATCGGCAAGGCGTAAATTTGCTCTGGAAAGTTAAAATTTTCAGCAAATTTCTTAAATGCAAATTTGGCTAAATTTTTATAGATAAAAAGTCCGTGCATTTGGTGCTTTGAATGAATGAGCTCTTTGATCTCAGAGTAGCCATAGAAGCTATAAATTTTAAAGCCCTCTAGCTCTCTTACCAAAGGGCTTGGCTCGCTTAAAATTTGCGAGCAGGTTTTACAAAATGTCTTTAGCGTAAAGCTCTTGCAAAACGCACAAAACATCAGCTATTTAAGATAGCGATCGCAGAGCGTTTAACGGCGTCGTTGATGATGTCTGTTAAGAATGGCTTAAATGCTCCGCCAGTGCGAACTAGCTCAAATTTGGTTTGATTGTTTGAGATATTTTTGATGATGCTTTGATCGCCTTTTTGTATCTTAAGCGTGATCTTTATCTTGCCTCTTGTGTTGTCGCTGTTATATCCGCTCATATTTGCTTCAAATTCGTTTATGAAAACTTCAACCACAACGCCACCCATGCCATTTACATTTGCGCCATGAGCTATGAGCTCTTTTTTAAGAGAATCGCCAAAATAGGTCGCGAGATCGTTTTGAAGCACGACATACTCTTTTACAGTACCTCTGCCATCGGTTATAGTTGCGATAGTGCTTTTGTTTTTGCGATTATCATGCACCGCGCTTATATATACTTCAAGGCCGTTAGCTTGCTGACTTGCAGCAGTTTTGTAGGGATCAAATGCAACTACTGTCTGAGTAGGCGCGCAACCGCTCAAAAATAGGACAAAAAGTCCAAAGATAGCTAGAAATTTAAATTTACTCATATTTTTCCTTTCAAAGTTTAGTGATCTCATCAGCCACTTTTATGGCAGCTTGCTTAACTAAAAGCGCGATAAAGAAGTCAAACTGACCGCTTTTTGACGCCTCAAGCTCCTCCACGTGGTGTCTAGTCGAGATAGGAATTCGTTTTTTAAAATTTATATCTGAAAGCACAAGCTCGCCATATAGATGTCCGTTTAAAATTTCAGAGCTTCTAGAGTAAGTGCCTCTAAGCTCGTCAAATCTAAAATCAAGCCTATATGTATAAGGCGATGTTTGCGTATCCACGACCACGATGCCACGCGAATTTAGCTCACGTTTTAAAAACATATAAAAGAGCACTTCAAGGCGTGGGTTTGAGTTAAAGACTACGCCGCTACCATCTTCTCTTGTGTAATAAATCGACCTTGCGCTGCTTCTAGCATCCACGATCCTATGAAAATATACCTTTTTTAGCCCAACATTTATGTCGATCATATTTTTTTCTAAGCAGCAATTTATCGCCACGTCGCTTCTATACTTGACGCCATTTATAAAGACGCCATCGCCCCTGCCCCTGCAAGCGCTGCAGTCAGCTGGGATCCTCATAACCTCTTCAAAATAGGTCTTATCTTCGCTACTTATGCTTGCACTTTGCACGCCGTCTATGCCCTCGCACGATAGACAAAGGCTAGCTTTTGCCACGCAGCCAATTAGAAAGATGGCTGCAAAAACTGCTAATAATGTCGCTCTTAGCATTTCACTTCCTTTTGCTCTTTTTGTTTTTTGCGGAGATTTTTCACGCTTTCACCTGCAATGCCATAGTTGTTCGTATCAATCTCATCGATAATGACAACAGTATTTTGAGCGCTTCTACCTAAAATTTCGCTTATTAGCTTTGTAACTCCGCTTATCATCTTCTCTTTTTGCTCCACACTTGGGCTATCATTCTCTTTTGTTACGCAAATTTTCACAAATGGCATAGCACTCCTTTTTGTAAATTTAGTATTTAAATTTTAATCAAAGACCTATTTGCCAAAATAAGATCCCTGCTGCGGACGTATCGCAAAGTCAGACAAGACGTGGATAAAATTTACGACGGGAGTTACCACGGCAGGTAATGACCGAGTAAATTTTAGACACAACGAAGTATGACAAAGCGAGACAACGCATTAGTCTATTTTTAGGACCGATAAAAACGCCTCCTGCGGCAAATTTACCTTACCTATCGCCTTCATCCTCTTCTTACCCTCTTTTTGCTTTTCAAGCAACTTTCTCTTACGAGTGATATCGCCACCGTAGCACTTAGCGGTTACGTTTTTACCCATTGATTTTACGGTTTCGCGAGCGATGATCTTGTTGCCGATGCTAGCTTGTATCGCCACCTCAAAGAGCTGACGTGGCACGATCTCTTTCATCGCTTTTACGAAGTCCCTGCCCTTTGTCTGCGCCTTGCTCTCAGGCACGATGATAGAGAGTGCATCGACCGTCTCGCCGGCCACTTTTACATCAAGCTTTACTAGATCGCCCACGCGGTAATCGCTTGGTTCATAGTCAAAGCTCGCGTAGCCTTTGGTGCTTGACTTTAGCTTGTCATAAAAGTCCATCACGATCTCATTCATCGGTATGTCATACTCGAGTAAAACGCGGTCAGTCGTGATGTAGTCCATCTTTGTTTGTATGCCGCGGCGGTTGTTTAAAAGTGTGATTATGTTGCCCAAAAACTCGCTTGGCGTGATGATAGTCGCTTTCACGTATGGCTCAAGGATCGAGTCTATTTTATTGACTGGTGGTAGCTGACTTGGGTTTTGGATTTTTAAATTTAGCCCATCAGTTTGGATGACTTCATAAGTCACAGTCGGTGCTGTGGCGATGAGATCTAGGTCAAACTCACGCTCCAACCTCTCTTTGACGACCTCCATGTGCAGTAGTCCCAAAAAACCAACCCTAAAACCAAATCCAAGTGCGACCGAGGTCTCTGGCTCATAGCTAATGGAGCTGTCGTTTAGCTTTAGCTTATCCAGCGCGTCACGCAGATCTTCAAATTTATCAGTTTCTATTGGATAAAGTCCCGCAAAAACAAACGGCTTAGCCCTCTCAAAGCCGCCAACTGGCTCTTTTAGGGGATTTCTAGCCTGTGTTATCGTATCACCAACTTGCACGTCGCTAACGTTTTTAAGCCCCAAAACCACGATGCCAACCTCGCCAGCGCCAAGCGTTTTGGTCTTGATCGGAGCTATAGGATTTGGATACATGAGGTCAAGCACGATGTGTTTTTTGCCCGTGCCCATTACCAAAATTTCATCATTTTTTGAAATTTTACCATCATAAACACGCACAAGAGCAAGCGCGCCAAGATAGTTGTCAAACCAACTATCGTAGATTAGCGCCTTTGTAGGCTTGCTTACGTCGCCATTTGGCGCAGGGATCCTCATGATGATCGCTTCAAGCAGCTCCTTTATGCCAACGCCTGTTTTTGCGCTTACTTCGATCGCTCCTGAGCAGTCAAGTCCTATGATGTGCTCGATCTCGTCTTTTACCCTAGCAGGGTCAGCCGCTGGTAGGTCGATCTTGTTGATGACTGGGATGATCTCTAGGTTATTTTCAAGCGCGATATAGACGTTTGCGATGGTTTGCGCCTCTACGCCCTGACTAGCATCCACGACTAGCAGCGCGCCCTCGCAACTAGCTAGGCTACGGCTTACCTCGTAGCTAAAATCGACGTGTCCTGGAGTGTCTATCAAATTTAGAACAAAATTTTGCCCATTTAGTGCGTAGTTTAGGCGGACAGACTGGGCTTTGATCGTGATGCCACGCTCTTTTTCGATGTCCATCGTGTCCATTATCTGCGAGCTCATCTCACGGTCACTTACGGCGCCACACTCCTGAATGAGGCGATCAGCAAGCGTGCTTTTGCCGTGGTCGATGTGAGCTATGATGCTAAAGTTTCTAATGTTTTTCATGAAATCCCTAGTTAAATTTTAGGCGATTTTATAAAAAAAATCGTTAAAGTTGAGTAAAAATGAGTTTGCTAGGTTAGCAAGGCTTAAATTTAAAGCTCAAATTTAGCTCTTAAACTTTTACGCAAAGCGCAGAGCACAACGCAAAGTGAATATAAAAAATAAAGATAAGCAAAAAGCGGTAAAAAAGCGAGAAAAGCTGAAGCATAAACTAAAGCACTAAGCCCGTATGTCGCAGTTGCCAGCACTGGCACGTGATAAGTCCAAAGCTCTGGCTGTTCAAACGGAGCATCTATGGCATTAAAATACAGAGCAAAATTTAACGCCAGCAACAAAATGAATATATAGCCCTTTTTCATACAAAATAGAGCGCAAATCAAGGCTACTACGAAATTTACTGCGATAAGAGGAACCATATCCATAAAAATACCAAGCAAACCGATAGCCACGACTATTAGATATTCATTTTTTATGCGAAACATTAAATTTAAGCCTTTTGCGTCAAATTTCACTCAAATTTTAGTGATGATGCCCAAAGTGATCATCTTCATCATTTAGCTCGCAGATGAGATCATCTTTGTGCCCAAGGCTCTCGCTCTCAAACTGAAGCGTGACATGGCCGATGCCAACGTGAGAAAGCTCGTGCTCGATGCGCTTTATCATCTTTGAAATTTCAGCCACGCTTAACGCATCATCCACCACCACGTGGGCTATGAGCGCATTTGTGCCAGCATTTATCGCCCAGATATGCAGGTCATGCACGATTTTAACGCCATCTACGCCCTTTATAACGCCTAAAATTTCATCCGTATCAAGCTTAAGCGGCACGGCTTCGATCAGGATATTGAAGCTATCTTTTAGCAAGCTAGCGCCACTTTTTATGATAAGCAGCGAGACAAAGATACTTGCGATGCTATCGGCCTGCGTGAAGTTAAATTTCATCACAAGAAGCGCTGCGACGATAGCGCCAACTGAGCCAAGCGTGTCGCCAAGCACGTGCAAATAAGCACCTTTCATGTTTAAATTTTCTTTTGTATCAGCACTTTTATGCATATAAATAGCCACGACTAAATTTACCACAAGCCCCAAAATACTAACAAAAAGCATCGTTTCAGCCTCTATCTCTGGCTCGTTAAAAAGCCTGATGATAGCTTCGACTATGACAAAGATAGCCAGCGCGATAAGAGCGATGGCATTTATGAAAGCAGCGATGATCTCGACCCTTTTGTAGCCAAAGGTCTTTTGTAAATTTGCCCTTTTTTCTGCGATCTTAAAAGCGACCAGCGACAAAAAGAGAGCCGCAGCGTCTGAGAGCATGTGAAATGCGTCGCTAATAAGCGCAAGCGAGTTTGAAACAAAGCCAAAAACGGCTTCAACTATCATAAACGTGAAAATTAGAAAAAATGAATTTCTAAGAACGCTCTTGTTGTGCATCATTGTCCTTCTTTTTGGCGTCGATCCTCTTGCCTATATCTTTTAAATTTGAAAATTCCTCGATGAGCTTTGGCGAGTCGTCAAGACTGATGACGAAATTCCATATATAGGTCATCACAGAGTAGATGTGGCCGGCATTTGTCTGCTGCGAGCTTAGCACTATTATCGCCACCAAAAAAAGCAGCGAAGCGCTAATGCCGATGATAAAATAGCTCATCGCCTCCCTATTTGAGATCGCTATACGAAATTTAGAAACGACATCATAGTGCCTATTTAGCGTGCTTTTATTAAAAACACCTATCACCTTTGCCTCTTTTTCTAAGCGGTCATTTAAGCGAAGATAAAGGTCGTCATTTTTCTTGATATATCTTGGTAAAAATATAAGAAAAACGATCATCACTACAAAGCACGCCACAGCAACCTTTGGCTCGACAAAGATGAGCATAGACGCTGAGCCGATGATCGAAATGACCGATGTAAAAAACATAGGAAAATGCGTCTCAAAGAAATTTACAAACTCTCGCGAGAGCGCTACTCTGGCGATGATAGCGGAGTCGTCTTTGGCATTTTGTTTTTCATTCATGATAACATTTACAGCAAGCTTTGCGTAGATATTTGCAAAAACTTGCGTATCCACGCGGCGCCTAATGGCTCCTACAAGCCACGCTATGAGCACAAAAAGTGCGTAAATGAGGGCATTTAACGTATTTCCTTGCATAATTGTGTTTATCGCAAAGCCCGCAAATATCGGATAAGCTAGAAAAAGTCCGTTCTCTGCTAGCACCAAAGCAAAGGTCAAAATGAGCTTTTTGTTGTGCTCGGTAGCTATGCTCTTTAGCGTTTTAAAGGCGTTATTTTGCAAATTTATTCCTAAAAATTTTTGCGAATTCTAGCCCAAATTTATAAAAATTTGAAATTTTTAGTTGTAACTCTTGACATTACAACAAAAAATCATTATACTTCGCTCATCAGTTGTAAGAAAAAAGATTACAACAAAAAACAAGGAGAACAAAATGAAAAATTATCAGGTTGCAAAGATCACAAACGAGCCAAGAGTTGAGCTAAAAGAGGCTTTAAATTTAACTGGCTGTGAGGTATCTATAAACGAACTTCCAGCAAATGTGAGCGTGCCATTTGTCCATGCGCACAAGCAAAACGAGGAGCTTTACATCATCACTGATGGCGATGGTGAGCTCTTTATCGACGGCGAAGTGATAAAAGTAAGCAAAGGCGACGCGGTGCGCATAGATCCAGAGGGTAAGAGGTGCTTTAAAGCTGGCAAAAACGGCATCAAAATGATCTGCATCCAGACAAAACGCGGTAGCCTAGAGCAATACACCATGACTGACGGCGTGATAGTTGAAGACGTAAAGCCAAGCTGGCTGTAAATTTAAAAAGCAAAATTTAAATAGCAATCTTAGGTGCAAACGGAAAAAGTGGCGTAAATTTAGTAAATGAGGCGCTAAAACAAGGTTACGACGTCACAGCGATTGTTAGAAACAAAGAGTATAAAAACGAAAGCGTAAAGGTCGTTTATAAAGATATTTTCGAGCTTACAAAGGCTGATTTAGCTGGCTTTGACGCGGTTATCAGCGCATTTGCCGTTTGGTCGTTATAAACCTTCTTTTCTCACAAAAAAGTGGTCGCTCACCTAGTAAATTTACTAGAAGGCACTAGCACAAGGCTCATCGTAGTTGGCGGCGCTGGCACGTTATTTGTTGATAGCAAAGGCACTATGGTCATGGACACCCCAGACTTCCCAGCAGCATATATGGGCGTGGCAAAGGCGACAGCGGAGTCATATTTAGAGCTAAAAGGTAGCACAAATGTGCTTTGGACATACGTAAGTCCAGCAGGCGACTACGACGCAAATGGCGCTCGCACGGGCAAATACGTGCTTGGCAGGGATGATCTCATACTAAACTCAAAAAATGAGAGCTACATAAGCTACGCAGACCTAGCGCTTGCGATCATTGACGAGCTAAAAAACAAGAAATTTATCCAAAAGCGTTTTACCGCGGTCGGCGAGAGGGCGTGAGTTTGGTTTTAGCAGGCAAATTTAAACTTATGCCTGCTAAACTTAGAGGTTTAAATATGGAATTTAAGGGAGCTTATGCAAGTTGGCATTAAATTTTCAACTGCGATACACGCGCTTTTGTGTGCTAAATTTTTTGAAGACGAGAAGGTTACGAGCGAATTTATAGCTGGCAGTATAAATACAAATCCTGTTATCGTTAGAAAGCTACTTGGCGTCTTAAAGGCTGCAGGGCTCGTAAATGTCGCAGCTGGAGTTGGTGGAGTAAGCCTTGCAAAAGAGCCAAAAGATATAAATTTACTTGAAATTTTTAACGCAGTAAACGACAAAGAAAAACTTTTTAAAATTCACTCTGACTCGCCAAAGGCCTGCCCGCTTGGTGGCAGGATAGAGGAGCTTTTGAGCGGGCACTTTTTAAGAGCACAAACTGCGCTAGAAAACGAGCTAAAAAACGTTACTTTGCAAGACTTGCTAGACGAACTTGCGAGATAAATTTAGGCTAGAGCTTGATCCTTTCTAGCCAAAATAAATTTAAAACTACTCCTGCATCGCGATCCATTTTTGTGCGATCCTGACGGCATTTGTCGCAGCTCCCACGCGGATCTGATCGGCACTACACCAAAGGTGAAGTACATTTGATCTAAAGTTATCTACCCTGATCCTGCCAACGTAAGTCTCGTTTGTATCGCTTGAGATAGTAGGCATCGGATACTCTTTTTGGGCTGGATTATCGACCACGACGACGCTTGGAGCTTTGCTTAAAACCTTTCTTGCCGCATCTGCGCTCACGTCTTTGTCAAAGTGGATAGTGATCGCCTCAGAGTGGCTTCTAAGCACTGGCACACGCACGCAAGTAGCGCTCACTTCGATATCTTTGTGAAGTATTTTTTGCGTTTCATTGACCATTTTCATCTCTTCTTTTGTGTAATCGTTATCCA
The DNA here is from genome assembly GCF_002913225.1 of Campylobacter concisus. Classification (GTDB taxonomy): domain Bacteria; phylum Campylobacterota; class Campylobacteria; order Campylobacterales; family Campylobacteraceae; genus Campylobacter_A; species Campylobacter_A concisus_J. The sequence continues at coordinate 59,106 of NZ_PPAW01000003.1, read as the reverse complement.
AAAAGACGTCGATATGTGGGATCACGTTTAGCGCTAGGCGGTGCGCAAAGACTTTTGGCTCGCACTCATCAAGTTTAAATTCAAAAAACTTTTGCATCTGCACGACAAGCTCTTCCATGCCCTCTTTGCCAGCGCCGCTTGCTGCTTGGTAGGTAGAAACATCGACCCTGTTGATACCAAAAGCGTCATTTAGTGGTTTTAAAATTTGCACCATTTGGATGGTTGAGCAGTTTGGATTTGCGATGATGCCGCGGTTTTTCCACATGGCGATGTCACTTGGGTTACACTCAGGTACGACTAGTGGGATATCTTTATCCATCCTAAAATGGCTGGTGTTATCGATGACTACTGCACCGCTATCAGCTGCAAATTTAGCAAATTTCTCTGAAACTGAGCCACCTGCACTAAAAAATGCGATATCGATCTCGTGCTCGCTAAAAACTTTCTCAGTTAGCTCTTTTACTTTATAGTTTTTGCCTTTAAATTCTATCTCACTGCCAGCACTTTTGGCACTTGCAAGTGGCAAAAGCTCGCCAACTGGAAAATCAACCTCTTCCATAACTCTAAAAAGCTCTTCGCCGACCGCTCCTGTCGCACCAACGACTGCTACGTTAAATTTTCTCATCTGCTCTCCTTGGTTTCTTTTAATTTTCTTAATTTGCATAATTTTACTAGCCAAAAACTTAAATTTTTACCTATTTTTTACTTCTCGCCTGCAAAAATAGATCTTTTGGCAAAATTTCATCGCCCTCGCTTAGTATCGCCGCACGCTGCACGACTGAGATGAGCTCTCTTATGTTGCCTGGATAGTCATAGCTCAAAAGCTCCTCTTTGGCTGCTTTTGAGAAATTTTTAACCTCAAAGCCATACTCTTTGCAACACTTCCCCAAAGCATCTTGTGCGATAGGCAAAATTTCATCTTTTCGCTCGCGAAGTGGTGGGATAAAAAGCGGGATCGTGTTTAGGCGGTAGAAAAGATCTTCTCTAAACCTGCCCTCTTTCATCGCAAGCTCTAAATTTGCATTTGTAGCGCAGATGATGCGAACGTCTATCTTTTCGCTCTTTGTGGCGCCAAGCCTTGTTATCTCGCGCTCTTGAAGCGCACGAAGCAGCTTTGGCTGTAAATTTATAGGCATCTCGCCGATCTCATCTAAAAATAGCGTTCCGCCATTTGCCAGCTCAAACTGCCCTTTTTTGGTAGTAGCTGCGTCAGTAAATGCGCCTTTTTCAAAGCCAAAAAGCTCACTTTCTATCAAATTTTCAGGGATCGCTGCCATATTTAAAGCGACAAATGCAGCACCTTTTCTAAGTGAGTTTGCGTGGATAAATTTAGCAAAGACCTCCTTGCCAACGCCGCTTTCGCCACTAAGCATAACAGAAGCATCCGTTCTTGCAGCTTTTAGAGCGATATTTAGCGTGGCTTCAAGCGCCTTTGAAGTGGCTAAAAAGCCGTTATTTTCGCTTTTGCTTTCAACTTTTTTTATGCTTTTTGGGTTTTTTTGCTTTAGTGCCTCTACCCTTTTTATCGCCTCATAAAGCGTTGAGACGTCAAATGGCTTGGTTAAAAAGTCCTTTACACCAAGCCTAACGCTCTCGATCGCCTTGTTAAGTGTGGCATTGCCAGTCATTATGATGACGTCAAATTTGCCGTTTAGCTCTTTAATGAACTCAAGCCCGTCCATTTTTGGCATGTTTATGTCGGTGATTATTAGATCAGTGTCCTCGCCTAGCTTTTTTAGGGCCTCAACTGCGCTCTTATAGCTTTTGATGTTTAGCTCATCATACTCACCAAGCGCGATCTCAAGCGACTTTCGCATATTGATGTCATCTTCTACTATGACGATATTCATTTGATCTCTTTTTTATTGAAGTGTGCCGATGATAGCGGATTTTGGCTTAAATTCCACCATAAATCTAACTGGTAAAATTTTCAAATTTGAAGCGTTTGAGATCTGTGCATTTTTGACATGAAGCTCATTTTTTATCATCACTTTTTTTAAGGCAAAGCAGTCAAATATCTCATCTTTGTGTAAATTTAAAAAGCTAAGAGTTGTGGTGTTTTCATCTTTAAAGGCGTCTATCTGGCAAAGAAATTTTGGTTTTGGATTTGGTGAAAGGGTCATCGCCTTTGAAAATGAAATTTCCTCATGAGCGATGATATGATTTGTCGTATCGACCTTTGCCCAGAAGATAAACTCCTCCAGGCAAAAGGCGAAATTTAAAAGTGTCGTTAGTAAGAAAAGACTTCTCGCCACTTATCTTCGTCTATCTTAAGCTCCATATTTACCTTATAAAGCCCATCTTTGAAATTTTCATTCACGATCCTTGCGTTTTTGACAAGGCCTTGAACCTTTGAAGTGATAGATGAGTCGTTTAGCATCGCGTCTCTTACGGTGTCTTCAGCATTGATCTTTACGCCGTAAAGCTTGCCAGCAAGCTGCGAATAAGCATCAGCCATCGCCGCTCTTTTTGCAAGAGTGACAGACTGAGCGTATGAGAGCGAATTTAGCGGAGCTATACCCTCACCTGTGGCTCTAAATGTAGTCTCTCTTGGAGCGCTATCATATATCATCTTCTCTTTTTTCATCACCTCTCTAAGATCGTCTTTATCGACCTTTTGGATGACTACGTTGCGGTTTGATGTGCTAGTTGGCTCGCCCATAAAGCCATTAAATGAGCAACCGCCAAAAATAGCAACCATCAAAGCAAAAAATAAAATTTTAACCTTCATAAACAACCTTTTTTATGCTTTTATTTAAAATTTAACAGCAAATTTTATTCCAAAAGCCCCATATCTTCGCTTGGTGCTTCGTCCTCGTCCTCGCCGTCTTCAGCTTTAGGGCAGCTTGCGATACTTACAACATCATCGCCATCGACGTTTACGACGATCACGCCGCTTGTGTTACGTCCTGCTTTGCGGATGCTTTGCATATCAACTCTTATCATCTTGCCGCTTGATGTTAGAGCCATAAGGTCTTGCTCCTCATCAACCATCACAACGCCCACAAGATCGCCTGTTCTGTTTGTTAGCTTCATGCAGATGACGCCTTTGCCACCGCGGTTTGTCAAGCGGTACTCATCAGCGGTTGTGCGCTTGCCGATACCTTTTTGAGATATGCTTAAAATTTCTTGGTCATTGCTTTCGATGACCGCAGCACCTACGACCTCATCGCCTGGCTCTTTAAATTTGATACCAGTTACGCCGCGTGCAGTTCTTCCCATTTGGCGAACCTTGCTGATCTTAAATTTAAGACACATACCCTTTTTGGTAACTACAAACAGCATTGTCTCATCGCCTGAGTTTGCGTCCTCTTCGGCGTTTGCACTATCTTCATCGATCTCGTTTTGTATCTCTTCTATCTCAAGCACTTCGCTCTCTACGCTTAGCTCATTTTCAGGGTCGGTTACTGGCATATCATCGTATGTTTGAGCGATGAGTGCAGTTACTAGCTCGTCGTTCTCATCAAGACTGATCGCTCTTACGCCAACTGAGCGGATGTTTTTAAACTCGCTTAAATTTGTGCGTTTTACGATGCCGTTTTTAGTGAAAAACGCTAGCGATTTGCTCTCGTCAAAGTCAGTCGTTGGTATGATCGCTTTGATCTTCTCATCAGGCTGCAACTGGATCAAATTTACAACCGCCTTGCCCTTTGCCGTGCGGCTTCCCTCTGGGATCTTATAGACTTTTAGCCAGTAGAGCTGTCCGCGGTCAGTCACAAACATAAGTGTATCGTGAGTATTTGAAGTAAAGAAGCTCTCGATAAAGTCATCATCGTATGTTGTGACCGCTACTTTGCCCTTGCCGCCACGTTTTTGCTTCTCATACTGCTTGCTTGGCACACGCTTGATGTAGCCTCGGTGAGTTATGGTTACGACCATATTTTCATTTGGTATGAGGTCTTCGATGTCGATATCATCGTAGTCATCAACGATCTCAGTAACTCTTGGTACTTTAAATTTATTTTTGATCTCTAAAAGCTCTTCTTTGATCAAATTTTCAAGTAATGTTTCGCTCTTTAAAATTTCATCAAGTCTTGCGATCTCAGCCATAAGCTCGGCTAGCTCAGCCTCTAGTTTTTCTCTCTCTAGGCCTGTAAGCTTGCTTAGACGCATATCAAGGATAGCGTTTGCCTGAAGCTCTGAGAGGTTAAATTTACTCATCAAGCCTTCTCTAGCAACGGCTGTATCGGCACTATTTCTAATAAGCTCGATCACCTCGTCGATATTATCAAGTGCGATCTTTAGACCCTCTAAGATGTGGGCCCTTGCGCGCGCTTTTTCAAGCTCAAATATCGTTCTTCTAATGATAACTGTTTTTCTGTGATTTAAAAATAGCTTAAGTAGCTCGATAAGGTTAAATACCTTTGGCTCTTTGTTATTAATAGCAAGCATAATAACGCCAAAAGTACTCTCCATCGTGGTTGATTTAAATAGGTTATTTAGCACGATGTCGCTCATAGCGTCGCGTTTTAGCTCAATGACTACGCGAATGCCGTCCTTGTCAGACTCATCTCTAACCTCGCTAATGCCATCTATCTGCTTATCTTTTACAAGCTCAGCGATCTGCTCGATAAGCCTTGCTTTGTTTGTTTGATAAGGCAGCTCGTCGATAACGATGACATCTTTGTTTGGCTTTTTTTCTATGTGAGTTTTGGCTCTTAGTTTGACCCTGCCACGACCTGTGCGGTAGGCCTCTATGATGCCCTTTTTACCAAAGATGATACCACCTGTCGGGAAGTCTGGACCTTTTATAAATTCCATCACCTCTTCAAGTGTTGCTTCTTTGTTTTCAAGAAGGAGCAAAAGACCGTCTATTAGCTCATCAAGGCTGTGTGGCGGGATATTTGTCGCCATACCGACAGCGATACCGCTTGAGCCATTTAATAATAAATTTGGCACACGGCTAGGCAAAACATCTGGCTCGACCTCTCTATCATCGTAGTTTGGTACAAAATCAACCGTGTCTTTGTCGATATCTTTTAAAAGCTCTTCAGTAAGCATGGTCATTCTAGCTTCGGTATAACGCATCGCAGCTGCGCTGTCGCCATCAATAGAGCCAAAGTTTCCTTGTCCGTCAACGACTGGATAACGCATAGAAAATTTCTGAGCCATACGAACAAGTGCGTCATAAACCGCTGTGTCGCCGTGTGGGTGGTACTTACCGATGACTTCACCGACGATACGAGCTGACTTCATATAAGCACTTCTGCTGCCAACGCCTAGGTTATCCATAGCGTATAAAATTCTTCTATGAACTGGCTTTAGTCCGTCTCTAGCGTCAGGCAAAGCACGTCCAACGATGACGCTCATAGAGTAGTCAAGATAGCTATTTTTTATAGAATCTTCGATATCAACTGAAGCGATATCTTGAGTTAATTCAAGTAGATTGTCTTTCATTTTTATCCTTAAATTTAGCTTGAGGGATTTTAGCCAAAAATTGATAAAAACTTGCTAAGGGCAAAGCGGCCTGGGTTAAATTTAACCCTTAAGCACGCTCATAATATGTAGCTCCGTTTGAAAAACGCTTTGTATAAAGTGGGGTGTATGGCACAAGATCAGCGTGTCCTGCGTAGAGCCTGCCCTCTGGTTTAAGCATCCTATGCAGCCTCTCGACGCATTTTAGTCTAAATTCGTCGTCAAAATATATCATCATATTTCTTGAAAGGACGATGTCAAATTTACCAAGATTAAACATCGCATCGTCAAAGACATTTAAAATTTTAAACTCACACCTTGGCAAAATTTCTTTTTTGATGAAAAATTTGTCATCTTTTTTTGTAAAAAATCTCTCCTTTTGAAACTCGCTTAGCCTATGTAAGCTCCTCTTGCCATAGCTTCCCACACTACAAGCTTGTATGGCTTCTGAGTTTATGTCGATGCCAGTTAGCTGGATATCACTTTGTCTAAGGCCAAATTCATAAGCAAGCATAGCAAGCGAATAGGTCTCATCGCCAGTTGAGCAAGGCGCGCATAAAATTCTAGCCTCCCCAAGCTCTTTTGCGTAGTAGATCACGTCTTTTAGCTGTGCTAGCTCTCTATAAAAATATGTCTCATTCACGGTGACTAAATTTAAAAGATCTTGCCTAAGCAGCGTATCAAATCTTATCATCGAAACTAGATCTTTAAAGCTTTTTATCTGGCGATTTTTGGCAAATATACTAACTCTTTGCAGAGTGATGTCTCTCTTTGGCTCCAGATCAACCCCGCAAAGCGTCTTTATAGTGCTCATAAATTCGTTAAATCCATCCATGTCGCTTGGTGCTTTTGCCTCTAAAACTTCGCTTTGTTTATCCACTTTGTTAAAAAGCATTTAAAAACTCCTCAAGCTCTTTTCTTATCATCATTAAATTTAACGATTTTAAATTTTGATTTAGCTCTTTAGCACGCTTTGGCATGCCATAAACTATCGCGCTCTCTTCGTTTTCAGCTATGCATTTTGCACCTGCTTTATAGAGCTTATCAAGCCCAGCTGCGCCATCATCACCGATGCCAGTTAGCAAGATCGCAAGTAAATTTACATTTTTAGCGATCTGCGTGCCTGAGTTAAAAAGCACATCAACATTTGGCGTATATATCGTTTTTATCTCAGGTTGTGGCTTTGCACTAACTGGCAAAGTCGCTGAAATTTCAAAATTTTGATCACAGATATAGACGATATTTTCTCTTAAATTTGTCTTTTCGCTTAGAATTTCAACATTTATATTGCACTCCCTGCCCATTTGCGTGACAAATGAGTTTATAAACATCTTATTCATATGCTGAGCGATGACGACCATCGCACCATTTAAATTTATATCTTTTAATAGTTTTTTTATATGACCTGGGCCTCCTGTTGAAGCCCCTATTAAGACCAGTTTTTGAGCCACTAATTGCCTTTAAATTTAAAATTTACCACACAAATCAAGTTCTAAATTCGCCAAGTTTTGCATTTAGCGTATCTGTCATCTTGTTTAGATGCTCAGCAGCTGAAGCTATCTCTTCTACGCTTCTTGCACTTTGAGACGAAATTTGACTTATGCCCTCCATGCTTTTTACTATATCGTCAATATCCTTACCAGTCTTTATATAGTCCTCGATAGTTTTATCAGATAGTCCTATGGCTGATCTCATGATACCACTCATATCTCTTATGGTGTTTTGCGCGTTGTTTGCCACGCCTGTTAGCTCGCTTATTTGCCTTGAGTTTATACTCATTTGCTCGCTACTTTCATTTATCGCTTGAACGATGACGTTGATAGTTGCGTTTATCTCAGTGAGGCTCTTTTGAGTGCGCTCAGCTAGCTTTCTAACCTCATCTGCAACGACTGCAAAGCCACGTCCATGCTCACCTGCACGTGCTGCTTCGATGGCTGCATTAAGGGCTAGTAAATTTGTCTGATCTGCTATGTCATTGATAACCACAAGGACTGATTTTACCTGCTCGGCATCACGGCTAAGCTGCTCGATCTTGCCAGCCATTTGGTTTTCTATATCTGATGTCTGAGCGATCTCTGAAGATAAATTTGAGATGGTATTTAAGGTCTCATCAACGTAGGTTAGCGCCTTTTGAAGGTCATCTTTGCCGCCTTTTGCAACTTCGATTGACTCTTTCATATATGATTGTATCTCAGTGCAATCCTTCCCAGCGGCCTCAACTATCTTGCTTGAGTTTTCTACCCCGCGACCAGTTTGGACTGAGGTTGAGCTAAGCTCATTTGCGATGGAGCTATTTTCATTTGAGATATCTTTTGCCTCCGAGATTAAAACCCTTACTTTTTCTATAAATTTATTTATAGCTTCGCTTGCCTTTGCTATCTCATCTTTGCCTACAACTTCTAGTTTTCTTGTTAGATCGCCATCGCCGCTTGAGAGGTTTGTAGCTCGCAAGATTAGCTCATTTAGCGGTTTTGTGATAGAAATTTTAGAATAAAGCATGGCAACTATTAGTGAGATGATTAAAACTACTACGGCTATGACGATGAAATTTGTAGTGTTTGCATTGGCATCATTTTGCATAGTGGCTGAAATTTTATCTATCTCTTTATGCATACCCTCAAGATTAACAACAGACATCAGCACTACATCTTCATGAAAGAGGTTTAGTTTTAGCCCTTTTCCTATCTTTCTAGTCGTTGAGCCATCTTTTGCTTTAGCTACAAAATTTACAAAAGCGCCCTCGCTATTTTCTGAGGCTTTTTGCATAAGATCTTTTATGTATTTATAGCCATCTGCGTCAGTTGCTTCAAGTCTATCAAGACCGTTATACTCAGGCACCCCAGGACTAGAGATAACCACACCTTTTGTAGTGTAGATACTAAAGTATCCCTTTTTATCATCGCCAAATCTAGCCTTTGAGAGATAGTCGATGATATCTTCTTTTTGATCTTCTATAGTCTCGTTTGCGTCGTCATAGACCTCTTGAATTTTTAGCAAAATGTTTGAAACAATATCCATCTCTTCACTTAAAGCTGCCCTTTTGTCGGCCAAGATCGTTTCAGTCAGCTGTTTGGTGGAAAATTCTATCGCTTTGTTTTGCTCGTAAATGTTTAGAAATACTAAGATGGCTCCAAGCACCAGTAGGGACGAGACGATCATCATCGTCACTTTTGATGAAATTTTCATAATACCTCCTTTTTAATGTTTAAATTTCCTTAATTTTGAGATTATAGCACCATTAAAGTGCAATATTTACTTTTTATTTGTGATCTTATATAAAAAGCTAAATATCTCGGCCACCGCTTTATATAAATTTGGCGGTATCTCTTGATCGACCTCGACCTTGCTTAAAATTTCAATGAGATCAGGATCCTCTTTGATCGGTATGTCATGCTCTTTTGCAAGGCTTATTATCTTGTTTGCTATCTCGCCAGCGCCGCTTGCAAGCACCTTTGGAGCGTTATCTTGCGATCTGTTGTAGCCAAGAGCGACGGCTTTTTTCTTATTTACTTGCATCAAATTTTCTTATCAAAGCCCACATCAAGGCCGCCAAAATTTTTAAATCTATCGTTTAGCTTCACCTTTGGCAAGGTTTTGATGTTAAAATTTGAAACGATTAGTCCAAGCTTTGAGATCGCTTGCTTTAGCTCGCTTGAGCTAGATAAAATGAGCTCTTTAAACTCATTTGTCTGCGTTGCCACCGATAGATCGATATAACGTTTATCCACAAGCCCCACCATCACATTTATCTGGCCAAATTTCTTAAAATTTAGATCGATCTGGGCATAAAATTTATCCTTTTTGCCCTGTTTAAATGCGACATTTCCGCCCTCCACGCCGTCCCAGATGTATGGCATATAAGTTTGTATGCCTCCTTGCAAGCTTGAGACCATCTGATGCATCTCGATCTGCGAGATCATCTTGTTTGCAGCATTTACGGTTTGGGCGTTTTGGCTCTTTTCACTTATGTTTAAAAGCGTGCTTTTTACATCTTGATTTAGCACCTTTGAAATTTCACTCTGGCTCTTTGTCGTGATGTTATTTATATCATTTGTGGCTAGTTTTAGCTGCTTTAAAAGCGCCTTACTTTCGGCTAGATCACTTTTAGCTGTGCTTGCTTCTGGATCTGCTAGACTTAGGCTGTGAGCTAGGCGTCTAGCTGCACTTTGGAGCTTATCTTGCAAACTGCCCTCTTTTGAGACGTCGCTAACCTCATTAAACGCCTTTACAAGCCCAGCCTCATCGCCTATGTTATTTAGCATTTTTAGATCGTTTTTTAGGTTTTCAAGGATAGCTTTTAACTCTTTGTGGTTTGAGCTAAAAGCCACACTTTGATTTAGCTTTTCACTCGCTAAATTTGCTACCTTTTCGCTTAAATTTGAGATGAAATTCTCCATCTTGCCGATCTGGTTTTTTATCATATCTCCGCTTTGATCTTTTGAGAAGTTTTTATCTAGAAATTTAGCCACATTATCAAGCTTATCCACATCTTTCAAAAGCGTTTTTATGCTTGAGTTATCAAGGATGTTTTTAGCATCACCGCTCGCTTTTTCAAGCATCGAAGTAAGCTTCATAAATGAGTTTTGATTATCCAAGCTCTCATCATTTAGAGTTAAAATTTGACTAAGTAAATTTTGATTTGAGAGATTTTTTATATCGCTTAGTAGCTTTTGTATCGAGCTTGGCAGCTTCTCTGGAGTAAGCGCATCTTTTAAATTTGCTTCAAGCATGACGCCAGAGTTTTTGATCTGATCATTTAGCGAGCCAGCTTTGAGATCTGCTATTGGCTTTAGAAATTCTTTTAGTTTTAGCGCAAGGCTCTTTATCTCAGGGCTTTCATTTTGCGCAGCTTCTACCTCTAGGCTTTTTGCAAGGTCTGAGAGCTCGCTAGCTAAATTTGGAGCGATCTTAGTATCTTTTGCCTGAGATAAAATTTGCTCTGCTTTACTAAGGCTTGAAGCGCTTTTTAGATCATCAAGCACCCTTGCAACTAGCTTACCAACGTTATCAAGGGCGTTTGAAACGGTCTGCTCACTTGGCGTCCCAGCTGGCTGGTTTTTAAAAAGCGAGCCTTCATTTTTGCGGACAGGTGCGTTTTGGGCGGCATTTTGCCCAGTTTGAACCGAGGTGTTTGATATATTTAGAGAATTTGCTACGTCCATTTTCTACTTTTTATTTTCTCTATCGGCAAAATTGCCATTTTGCTGAATAGTCGCGATACCAGCCGTCCTTGCGACAAGCCTGTCGTTGTAGTCTTTTCTCATGTGCTGCGGTATAGTCTTTTGCGTTAGTGCAAATAAAATGAGCCCAACATAAAGCACCAAATAGACATAGATAAAGCCAAATGCACCAAAAATTTTCATCGCATAGCTCATAAGAAGCGGCGAGAAAAGCGATGCAAAAGAGTAGCTAAAAAGCAGCGCGCGTGCCACTTGGACGCTCTTTGTCTTGTCTGTGATCTCATCATTTGCCCTAGCAAGCGAAAGTCCGTATGTACAAAAAATGCCGCCGCCAAAGAAAAATGAAAGTATGTATTGAACGATCAAATTTGAGCCATTTAGCAAAAATAAAACCGCACTGATTAAAGATACAACGCTACAAAGCAAGAGCGCTGGGCGTCTGCCATATTTATCTGAAAAGCCTCCGATAAATGTTTGAGCCAAAAAGCCTCCAGCCATCGCTATAGTCATAAAAAATGACGCCTCTTTTGCGCTATATCCTTGAAGCAAGACAAAGAGGCTTGCCATAGAAAAAAAGCCATTTATCGCAAGCCCTGCAACGAGCGCTCCCACGAGTGCTAGCGGGACGATACCAAAAATTTTTGGGATGTTTATGGGTTGGCGCTGCGGGATTTGAGGCTGGTTGATGCGGATTAAATTTAAAGGTATGCTTGAGAGCATGATAAAGGCTGCACTGATGATGAAAATTTCAAATGCGCTAAGATCAAGCGCTAAGATCAAAATTCCAAGTCCAAAACTTGTGTAGAAAACGCACTCGTAAAAGGCGATGACGCGCGATCTTATCTTGTTTGGAATTTTAGCGTTTAGCCAGCTTTCTATAACCATCAAAAGTGCGTAGTAGCAATATCCCAAAAATGCTCGCAAAATCGCCCAAAAGATCAAATTTTCACTTATGGCGTGAAGCATGGCTGAGACTGCAAATATAGCTGAAAAGATAGCAAAAGCTCTGATGTGACCAGTGGTTGAGATGATCCTGTGCGCTGTGATCGTGCTAATTAACGCTCCTATAAAAAATCCAGTGTTAATTAGTCCAATCGCAAGCTCGCCTACGCCATTTTGCTTAAGAAGCGCACTACAAGATGCGATGACTAGGCCATTGCCTATAAAAAGCAGGCTCATGCCCAAAAATAGCGGCCCCATCGAGCGAATGATCCTAAAACTACTTGCCATCTGCGTCCTTTCTTAAATTATTTTGCATTATCCCAAAGATAAAAGCTCCAATAGGCATCGGAGCAAGCCCCACTAAAAAGCCAGGCACGTTTAGTAAATTTTCATTTTTTAAAAATATAAATCCAAAAAAAAGTATCGCATACGCAACCAAGCGATAAGGCATAAAAGCTGCTGCAAAGCTTCTATCTTTAAATGAAAATTTCTGCTTTTTTAGCCTTGCCTTTTCATCTTTTAGGCTAAACTCTTTTGCCTCATTTTGGGGCAAAATTTCATCATCCTCTTCGTCCTCTTCTTCTATATTGGCTAAAATTTCATCTCTTGCATTTTCTAGCCTTGAGTTTATGCGATTTTTATAGGCAAAAAAGCTAGCCGTTAGGATGATAAGCGAGGCAAAAAATGAAATTTGCGAGCTTATAAAAAATTGATTTGATATAAATTTGCCAACGACGCTAAGGGCTATCCAAAGCGCAAAGTAGCAAATAAAAAGCCTGCTAATCGTCCTCGTCATCATCGTCTTTTGTGTAGCCTTTATATCTAGCCTCGTCTTTTAGCTCATCTAAGCTTTTAACCTGCGCTTTGTAGGCTTTATAGACATTTAAAATGGCAGCTGCGATGCCAAAGGCAAGCCCTATCCAAAGCGCTGGCGTGAAATTTGTAGCCTTTTTTACAAGATATCCTAGCCCAGTGCCGATCACCACAGCCACGACCATAGATATACCAAGACTTAGCTGCTCAGCACCTGCTACGATATCTTTTATCTTAAATTTTGACATTAAGCTTTTATCTCCATAAATGCCTCTTTAGCTGCATTTACCGCTAGATCGATATCCGCTTCACTCATCGCATCGCAGATAAATCCCGTCTCAAACTGACTAGGTGCAAGATAAATTCCGCGTCTAAGCATCGCTTGGTGAAATTTAGCAAAGAGTTTTGTGTCGCTCTTTAGCGCATCGTCGTAGTTTTTCACAACGTGATCTGTAAAAAAGTAGCCAAACATCGAGCCACGAACCTCGGTTTGTATAGCGATACCAGCGCTCTTTGCTGCCTCTTTAAAGCCGTCCATTAGTTTTTTAGCTAATTTTTCAAGTCTAGCGTATAAATTTACATCGCTATTTATCTTAGAAATAGCCGCTATACCAGCGCTCATCGCCACTGGGTTGCCACTTAGCGTGCCCGCTTGATATACAGCGCCCTCTGGGCTTAGGCAGTCCATGATCTTAGCCTTACCGCCAAATGCAGCGACGTTCATGCCTCCGCCTATAACTTTGCCAAATGTGACAAGATCGGCATCCACTTCGTGAAATGGATATGAGCCAAGGCGAGAAGCCCTAAAACCGCTCATAACCTCATCAAGTATAAGCACTGCGCCAAATTTATCGCAAAGCGCCCTAAGCTCCTGCAAGAATTTCTTATCAGCTGGCACAAGCCCCATATTTCCAGCGATAGGCTCGATTATGACGACACCTATCTTATCTTTATTGTTCTCAAAGATGGCTTTTACACTCTCTATATCGTTGTAGATAGCTAAAAATGTGTTTTTCACAACATCTTGTGGCACGCCGCCGCTTGAAGCGTTGCCGTATGTCGTAGCGCCACTTCCTGCTTTGATAAGAAGTGCGTCGCTGTGTCCGTGGTAGCAGCCTTCAAATTTGATAAGTCCGTCTTTTTTAGCATATCCTCTAGCCACTCTGATAGCGCTCATGGTAGCCTCAGTGCCAGAGCTAACGAAGCGAATTTTATCTATTTGTTTAAACTCATCGCATATTAGCTTTGCTAGAGCGGTCTCTTTTGGAGAGGGAGCGCCGTAAGAAACGCCTTGTTTTACAGCAGAGATGATCGCTTCTTCTATGTCTTTGTCGCAGTGACCAAAGATGAGCGGACCCCAGCTTTGGATGAAGTCAAGGTACTTTTTGCCCTCGACGTCGTATAGATAAGCTCCCCTAGCATGATCTATCATCACAGGCTCGCCTCCAACACTGCCAAATGCACGAACAGGTGAATTTACGCCACCTGGGATATATTTTTTAGCTTCGCTAAATGCCTCTTTATTTGTCATTTTTTATCCTTTTGATTTTGTGTTTTTAAATTTGTCTTTTGATTATCTTTTTGATTTGTTACTGGCTTTGCTGGTGACTTTGGTGCCTGCGTGTTAGCTGGCTTTACAGGCTCAGCTGGTTTTGCAGGAGCGCTCTTGGCTGGCTCTGCAGTTTGTGCGCTTGGGGCAGCTTTGGCAGGTTCTGGCTGTTTTTGCGTAGTAGCAGGAGCGACTGGCTTAGCTAAATTTTTAGGTGCTACTTTTGCCGCTTTTGCAGGAGGTTTCATCTGATTTGTGATGTATTCATAAAGGATTGTTGTCTCCTCGTCTGTCAAAAAGTAGCTTGGCATGACGCCTTTTGGCTTTGTTAGAGCTGCTTTAAAGCTTTCAAAGTCTATATCATTTATCTTTGGCGCCCTAAGCTCATCATCGACCGTTTTGTTTGCTTTTTTGTCAAAGTGCTTGTATTTAGAGATTAGGCTGCCCTCGCCCTTTGCGCCGTGACATTTATCACAGCCTATGCCACGCGGATTTAGGTAGAGCATCTTGGCGTACTCGGTCTTTGTGATAAAATCAGCACCAAAAATCGCCACGCAAAAAAGCAAAATCAAAAAAACAGACCTCATAAACCTCTCTTTTAAAAATTTAATTTATTTTTAGGTATGATACCACCCTTGTGATTAAAAAAGCTTTTAAGTAAGGATCGAATATGAAAATTTTAGACGGAAAAGCCGTATCTTTAAAGGTCAAAGAAAGCGTAAAAGTAAGAGCTGATGAGCTAAAGAAATTTGGTGTCGAGCCAACCTTGGCCGTCGTCTTGGTCGGTGAAGATAAGGCATCTCAAACATACGTTAGAGCCAAAGAGAAAGCCTGCAACGAATACGGCATAAAAAGCGTGGCTCACCGTCTAAGTGAAAATACAACTCAAAACGAGCTACTTGCCCTTATAAACGTGCTAAATTTAGACGATAGCATCCATGGCATCTTGGTTCAGCTACCACTGCCAAAGCACATCGATACAAACGTCGTGCTCGCAGCGATCGATCCACGAAAAGATGTAGATGGTTTTCACGCTGTAAATGTTGGCAAACTTGTTAGCGGGCTTGATGGCTTCGTGCCTTGCACACCCCTTGGCGTGATGGAGATTTTAAAAGAGTATGGCATAGATGTAGCTGGGCTAAATTCAGTGGTGATTGGCAGAAGCAACATCGTTGGCAAACCTATGGCAAATTTGCTCCTAAATGCCTCTGCAACGGTTACAGTGACACATAGCAAGACTAAAAATTTAAAAGAAATTTGCAAAAATGCTGACCTCATCGTTGCTGCCATTGGCAAGCCATTTTTCTTAAAGGCTGATATGGTAAAAGATGGCGCAGTAGTCGTTGATGTGGGCATAAACAGACTTGATGATGGCAGGCTTGTGGGCGATGTGGATTTTGAAGAGATCGCACCAAAATGCTCATACATCACGCCTGTTCCTGGCGGCGTTGGTCCGATGACCATAGCCATGCTTTTAAACAACACCATCCTTGCTGCACAAGCAAAGATAGCTAAAAATTAAAGAGTGAGATAATGAAGAGAGCTTTTACTAAATTTTATGACTTTTGCTCGAGCTGGACAGGCACGGTTATCATCGTTTTGCTTGTCATTTTCTTTGTAGCTCAAGCCTTTGTGATCCCGTCTGGTTCGATGAAAAACACGCTTTTGGTTGGGGATTTTTTATTTGCTAAAAAGTATGTTTATGGCATACCAACACCAAGAATTCCATGGCTTGAGGTGAAAATTTTACCTGAGCTAAATGGCAATGGTCACCTCATCACAGGCGATGGTCCTGCAAGGGGCGATATAGTCGTATTTCGCTATCCAAACGATGAAAAAACTCACTTTGTAAAGCGCTGCTTTGCAACCAGCGAGGACGAGATCGTCTTTACTGAAAAAGCCCTCTATCTACGCCCAAAAGAGGGAGATAGCTTTATAAAGGCAAACTGCCGTGAAAATTTAAACGGCAAAGAGAGTAAATTTGGCTACTCATGTAGCGATGTTGTCGAGCTTGATGGCAAGCTTTTCATAAAAGAGCCATATAGATTTAGCGGCATCCACTACGATGAAAATGTAAATTTATTTGAGCAGATGGTTTTCATGCTAAATACAAACAAATCAAACGTTTTTATGAAGCCAGCGCTCATTAGCTCACTACCGCAAAATCCAAATTTTAACTTTAACGCTTTTTACGTCAAAGTGCCAAAAGATGAGTACTTTATGATAGGCGACAACCGCGACCACTCAAACGATAGCCGTTTTTGGGGAAGCGTGGCTTACAAAGATATAGTTGGACAGCCTTGGTTTATATATTTTAGCTGGGATAATAACTACAATGTTCGCTGGGAGCGTATCGGACGCTTTGTAGATACGATAGAAAATGATGAGTTTTTCACAAAACAAGCTTTAAAAGAAGGAGAAGTTGATGGACTTCACTAATTTTGACCCCATAAAAGTCGCCACTATCGTCATCTCTTTAATAATCGCCATCGTCGGTCACGAGATCGCGCACGGATATGTCGCTTATAAATTTGGCGACAACACAGCAAAAAATCTTGGCAGACTTAGCATAAATCCCATAAAACACATCGACCTTGTTGGCACTATCATCGTGCCACTGGTGCTTTATCTAAGCACTGGTATGATGTTTGGCTGGGCAAAACCAGTGCCTGTAAATACCTACACAGTCGTGCGAAATGGTGGCTACAAGGCAGCTATCTACGTAAGTCTAGCTGGCATTTGCTATAACATCATCCTAGGCATCTTGTCGCTTTTTGTGCTAAAGGCTCTATTAAATATAGAAACCTTTGAAATTTTACTTCAGTTTTTATTTACGCTTGCGCTTTTAAATTTGATGTTAGCTATATTTAACCTCTATCCGATCCCGCCACTTGATGGCTTTCACGCGACCCAGTACACGCTTAGAAATTTTGGCTTTCACGCACTAGCTGAGAAGCTTGAGGGCATCTCGCGATATGGCTTTGTCATCCTTATCATCATCCTCGTCTCGCCTTTAAAAGATACTATCTTTTATCCGACAAGATACGTTTTAGATATCGCAAGCGCCTTTATAAATGGCTAAATTTAGAGCAAATTTGCTCTAAATTTTTGGCTTTGTGATCTTATAAGAGTACTCTTTTTTAAATTCCTCTTTTGGTGCGAGGCTAAATTTAAGCTCCACCTTGCCATCCTTGCTGATATCTTTTTTATCAAATCCCTTTATCTCGACCTTTACAGCCTCATCAGCAGATACTGGCACGCGATCAACCAAAGTGACATCGACACTTTTACTTGAGTTATTTTTGACACTTATCTCATAGCCCTCTTCGCTTATTCGCTCTTTGCCAAGAAGCGAGCTCTTTTTAAATTTATTTAATCGCTCTTTTTTAAGCTCGATTAGCTCGTTTTGTCCCAAAAATAGCTGCACTGGCTCATCTTTAGCTTTCATCTCAAACTCACTTGGACTGCCAACACTCACACCATTAACGTAAAACTGCGTTTTAGCTGGCGTTAGATCATCATTTAGCTTAAAGCTAGCTACGTTATATGCCTTTAGCGAGCCGTAAAAATCAGCAAAAACGCTAAAATTTGCATCCATTTTTTGCGTGTCGTAAGTTATATATTTACTCTCGCCTTTTGCTAAATTTATCCCATCTATCTTCCAAATTTTGGCAAACTCATTCTCATCTCTTTGCACACGCATATCAGCGACCTCAGCGGTGACTTTTGCGGCTCTTAGCATATTTTTTGAAGCGCCGTAACCATCAGCCTCTGCCTCACTCTCCTCATACCAAGGGTAAAACTTGCTTGGAGCAAGCGCCTTTTGATATCTGGTTGGATAGATAGCGAGCTTTAAATTTTTAACATCACTGGCAAATGGGTTGGTGAGTAAAATTTCTTGTTTTATCAAGATATTTTTGTTTTTTGTATCTGCATAAATTTCATTTAGCGTCTTTGGTGCCTCATCATCCATGTATGATAGCGTCGCCTCTTTTGGACTGCAAGCAAATTTCATATCAAGCTGCAAAAATCCAGCCATCTCGCTCTTTGGCTCGTTTTCCTTAAGCGCTTCAAGCTCACTTTTAGCAGCTGAAATTTTCTCGATATTTTCTAGGCTAAATTTATAAAACTCATCAGCTCTTTTTGTCACATCGTTACTTTTGTTTTCTTCTACTAAAGCTTGCTCTATAAACCTACCTCTTGCATTTAGCGCCTCAAGCTTGTTATTTAAATTTGCAACTTCTTGCTTCCATTTTATGTAACTTGGGCTATTTTCTTCGCTGATCTTTTTTAGATAAGCATTCGCGTCACAATCTCCATTTATAGTGATGTTCTCACTCTGCACACCCTCTGGCACAAAGGCGCTAAAAGAGCTATTTGCGTCACTAAATTTTTGAGTGATGATGGTTTGATCTGTGTATATCTCTATCAAATTTTCATTTGCAAAGGCTAGCGTAGAAGCCACTAAAAAGAGTGCTTTTTTCATATTTTCTCCTTTAAATTTTTGGTAAATTATAGCTTCATTTTGGCTGAGAGTAAAATTTTATTTTAATGCAACTTTGACTATAATCAACAAAAAATTTAACGGACTTTTCATGAAGATAGACAAAGTTTTCTTAGCTAGCGATCACGCTGGTTTTGAGCTAAAAAACGAGCTTAAAGAGGCCATTAAAGGGCTTGGATACGAAGTGGTTGATCTTGGTACAAACGATAAAAATAGCGTTGATTACCCTGATTATGCGCATTTGTTAGCGAGCAAGCTTGAGCCTAACTGCTACGGCGTGCTAGTTTGTGGCACAGGCATTGGCATCTCAATCGCTGCAAACAGGCATGAAAACGTAAGGTGTGCCCTTTGTCACGACGAATTTACCGCAAGGCTTGCCAGAGAGCACAACGACGCAAATGTCATCGCTTTTGGCGCAAGGGTTATCGGCGCAGGCGTTGCTATCTCGGCGGCTGAAGCCTTTTTAAAGACTGAGTTTGCAGGTGGCAGACACGAAAGACGAGTCAAAAAAATAGAGCTTGAGGCAGGCAAATGATAGGCGAGTGGATCGTTTTTACTGCTCTTGTTTGTGCTGCGATCTACCTAACCGTCATGGTTTTTTACTTTAAAACGCTTCTAAAAAAAGAGCGTGCGACAAAAGATTTTATGAAAAACAACCTCCAAGACACCGAGGTCGTCATAAGAAAATTTCAGATCCAACTCCAACGAAGTCTAGGCAACATCGACATCTTGACAGACGAGCTAAACAAAACTAAAAACGACGTAACCTCACTTCGCACAAGAAATTCCCAGTACCGCCTAGAAAACGACAAGCTAAGACAACGCATTCGTGAGCTTGAAGGCAAGATCGAAGCGCTACTATAACCTCAAATTTAAGGAAATTTATGAAAATTTTAGATCAAAAAGGCAAAGAATTTTTACTAAACTCTATTCGCTGCATAAACGATTTTCCAAAGCCTGGCATAGTTTTTCGCGACATCACGACGCTACTAAATAACAAAGAGGCATTTAACTTTTTGATAGATCATTTGGTGGCTAGATATGAGGATGCAAATATCGACTATATCGCTGGTATCGAGTCACGAGGCTTTATCTTTGGCGCGGCGCTTGCAGCAAGACTAAGGCTACCTTTTGTGCCTATTCGCAAGCCAAAAAAACTACCTTTTATCACGCTTTCTCAAAAATATAGCCTAGAATACGGCGTAGATGAAGTGCAAATTCACATCGACGCCTTTGGCGAAAAAGTGGGTGCAAGAGTGCTTTTGATGGACGATCTCATAGCCACTGGAGGCACTGCAAAGGCTTCAGTTGAGCTTATCAATCAAACTAATGCAACCTGCGTAGAAGCGTGCTTTATAATAGATCTAGTCGATCTAAAAGGTAGCGAAAAGCTAAAGTCGCTTACTAAAATTTACAGTGTTTTAGAGGTTTAGAATGGAAGAGTTTTTTATAGAGCTGCTTAAAGAGTACGGCTACATCATACTTTTTGTCTGGTGTATCATGGAGGGCGAGATGGCCTTAATAATGGCTGGAATTCTCGCTCACACCACGCACATGCATATCGCGCTTGCTATCTTTGTGGCTGGACTTGGAGGCTTTGTCGGGGATCAAATTTACTTTTATTTAGGGCGTTACAATAAAAAATACATCGCAAAAAGGCTTCACACGCAGCGGAGAAAATTTGCAGTGGCGCACATAATGCTGAAAAAATACGGCTGGCCGATCATCTTTTTGCAACGCTATATGTATGGCTTTCGTGTCATCCTACCGCTTTGCATAGGACTTACTGGCTATGATGCTAAAAAATATGCCTTTATAAATTTGATCAGCGCTTGGTGCTGGGCGGCGATCACCACCATACCTGCTTGGATACTTGGCGAGCATATACTTGTGCTTTTGCAAAAAGCAAAAGAGCACTGGTATGTCGCTATCCCAGTGGTTGCCATATTTATGGGGCTTTTGATTTATACATTTAAGCGCATCGAAAATAAAATTTTAAACGAAAGGAGAGACAGAAGACATGCAGTTTCAAATAGTTGATAAAAAATTAAAAGACATAAAAGCTGATATTGAACTAATTTTCATAGTGGATAAGGACTTAAAACATAAATTTATAGGCGATAAAGAGGCTATTAAATTTAACAATTACAAAGGCGAGAGCGTCCTTATCCTAAGCGAGGCAAAAAAGGCTTACGTGCCACTTTCTAAGCTAGAATTTGACGAGCTAAGGCTTGCGGCTGCTAAAGCTTATAACGCGCTAAAATCGCTAAATATTAAGAGCATAAAACTAGCTTCTTACGTAGCGCAGTGCCAAAAACTAAGCTTTGAGGCGTTAGCTGAGGGCTTTTTGCTTGGAAGCTATGAATTTAACAAGTATAAAGAGAAAAAAGAGAGATACACCCTTAAAGAGATCATCTTTTCTACTGAAGAATTTGCTGGCAAAAAGGTCGATCTAAAGGCAGCAAACGAGGGCTTTAAAGAAGCAGTGATCATCGCTGAGGCTACAAATTTTGCAAAAGATATCGTAAATGAAATTCCAGAAATTTACACCCCACAAAAGATGGCGCAGGACGCGCAAAATTTAGCTAAAAGCCATGCGAGCATAAAGTGCGAGGTCTATGACGAGAAATTTCTAGCAAAAGAAAAAATGAACGCATTTTTGGCAGTAAACCGCGCAAGCGTGCATAAACCAAGGCTCATCCACCTAACCTACAAGCCTAAAAAGTCTAAAAAACGCATCATCTTTGTCGGCAAAGGTCTAACATACGATAGTGGCGGCCTTAGCTTGAAACCGGCTGATTATATGCTAACGATGAAGTCAGACAAAAGCGGCGCAGCAGCGGCTCTTGGCATCATAAAGGGTGCAGCGGAGCTAAATTTACCATTTGAAATTCACGCCATTTTAGGCGCAACTGAAAATATGATTGGTGGCAACGCTTATAAGCCTGATGACGTGCTAATTTCAAGAAGTGGTGTTAGCATAGAGGTGAGAAACACCGATGCAGAGGGACGTTTGGTCTTGGCTGACTGCCTAAGCTACGCACAAGACTTTAAGCCAGACATCCTAATCGACATGGCAACCCTAACTGGCGCTTGCGTGGTGGGGCTTGGCGAATACACAACAGGCATCATGGGTAACAGCGAGAGCCTAAAAAGCGAGTTTAAAAACAAGATAAAAGATAGCGGCGAGCTAGCGACTATACTTGATTTTAACCCTTATCTTAGCGAGCTTATCAAAAGCCAGATCGCAGACGTTAGCAACTGTGCCTCAAGTAGATATGGCGGCGCGATCACGGCTGGCATGTTTTTGGCTAAATTTATCAAAGATGAGTACAAAGATAAGTGGCTACACCTTGACATCGCAGGCCCAGCATACCGCGAAAAGGCTTGGGGATACAACCAAACAGGTGCGAGTGGAGCGGGTGTGAGGATGAATTTATACTTTTTACAAGCACTTAGCAAGGAGGATTGATGGGACTTTCAGTTGGAATAGTAGGCCTACCAAATGTGGGCAAATCAACTACATTTAACGCACTTACAAAGGCGCAAAACGCTGAGAGTGCGAACTATCCATTTTGCACTATCGAGCCAAACAAAGCCATCGTGCCAGTGCCTGATAAACGCCTAAACGAGCTTGCAAAGATCGTAAATCCAAATAAAATTCAATACTCAACCATCGAATTTGTCGATATCGCAGGCCTTGTAAAAGGGGCAAGCTCTGGCGAGGGACTTGGCAATAAATTTTTATCAAACATCAGAGAGACCGAGCTAATACTTCACATAGTTCGCTGCTTTGAGGATGAGAACATCACTCACGTCGAGGGTAGCGTCGATCCAGTAAGAGACATCGAGATCATCCAAACCGAGCTGATACTAGCTGACATCGAGCAGCTTAATAAAAAGATAGAAAAGCTCACAAGAGAGGCAAAAGCAAATGCAAAAGGCGCAAAAGAGGCGCTTGAGATAGCAAATTTGCTTCTAGCTCACCTAAACGATGGCAAAAGTGCAAGTAGCTTTGAGCAAAGAGATAGCGAGGCATTTTTGGCGCTAAACAAAGAGCTAAGACTTCTAAGCGCAAAAGAGGTAGTTTATGGCGCAAATGTCGATGAAGAGGGACTTAGCGAAGATAATAAATTTGTAAAAGCGCTAAAAGAGTACGCTAAAGCTTCAGACCACGAGGTGATCAAACTTTGCGCCAAAGTCGAAGAGGAGCTAATAGGTCTAAGCGACGAAGAAGCTCACGAGTTTTTGGCATCTCTTGGCACAAGTGAGAGCGGACTTGAGAAGATCATCAAAACGTCTTTTGCGAAGCTAAATTTAATAAGCTATTTCACAGCTGGCGTCGTTGAAGTTAGAGCTTGGACGATCACAAATGGCTGGAAAGCGCCAAAAGCAGCAAGCGTCATCCACAACGACTTTGAGAGAGGCTTTATCAGAGCTGAAGTGATAAGCTATGATGACTACATCGCACATGGCGGCGAAAATGGAGCCAAAGAGGCTGGCAAGATGAGACTTGAAGGCAAAGACTACGTCGTGCAAGATGGCGATGTGATGCACTTTAGGTTTAATGTCTAAATTTAGCCCTTTTTGGGCTAAATTTATCAAATTTCATGCTTATTGGATTTTAAAAATATTAAAGGAAAGTTTGTGCTCACAGCAGATAATGTCTCAGAAATTTTTTATCAAATTACAAATAAAAAAGCACAACATATAGTGGCACTAGGAGGAATGACTAACTCAAATTTTCTTATCACAACTTCAAATGTCGATGGGCCAGATAACCAATATGTTTTAAGAATCCCTGGATTAAATTCAAATAATATGATAAATAGACTTTGGGAAATAAAAAATCAAATTTTAGCTTCTGACTTCGGATTAAACGTACCAACTGTATATTTTAATGAAAATAATGGTATAAAAATAACTAAATTTTTAAAAGGAGCAGAAACACTTAAACCAAATACAATCAAAGACCATATAAAAGATATTGTAAAAAGGCTTCGTGAATTACATACAAGCAATTTAAAATTTCAAAACGAATTTAATCCTTTTTTAGAATTAGATAAATATTTGCGCTTAGTCAAAAAAGAAAACTTAAATGTTTTTAATGACGATTTAGAAAAAAGTATTATTTTTTTTAAAGAATTGGAAAAACATATATACAAAATAAACCAATCAAAGTATGGATCAAATTTATTTTTAAAACCGACACATGGTGACTTAGTATCAGAAAATATACTGTATGATAATGGTAAAATTTATATAATAGATTGGGAATATTCAGGGCTTAACGATCCTTTATGGGACATTGCATCACTATTTTTAGAAAACAATTTTACAAAAAAAGATGAAGAATATTTTATTGGTTTATATAGTGTAGATAAACAAGATAGGCAAAAAATAGGAATTTTTAAAAATGTCCAAGATATATTATGGACAGTTTGGACACTTGCAAAATTAGATAGCCAAAATAAAAAAGAGTACCTAGAGTATGCAAAAAATAGATTAGAAAGAGTTTTAAAATATAATATATGAATATAGGATATATTGCTGCGTTAGCAAGTGGACTTTTATGGGCTTTAGACGGCATATTCTTGTCCTTTTTGCAGGCCCCTAGTATTATTATTGCCATATTCCACGATGGCTTAAGTTTTGTTTTTATCCTATTTTATTTAATTATTTCTAGATCTTTTAAGAATATAACCAAAATCCCAAAAGATAGTATTAAAATTATAATAATTGCCTCCTTTTTTGGAGGTTTTATTGGCATGGGGTCTTTTATAGCTTCAATTTATTACTCTGGAGTCTCAACAGCTGCACTTTTTAGTTCATTATATCCTATTATAAGTATTGTTTTATCAAAATTTTTCCTTAAAGATAGACTAAAACCGATAGGCTACTTTGGTATCACGATTGCTGTTTTTGCAAGTATTTGTTTATGTTTTATCATGTATAAGCATTTTGAGTTTAATGCTCTTGGTACATTATTTGGATTTCTGTGTGCTATTGGTTGGGGAACCGAATGCGTGATAATAAATATTGCATTAAAAGGTAGTATCGATACAAAATTTGCTCTTTTCATAAGACAAGGAATAAGTTTTTCCTGCTTTTTAATTTGTATAGCTATTCTTTTTATGTTTTTTGATGATTTTTATTTAAGAAGAGACACAACTATTGACATAGAACTTAACAAAATTATATTGGCTTCATTTTTTGGTACAATTTCATATGTTTTATATTATATTGGCATACAAAAAATAGGGGCTCTCAGAGCTATGGGGTTAAATATCTCTTATAGTTTTTGGGCTATTTTGTTAAGCTATTTTTTTGGAGCCAAGATGGTTTTTGCAAAGACAATACTGTCAATAATTTTAATTTCTGGTTCATTATTAAGTAACTTATAGGGTAATTATGAATGCAATTATACTAGCAGCAGGGCTTGGGTCTAGGTTAAAAGAATTAACAAAAAATAAGCATAAAGCGCTTTTTGAAATAGAAGGCATACCAAATATTGAAAGAACCATAAATTTTTTAAATGAAATAAATATAAAAGAAATTTATATAATTACCGGATATTTAAGCGAGCAATTTGAATATCTAAAAGACAAATTCAATGTAGAACTAATTAAAAATAATAATTATGATAAGCTTAATAACCTATCATCTTTCTCGTTAGCTCTACCATATTTTGCAGATAGTTTTATAATAGATGCAGATGTTGTATTATTAAAAAATGTTCTTCATATTCCAACTACTTCAACTTATTTTACTACAATTAGAAAAAAGACCAACAAAAAAGAATGGGTTATAAAAAAGCATAATAACAGAGTTATAGGGGTTGAAATTTGCAATAAAGCAGAGTCATCTCTACTTGGTATAAGTTTTTTTTTAAAAAAAGATGCCGAAATCATAAAAAAACACATAGAGAGTTTAGGTGAAGAGTCTTTTTTGGACCCTAAAAAATACTATGACAATGCGATACTAGATACTCTTTGCAACATAAATATGGGATTTATAGATATAGATAATAATCTAGTTGCAGAGATTGATGATATGGATGATTTAAACGAATTAAATTTTAAAATAAAGACTTTAAAATGAGAGAGATTTCAATAAAAGAAGCAAAAAGCATAATGCTTGAAATGGCAAATTTTATTCATAAAATTTGCTTGGAAAATGACATAAAATATTCTCTTGCATATGGCACTCTAATAGGCGCAGTTAGACACAATGGCTTTATCCCATGGGACGATGATTTTGATATCTTTATGACAAGGGAAAACTATGAAAAATTAATAAAAATTCTAAAAAAATCTGATGACTACTATGTATTGGACTTTTACAAGGATGATTATATTTTTAATTTTGCAAAACTTTGTTCAAAAAGATTTATAGGAAAATTAACTTCAGATGATTTAAGACCTCACCCAAAAAGTTTTGGTATTTTTATAGATATTTTTCCACTAGATAATATAGTAGATTCACCTGACAATTGGATGAAAACACAAAAAAAACTAGTTCATGCACTTTCCTTTACAAGCTTTTATACATTTAACAAAGCTGGCAAAAAGAGTAGAAATTTTATAAAAGCTTTTACAAATTTTCCAAAACTTTTATTTTATAAATTTATAATTACTAAAAGTAGCATTTTGTCAAAAATAGAAACATTGATTGACGAAGCAAAAAAAAACAAAGATATTAACCTTATAGGAATTTATTCGAGCGGCTCAAAAGAGGTATATAGTAAAACCGACTTTAACGAATATGTGCTACACAAATTTGAAAATTATGAGCTAATGATCATAAAAAAATATGATCCTGTTTTGCGTTTATACTATGGCGACTATATGAGTCCACCAGAAGAGTCTAACCGGAAAGGTCACCATCCATATACTTATTTTGACACAAAATAAGTATATATTTTTAAGAATATTTCCTCAATATTCCGATAGCTTCAGCAAATTTTAGTTCTTTGTTTTCAAAGAGGTTGTATTCGATCGCATCTTTTTCGCTAAGTATGACGATAGTTGAGCCAAGCTCAAAATTTCCAAGGCGCTCACCCTTTTTGATATGTAAATTTTCATACTCATAAATTTGCGTAAAATTTGCCATAGCATTTGTTTGAATGCGTTCATCAAAGCAAAATTTCATCTTGCCAACGTTTAGCGCGCCCACAAAAACTAGCCAAAGTTTTTTGCCATTTTTCATCTCACAAAGTAGCGCCACACGCTCGTTTTTAGTATAAAGGCTATCGACCTTGCCAAGCCATTTTACCGCCACACTGTAAAGCTTACCAGGGATATAGACCGCTTTTTTTATCGTAATATCGCAAGGCGCATGATAGTGATGGTAGTCTTTTGGGCTAAGATAGATGTTTGCAAAGTCAAACTCGCCCTCAAGCTCGCCCTGCCCTAAAAGCTCCTTTAGACCGTAATTCATACCTTTTATACTAAAAGCTTCTAGCTCTTTTGTAGTGCCAAAGCTAAGGCAAGTGCCATCAACAGGACTTATAAATATCTCATCTGCTGCGTCAAATTCTCTTGGCTTTAAGAGCTCTCTGGTGAAAAGTTCGTTTAAATTTTTATACTCATTTGATGGCTTAAACTCGCTCATGTCGATCTTAAATAGCTTTACATAAAAGGAGTTGATAAGCTCTTGAAGCGGTTTGAAAAAATTTAA
Source organism: Campylobacter concisus (assembly GCF_002913225.1). GTDB lineage: Bacteria > Campylobacterota > Campylobacteria > Campylobacterales > Campylobacteraceae > Campylobacter_A > Campylobacter_A concisus_J. The sequence goes on along the minus strand of NZ_PPAW01000003.1, from coordinate 32,024 downwards.
TTTTGCAACTTTACCAAAAATTTGAGAGAAGAGATTGTCCTTGTTCATTTTATTCCTTACTTAAATTTAAAATAGCGATCTCACTAGGAGCAAATATCCTAACCGGAGGTCCCCAAAATCCTGCACCGCTACTAACATAAGCTTGCATTTTATCATTAATCTTATAAAGCCCATGTAAAAAACCCTGATCCAGCAAAACTAGGATACTAAAAGGGAAAATTTGTCCAGCATGCGTGTGACCGCAAAGGACTAGATCGACATCTTTTTGCATAGTTCTTATAAATTTTGGCTGATGAGAGAGTAGGATGGTCGGCAAATTTGGGTCGCGTCCAGCTAGTGCTTCGTCTAAATTTGGCTCTAAATTTTTAAATCTTATGCCAGCTAGATCATAGACCCCAGCTAAATTTATGCCAGCTATTTTTTCATTTTTATTGCCAAGCACCCTAATGCCTAGAGCGCGAATTTTTTCTAATATCCCATCAACTCCATGGTAGTATTCGTGATTGCCAGGGGCATAAAAGGTGCCATAGGTGCTTTTAAGGTTTTTTAATGGATCTAAAAAATCGCCGATAAGCTCAGCTCTCATATCAACCAAGTCGCCAACTATCACCACTAGGTCTGGCCTAGCCAAATTTATCTCTTTTACAAGCTCAGCAACAAAGTCCTTTTGCAAAAACTCACCAATATGCACATCTGTTATCATGGCTATTTTTAGATCGCTTTGTAAATTTTTTATTTTTATACTAATTTGTCTAATTTTTGGCGGAGTAAGTGCGTTAAAAATTCCTTTTAAAAAGCAAGCAACTATAAAAACAACAAATGTCACATCAAAGCAAAATTTAATAAATTTTCGTCTTGTGGGATTAAAATGAGCTTTTGAACAAATGCATCTAACAACATCATAAAATAAACTAACACCAAATAAAAATAGTGAAAAACCAATGAGAGTTCCTGCTATCAAATATAGCTCTATATTTAAAAAAGAAAATCTTAATTGAAGAACAAATACAAACTCAAGCGCGCTAATAATATAGAAAAATATGCGAATTTTTTTAAGATGTGGAGTAAAAAAAGATACCTTTTTTATAAAACGTTTGTATGAGTATAAATTTGTAAAAACACTAAAGATAAATGCCCCAATAATAATCCGAAAAAGTCCCAAAATATCTCCTTAAAAACAAAGATTATATTTTATATTTTTAAATTTACATTATAGATTTTATTAATTATTTAGAACAATTTGTAGTGCTAAGCCGTATGATTTTATGATTTAAATTTATAAAAATAATTGTTAAAAGGTATTTGCTTTAGGATAATAACTAAAAGATAAAATTTTGGAATTTAAAAATAAAAAGGTGGGAAAATCTCCCACCTTAAAAAGCATTACTCTACTTTACCAGATTCCATTCTTTTTTTGTAGATCTTGCGAAGTTTTCTTATATCATTTTTAACTTCGAATACACCATGCCAGTGTGAGTAGTCAGGGCCACCCATTAGAGCGCCTTGTCTCATACGACGACCTTCATGGTGCCACATATGATAATAGACATCTTGGAATTCATCTGACCAAGCATCTTCTAGTAGTAGGTTTTTAGCTTTCAACTCTTCAAGCATCTTAGTTGCTTCAGCGCTATAAACGTTATAAAGCTCTACTTGTTTATCACCCATAATGAAGAAGTTATCTGTGTGAGTTGTAGAGTGGCAAGCTTTACAAACTAGTTTCATCTCAGCACGTGCTTTTTCAGGATCGCCACTTGGGTGACCTGCTAGAGGTGTTCCTATGTTTAGTTTGCCAGTTTTTTCGTAAATAGCAGCAGCTTGTTCATCACCAGCTGTTCTTAGCTTACTGCTGATGCCCCATAGGTTCCATTTTAGTCTTCTTGAAACGTTGTGAGTTGTTGTTGTTTCACCAACACCACTCATGTGGCAAGCTGCACAAGTTGGAGCTCTAAAGTCTGGTACATCCCATGTATCAGGAGCAGCATCAAAGTTCCATTTGTGAGCTTCACTGTTATAGATATGTCCGTGCATTGAGTTGTTAAAGATCTCAATATCTGGGTGATCAGGTCCAAGGTGGCAAGATGCACAAGCAGCTGGTTTTCTAGCTTCAGCTACGCTAAATGTGTGCGCGCTGTGACATGATTTACAGTTACCTACGCCACCATCTGGATAAACATTGCCTATACCATAGTTTGGCCAAGTCTCTTTTGTAGGTTTGTGATCAGCGTCTAGTTTGATGACGGTTCCGTGGCACTGAGAACAACCAGTGGCATCTGGAGCCATTTTAAAGTCAGGATGATCTGCTCCCTCATAGTGATACATTAGTTTCACCATTGCAGGATTAGCATACATTTGCATAGCAGCTCTTGCGTGACCGCTCTTTACTAGTTCATCAACTTCGTTTTCGTGGCACTTAGCACAAGTTTTTGGGCTAACTAGCATTGAAACATGGTTGTTAGAATCTTTTGGATGCACCTTAACTGAAGCCATAGGATTATCTGCATTTACAGAGTGGCAATCCATACAACTTACGCCAACGTGAGCGTGGCGACTATTTTTCCAATCGGCAACTATGCCGGGTGTCTCTTTAGCGTGGCACTCAACACAGCTTTTTGATAAGTCTGACATTTTGTGAGCAACTTTAATGTTTTTTACAACATTAAGGTTTAAAGCGTCAGATTTATTTGCATCCATGTTTGCGGCAAAGCCAAAAGACATTAGACAGGCTAATAACATTAGCGACTTTTTAAACATCTCTCCTCCTTACTTGGTTTTATTGTTTTCTTGTTTTTTAATTGCTTCAAATTTATCCATTTGTAGTCCTAAATTTTTGTGACCAACATGCTCATGGCAATCAACACATGATTTTTTATTAGGATTTCCAAGAACGAAATAATCTCTATGTGGCAAAAATGATTTACCAGCTTGAATAACATTTTTTAAATTTGAGTGGCAAGTCATACAACCACTATCATAGACAAAGTGAGATGCATGCTCGCGTTTTTTACGCCAGTCGATCTTGTCTGTATCTGTAAAAAATGTCTTATAGCCATCATTTATCGATACTTTAAGTTTTGTAAGTACATAGGTATAGGCACTTGTATGATTTAGGTGACAGGCTGAACATTCAGCTTTTATGCCAAGCTTGTTATTGCCGCCGTGTACATCTTCATGATATGCAGCATTCATAGGATCCATCGTGTGACACATGGTACAGACAAATCCGCTACCAGTCGCATGAAGTGCATCAGCTATGCCCATAGAAGCGATAAGGCCGATTACGATGCCTATTATCACAGATGACCAAACAAAAAATTTCTTCTTAACTTCAGCCAAAATTTCCTCCTGAATTTATCAATATATCGTAAATTTTTACGAAAATTTTAGACGAATACTATCCAAAAATATATAAATTTTTTCTTTAAGTAAATGAAAATATTTATTTGATATTAACTTTCAATAAGAATAAATTTCTTGTAGCCCACCTACATTTTTCTCTAGAATTTGGTTCTTCTCATCAAGTTTTACCAAACCATTTGTTTTAAATTTATTTAAAATTCTCGAAAAAGTTTCTGGAGTCATATTGAGTATTAATGAAATTTTTGTATGCTTTAGTTCATTAAATAGATCTTCATGATCTAGAATGAACCTAGCCACCTTCTCTTCAGAGCTAAGTATTAGTTCTTGGTGGAGTAAATTTGTAGTGATCCTTATCTTTTGAGCCATTGATTTTAGAAATTTCATGCAAATTTCTGGCTTTGTTAAAAATTGTGCTTCAAATTTTTCATAATTTATCTTTAAAACCTCGCCAGAGATAGTAAAAATGGCGCTTGCTGGATAAGGGATATTTTCAAAATTTACGACTTCAGCTACAAAATTCATAGGTGCAAGCTGATGGATAAAAATTTCCTTGCCATTTGCCGTAGTTTTATAAAGCTTAACTGAGCCAGTTATCAAAAACGTAAGCCACTTTGGCTCCTCGCCTTCTATAAATAAAAACTCGCCTTTTTTATATTTTTTAACAACACTGATTGCTTCAAGTTTAGCTAGGTCCTCTGCGTCAAGGCCTTGGAAAAATGGGATTTGTTCTATCATATTTTACTCGCTTTTAAGATAAAAAAGCATTTTAGCATAAAAAATAGGACAAAATTTAACGGATTTCAAAGGGAGCTTTCTCCCTTTGATTAAAAAATTTATTTTTTTAGAAGATCTCTGATCTCAGTCAGAAGTGCTATATCAGCTGGAGTTTCAGGCTCTGCAGGAGCTGCCTCTTCTTCTTTTGGTAGTTTGTTTTTAAGTGTATTTAAAGCTTTGATGACGCAAAAAATACAAAACGCAATGATTAAAAAATCAACCATTGTTTGTATAAATGAGCCATAGTTTATCGTAACAGCTGGCGCACCTTCTGCAGCTTCTTTTAGTGTTAGCTTAAGATCAGTGAAATTTACACCGCCTGTTATAACGCCAACCACTGGCATGATAATATCGCCAACCAGTGATGAGACAATCTTTCCAAATGCTCCACCGATAACAACACCCACTGCCATATCTATGACATTTCCGCGCATCGCAAATTCTTTAAATTCGCTGATAAAACTCATTCTTTCTCCTGTTTATAGTTAAATTTTCGTGCGGATTTTATAAAAAATATGCTTTGCTTAGCCTAAAAATTTAAAATTACATAACTTTAAATTTATCAAGCTAGTGTTATAATCCAAACTTCAAATTTAACGTAAGGAATGAGCTTATGTATCGTTTTGCACCCTCTCCAACAGGAGATATGCACATAGGAAATTTACGTGCTGCTATTTTCAACTATATTTGTTCTTTGCAAGATAAAAGTGGCTTTATTTTACGCATAGAAGATACCGACAAAGAGCGAAATATCGAAGGAAAAGAGAAAGATATCTTAGAAATTTTGAGCAAATTTGGCATAAAACCAGAGCAAATTTACATCCAAAGTGAAAATTTAAAATTCCACAGACAGCTTGCATCAAAGCTACTCATCGACAAAAAGGCCTTTGCCTGCTTTTGCACAGAAGAAGAGCTCGAAGCTAAAAAGCAAAAAGCAAAAGAGCAAGGCGTGGCATATAGATATGACGGCACATGCGAGAGGCTAAGCGACGCTGAAGTTTTAAACTGCGAGAAGCCATTTGTCATCCGCATGAAAAAACCAACACGCACGATGAGCTTTACAGATGCGATCAAAGGCGAGCTAAGCTTCGAGCCAGACGCAGTTGATAGCTTTGTCATCATGAGAGCGGATAAGACTCCAACTTATAACTTCGCCTGCGCGGTTGATGATATGCTAGAAGGCGTCACCTTTGTCATACGCGGCGAGGATCACGTGAGCAACACACCAAAGCAAGACCTCATACGCGAGGGACTTGGCTACACCGGCAAGATGAACTATGCGCATTTGCCTATCCTTTTAAATATAGAGGGCAAAAAAATGAGCAAACGCGAGAACGAATCAAGCGTAAAATGGCTCTTTGAACAGGGATTTTTGCCTGAGGCGATCGCAAACTATCTGATACTTCTTGGCAACAAAACTCCAACTGAAATTTTTACGATAGAAGATGCAGTAAAGTGGTTTGATATAACCAAAATTTCACGCTCGCCCGCTAGATTTGACGTGAAAAAGCTTGAGCAGATAAATAGAGAGCACATCAAACTTGCCTCAAAAGAGCGCATAAGAGAGATCTTTGGCGTGGATGAGAGTAAGGTTGAGCTAGTTAAATTTTACACTCAAGAGAGCTCTCTAGTGCCTGAGATAAAGGCAAAAGTAGAGGCTATATACTCACCAAAAATAGCTCCAGATGAGTATAAAAACGAATTTGAGATCATAAAAGAAGCAGCTCGTAATTTAAAAGCGTGCGAAACATTTGATGAGTTTAAAAAAGAGCTTATGAGCGCTACAAATTTAAAAGGTAAAAACTTTTTCATGCCGCTACGTGCGCTGCTTACAAACGACCTTCATGGCCCTGAGCTAAGCGAGCTCTATCCGCTGATCAAAGATGATCTAGGCAAAATTTTAATCTAGGAGCAAAAATGATACTTTCGACACTATTTACAGCGATCGCAAACATCTTAAGCATCATCGTCAATGTCTATACGTGGATCATCATCGCAGCAGCGCTTGTTAGCTGGGTCAAGCCTGATCCTAGCTCGCCGATCGTGCAGCTACTTTACAGACTGACTGATCCTGTTTATAGCTTCATTAGACGCTATATAAAAACAGAATTTAACGGCATCGACTTTGCCCCACTCATCGTGCTTTTGGCACTTCAATTTTTAAGTCAATTTCTAATAAGGCTTTTATTTGTTTTTGCTGCGTCACTTTAGTATCCTCTCTTTAGCCTGCGTTGCTCTTTTAGCTAAAATTTACACCTACGAGGAGCTAAAAAACGAGCCAAAAAGCCTTGCAAAAGACTACTATATAAACCGCCTTATAAACGAGGGTAGCTACACAAAAGAGCAGATAGTTGAGCTTTCACGCGACATTTTTAGAAAAAGTGGCTTAGTTCAAAAATCAATCAACAAAATTTTACCTCCAAAAGCAGCCCCTAGCAAATGTCCTGGCATAAACGCAAGCAACATCACAAGTGCTAGCTTGGCTTGCCAAAATTTACTAACAACGATGAGCTTTTCTCTAAAGCTTGATAACCAAACTCGTGAAATTTTAGCGGCAAATCTTGCAAGCACAAATCCAGAAAAAGCCAAAATTTTACTTGCGTTGAATGAAGTAAATCCAGCTCAGGCATTTGTAAATTTAAACGATACAAAGAGCTTTTTAGAGCTTTTTAACGCTTCAAACCCACAAAGTAAAAATGCCCTTTTTAGCGCAAGCTTTGAAGCAAATTTTATGAACAAGCTCTACATGCAAAAGGGCTTTACAAATTTATTAAACGACGTCGTGTTTAATAAAAAATATGAAAGCTTTAGAAGAAATTTACTTAACATAGATCCAGCTGTCACTGAAAAAAGCGACGCATTTACGCTTGGGCTAAACGCTATCTTGCTTGGTCAAAATGACGTTGCATTTAGCTTTTTCACAAGAGCCAAAAGCACTTTTGATAGGGCTTGGCAAAGGGATAATGCGACCTTTTGGCTCTATCAGATAAGCAAAAATGAGAGCTTTTTAAAAGAGCTAAGTGCTAGCAAAGATGCAAATATCTACTCACTTTATGCAAGAGATTTGGTCGGTGGCGAGCCACTTGAGGTGATCGTGCCAAGGCCTAGCAAGCAAAATATCGAAAATTTTGATGTAAGCGATCCATTTTTATGGAACAAAACCGCAGCCCTTGCAAAGGATATGAACGGCACGCAGGCAAGCGAATTTGCGATGAGATTTTACACAAACGAGAGCATCGGCGCATACGCATACTTTATGCAAAAGGCGCATGGCTGGGAGAAGCAGTACTTTTTGATGCCAAACTCGCCTGAGCTCGAGGGCATAGAGTCACAGCGCAAAGCGATGATATACGCGCTAGCAAGGCAAGAGAGCCTCTTTATCCCAAGCGTCGTCTCGACCTCTTACGCCCTTGGCATGATGCAGTTTATGCCATTTCTTGCAAATGCGATCGGCAAAAAAGAGCTAAAAATTCCAAATTTTGACCAAGACGATCTTTTTAAAACTGATGTTGCATTTAAATTTGCAAATCACCACCTAAACTACCTTGATAAATTTCTTTTTCATCCGCTCTTTACAGCCTACGCATATAACGGCGGTATCGGATTTACCAAAAAGCTCATCACAAGAGATGATATGTTTAAAGAGGGAAAATTTGAGCCGTTTTTATCGCTAGAATTTGTCCCTGTTGCAGAGACTAGAAACTACGGCAAGAAGGTGCTTGCAAACTACGTGATCTATAGGGCGCTTACTGGTTCCAGTATAAAGATTTCGCAACTTTTCGAAAATTTAACAAAACCTGCTTTGACTGATAAATTTCGAAACTAAGCGCAAGGTCATCGCTTTGCTTACTTGGTGCGGTCACTTCATAATAGACCGCCCAAGGCATAGAAAATCCAGCAAATTTAAGCATCTCGTCATTGTCAGCAAGCAGCCTTGCATTTGTGGCATTTGAGTCGCCATTTACCTTTATGTTGGTTAAATTTTGTGCGTGCTCTTTTGGGTTTATGGCTACTAAAAAGTGCTCTTTGTTCTCGTCTAAATTTGAGTTATATATTGGATTTAGATAGGTTGCGATTATAAGCGTTCTATCGGTGCCATCGATGATCTCGCTCTTGCTTGTGTAGGCTAAGAGCTCATTTTTTAGTGGCTCATGCACAATCACTTTTTCGCTAGCGCAGCCAAATATCATCAAAATAAATGCAAAAAATAGTGTAAATTTTCTCATAAAAATCTCTTAAAAGGTTAAATTTTCTCGCATTTTAGCATTTTATTTTTTAAATTTCACTCATAAATTTTAAAGCCAATATGAGCTATAATCGCAAGAAATTTTAACGAAAAAGGCTCTTATGAAAAGACTTGCCATTGCTTTTTCTGGCCCTTCAAATAGTGGAAAAACGACGCTTATCTTAAAAGTCGCAAAAAAATTTATAGATGATGGGCTAAAGGTCGTTGTGGTCAAGCACGACCCAGGCGACAAGGCCAAATTTGATGTTGAAGGCAAGGATAGCTTTAAATTTTCCCAGGCAGGAGCCGACGTAGTCGTGATGAGTCCGACTAGAACGACTTATTTTTCGCAAAGCTCGCAAAGCATAGACGAGGTCATAAGGATGATCGGCGAGTTTGACATGCTCTTAGTCGAGGGGCTAAAGACGCTACCACTGCCAAGACTAAGCGTCTTTAAAGGCGAGATAGATGAAGCTTATCTTAGCTTTTCAGACGCGATCGCTACTTATAAAAAGCAGATCCCATACGAGATCACCAATCTAAATTTAGACGATGTAGACGCCATTTGTGCGTGGATAATCAAAAATGCAAAGGCTGTATAATGCAAGAACTAAACCAAATTTTTAACACAATTAAAGATATCGCAAAAGAGATAAGCGAGGTCATAAAATACGCCGATCTTGGCTACACAACTCACGAAAATGCAACAGGCGACACCCAGCTAAAGCTTGACGTCAAAAGCGACGAGATCATCACAGCTAAATTTAAGCAGCTTTCATGCGTAAAAGCGCTAATTAGCGAAGAAAAAGAGGACGAGCTTGAGATAAACAAAAATGCTAAATTTATCATCGCTTACGATCCACTTGATGGCTCAAGCTTAGTTGATGTAAATTTCGCCGTTGGCTCGATCTTTGGCATCTACGAAGACGAGGTAAAACCAGAAAATTTAATAGCCGCAGCTTACAGCATATATGGTCCAAGGCTTGAACTTGTAATTGCTGAGAAAAAGGGAGCTTTGCCTAAATTTTACAGGCTTGGTAAAGATGGCGAGTTTAAATTTGTAAAAGAGCTTGAGCTAAAAGAAAAAGGCAAGCTAAACGCCACAGGGGCTACGCAAAAAGGTTGGAGCCAAACACATAGAAATTTCATAAACGAGCTATTTAACGAGGGCTACAGGCTAAGATACTCTGGTGCGATGGTAAGCGACTTGCATCAAATTTTACTAAAAGGCGGCGGCCTTTTTAGCTATCCTGCAACGAGCGATCATCCAAACGGCAAGCTAAGGGTTGTCTTTGAGGTGCTCCCTTTTGCCTTTATATATGAAAACGCAAAGGGCGCAACCTCAAACGGCAAAAATCAAACACTTTTTGATATAAAAATAGAAAAAATTCACCAAACTACGCCTTGCTTCTTTGGCTCACGTGATGAAATTTCTCTTTTGCATAAATTTTACGAGCAAAAATAATGCAAGAAGCACAAGCAAACGAGCCACTTGACGCATTTGAGCTAGCCCTAAAACAAAAGGCTAAAATCATGCAAGAGTGCCAAGAGCAAAAAGGTCGCAAAAGCTGTTTTAACTGCGAGGCATTTTTTGACTGCGAGACGAGGATAGAGTATGTAAATAGCTGCTACAACTCGATGTCAAAAGGCAACACCGGCAGTGACGGCGGATTTGATTTTTAAATTTAAAGGAAAAATATGAAAGAAAAAGCTTATATAACCACTCCGATTTATTACGTAAATGACGTGCCACACATCGGCCACGCCTACACGACCATCATCGCTGATACGTTAGCTAGATTTAACCGCTTGCAAGGCAAAGAGACCTACTTTATGACTGGCACAGACGAGCATGGTCAAAAGATCGAGCAAGCAGCTCGCGCTAGAGGCAAGACGCCAAAAGAGTACGCAGACGAGATCAGTGCGAAATTTAGATCGCTTTGGGATGAATTTGAGATAAGTTACGACCATTTTATAAGGACAACCGACGAAGAGCACAAGCAAACCGTGCAAAATGTCTTTGAAAAGATGCAAGCAAACGGCGATATATACAAGGGCGAGTACGAGGGCTTTTACTGCGTTAGCTGCGAGACATTTTTTAACCAAAGAGACCTACTTGAGGACAACCGCTGTCCAGACTGCGGCCGCGTGACATCTTTAGTTAAAGAAGAGAGCTACTTTTTCAAGCTTTCAAAATACGAAGACGCGCTTTTAAAATGGTACGAAAACGACGAGCTTTGCGTCATCCCAAAGGGCAAGAAAAACGAGGTCGTAAGCTTTGTAAAGGGCGGACTAAAAGACCTCTCTGTGACAAGAACGAGCTTTGACTGGGGTATAAAGCTACCAAAGAGCGCAAACGATGACAAGCACGTTATGTACGTCTGGCTTGACGCACTCATAAACTACTTAACAACACTAGGATACTCAAGAGATAACGCTAGAATGGACTTTTGGCCGCATACGACACACATCGTCGGCAAGGATATTTTGCGTTTTCACGCAGTTTATTGGCCGGCATTTTTGATGAGCCTTGGCTTGCCACTACCAAAACACGTCGCAGCGCACGGCTGGTGGACGATAGATGGCGAAAAGATGAGTAAAAGCAAGGGCAACGTCATCAACCCAAGAGAGGTTGCAAACGCTTATGGACTTGAAAATTTCAGATACTTTTTGCTTAGAGAGGTGCCGTTTGGACAAGATGGCGACTACAGCCAAAAAGCCTTGATCGAGCGCATAAACTCAGAGCTTGGCAACGGACTTGGCAACCTGCTAAGCCGTATAGTAGGCATGAGCGCAAAGTATAGCGACTATAAAATTGACTCAAAAGATGTGATCAAATTTCATAAAGCCGAGCTTGATGAGGCGAAGAGCTATCTTGATGAGGCGATTAAAAATTTAGAAAATTTAGCGACAAACCGCTACTTAGAGGATCTTTGGAAGGTTGTAACTCTGGCAAACGCAGCCGTTGCGAAGTATGAGCCATGGTCACTTGTAAAAGCCGGCAAAAGTGACGAAGCAAACGCGCTTGTGGCACTTTGCGCAAATTTACTTGCAAAAGTGGCGATACTGCTTAGCCCAGCTATGCCAAAAACTTGCGCCAAGATAGCTGACACGCTTGGCTTTAGCATAGATACGGCTTCTTACGATAGCCTTGTATTAAAAAATGAAATTTCAAATTTTGTGGCAAAAGCCACTGAGCCACTCTTCCCAAGGATAGAAAAAGAGCTAATGGGCGAGGCTAGCAAGCCAAAAGTAGAGCCAAAAAAAGAGGCAAAAGCTGAGCCAAAAGAGGAGAAAAAAGAAGAAGGTATCATTAGCATCGATGACTTTGCCAAAATTGTGATAAAAGTAGGCGAAGTGCTTGAGTGTGAGAGGGTTGAGGGTAGCGAGAAGCTGCTTAAATTTAAGATAGATCTTGGCGAGGAGCAGCCACGTCAAATTTTATCAGGCATCGCCAAATACTACGAGCCTAGCTCGCTTGTGGGCAAGCAAGTTTGCGTTTTAGCAAATTTAAAAGAGCGAACGATGATGAAAAAATATGTCTCACAAGGCATGATCCTAAGCGCATCAGACGGCTCGCTAACGCTTCTTGGCACGCAGGGCAAGGTCAAAAACGGCGCGATCGTTGGCTAAATGACGATAGAAAATTTAACCCACATAATAAATGGGCAAATTTTAAACAACCCAAGCATCTCAAGCGTGACTAGCTTCGCGTTTGAGGCTAAAAATATAAAACGAGGCTACGCTCTCATCGCCACGCAAAGCGATCAGATCGCACCTGCGATAAAGCAAGGTGCCTATGCTATCATCAGTGAAGATGACATCACGCCAAGCGACGATGAGATAGCCTTTATCAAGGTAGCAAGCCTGCAAACGGCTATCATCAAGCTCATGCGCTTTGAGGCGATCCACAAAAATATCAAATTTTGCGCGGTCAATCCCTTTATAAAAGCGCTTTTAGAGAAGTCGCACCTTGAAAAAAACGCCCATGTCATACCTGAAAATTTAACCGAGCTTTTTTATAAAATTTTCCATGCAAATTTGTTTGACACATTTTTTAGCGACGATACGAGGATACTTCAAAGGCTCTCGCTTCTTTACGAGACGGCCTGGACTGACACAAACATAAGCGTGCTAAATCCAAGCTCGATCTTTTTTACAACGCTCATTTACGATGACAAATACTATCAAAATTTAAGCATTCCAAGGGTTTTTGCTGGGATGTTTTGCGGACTTCTTGGCTATCTTAAGAAAAATAATATCGGCTTTAAAGTGACAGAGAGCAGAATTTCATCGCACTTTGACCCAGTCTTTATCGACAAAGACTTTAAGCCAGTTGGTTTTGGAAGTAGCTTTAGAGCGGTGATAGCTGAAGAAGACGAGGAGCTATTTTTAACTGAAAGTATATTTCTAAGGCGAAATTTCAGCGAAAGCGAGCTTAAATTTTGCCTGCCAAAAGATAGCACGCTAAAGGTTGAAAACGCCATTTTTTATGAAAATTTGGACGAAATAAAAGAGCTGCAAAATTTCGTCTATGCCCTTGTGCTTTGCAAAAAAGAGGATCTGCTTGATAGCTTAAGTCAAAGCAAAGAGCAAAGCGGACTCTTTTAAATTTAGAGCCAGAGCCTAAGCCCTGGCAGTTTTTTTACTCACCTAAGAAATATTTTAGATCAGCTTGCGCGTCGCCACTAATTGGTCTAACGTTAAATTTATCCACTAAGAAATTTATGATCTCTTCATTGAAAAATTTAGGTAAGCTAGGTCCTACGTTGATATTTTTGATACCAAGGCTAAATAGCGCTAGCAAGATGATGACCGCTTTTTGCTCCATCCACATTAGCACGATAGAAACTGGTAGGTCATTTACTGCGATGCCTGTTGCCTCGCTAAGCGCAAGGGCGATTTTTACCGCGCCGTTGCTGTCGTTGCACTGACCAAGGTCGATGTAGCGTGGTAGCTCGGTGCCTGGGACGTTGCCAAAGTCAATGTCGTTAAATCTAAATTTACCACAGCTTGAAGTAAGTATCACGCAGTCTTTTGGAAGGCTAGCAGCTAGCTCTCTATAGTACTCACGTCCCTTGCCAGGCGCGTCACAGCCAGCGATCACGAAAAATCTGCGGATCTTGCCAGTCTTGATCGCGTCTAGAATTTGAGGGGCTAAAGTTAGGATAGTCTTGTAGTGGCCGCCAGTTACTAGGCTCTCGTCGCTATCAAAGCCGCTAACGTCGCCACAGGCTAGTGCGCACTCGATAAGTGGTGTGAAGTCGTCGTTTTCGATGTGTTTTACGCCATTTGTGCCTGCGATCGAGTAGCCAAATAGCCTATCAGCGTATGTGCAGTTTGAGCGTAGTGGCACGATGCAGTTTGTGGTCATTAGTATCGCGCCTTTAAATTCGTTAAATAGCTTAGTTTGGTCAAACCACGCCTTGCCGACGTTGCCTTTTAGGTGGCTGTACTTGCGTAGTTCTGGGTATCCGTGAGCTGGAAGCATCTCTGAGTGAGTGTAGATGTTGATGCCCTTATCTTTTGTCGCTTCAAGTAGTGCTTTTAGAGCGTGCAAATTGTGTCCGCTTACTAAGATCGCCTTGCCCTCGACCTTGTTTTGGCTCACTTTTACTGGTGTTGGGATGCCAAATTTAGCCGTGTGAGCCTCGCTTAGTAGGTTCATCACCTCAACGCCAGCACCGCCTACTTCAAGAAGCTGCTTGATGTGCTCATTGAAGTTGAAATTTGAGTTTGTAAGCGTGAAATAAAGCGTATCAGCCATAACGCGATCAACGTTGCTAGTATCAGCGCCAAGCTCGTGTGCGTGGTGGCGGTATGCGCTAAGGCCTTTTAAGCCAAAAACCATCGTATCTTGCAAAAGTGCTAGTGTGTCACTCTTGCCACAGGTGCCCATAGGCTGGCCCTTTGCACCGCATCCATCCTCAGCGCTCATCTCGCACTGATGGCAAAACATCTTCATATCTTTCATTGTTTCTCCTTGTAAATTTAAAAATTTAAGCGGATTTTATCCTAGGTGGCTAGCCATTTTGGTTGATAGCAGTCAAGAAAAGTTAAATTTAAATTTTAGTTATTAAATTTAAGGTTTTATGATTATGGATATCAAAATATAAATTTGAAATTTTGTCACAAAGAGTTAATAAAATTTAAAAAAAACGATTTACATTTAAATTTTATTTAAAGGATGAAAATGAAAAATTTATTACTAGTGGTATTTGCTGCCTTTATGCTTTGTGGCTGCGCTCCAAAGGGGATATTTGTGAGCTTACCAGACGAGCAAGCACCTTCAAGCATTAGCAAAAAGACAAAAATTTACATCGAAAGCGTCAAAGATGTGAGAGCCTTTGAAAACGACCCAAAACAAGCAAGCACCCCATCTTTATACAAGCACAATGTAAATGAAGTTAGCGCAAAAGAGAAACAAAAATACATCGGCAGAACTAGAAACAGCTATGGCAAAGGGCTATGGAACGTCATTTTAGAAAATAAACAAAGGACAACTAGCGTAGTAAGGGCGCACATCGAGGATGCCTTTAGAAGCAATGGCTACCAGGTCATAAAAAATGAAAACGAAATAGACAAGGATACGATAAGTGTCAATGCAAAGATAGAAAAACTTTGGACTTACTTAACGCTTGGTGCGGTAAAAGTTGGTCTAAATGCCGATATAAGCACCACTTTAAGCGTAAATAACAAGGAGCTAAGCACGGTTGTAAAACGCAAAGAGGAGTATCTTTTGGTAAATCAAAATGACTATGCAAATATCATAAAAAGCTCTCTAGCTGAGTACAAAGAGAAGCTTGCTAAGCAGATAAGCGAGCTAAATTTAGAATAAATTTTAGGCTAGCTACTAAATTTATAGTGGCTAGCTTTTAAATTTCAAGGCAAATTTCACTTTTTATAAGGGATTTTATCAACGGCGTTTGCTTTTTTAAAGCCATTTAGCCTTAGCCTGCAACTATCACAAAGCCCGCAAGCCTCGTCCTCGCTCTCGTAGCAGCTCCATGTAAGCTCTATTGGTGAGCCAAGCTCAAGCGACTTTGAGACGATATCAGCCTTGCTTAAATTTACAAGCGGTGTGACGATCTCGCAAGAAAAATCAGCCGACGTGCCTAAATTTATCGCCTCGTTTATGCTTTTTATAAAGCTCTCTTTGCAGTCAGGATACCCAGAGCTATCCTCCTCGACCACGCCTATGTAGATCGCCTGCGCCCCCTCTTTTTCGGCAAGCGCAGCAGCGATAGAGATAAATACGCCATTTCTAAACGGCACGTAGGTGTTTGGCACGTCCTTGCTAACGCCATCTTTTCTTATCTGCAGACTCTTATCCGTTAGCGAATTTCCGCCTATTTGAGCGATGAAGCTAACGTCTAAATTTATCTTTTTAACCACACCAAGACGCTCACATATCTCGTCAAACGCGCGCTTTTCTCGCTTCATTGTTCTTTGTCCGTAATCAAAATGAAGTGCGACTACATCATATCCAGCCCTTTTTGCCATCACAGCGCAAAGCGTGCTATCCATACCGCCGCTCATTATACAAACTGCTTTTTTCATATTTTGCCCTTTAAATTTGCTAAAATTATACAAAAATTTACTAAGGACAAGCCAAAAATGATACTTTGCGAAGAGAGTTATCCTGAAATTTTAGATCAAATTTGCTCATATCTAACACCTGGTGAAGTTGAGTTAATTTTTATCAACAAAGATGAGATGAGAGAGCTAAATAGATCTGAGCGTGGTATAGACAAAACCACCGACGTCTTAAGCTTTCCCCTTGAGCTCATCGTCCACGCCCCACTTGGCTCAATCGTCATAAACAAAGATATGGTAAAAGAAAAAGCCACCGAGCTAAATCACAGCGAAGATGCCGAAACTGCGCTACTTTTTACACATGGCTTGCTACATATCTTAGGCTTCGATCACGAAAAAGACGATGGGCAGATGAGAGAGAAAGAGTGCGAGGTAATAGCTAAATTTAACTTACCAAAAAGCCTAATCGTAAGAAGCGAAGATGTTAGGCTCATTGATCTTATAAACAAAAAGGGCTGATAAAGCCCCCTACATTAAAGAGCCTCTTTTTTTGTCTCTAAATTTTCAACTTTTGGCGCAAAAGCCTTATTTATCTTTCTTATCCAGATAACAAGCGAGATAAATAAGATAAAGTAAAGTACGTAGCTAGCGATAGGCCAGCTGGTGTTTGTGCCGCTATCTTTTATCGAGATCGCGTTTCTAAACTCGTTTAGCATAGAAATTCTATATCCATAGTATTTGATAGTGACGTTTTTATCGCTATTTGTAAAGCCTTGAGCCTTGGCTTGGATGTCGGCTGAGTTAAATTTAAAATAAAATGGAAAGCCCCACGCCGTATCTTCGTTTCTATATGCCATAACTTTTTCAGCGTTTTTCGCATCTTTTGTGTAGATAAAATAGACATCTCTTACAGGCCCATCGGCTGGGTTTTTAGCGTCTATTATACCATCTTTATCCATGCGTTTTACGTCGCCGCCAGTTATCTGCACGCTTGCGTAGTGCGGAAATGAAAAATCAACCAAAAACGCCAAAAATAGGTGCAAAAGCACGACAAATGTAACGCAAATTCTCTTTAAAAATGTCATCATTTCTATCCTTTAAATTTGCACTATTTTATGAAAAGATAGCTTAAATAAAGGGGCAAAGCGCCCCCATAAATTTAAGCCTTTTTATTAAGCATAAATTTTAAAAGCTGAGCAAAGAAGCAGATGCCGCCGATTATTAAAATCGTATCGCCAAGCATCCTTAACCATCTTAAATTTTGCAAGTGTGACTGTTGTAAAAGCTCAGCACTTCTTGCATACCACATGCCCTGCTCCAAGCTTGCAAATGCTTGATAAATTCCTATTGGAAGTAGTGAAAGCACGATCATTAGCATAAGTCCTACATTTAGTCCCCAAAAGCCAACTTTCATCAGATTTTCATCAAATTCTTGCCCTTTAAATAAATAAGTAGCCACAAGCCAAACAAAGCCAAGTGCCAAAAATCCATAAACACCAAATAGTGCCGTGTGTGCGTGAACTGGCGTTGTATTTAGTCCTTGGATGTAAAATAGTGAAATCGGAGGATTTATCAAAAATCCAAAGACGCCAGCGCCTAGCATATTCCAAAAGGCAACTGCGATAAAGCAGTAAAGTGGCCACTTAAGCGTTTTAGCCCAGCTTTGAGCAAACTGGAGTTTGTAGTGTTCATACGCCTCAGCTCCAAGTAAGACCAAAGGCACGACCTCAAGCGCTGAAAAGCTTGCACCAATAGCCATTATAGGCGTTGTAGTGCCTGCAAAGTAGAGGTGATGGAAGGTGCCTGGGATCCCACCTATCATAAAGAGTGACGCACTTGCAAGCGTTGAAAATGTCGCAAATCTTTTTGAGACAAGACCCAAAGAAACAAAGACAAAGGCAAGTGATGCTGTCGCAAATACCTCAAAAAAGCCCTCAACCCAAAGGTGTACAACCCACCAGCGCCAATACTCCATCACTGGAAGCGGGCTTCTTTGACCATAAAATAGCCCTGCTCCGTAAAATAAGCCAACCGCAACCGCTGACATAGCAAAGATAGTTAGTAAATTTTTATCGCCTTTGTTTTTAAACCCACCTGCAAATCCACGAAGAAGCAGAAGCATCCAGATGACAAGACCGACAAACAAAATGATCTGCCAAACTCGTCCAAGATCGATATATTCATATCCTTGATGTCCAAGCCAGAAGCTTAAATTTATAGGCATGATGTTTGCGATAGCTAAATATTCACCCACAAAACTGCCAACTACAAGGAAAAGTAGCGCGTAAAAGAGCAGATCAACGCCAAGCTTTTGAAACTTTGGATCCTTGCCGCCATTTATGATAGGAGCTAAAAATAGTCCAGCTGCTAAAAATCCGGTCGCTATCCAGAAGATACTAGCTTGTATATGCCACGTTCTAGCAAGCGAATAAGGAATGTAGGCTGATAAATTTATGCCATAAAATTCTTGTCCTTCGACTGTGTAGTGAGCTGTAAAGCCGCCTATTAAAATTTGAAATACAAATAGCGCTAGCGTGACAAATAGATACTTTTTAAGCGCCTTTTGTGACGGAGTTAAATTTAGCTTTTTAAGTGGATCTTCGCTGATAGGCTCAAGCTTTTCATCGTCTTTTTTGCCATAAAATGAGCTAAACCAAACAAGGAAGCCAACGCCAGCTAGAAGTATCACGACGCTTGCAATCGACCAAAAGACATTCTCACTTGTTGGCACGTTATCGATTAGTGGTTCGTGCGGCCAGTTGTTTGTATAGGTTGCCTCGCTACCAGGTCTGTTTGTCGCTGTTGCCCAGGCTGACCAGAAGAAGAAGTTATTTAGATCAGCTCTGTCGCTAGCATTTGGAAGCGTATTTTCTTTCATCGCATAAGCTTCTCTTAAAGGCTTAAATTTAGGGTCATTACCAAAAAGCGCAGCATACTCGCTAGCTACTTGACTTATTGCCTTTAGCCTATCAGCGCTTAGCACAAATTTATCGTCCTTTACGCTATTTTCTCTATACTCTTTTTTGAGCAAAACCTTTAAATTTGCTTTTTGCTCGTCATTTAGATCAGCGTATTTTATATGATAAATTTCATCAGCTTTGATCTCTAAAAAGGCAACTAGCTCTTTGTGAAGCCAGTCCGCACTCCAATCAGGCGCTTGATATGCCCCGTGTCCCCAAACAGAGCCAACCTGCATACCGCCTATGCTTTGCCAAGCCTCTTGACCTTTATAGATACTCTCTTTGTCGATTACGACCTTGCCATTTTCGTCAGTAAAATTTACAACTGGAGGCGAATTTCTATAAACCTCAACGCCATAGTAGCCTAAAATACTAAAGCAAACTACCATCACAGCAACAAGTGCGAGCCAGTATCTTTTGTATTCACGCATTGATTCTCCTTTTTTAAAATTTAGGAGAAAGTTTATCTCATTTCAAAATAGTGACTAATGACATATATCAATAAAAGGAGAATATTTATCCTATTAGTTTTATAGAAATTTACAAAAATATGCAAATTTTTCACAATGTATATGCAAATTTTACATAATATTAATGTAAATAGCGGTAACATATCAATCAAACTATTTCACACGAAAAAAGGAAAAAATATGCAAATGAATTTCATGCACAAAGTGGCTAAAATAGGTCTTGTTGCTTCACTTTTTGCGGCTCTTAGTCTAAGCGCTGCTGACTCTGCAAGAAGCATAACCGATATGCAAGGCGTAAAAGTAAGCGTCCCAGAAAAAGTTGAGAAGATCGCAGCACTGTGGAATGCAAACAACGAGATCATCCTAGCACTTGGCGGTATGGATAAGGTTGTAGCCACAACTGATCTGATCAAAACCAACAAGTGGTTTGAGCACATCTATCCAAAACTTAAAAATTTACCAGCTGCACTAAACGGCAAAGACCTTCAGATCGAAGAGCTAGTTAAGCTTGCCCCTGATGTTATCATAGTTTCTAACAAAAACTACCAAGACGAGCTTATCAAAAACGGCTTTAGCGCGGTAAATTTGATCTTTAGAGACTACCCAGATATGGAAAAAAGCATCTACGCAACAGCTGAAGTTATAGGCACTGATGACGCTAGAAAAAAAGCTGAAAAACTTGCTAGTAAAATCCACGATAACTCTGAGTTTGTAACAGCAAGAACAAAAAGCATCCCTGATGCTAAACGTCCAAAAATACTTCACCTTCTTGGTGGTGCAAATTTGCTAAAAGTTGATGGTACAAACACCATCCAAAACACTTGGATAAAGCTAGGTGGCGGTGTAAATGCTATCAATACTGAGGGTTCAATGATCGAAGTTAGCGCTGAAGAGATCATCAATGCAAACCCTGATATCATCATCGTTGGCGGCAATGACACAGACGCACAGATCAAAAAGATAAAAGAGCACCCTGCATTCTCTGGCTCAAACGCTGTTAAAAAAGGCAAAATTTACGGCAACCCAAAAGGTGTATTTAGCTGGGATAGATATGGTGCTGAAAACGTACTTCAAATTTTATGGGCAGCAAAAACTATCCAACCAGATCTATTTAAAGATGTCGATATGAAAGTAAAAACAAAAGAGTTTTATAAAGAGTTCTTAGGTCACGAGCTTACCGACACAGAGTATGGCTATATCTTAAAAGGCCTAAATCCAGACGGTAGCAGCAAGTAAGATTATGAAAAACGCAAATTTTTCAATAGTTGTTATCTTTTTAGCTCTACTAACGCTTGTTTGCGCCTTTGTCGCACTTGGCGTTGGTAGATTTTACATACCATTTAACGACGTCTTTAGCGTGCTAGCTCACAGCTTTGGCTACGGCGAGGGTGCAGCTAGCAACATCACAAACGTGATAGAAAATTTACGCATCCCGCGTATCATCGCAGCCATCCTTGTTGGAGCTGCTCTTAGCGTGAGTGGTGCAGCCTATCAAGGCGTCTTTAAAAACCAGCTAGTAAGCCCTGATCTTCTAGGCGTCTCGGCTGGTGCTTGCGTGGGAGCTGCAACTGCCATTATCTTTGATCTATCGCTATTTTGGGTGCAGGCTTTTGCATTTGGCTTTGGCCTAGCAGCCGTTGCTATCACTCTAGCCATACCTAAGATGATGGGGCGCGCGAGCACGCTTATGCTGGTTCTTTCTGGTATCATCGTAAGTGGCCTCATGGGCTCAATAATCGGCTTTTTAAAATATGTCGCAGACCCTGAGACAAAGCTACCTGACATCGTTTATTGGCAGCTTGGTAGCCTTGCTAAGCTTGATAGCGATAACTTAATATACGTAGCTCCAGTGATGATCATCTGCGCCATTTTGCTAATAGCCATGAGCTGGCGTATAAATTTGCTCTCTCTTGGCGACGAGAGTGCGGCAAGACTGGGCGTAAATGTGGCTTTTGAGCGCGCTGTCATCATCATCTGCGCTACGCTTCTTACAGCGTGCAGTGTCTGCATAAGCGGTATAGTCGCTTGGGTGGGGCTTCTCATGCCTCACTTAGCGCGCATGCTAGTTGGCGCAAATAACATAAAAAGCATGCCTGCAAGCATATTTATGGGTGCGATATTTTTGCTTTTTGTTGATACTTTAGCGCGCAGCATAAGCGTGAGCGAAGTGCCTCTTGGCGTACTTACTGGCTTTATCGGCACGGTATTTTTCGTCTGGGTCTTGTGGCGAAATAAAAAGGTTGCGTGATGCTTGAAGTTAGAAATTTAAACTTTAGCTACCCAAATGGGGCTGGCAAACTAGAAAATGTAAATTTAAAGATAGGCGCTGGGGAAATTTTAACCATACTTGGTCGAAACGGAGCTGGCAAATCAACTACTTTAGGCTTAATAAGCGGCTCACTAAAGCCAGTTTCTGGAGAAATTTTCCTTGATGGCAAAAACGTAGATAGCCTAAGCAACAAAGAGCGCGCTAAGATCATGGCGTACGTGGCGCAAAGCGAGGTTACTGAGTACGACTACACAGGGCTTGAGTTTATCACGATGGGCCGTGCGGCGCACCTTGGTATCTTTGCAAGACCTAGCCAAGAGGACGAAGAGATCGCTAGAATTTACACCAAAAAGCTTGAGATCGAGTATCTCGAAGAGCGCTTCATCACGCAGATGAGTGGCGGTCAAAAGCAGATGTGTATGATCGCTCGTGCGATGGCTGCGCAGCCAAAGATGATCATATTTGACGAGCCAACGAGCGCGCTTGATTTTGGCAACCAGTATAAATTCCTACGCACCGTAAAATGGCTAAAAGAGCTTGGCTACTCGGTCGTGCTAACTACTCACAACCCTGACTTTGCCGTGCTTCTTGGCGGATATGTCGCTCTTGTAAAAGGTGATGGCGAGGTTGGATTTGGCACGGTTGATGAGATAATTAGAAGTGAGAATTTAAGCCAGCTTTACGGACTAAATTTAAACGTAAGCTACATCGACGAAGTAAAAAGAAACTGCTGCCTCACCTATCCACTCTAAATTTATCTGCTCTTAAATTTTTAAGGGCAGATAGTCGTTTTATCTAAAAATTTCTACTTAAATTTACTAACCATAAATGCTAAAATGCAAAATAAATTTAAAGGAAAAACAATGGCTTACCCACTATTAGGCACAAAGATCGTGATCGATGAAGAAAAGGTTTTAAGAGAGAAAAAGTATAAGCTAGACGTGATCTATGAGTATTTAGACAAACTTGCTAAGCAGTGCGACTTGATCAAGATTGACAAAAATACTTTTCACGCAAAAGGTAATGAAAATGACTTGGCAAATTTGGGTCTGTTTGTTTATAAACACGCCATTAAAAACGAGTGGATAACTAAAAATGTCAAAGAGTGGGTTTGGATTAGTCAAAAAGAGGGCAACAGCGATATAATTGGTGATGATATGGGAGTTTGGAAGTGAGCGATAAAAAGGATAAATTTATCCCGCCATATCAAATTTCATATAAATTTTAAAAAGAGCCTGCGAAAGATTAAATTTTGCTAGGCAAGATAAATTTAGATATGGTAGCTCTAGACCGATTTGTTAGCAACCTTTTTATTAATAGCAATATTGGAAAAAACAAGATCGATCGCGATAAAGCTAAATTAACCACGTAATAGTTGCCATTTTCTATCAAATTTAAAACTAGCCATGAAAGTTTGCGCCCTCATCTTAAATTTGACGCAAATTTATATCCTCCTAGCCAAAAGCAATCATCTACCATAAATTTAATACAACCCATAAGATCAAATTTGAGCGTTATTTTTAAGCTCAGCCACTCTAGCCTTTGCAGCCTGCGTGATATCATCCTCGTAGTCATAGAAGTTAAATGTCGCTCCGTGCTGAAAAAAACCATTTAGTATATCGCCGCTTTGGCGGTTTTTCAGATCAAGCTCGGCCACCTTAAAGCCGTCATTTGTCGCGCAAAACTCCTTTAGCCTAGCAGGCGCCTCTTTTAGCTTGGTAAATAAAAAGCAGTATCCATCGCCGCCGTTTCGCCCCACCCTGCCTCGCAGCTGATGAAGCGTGGCAAGCCCCAGCCTCTCAGCACCCACGATCACTATTGTATTTAGTCTTGGTAGCGAGATACCCACCTCAACAACCGTAGTTGAGAGCAAAATTTCGCCCTCTTCTCTAAACCTCCTTAAAATTTCCTCTTTCTCTTTGTCCTTGCCATGCGTGACGAAGACATTTTTGAAATTCTTTAGCCAAAAGCCCTGCGCCTCGCTTAGACTTTGGTAGTTTGAGCTCTCACTACTCTCAACTAGCGGGTAGATGATGGCTACTTGAAAGCCGCCCGCAAGCTGCTTTTTGATGTGAGCGAGCAAAAAGCCAAACTCGCTAGCGCCTAAAATTTGGCTCATTATATTTTTCTTAAACGGCATCTGCTTTAAAAAACTAAAATTTACGATCTCGGACTGAATAAGACTAAGCGTCCTTGGTATGGGCGTAGCTGAAAACTGCACGAAATTTGCTCGCTCGTCCTCGCTTGAGGCAAGCTCTTCTATCTTTTTGCGTTGATTTGAGCCAAAGCGGTGCTGCTCATCGACCATGACAAGCGGCGAGTTTGGCAGCTCGTGAAAGAGCAGCGCATGCGTGCCAACGATCAAATTTGCCCCGCTAAAGTCTATCTTTTTCTCCCCACTTCGCACCAACATCACATTCATAAAAGGCGGCAAAAGCCTCTTTGCTTCGCTATAAATTTGCTCGCTTAAGATGCTTGTTGGCGCCATCAAAATGGCACTTTGCGGATAGACGCTAAGAGCAGCCGCTAGGATAACAAGTGTCTTGCCGCTTCCCACGTCACCCATTATTACGCGCCTTTTTGCCTGCGTGGCAGCAAGGTCGTCTCTGATGTCATTTACCGCGTTTAGCTGGTCGTTTGTCGGCGTAAATGGCAGGCTCTTAAGCCAAGAGTCTATATCAAAAAGCTTGATTTTAGGGCTTTTAAAGTAGGTTTTTTTCGCACTTAGCTTTTTTATGTAGTTAAAAATTTCTACAAATTTTAAAATTTCTAAGCCTTCATTATCATTTTTTAGGCGGTATAAAATTTGCACGCTTTGCTCATCTAGCCGCTGCAAATCAGCTAGAAATTTAGCTTCTTTTTCATTTAAGCCCTCGGACATTAAATTTTGTAAATTTAGATATTTTAAGATGAGTTTTTTTAGCTCTTCGTCTTTTAGCTCGGTCTTAAATTTAGGCACGATCTGGCCTATTTTTGTGGTGATTTTTGGATTTACTATCTGCCACGAGCCAAAGGCGTAGGAGCAAAGCCCATATATCGCCATCTCTTTGCCGACCTTAAAAGCGCCGTAATGCCAAGACTTTGCGTTAAAAATGACGATCTTTACGCTACTTTGCCACTGCTCGCAAAAGGCAAGTGCTGTCAGCATGCCAGGACGCGAGGCGAGCGAAGTGATCTTTACATTTATGCAGACCTGCCCTTCTCTTGGGCTCTTAGCGATAGTCGTATCCTCAAAGCCCTTTGGCAGCACAAGAGCAAGGTCAAGTAGGCTAAGCACGCCTATTTTCAGAAGTTTTGCTCTGTCGCTTGCTTCAAATTTCATTTTTTAAAACGCAAAAACTTAGCTCGTTTATCTCTGTGTGGGATTTTATGAAGCTATTTAGCTCGTTTAGCGAAAGGCTTGAAATTTTATCAAGGTCCTTTAAAAATGCCCCAAGCTCGCCATGCTCATAAAACTCGCCTTGCGCGATGTCAAGGCGCTTAAATAGCGTCTCAAGTCTAAGCGGCAACGAACCAAGTAAAAATTTCTTCGCCTGCTCAAGCTCCGCCTTGCTAACGCCTTTTTTACTAAATTTTAAAATTTCATCTTTTATAACGGCGATGGCCTCGTCTTTTTTCTCATTTTTTGTCTGCATGTAGCCGTAAAGCTGGCTGTAAGAGAGATTTAGCAAATTTCTAGCGTAGGCGCTGTACGCAAGGCCTCTTTTCACGCGGATTTCCTCCATGAGCCTCGAGCCAAAGCCACCCTCACCTAAAATAAATGTCGCCACTGCAGCCTTGTATTTCTCTTCAGGTTTTACATTAAACGGCGCACCAAAGTAGATGTATGCCTGCTCGCTTTGTCTGATGATCTCGCTGCTTTCGCACTTGTTGCTTGGGCTAAAGCGCTCTAGTTTTCGCACCTTGCCAGGTTTTAAAATTTCTAAAACGCCAGCTAGCTCTTTTGTCTGCTTCTCGTCTATGTCGCCACCAAGCACGCAGAGCAAATTTGAAAGGTCTAAATGCTCGTTTAAAAATTTCCTCACATCTTCAAGCGTGATCGCTTTTACGCTCTTTTTAGTACCGATACTTGGCTGTGAAAGGACGCTTTTTGGGTATAAAAGCTCAAAAAGACCTTGCCTTGCCACGTAGTCAAAGTCGTTTTCATTTGCTGCGATCTCGCCAAGAGTGACGGTTTTGCACCTATTTAGTATCTCATCTGTTAAATTTGGAGCGAGTAGTAGCTCTTTTAGCTTGCCACACGCAAAGGCAAAGTGCTCTTTTAGACAGTTTAGGTCTATGCAAAATGTCTCAAAGCCGCAGCTTGCGTTTAGACTGATCGCCCGCACTTCAAGCTCTTTGGCAAATTTAGCCGAGCCTAGCTTCATATCGCCTTCGTTTAGCAAATTTGCACTTAGTCTTGCAAGGCCTGCTAGTTTGCCATTTTGCGAGCTACCAGCTGCTTTGAAAACTAGTTTTAGGCTCACTACTGGCATCGCTTTTGAGCTTTCAAAAACGACTGGGATTTTTACATTTTTTACATTGATATCTAAAATTTTCATCTAAAATTTCTCCAAAATATCATAGTTTGTGTTGCGCTTAGCTGGAATTTCTCCGACATCTTTTATAAGCTCGATCATCTGATCTTGATTCATCCTAAAGCTAGCCCCTGCGGCCTTTACGACGTTTTCTTCCATCATCGTGCTACCAAGGTCGTTTGCGCCAAAAAGAAGTGCTAGCTGGCCTACGTAGCTGCCCTGCGTGACCCAGCTGCTTTGGATATTTTTAAAGTTATCTAAAAAGAGCCTTGAAACCGCAAGTAGCCTTAGATAGACGTTTGAGCTTTGCTTTTTTATCTCTGGGAATTCTTGCATGAGCTTTGTATTTAGCCCTTGAAAGCTCCAAAGTATAAATGCTCTAAATCCAGCCGTTTCATCTTGTAAATTTCTGATGTGCTCCCAGTGCTCCACGATCTCGCGGGTGCTCTCAACCGTGCCAAACATCATCGTAGCAGTCGTCTTCATGCCAAGCTCGTGCGCCTCTTTGTGTATGCGAAGCCAGTCTGCGGTGTCGCACTTTTTAGGGGCGATGATGTCACGCACTCTGTCACTTAATATCTCCGCTCCAGCCCCTGGCATCGAGTATAAGCCCTTTTGGTTTAGGCGTCTTAAAACCTCTTTTGTAGAAATTTTTGAAACTCTTGCGATATAGTCGATCTCAACGGCTGAGAAGCCATGTATCGTGATGCTTGGATAGTGCTTGCTGATGTAGCCCACAAGCTCCTCGTACCACTCGATCTTTAGCTTTGGATGAACGCCACCTTGAAATAAAATTTGAGTGCCGCCGATGGCTATTAGCTCCTCGATCTTCTTGCCGATCTCCTCAAAGCTTAGCACATAAGCGTCTTCTTCTTTTGCGTGGCGGTAAAATGCGCAAAATTTACAATCCACCCAGCAGACATTCGTATAGTTTATGTTGCGATCTACGATGAAGGTTGTGATGCCCTCTGGATGAAGCTCTTTTTTTCTAGCTAGCGCCATCTTGCCAAGCTCGTAAAGCGGTGCATTTTCTATAAGATCGATGGCTTCATTTACACTAAGTCTTTTCAAATTTAACCTTTTATTTTGCTTATTTTTGGGCGAAAGTTTAGCCAAAAATGCTTTTAAATATGATAAATCAGGCGTTATGAAAAATTAATTTTTAAAGGCTAAAATGTGAGAAATTCTTTAAAGGAGAGAGTTATGAAAAAAGTGATATTTGCCGTTATCTGCGGATTATTTTTGGTTGGTTGTGCTAAAAATGAGCCAAAACCAGCTGAGCCACAAGGTGCAAGTTGCGGATGTGCTCATCATCAAAAAATGATGCAAGAAAATATGCCAAGCTGCCCTCATCACGGCATGCAAGGGGCGATGCATGGGCAAATGCCAGCAGGCTGCCCAGCCCACGCAAAATAGATAAAGTGCCAAATGGCACTTTATTTTAATATAACTTTGTCGCCTTTAGTGCCTAAAACCTGCACTTTTTCGCCATTTTTTAGCGCTCCGTCATACTTCCAAAGAGTGCCTTTAAAATAGACCATATTTTCCCTGATCTCGCCAACGCCAGCTTCGTCTAGAAATTCCTCATTAAAGCTCTCTTTTTTAGCCATAAATTTGCTCTTTAACGGCGCTTTTAAGAGCACAAGCAAGATAAAGGCAAGCACTAGGACAGCTAAAATTTGAAAGCTCCACTCAAAATTAAAGCCAAAATTTACAGCCCCAACGATGATAAAAGCGACGCCAAAAAAGAGCAGATAAAATGAAAATAGCATAAATTCAAGGGCGCATAAAACTGCGCCTATGGCTATCATTATAAAAGGACTTATCACGCCTTATCCTTAGCTAAGAAATTTTTTAAAACGCTAAGCGAGCCGATGAGTTCAGCCGCCTCATAAGGGACTAAAATTTTATCTTTTGAGCTATTTTTAGCTAGCTCGCTAAATGCCCCGACCCTGTCACGCGCAAGCAAAAATTCAGCCGCATTTGCGTTTTTGCTCATGCTGTCATTTATCATATCCATAGCCTCTTTTTGAGCCGTTGCGATGGCGATTTGCTCGTATTTTTTCGCATCAGCCATACGCTCTATAGCCTCTGCTTGAAGCACTTTTTCTTGTTTTAGTGCCTCTGCGTTGCGGATGAGTGCCTCTTTTTCAGCCAAGGCTTTTAGCTCGATCGCACGTTTTTCGCGCTCAGCTTTCATCTGCATATTCATCGCCTCTTCGATGCCAAGTGGGACAGAAATTTCAGAAATTTCAACCCTCATGATCTTTACGCCCCAGTTGCCAGCTGCATCGCCAAGAGCCACTTGAAGTGCGGCATTTAGGCGGTCACGTGAGCTTAGTGTATCATCAAGGTTCATCGCGCCTATCTCGCCACGAAGCGTTGTCATGGCTAAATTTGCAATGGCGCGCTTGTAGTTATCTACGTTATAAACCGCCATTTTTGCGTCAAATACCTTTAAAAAAACGATGCCATCAACGCTAATATTAACATTATCTTTTGTGATGACTTGCTGTTTTGTGATATCAACAAGTTGCTCTTTTATAGTTATGATCGCTCTTATCTGATCGACAAATGGGATGATGATATGAAATCCCCCGTCAAGCACCTTGTGAAATTTACCAAGTCGCTCGATCAGCAAGTTATCTGCTTGCGAAACGATCTTGATACCAGCTTTTAAAAACAAAAATGCAAAAATAACCAAAACAACGACTAAAACGCCAAATGTCTCAACTTGCATCTTCTCTCCTTTAATTTATAATTTGTTATTTTCTTAAGTATTATAATACATTTTAAATTTTATTTTCAAAAAGGATCAGCATGAAAAATTTTATCTTTGCACTAAGTGCGGCTCTACTTTTAGCAGGTTGCGCTACGTCAAACCAAAGCGCAAGCGTCCCACAAGGCAAATGTGAAGTAAAAGGTAGCTGCATGGCTCCAGTAAGCAGCATCGAGGGCACTTACAAGGCGTTTTTACCTTGCGCTAGCTGCATGGGCATAGACTCAACCCTTACGCTTAAAAAAGACGGCACATTTGAAAGTGTGATGAACTACAAGTCAAAAGACAACTACAAAGCCGTTAGCAAGGGCAAATACTCAGTTAAAAATGGCGTTATCACAACGGTTGATGAGTATAAAGAGAAGAGCTTTTATAAGATCGAGGGTGAAAATCTAAAGATGCTTGACATGGATCAAAAAGAGGTCACTGGCGAGCTAAAAGACAAATACATCTTCAAACGCGTAAAATAAATTTTAAAGGCAAAATGATATAATTTTGCAATTTTTAAGGAGTTGCAAATGAAATATCTTTTTGCCATACTTATCTCATTTTTCATCATCGGCTGCGCGAAAAATGAAAATTTAAAGCCACAAAATCAAGAACAAACACAAAAACCAAAAGAAGAAAAACCTCTTCTTAGAGATGAAAAACCCAAAAAACTAGAAAAGCTAATACTTTCAAACTCTATCTACACGAGCTACTACACGACCTTGCCATGCTCAAACTGCGAGGGCGTGAAGACTATCTTAACTCTAAATAAAGACAAAACCTACACAAAAACTATGCTTACGATGGATAAGGCTGCTACTTTGGTAGAAAAAGGTGGTACATTTGATGTCGATGAGAGCGCTATCGTGCTAAAAGATGAAAGTGGCGCACTTAGCTACTTTGTGCCAAACAAAAACTCACTTCTTCAGCTTGATGATAAGAAAAACAAGCGAGTTGGCGTGCTAGCTCAAATTTATAATTACGAGCCAGTAAATAAGGCATATAAAGATAGTTTTTTTGCTAGATTTTCTAAATTTAAAGATAAAAATGGCTTTTTAGAGCTTGTGCTTGTGCCTAGCAAAAATGGCGCAAAGATAAGCTTTTACTCATCGCTAAAAGATGGCTCACCACTTTGTAAATTTAGCTCAGAGCTGCTTTATGACAAGGGCATTTTTTACCTTTTGGATGAAAAAGGCGTGGCTCTAAGCGTGCATAAAACTGCTAACGACATCTTCATAATCGCAAACGATAAAATTTGCAAAAATGCTCACATAAGCGGACATTACAAAAGAGAAAAAGGCAGATCCAGCCTCTTTGGCAAGGGCTTTTTTGCGAAACTTACAAACGAGTCAGCAAACGCTGATGTGATGAAATTTTATGGTGCAAAAAACATAAAAAGAGACAATACTAAAAAAGAAAATAGCTACATCGTCACAAGCAAAAACGAGAGAATTTTTGAGTACACCTTGCTAAATGGCATCATCACAAGCATTGAAATTTACTCAAATGAGTTTAAAACTCCAGAAAACATTAGCCTAAAATCAAATTTCAAAGATATAAAAAACGCTCTTGTTATCTCTAAATTTAATAGCGACGCAAACAATATCTATCTAAAAATAGATAGCCACGACATGCTAATAAAGCTTAAAAATCCGCTCGCACAAGAGATAACAAGCTTAAGCCAGATCCCAGATGAGGCGCAAATAGAGCAGATAACTCTGATGTGGAACCAGTAGCTTGAAAGAGTATCTTAAGCTTTTAAAGGATGAGAGAAATTTCCGCCTTTTAAGCACCATCCAGCTCATGTGCTACTTTGGTGTGTGGTTCTCGCACACTGGCATCTTTACACTACTTATCTCGCTTGATGCTCCTGTGTGGGCGCTTACACTAAGTGCGGCGATGGCATTTATCCCAGGCGTCGTCATCGCTCCGTTTAGTGGCATTTTGGTTGATAAATTTAGCCCAAAACCTATGCTTGTGATCATGATGGCGGTTGAGACCATAAGCGTTTTTATGCTACTTTTTATAAATTCGCTTGATTTTTTATGGCTGCTTTTGCTTATCATTTTTGTTAGAAACGGCGTTGGCGGGATGTATTTTCAAGTAGAGATGAGCGTGCTACCAAAAATTTTAAGCAAAGAGAGCTTGAAGCTCGCAAACGAGATCCACTCTATCATCTGGGCGGTCTCATACACCGCTGGCATGGGGCTTGCTGGCGTTTATATACACTTTTTTGGCATCAAAAGCGCCTTTTTGCTTGACGGAGCTCTTTATCTTTGCAGTTTTGGCTTTTTATATCTTTTAAAGCTAGATGAGCTAAAGCCAGAATTTATAGAAAAACCTCTAAAAATGCTAAAAAACGGGCTTAAATACCTAAAAGAAAATAGGCTCATAGTCCATCTTATATTTTTGCACGCCTTTGTTGGTATCACAGCTTATGACGCGTTGATCGCGCTTTTGGCTGACTATAGATACGCAAATTTACTCTCAACTTCACTAGTTATTGGCCTGCTAAACGCCTCAAGATCGATCTCACTTATGTTTGCACCGGCCATGCTTAGTAAATTTATGAACAAAAAAACGCTCATCTACATCTATATCGGTCAAGGAGCTGGCATCATCATCTGGGCGCTATCTTTGCAGAATTTTTATCTTTCACTTATTGGCATCATCTTTGCTGGTTTTTGCACCTCAAGCCTTTGGAGCTACACCTACACACTGCTTCAGCAAAACTGCCAAAAAGAGTTTTACGGCAGAGTGATCGCGTATAATGATATGGTTTTTCTTGGATTTAGCGCACTTATCTCATTTGCGATCGGCTTTTTATACGAGCTTGGACTAAGCGTGGAGATGATCGCAGCCTTTATGGGAAGCCTCTTTTTCGTTGGAGCCTTTTACTACCACGTAGTTTCAAAAAGGTATGAGATAAGGTAATAATATTTATTTTTAATTAAAATTTTCAAAAACATTAAATTTCTTAAAAACTAATATTCAATTATTTTATAATTGACCGATATAAAATCCAAATCATTATGTAAAGGAATTCGTGTGAAGTCAATCACCAATAAAATAGCACTAATGCTAATAGTTGCTCTATGTCTCTCGTTTGTGGCTATGTCAGCCGCTAGTTACTACACTGCCCAGAG
>NZ_PPAW01000002.1 GCF_002913225.1 Campylobacter concisus | reverse complement strand
TGGTAAAGCAATACTTGACATTAACTATCAAGGCTGTGCTAAAAACGGTATTTGCTACCGTCCACAAAGTAGAATTTATGAGATAACTGACCAAGCTGGAAAATTTAGTATCGCCACTTTTAAAAAAGAGCAAAAAAACGATACCGACAGCTTTGCTGAAGAATTTTCTAGCGAGCAAGATATCGCAAATGGTCTTGGAGATAAAAATTTTTTTATCTCACTTCTTACCTTTTTTGGTTATGGTCTCTTGCTTTCACTAACTCCTTGCGTCTTTCCGATGATACCGATACATTCAAGCATAATCGTCTCAAAAGGTGCTAATGTAAATGCAAAAAAAGGCTTTTTATTATCATTCATTTATGTTGTCGCGATGAGCCTAGCTTATGCACTAGCGGGAGTGGCAGCTAGCCTACTTGGCTTTGGTATCGCAGGCGCTTTGCAAAATATCTATGTAC
>NZ_PPAW01000001.1 GCF_002913225.1 Campylobacter concisus | reverse complement strand
GCTTTAAATTTAATAATCAAAAAGCTTAAACAAAAATGCATGCAGTGCTTTAGTACAATTGCATGCGTTTTGTGTAATAGAAAGTCAGGCAAATTTTAAAATTTCATGAACGAGTAATTTCGGCTCTGATTTTAGTGGCAAGCTTTGCGAGACCTAGATCA
Source organism: Campylobacter concisus (assembly GCF_002913225.1). Taxonomy (GTDB): domain Bacteria; phylum Campylobacterota; class Campylobacteria; order Campylobacterales; family Campylobacteraceae; genus Campylobacter_A; species Campylobacter_A concisus_J. The sequence goes on along the minus strand of NZ_PPAW01000001.1, from coordinate 52,292 downwards.
GTAGTCAATTCTTGCGAGTGAATGGAATTTTAAATTTGCAAAATAATAAATTAGATCGCGGGCTAAGCCGCAATCCATTATAGATAAACTGGGATATTTGTATGTTCTAAGAAAAATCTTGATGTTCCGCCAAGGACCATCTCCATTAGTCCGTTTTCGCCGTATCTACTAGCTACGATAAGGTCTGCGTTTCTATCATTTGCAGCTTTTAAAAGTGCCTCGCCAGGTATCGTTGTAGTTGCTATAACTTCAAAACTAGCACTGATATTATGAACCTTAAAGTACTCTTCAAGCTTTTTAAGATTTAGCTCGGCATTATCGCCAAGACTTGCTTTTGAAGTGATGCACTGAACTTTTTTAGCGCTCTTTAAAAGATCGATCGCGCCAGTTAGGGCTCTTGAGCTTTGAGTAGTGCCTGTCCAGCTTACAAGGATATTATCAGCCCTAAATTCACGCATCTTTCTAGGGATAACGATCGCATTTTTGCCACTTTTTAAAACAGCTGACTCAAATGTGCCAGTGATCTTGCCATCAAGTGGCACTGCAGCTACGACTAGATCGCAAAATTTACTCTCTTGATCAACTATGGCGCTTCTTTTTCCATTATGGATCGTGAAATTTGCAGTGCAGACATCTTCGATAACCTCGTCGCTCACCTTTATGCCTAGCTCAGCACAAATTTTATTAAAAAGCTTTTCGTTCTCTTCGTGCTCAACCGCAAGCTCTGACTTGGCTGATTTTAAGAATTCCTCAAAAAGCACTCCACCACGAAGCGTCATTTTCATATTATAAACCACGCTTGGATCTAGTTGGCAAGTGAGGATCTCCATGTGAGCTTTAAACCATTGTGCAACCTTTAAAGCACCGTAAATTCTTGGCTCGATATCGTCCCCTGCTCCTATTGGAAAAAGCAACTTTTTGTATTTCATCATCTATCCTTTAAAAATTTATTCAACCAAAGAGAGCGAAATTTTATTTCCTTTTTGCTCGCTCACACACACTTTTACCTGATCGCCTACGTTTAATGGGCTCTTTATCTTTGAGATGTGAAGCAGACCATCAACACCGTCTTTTAGCTCGATAAATACTCCAAAATCAACCACGCTTTTTACGCTTCCAACAAACTCATCTCCGATATTAAATGTCGGTTTTACACGGTCTTTGTCGTGTTTAAACGGCTTTTTGCCAAATGAGCGAGAGTTCTCTTTTGAAGTGATAGAGATGATGTAGTCTTTTGCTGCATCGACGTTTTTCTTGGCGCCGCCTGCGATTTTAACCTCGCCTTTTTCTCTATCAAGGTCGATCGAAACCTCAAATTTCTCGATGATCTCTTTTATAGTCTTGCCAGCTTGACCGATGATATCTACGATCTTGCTTGGATCAACGCTAAATAGCTCAAGTTTTGGAAGCACGTCTTCGTTTATCTCTATATTTTTATCAGCCTGTGTCATTAGAGCAAGGATATGCTCTCTGCCGCGTTTTGCTTGATAAAGCGCCTCTTTTAGCACCTCTAGGCTGATGCCTCCAAGCTTGATGTCCATCTGAAGCGCTGTGATGCCATCACTTGTGCCAGCAACTTTAAAATCCATATCGCCGTCGTGGTCTTCAAGACCCATGATGTCGGTTAAAACAGCGTGTTTATCGCCTTCAAATATAAGACCCATCGCAACACCAGCGACTAGTTTTTGGGTATTGACCCCAGCTGCTCTAAGCGCGAGCGAACCACCACAAACGCTAGCCATAGAGCTTGAGCCATTGCTCTCTAAAATTTCTGAAACGACCCTTATCGTATATGGAGAAGCTAGATCGATACTTGGTGCAAGGGCACGTTTGGCTAAATTTCCATGTCCAAGCTCACGTCTGCCTGGAGCTTTAAGTGGGCTTGCTTCACCGACGCTAAAGCCTGGGAAGTTGTAGTTAAACATAAATTTCTCAACCAAAGGAGCTTTTTCAGTTAGGATGTCATACATCTGCGCATCGCTATCTGTGCCAAGAGTGGCAACAACTAGCGCCTGAGTTTGCCCTCTTGTAAAGATGCATGAGCCGTGAGCGTTTGGAAGGACATTTGTCTCGATGCTAATAGGCCTAACCTCTTCAAGCCCACGTCCATCGGCTCTAACGCCCTCGTTTATGATCTGCTCTCTTACTATTTTCTTTTTATATTTACCAAGGACATTTGAGATAACAGCCTCGTCCCAGCCCTCTTTTTGAGCTACTTCATCGCTTGAAATTTGTTTAGCGATCTTGCCAAGCTCGCTAGCACGCTCACTCTTTGCCATTTGGTTGATCGCGTTTTTAACCTCTGCTTTATAAAATTTATCGATGTAAATAGCGATATTTTCATTTTCTATCTCTGGTTTTAGCTCAAGTGCGGCGTCCTCTTTTTTATGCTCTTTAAACGCCTCTTCATAAGCGTTGCTAGCTCTTAGTATGGCCTTGCCAGCAAAGTCGATCGCCTCAACCATCTTGTCTTCGCTAAATTCATTCATCACTTGCTTTTGCGCCATACTATCGCTTAGGCTTGGATCTATCATCGGCTCGATCGCCACCATCGGTATGAGCTGCGTAGTTTGCTGAGGCAAGCTTCTCATCTCGATCATCAAAAGCTCATCTTTTGTACCAGCTACATAAAGATCGATCGCACTTTGTTTTAGCTCAGAGTTGCTTGGGTTTATGACAAATTTATCATCTATATATCCAACTCTTACGCCACAAACTGGGCGATTTACTGGGATATCGCTAAGATACAGTGCAACTGAGGCCGCATTTAGGCTCACAACTTGCAAATCAACCTCAGGATCAGCCGAAAGCACCATGACAACGATCTGTGTTGGATATGCGTAGCCTTTTGGGAAAAGCGGGCGAAGTGATCTATCTATGATGCGAGCTGTTAGCGTCTCAAAGTCGCCTGGCTTGGTCTCACGCTTGACGTAACCGCCTGGGATTTTACCAGCAGCGTAAGCTTTTTCGATGTATTGCACCGTTAGAGGCAAAAAGTCCTCTTCAACTTGCACATCTTCTCTTGCCACAGTTGCTAAAACTACGGTGTTTTTCACTCTTAAAAGCACTGCCCCGCTAGCTTGTTTAGCTACTTTATTAAGGTCAAAAATTTCGACCTGATTATTGACTTCTATACTATATTGCATTATTTTTATCTCCTTGTTGTTTTTGTAACGGTAAATAGTGAGGGCTCTCTTCTAATATCGACATGATGCGCTCGCTCGTAGCCTCGATCTTTTTCTCGTAATACGAATCCACATCGATAAAATCAACGATCTTGTTTATCGTGTAAATTTCATCGACCATATCATTTAAATTTGCAAAGACATCGGTGGCTATCATCGGCGTTGCGTATGAGATAGATTTTACCTTCACATCAAGCAGCGTCTTTATGCAGATGAGTGCCGTCATGCCAGTCTCACACCCCTCATCGATCAGTAAAATATTCTTGCCCTTTAGCTCTCCTATCAAATTTCCTTTTCTATATTTATAGACATTTTTTAAAATTTTCTCTTCATATTTTCTATGCGCCTCGCCGTAGATGTAGTCATAGCTTATATTAAAAGCTTTTATGAGAGGATCGTTTAGCACGATATCCTCAGTTTCGCTAACTATCGCTACGTCGCATTCGCTGTTGTTTGGCGCAGGGATTGGCTCGCTAAAGAGCATTTCATAGCTTAAATTTAGCCCTCTGCAAACCACATCAGTCAGGATAACTGACTCAAGCGACATGCAAAGAACTATCGTCTTAGCGTCATTTAGCTCTTTTTTTGGCAAGATCTCGATGAGCTTGTTAGCTGCATCTAGTTGATCTTTAAATTTAACGCTTGCCATTATCTAGCCATCTTATTTGCTACTTGATGAAGTGGTGCTGCTTTGTGAAAAGTCATAGTGCAAGCCGCCCATCGGATAGAAATTTATAGTAAAGTAGATGCCACTTTTCTTAGTTGAGGCTGAGCCATTTGTCGTTGTTGTTGGCTCGACATCGTGTTGATAAATTAGCCCGTAGTTCCAGCACTTTCTTTGACGAAGCACACCAACTCTCCAGCTCTTTGTGTAGCTTCTCTCAAGGTCGTATTGCCAGCCGCCAATTAGGCTATATTGATGAGGGAGCTTCACTCCTGCACTGCTTGTAAAGTAGCTATCTTTTGTTGCGCTATTTTTAGCAAGGCTATCGCTCTTTTTCATCGTATGGAGCATATTTATCCAAAATAGATCATGCGTATAGTAAAGTCCATTTTGAACCTTTTTAAGCTCTCTATCTTTGTGTGAATACTCTAGCTTGTTATAAAGGCTAAAATTCTCAAACGGATATAGATAGATGGCATTTTTTAAATTTGAATACTCATCATCTTTTGTGTAGTAACCTTGTGAGATGCTGTGTTTGACGACTTTTCTACCACTGCCGTTAAATAAATACTGCGTCAAATAGCCAGAAACTTCCTCTTTGCTTTGATCTTGAGCTAAGAAATTTTCATACTCATTTAGATCTTTATCGTAGATAAACTCGTCGTCTAAATTTCCTTTTCTATAGCCCGGCAGCAAGTACTCAGCACCAAAATTTAAAGTGTGATAAAAGCTCTCATACGCCTTTGCAAGGTCTGTGTGAAGAGCAAATTTGTGGTAGTTATTTACAAAATTTGCGTGTTTATCTTCTCTTTTGTCATCAAATGAATTTATCTTGTTTTCGTAGTTTATCCTTGAAGCGTAAAGGTACTCGTAAAATGAAAACATTAGGCTATCATCAAATAGCGGCACATGCACTGAAGCTGGCAGCGTAAATTCATACTGAGTTGCTCTAACGCCTATCTTCCTATCATATCTGTGCGATTGAAGATCGATTGAATATAAGATATTTGGCAAGACTATGTCATCTGTAAATTTATGATACTGAAGCGATGGAAGCTCTTGAAGCGTATCTTTATTTTCGTTCTTTGAGCCGATCTTTTCGGTATCTATGTAGTATTTCGCATAGGCGCCAAAGTAGTGATCGTCATTTGCGATGAAGTAGTTAAATTTAGAGGTCACAAGTGAGTCATAGTCATCGTCTCTGCCCTTTAAATTTAGATAGTCTATGTCATTTAGCTTGGTTGCATCTATCCACATACCCTCTTGCAGATCAGCCTCACTAAGGTATTTTATGAGTTTATCTCTTTCATATTTTAGCTCGACACCTTTGTGAGTTTTGTTTTTTAGCTCAGCTCTGTTTGAAGTCTCGCTTTTTTGCTTGGCTCGGTAGCTATTTTTATCAGTAAAAGAACCAAAGCTGATCTCACCTCTTGAATCAGGCGAATCAGTAAATCTAAAAGCACCGTAAATTCCAGCGCCTCTGTTTGTTCTAATCTGCGGATCAAATTCCAGATCCCACTCATTATAAGGTGCAAAATATACTGGCTGCTTATAGTAAAAGCCCTCTGACTTGCCGTATCCAAGCTCTGGTGGCAAAAGACCTGTCCTTCTTGTGGTATCAGTTGAGAAGCCAAAGTATGGCAAGTAAAAGACTGGCACATTTGCTATGCGAAAGACTGGGTTAAAAAGGTGCAAAAATTTACTCTCTTTATTTAGCATGGCAGAGCTTGAAGTGATGCTCCAGTCAGGATCTTGGACATTACAGCTTGAAACCATAGCCTTTCTTACTCTGTAGTACTCGCTATCAGAGCTGCTCTCGTCGCTTCTCATCCACACTTCCATGTCTTTGTTCATCATAAAGAGCGACTCAAAGGCAGCGTTGTTGTTTTTCAAATTTAGCTTGGCGTAGTTTGAGCGAGAGACCTCATCTTTGCCCTTCATCATATTGACATTACCAAAGAGCTCAATGACTGAGTTGTTTTGATCATACACCGCGCAATCAGCCGTCACAAGATACTCTTGCGAATATACAACGACGTTTTTGTTTGCCGTTACGATGCCCTTATCTTGCTTCACATCATCAGCTAGTAGCTGCACATCTTGCACTGCTGCACTTAAACTAAAAACACAAACCGGAATTAAAAATAAAATTTTACGCATTTATCACCACTGTTTTTGCTATTTTGTCTTGCCACGTCTGCCTTGCAGGGTTTGAAAGCGCCCAAGCAAAGCCAAGATAAAAACAAGCTTCACTAACTATCCTAAAGATCGCCCTAACAAGACTTTGAGTTAAATTTGGCTTATCTAAAATTTCTACATTTATACACATCGTCTTTGTTATCATCTGCCCAGGGCTTGCACCATAATACCAAACGAAAAATGTGTGATAGATGACTTTTAAAACAACCACTTGCCAAAATAAATTTAATACTAAATTTCTAGCATCATCATAGTTAGTGCTAGTAGAAAGAGGCTCCCAATAGATGATCATAAAAAGAAACGAAACTATGATCTCATCGATAGAAAACGCCATGACCCTTTTAGCAAAAGGGGCAAGTGAAATTTCTTCGTTTTGAAGCTTCTCTTCTATCTGCATACTCATTTTAGAGCCTGCCACGCGATATCTTTTCTATAGTGTGCTCCGTCAAATTTGACATTTTCGCAAAGCTCATAGGCCTTATCACGTGCCTCTTTTATGCTCTTTGCAGTCGCCACGCAGACTAGCACTCTACCGCCATCTGCGTAAATTTCATCGCCCTCTTTGCTCACGCCTGCGTAAGCTATATGTGCATCTTTTACATCATTTAAAACAGAAATTTTAGCCTTTGGGCTGCTTTTATAAGGATAGTTTTTGCTAGACATTACGACACCAACAGCAAATTCATCTTTTAAGCTTATAGGCTTTAGCTCGCCCTTTGCAGCGTTTAGTAAAATTTCACTCAAATTTCCATCTATCAAAGGCATCAATACCTCGCACTCAGGATCGCCAAATCTCACGTTAAATTCAAGCACATAAGGCTCATTTTTCACGATCATCAGCCCCACAAAAAGCACTCCACAAAACGGACTACCCTCGTTTTTCATCCCTTTTAGTGTAGGTTTTACCACCTCTTCTTCGACTCTTTTTATCAGCGCTTTTGAAGCAAGCGGGCTTGGAGCATACGCGCCCATACCACCAGTATTTGGACCCTCGTCGTTATCAAGCAAGCGCTTGTGGTCTTGCGCCACTGGCAAGCTTACGAAATTTTCGCCGTCACAAATGGCAAAAAAGCTTAGCTCAAAGCCGTCTAAAAACTCTTCAACCACCACAAATTTACCAGCATCACCAAAGCTAGCCCCACTTAGCATGTCGCTAACTGCCTCTTTGGCCTCATTCCTAGAATTTGCGATGATCACGCCTTTTCCAGCGCAAAGTCCATCAGCCTTTACGACCATCGGAGCGCTTAGGGTATCAATAAATTTAAATGCTTTTTCTTTATCGTTTGTATTTAAATATTTTGCAGTTTTTATGTTATTTCTAGCCAAAAAGTCCTTCATATAGGCTTTGCTAGCTTCGAGTCTGGCTGCTGCTTTGCTTGGTCCAAAGATGAGCAAGCCCTCTTCTTTAAAGATATCCACCACGCCCTCGCTAAGCGGCGCTTCAGGTCCCACGATCGTTAGAGCGATCTCGTTTTTCTTGGCAAATTTAGCTAGTTCACGAAAATCTTTTATGTCTAAATTCTCACCAAGACGTGAAGTAGCACCATTTCCAGGCGCAAAGTATAAATTTATATTGCTTTTTTCACTTTTTAGCTTAAGAGCAATGGCGTATTCGCGGCCACCACTTCCTATTATGAGAACGTTCATATTATCTCCGTAAATTTAAAAACCCAAGTGGGCGTCGCATAAAAGAGTGGCCCATAAACAAAGCCAATCTTGCAAATAGATGGATACCAAAAGGTTGCAACTTCTCGCTGTTTAAGGCTCAAACGAAGCCACATCGCAAGGCACCCATACCTTTTCGCTAACAAAAAAGTGTTGGACCCCGTAAAATGCTGACTCGCTTCACTCAGGCAATAAAATTATATAAATTCTTTGCTTAAAGTAACGTTTTGGCAAGTGCGATACAAGCGTTTATATCTTGACTTTGACTAACAAGTGGCGTGGTAAATTTTAGCTCTTTTGCAGTGACCTTTCCGATGCTTATCGTCTGATAGCTCTCGTCCCAGCCAAAATTACTAAGAAAATTTCTCACATTTACCGGAGATGCAAATATCAAAATGCTATCTTTTGGCGGTTTTAGCTCCATTTTGCAAGGATTTAAGACATTTTCATAAGCGATGACCGCCTTTATATTTACGCCACCATCTTGCAAAATTTCTAAGAAATTTGAAACGCTGTCTTTACCTTTTAGATAAAGCACCTTTTTGCCTTTTAAAAGTGGCAAAATTTCTCTTGCAAAGTCATCTCCGTATGCATTTTGCCCAGTGTAAATTTCACTAAAACCAAACTCTCTTGCAGCTGCTGCACAACTATTTGCGATAGCAAAAACTGGCAAATTTATAGGTGAAATGCCATTAAATTTTAAAGCCTTAAAAGCGTTTTTTGAGGTTGCTACAAACGCGTCATATTCGCTTAAATTTATCTCAAATTTCAAAAACTCTATCTTGCTAACGCTTAAATTTATAACGCTCTCATCAGTCGCTTTTGTGTTTGAGACAAGATAAATTTTACGCAACTCTTTTTAGTCCTAAAAATGAGATAAAAGCAAGCACGCTGCAAGCTAAAATAGCTATTGACGTTGAGTAAAAAATGTCGCCAAGCCCAACTAATGGCGAGATGATGCCGCCTAAGAAAAATGGGCAAAATCCAAGCACTGCCGAGGCTGAGCCAGCGTACTCCCTGCCCTCGTTCATCGCAAGTGATGAGGCCGTTGGTAAGATAAAGCCAGTAAAGAGCAAAAGCAAGAAAAATGCGATGATAACGCCGATCACTTCAAATTTAGAGCAAAGCATGAGTGCAACAAAAATGCTAGCAAACAAGGTGCCAAAAAGCCCAGTTTTTAGCGCTTTGCGTTCATTTATTAGGCTTGCAAGCCTAGCGCCTATGACGATAGCTAAGCCATTTGCCGCAAAGCAAAAGCTGTAGCTTACTGGGCTTAGCAAGTAAAACTCTTGTAAGATAAAAGAAGATGCCGCGATATAGGCAAACATCGCAGCCATCGTAAATGTCTGGATCGCAATAAATAACATAAATTTCTTTTTTCTTAAAATTTTACCAAAGACGCTGTAGGTCTGAAGCAGTGGTACTTTTAGGCGATCTCTATGGTTTAGGCTCTCTTTGAAGTAAAAATTTGCAACAAATAGCAAAATGCCAATGATCGTTAGTGCCATAAAGATACCGCGCCAGTCGGTAAATTTAAGTAGCAAGCTACCGCCTATTGGCGAAAATATCGGAGCAAGACCATTTACAACCATCATAAGACTAAAAAATTTAGTCATCTCGTGACCCTTGTAAAGGTCGCTCACAACGGCTCTTGAGATAACCAGACTGCCCGCACTTGCAAGCCCTTGGATGATGCGCATAAAGATAAAAAACTGGATATTTTGCGCAAAAAATATAAAAATAGTGCTAATCGTGTAGATGATGAGCGAGAAGGTAAGTGGTGTTTTTCGCCCAAATTTATCGCTGATTGGGCCAACTATTAGCTGTCCGATCGCAAGTCCTGCCATCGAGGTCGTAAGAGTTAGCTGGGTTGCTGAAACGCTTGTGCTAAACCACTCAGTTATGGCTGGAAGTGCTGGCAGGTAAAGGTCTGTGACAAATGGGCCAAAAGCTGAAAGCGCACCCAAAAATAGTAGTAAAAATAGTTTGGAATTTTCTTTTTTCATAGCTCTTCTTTAAATTTTAAAGGGATTATATTATGACTTTGCTTTTTGGGTTATTAAGGGTAAATTTAATGTGATTTATAAAAGAGGAAAGCCCTAAAATAGGGCTTATTTTTACATTTTGTCTTTTGTGACGATTAGAAGCATTTTGAATTTATCTTTCACTTTTAGGCCGTGCGGGATCTTGCCTGGAAGCACGATGCTATCGCCCTTTACTAGATGAAAGCTCTCATCAGCTATCTTTAAATCAAGCTCGCCATCAAGCGCGATAAGTAGCGCATCGCCAGGGGCAGCGTGAGTTGAGAGCTCTTGGTCTTTGTCAAAACTAAGCAGCGACATCGAGCCATTTTCGTTTTTGACAAGCGTCTTGCTAACTATCTTGCCACTCTCGTAGCTAACGGCATCTGCGAGGCTAAAAACGCTCGCTTTGTCTAAATGATCTATCATAACATTCTCCTTAAAATCTATTAGTAAATATTTTGTTTTCTTTGTAAATTTGAGTTTTCTCCAGGTTTTTGCCTCGATAAGGCAGGATTCGTCGCGTCCAAGCTTCATCTGCGTTTCGCCATACTCAAGCTGTGCTTCGCCGTCAATGACGAAGGCAAGGCTATCTATAAAAAGCATCTCGTGATCAAGCTCCTCGCCCTCATCAAATGCGTATATATCTACACTTGCGTTTTTGTTTTGAAAGAGCCTTTTGCTAACAACGCTTTTTTCAACTATCTTTGTGTCTTTATCGAGATTATAAATTTGACTCATTTTTTTATCCTTTTTTGTGAAGGATTATAATGCAAGTTTTGATAACAGTTCTTAACATAAGTTAAGGAATTTGACTATTTTAGTCCTTTTTTTAACTTTCTTATCAAAAATCTAGCAGGATGAAGCTCATGAAATAGCGATCTTTCTATGCAAAGTGGGCGAGCAAGCACAAGATCCATTATTAAATTTGCTCCAAGTATCGCAGTGCCAAGGCCACGTGAGCCGTGAGCGAAATTTACAAAGATATTTTTTTCGTAGCTTGCTTTTGGATTATTATCTTTATTTTTACTCCAAAATAGCCCTTTGTAGTTTTGCTTGTAAAACTCCTCGTCGTGCAAGGCGCCAATTATCGGAAATCTATCTCCGCTGTAACTTCTATATCCCACGCGTGAGCCGATAATGGTTGCTTTTTTGATGTCAAAAAACTCGCTCACTAAATCTTAAACAATACAAATTTGACTAAGAAATTTATAAAAAAGCCAGTTAAAATAAAATTTACGGAGAAAATTTTTAAGAGATTAAATTTACAAATTTAAAAGAGCAAAAGGTGGCGAACCACCTTTAGTTTTACTCCCACTCGATAGTTGCAGGTGGCTTGCTTGAGATATCGTAAACTACGCGATTTATGCCATTTACTTCGTTTATGATGCGGCGGCTTACGTTTTCTAGTAGATCATAAGGAAGCCTTGAAAAGCTTGCAGTCATGCCATCACTTGCATCTACTACGCGCACGCAAACAGCGTTTTCATAGGTGCGGTTATCGCCCATAACGCCAACAGAATTTACATTTAAAAGCACGCAAAACGCCTGCCAAGTTTTGTTATACCAGCCACTACTTTTTAGCTCATCGCGCAAGATCACGTCGGCTTTGCGAAGTAGCTCAAGGCTTGGTTTATTCACCTCGCCCATGATGCGGATAGCAAGGCCTGGTCCTGGGAAAGGGTGGCGGAAGACTAGCTCGCGGCTTAGCCCAAGCTCAAGTCCTAGCTTTCTAACTTCGTCTTTAAAAATCTCCCTTAAAGGCTCTATTAGCTCAAATGTCATCCAGTCAGGCAAGCCTCCAACGTTGTGGTGGCTTTTTATCGTCTTGCTTGAGCCAACGACTGAGCTTTCGATGATATCAGTATAAAGAGTACCTTGAGCTAGAAATTTCACATCGCCATGCTTTTTAGCCTCTTTTTCAAAAATTTCTATAAATGTCTCGCCTATGATCTTGCGTTTTTTCTCAGGATCAACGACGCCAGCCAAGCGACCAAGAAAGGTCTCGCTCGCATCTATGCTAACTAGCTCAACGCCAAGTTTCGTCCTAAATGTAGCTTCAACTTGCTCTTTTTCGTTTGTTCTAAGAAGTCCGTTATCGACAAAAACAAGGATCAAATTTTCAGGCACAGCGGCTGCTAAAAGTGCCGCAGTCACAGAGCTATCCACGCCACCACTAACTGCGCAAAGCACCTTGTGAGTACCCACTGTTTTTCTTATCTCTTCTATTTTGTTCTTAGCGAAGCTTCCCATATTCCAAGTGCTCTCGCAGCCGCAGATATATTTAGCAAAATTCTTTAAAATTTGAGTGCCATACTCGCTGTGTTGTACCTCTGCGTGAAACTGGATCGCATAAAATTTACGTTTATCATCACCAAAGGCGCAATAAGGCGAATTTTCGCTGACCGCAATCGCCTCAAAGCCCTTTGGCAGGTCTTTTACATAGTCGCTATGGCTCATCCATACGATTTGTTTTGAAGGGGTGCCTTGAAATAGTTTGTGCTCTTTTATGACGTTTAGCTCAGCCTTGCCATACTCTTTTTGATCAGCGGCTAAAACTTCAGCTCCATGTGTGTGAGCAAGTAGCTGCATGCCGTAGCAAACGCCAAGTATAGGGATATTTAGCTCAAAAACGCCATTATCGCAAAAGTAAGCATCTTTAGCATAAACACTAGCTGGACCACCACTTAAAATGATACCTTTTGGCTCTTTCGCTTTTATCTCACTTAGCTTTGCGTTAAATGGCAAAATTTCAGTATAAACTCCCTCTTCTCTTAGCCTTCTAGCTATTAGTTGAGTATACTGCGAACCAAAGTCCAAAACTATAATCGTATTGTTCATTTATAACCTTTTAAAAGTAGATGTGAAAAATTTCAAACTGCACATACCAAACAATGAGTGATACGATGTATCCCAAAACTACCATCCATGCATATTTCATATGCGCACCAAAGGTATAAATTCCTTTTAATTTACCCATTACTCCAACGCCAGCTGCTGAGCCAAAACTAATCATCGAACCGCCGATACCAGCTGTAAGTGTCACAAGTAGCCACTGACTCATAGACTCGCCTACATCAGCTCCCATGGCTGGATTTGCTTTTAGAACAGCTGACATAACAGGGACGTTATCAACGACTGCTGAGAGGAAGCCAACACCGATATTTACAGGTGTTGAGCCAAATTTATCATAAAGTGACACAGCGTAATTTAAAAATCCAGCAAAGTGAAGAGCGCCAACTGCAGCTAAAATTCCAAAGAAGAAAAATAGCGTGTTGTTCTCGATCTTTGACATATAGTGAAAGACATTCATAGGCTCTTCATCTTTGTGGGCTTTTTTGAAATAATATGTATAAAGGCTAAGTAGCGAGAAGCCAAACATCATGCCCCACATAGCTGGCAAGTGAAATAACTGGTGCATCATAACTGCACAAAAGATAGTAAATGCACCTATAAAGATAACCGCTTTACCGCCTTTTTTCATAACCACTTTTGGCTCATTTGCCACGTCAAAATGAGGCGCAGTATTTGGCACGATGCGTGAAAGTAAAAACGCTGTCACAAACCAGCCGATAAATGAAGCTGGGAAAAGTGCGAAAAAGTCTAAAAATGGCGACTTGCCAGCTGCCCAAACCATAAGTGTAGTGATATCGCCAAATGGACTCCACGCACCGCCTGCGTTTGCTGCTACGACGATGTTTATCGCACCTGCGACTAGGAAATTTGTATTATTTCTATCTATCGTTAAAAGAACGGTTGATAGGATAAGCGCTGTTGTTAGGTTATCAGCCACTGGGCTAATGAAAAATGACAAAATACCAGTTAGCCAAAATAGCTTTCTATAAGTGTAGCCTTTTGAAACTAGGTTATATTTAAGTGCGTTAAACACATCTCTTTCAACAAGTGCCTCGATAAATGTCATCGCCACCATCAAGAAAAAGACGATCTGAGCTATCTCTAGGATCAGGTGATTTACCTCGTGCTCTAGCGAATGTACATCCATACCATTTATAAGCATATAAACGCCGATTAGCAAAAACATAAAAGTGCCGATAAAGATGGCAGGTTTTGCCTTGTCGATGTGAAAATTCTCTTCTGCTGCTATGAAAAAGTATCCAACAACAAAAATGATAAGCGATAAAATTCCCGCCCATGTAGTAGTTAAGTCAATAGCCGCAGCTTCTCCGTCAGCACCAAAGGCTATAGCAAAAAACAAGCCTAGAAGTCCAAATAACCTCATATACTCTCCTTGTAAGATAAAAATTTGCGTATTTTACTTAAATGAGCCTAAAATTTAGGTTAGTTAAATTTATTAAGCTTGCATTACATTTTTATCTTACGCGAAATTTAAGATCAAATTTTATTGATCTTGTCAGTTTTTTTCTCTTTTACAGGTGCATCGCCATAAAATGGATCGTCCTTGTAGCCGCAGCCACTAAGTGCAAAAAGAGCGAAAATTAAAATAAAAGATGATAAGATTGCCTTATGAAAGACGCCAAATTTATGATAGATGCTATCCACGAAAATCCTTTGTATAAAGAAAAATTAAGCATGGCAGACGAGTGCCAAGAGCTTCTTCGCCTCATTGGTAAAGCAAAGCGATTTTACATAGCTTTTTGCTATGTTAGAGAAGGTATATTAACCTTCGTTCTCACTCATCCCTCAGGGCTTTTGGAGCTTAGACGTGATAGTAGTATAAATGATATAAAAGAGTTATTAAAAACATTTTGCAAGGTCAAAAATGATAGCATTTTTGCAAGCGTCATCAAGTCAAAACCTCTTAGCGAGATCAACTATATAAAAAATAAAAAAGAAGAAAATATAAGATTTATCGTGAGCAAATATCTAAAATTTTTCACGCCACAACCTACGCAAAGGTCAAATTTCATCATGCCAGCAAGCAAGGGCGAGTTTAAAAATTTAGCCACAAATGAGCAAATTTATAAGAAATTTGAAGAGCTAAGAGAAATTTTGCTAAAGAAAAACGAGCAGGCAAGATGCTAATAGACGAGATAAGAACGCTTCCAAATGAGCCTGGCGTATATCAATATTTTGACGCACAAAACAGACTTTTATATGTTGGCAAGGCCAAAATTTTAAAAAACAGGGTCAAAAGCTACTTTAAATTTACCCCAAGCTTAGCTCCAGCTGAAAAGCTAAGCCCAAGAATTTCAAAGATGATAAGCGAGGCTGTGCATCTTGAATACATTGTCACACCAAGCGAGGCAGACGCGCTCATACTTGAAAATTCCTTCATCAAACAGCTTAAGCCAAAATACAACATCTTGCTTCGTGACGACAAGACCTACCCTTATATCTTTATAAATTTAAACGATGAATTTCCGAGATTTGAGATCACTAGAAAGGTGGTAAAAGGCTCAAATATACGCTATTTTGGGCCATATTTTAGCGGAGCTGGCGAGCTTCTTGAAGCGCTTTATCTAAATTTCAACCTAGTTCAGAAAAAGTCCTGCGTAAAAGGCAAAAAAGCCTGCCTTTTTCACCAGCTAAAACGTTGCTACGCCCCATGTGAGGGCAAAATTTCAAAAGAGAGCTACGCCAAAATAGTTGCTGATGCCACAGCCGCTTTGCAAAATCCAAATTTGTTAATCGCTCGCCTTGAAGAGCTCATGCTAAACTACGCCAAGGCCGAAGACTACGAGCAAGCAGCCGCGACTAGAGATAAGATGCAGACGCTTAAAAATATGCAAATAAAGGTCGAGGTCGATCTAGCCAAGCTTGAAGACTTTGAAGCCTACTCAGTCGCTTGCGTGCATGATATGATCTGCGCAGTGAGATTTAGCGTGCAAAGTGGCAAGATAACAGGCGTAAAAACCGATATCACGCAGGCTAAAAACGCTCAAAGTGACGAGATAAACGAGGCTTATAAGCAGGCTATTTTAAAAAGCTTTATCGCCGGTCAGCCAATAATCAGCACCAAAATTTACGTCCATGAAAACTTTGAAGATAGCGAGCTGGTGGAGGAAATTTTAAACGAGAGATTTGGACGTAAATTTAATATCACTTGCCCTAAAATAGGCGATAAGCGTAAAATTTGCGAGATCGCTACAAAAAACGCTGAAGTTAGCATCGAAAAATACCTAAAAACGCACGATAACGAGCTACTAAACGAGATAAAAGAGTATTTTAATCTAGCTCACACGCCTTATGTGGTCGAAGCCTACGACAACTCGCACCTTTTTGGCGAGGCGAGTGTCGGGGCGATGGTGCGCTATGAGCATGGCGAGTGGGCGAAGCAAAACTACCGCCACATGCACCTTGTCTCTAAAAATGACTATGATCAGATGAGAGAGAGCCTAACTGCTAGGGCACTTAGGTTTGGTAAACTTAGTCCGCCTGATCTTTGGGTCATTGACGGCGGCGAGGCGCTTTTAAGCTTAGCCTGCGAAATTTTAGCAAGCAGCGGCGCAAATGTCGATGTGATCGCTATCTCAAAAGAAAAGATCGATGCCAAAGCTCACCGAGCAAAGGGCGAAGCAAAGGATAAAATTTATACAAAAAATGGCAGTTTTAGCCTAAGCACGAGCGATAAAAAGCTGCAGTTTTTCCAAAAAATGCGCGATGAGAGCCATAGATTTGTCATCAGTTTTCACAGAAAAACAAGGCAGAAAAATGATATGCAAAGATCAGTGCTAAGACAAGCTGGCGTATCTGAGGGTAGTATCGCGAAATTAATAAGCTTTTACGGAAGTTTTGATAAAATCAGCGAAGCAAATTTAGACGAAGTAGCAAAAATAACAAACAAAAGCGTGGCAGCAAAGCTTTTAACGCTCAAAGAAGGAAATTTGAAGTGATAATATACGATAAAAACGGTCAAATTTTAGCGATGGGAGATATCTCTCTTGGTCTGCTTGAATTTAAAGATATAAGGGAGTTTTTAAGCGAGCATAAAGACATTGACGAGCTAGTTTTGGACTACAAAGAGCCTGGAGTTTTTATAGATTATCTAGCTAAAAGACCAAATTTAAGAGTAAATTTAAAGACTAAAAACGGCAAAATTTTAAATGCGACGCTTAAATTTTCAAAGATCAGCTCAGTAAAAAACGAAGAGTATTTCGAGCTTCTAATCCTAGATCAAACAGAAATTTACAGCCAAAACCAACAAGCTGCAATGAAAGCAAAGACCAAACTTCGCTTGCCAAATTTAAAGGTAGATGAAAAAGAGCTTTTAGACAAAGAAGAAGAGGTTTTAAACGAGAGCTGGTTTAGCGAGACGGCTAGCTTTTTAAATTTAAGCAAAAACGAGTTTGCGACCTACCTTGGTATATTTTTAAGCAAGGCAAAAGACAAGATGATCTTTATCCAAAGTGCGGTGCAAGCAAGAGATACTAAATTTTTAGAAGAGAGCATAAAGATATTAAAAGAGCCGGCTCTAAATTTAAAGATCACTCCGCTTGTGGCAAATTTCGATGCGCTTCTTACTAGACCAAACAAAATTAAAAAGATCGCTCAGATAAATGAAAGACTAAGCGAAATAAGCACACTTTGCAATAAATTTTCAAAAAGGCTTGGCCATGAGAGTTAGTAAATTTTTGGTTCTTTTGCCGATATTTTTGGCTGCTATCACTTGCTTTTATAATGGCGCACTCTACTTTGATAAATTTAGGATCTCTTATAGCATAAATAGTGAGGTAAAAAGAGAAAGTTTGATAAGAAAAACCTTAGATGCGATCGTTTCAGAAAGAATTGCTTACGAAAGATATGAAAAAACTAGGTCGCCACAAGATGAGATGGCTTTAAGAGAGGCAAATGCTGCTAAGAATTTGTTTGTAAAAAGTTTATCAAACACTCTTTCTAACACACCAGATGATAAAAGGATAAGAGATAGGCTAAATGAAGTTTTAAAAAACGCAAATGCAAGTTGGGAGAGCTCTAATCTCTCGTTTCTTAGCTTTGTTGAGTTAGCAAATTCTGCTGTTGAAAGTGGGCAAATTTTATTTAGAGATGTTGCTTTAGACATTGATATCAAGCGTCATATACTCTCTTTACTCAGAACCTATGAGCTGCTTCAAAACGTAAATACCACAAAAGAGCACATCTTAGCCGTGCTTATGGGTAAAGAAAAAATTACCGAAAGTTCGCTAAAACAATCTCTAGATAGCCTTAAATACAATGATATAAATGCAAATTTACTCCCAAATGGCGACATAAAAGACAACATAATAAGAGATATAGATAGGCTTGATAATATAGAGACCTCTCAGGGCTATGACGAGATCCGCCTTAAGCTAAAGCTAAAAAATGAGCTAACACGTGATGAAATTTTGCAGATATATACCTTTGAAAGCAATAGAGCCAAGCTCTTTAGCAAGATAGCAAATGTCTTAAGTGACGAGCTAAAGAGACTAAATGATAACTTTAGAGTAAAGGTGCTTAGCCTAACATTTTTGATGTTTTTTCTATCGCTTTGGCTCTTTTATGCTGGCTATAAAACATACATCTGGCTAAAAGATCTAGAAAATTTAAACCAAAAAATGAAGCTTGTAAGAGATGAGGTTTTAAAAAGGGGGGATAGAAACCCACAAAATTTAATAGAAAACTTCATCGCGCTATATAAAGAGCTACTTCAAAAATATGAGCAAGAAAAAAGCTTTGCAGCGATAAAAGATAGACTGCTTGTTAGGCTAAGTAAGAAATTTTATCAATCAAAAGAGCAGATCTTTAGCTCGGTCGCTACACTTAAAAAAGATGAAAATGTGGTAAAAAATGAGCTAGTTTTTGAAAATTTAGAAAAAAATAGCCAGATAATCGCGATAAATTATAGCAATATAAAAGGCTTGCTTGATAGCAAAAATGGCGAAGTTGGACTAAATTTAAAGCCATTTAACCCACAAATTCTATTTTCAAACATACTTGAAGCACAGATACCTTTCACGCAAGAGAAAAAGCTAAATTTCTTAACCTATCTTGATGCAAACATTAGCGACGAGCTAGAGGGGGATAGCGAAAAGATAAGCGTCGTCTTTAGCTCTATCATGCAAGCTATCGTGACAAAATGCGATAAATTTGCCAACTTGATAGTAGAGATAAAAAATGTCAGCGACGCCCTTAGTCAAAGCGGTCTTTTACTCATCGAAACAAAGATAAGGACAAATCAAATTTTCATAAATGAAGAGCAGATAAAAGCTTTAAACGCAGAAGATGAAAATGAGATAAATGACGAAGAGAGCGAGTTTTATCTAAGACTTGCTAGCTTTTATCTAAAGCTTTTTAACTCAAGCCTTGATATAAGCACGCTTGGCGGAGCTGGCAATGAGTTTAAATTTATCCTTAGCCTAAAAAAGGTGCAAAAACTGCAAAATTTCAGCCTAAATCACGAGCTAAGGATCGCATATCTGCCTGATATAAATGCAAAATACAATGAATTTTTCGCAGCTACTTTAGAAGATATGGGGCTTAGGTTTCAAAATATTATCTCAAACAACCAAGCACTAGCGAAAAACTACGACATCGTCTTTGCAAGGCAGAGTGCGAGTAAAAATATAAATATAAAAAATGCAGTCTTGCTAAAAGATCCGCTCACACCACTTAGCGTTGCGCGGCTTGTCTATATGGAGAAGAACAAGGGCGAGAGCTTGGCTGAAGAGAAAGTGCTCTTTTTACTATGCGATAAAAATCCGCTTAGTCTTGAGATGTTTTCGCGCGCTTTTAGCTTCTTAGACTGCGAAGTCATAGGCGTTAGCAGCCATAAAGAGCTTAAGCAAGCACTACTTTTAAATAGGTTTAACGCTGTTTTTATCGATGCTTCATTTTTTGAAAATGGCGTGGCAAATTTCGTAAAAGAGATAAGATCGCTACAAGAAGAGAAGATAAATTTAGTCGCTGTGGTCTCAAACACCTCAAATATCCCTGAAAGAGAGCTGCTACCTGCTTTTGATGAGAAGATCAGAAAGCCTTTTAGCAAAGATGATCTAAATCAAATTTTGCCTAAATTTATCAAAAACTATAAGCCAAGCAAAGAAAATAGATACTTTAGCAAAAATGAAAATATAGTAATTTACAAGAGTACGAAGCTTGAAAATAAGATATTTGCTGGCGCTCTTGGTGAGTTTCAAAACACGCTTGAGATCGCAAATAGCTTTAGCGAGCTTTTGATAAAGATAAAGACAAAACCTTGCTCGCTAGCGCTTGTGGATGAAGCAGCGGAGGGTTTTGATATAAAAGAGCTAATAGCCACGATATCTGAGCTTAGATCGGGGCTAAAGCTAGATGCTAGAGTGCTACTTTTTAGCAACAACTTGGAGCTTAAAAATCAAAAAGAGTATATAAAAATCCTATCTCCAAGTGTGAGCAAGATAGAGCTTACAAACTTCGTAAAATCAGAGCTTAGCGAGATAAATTCGACCCAAAATGAACTAAAGAACAACTTTAAGTTTATAAAATTTAAGAGTTGAGTGTTTAACTAGCTTGTAAATTTAAACTAAATTTCTAGGCTTGCATCTTTAGTAAATTTATGTGATATAAAATTTAAATTTTTGCTGGTAAATTTGCCACTTTGATTTAATGTAGCTTGCATTTTTGGCAAAGCGATTTTAATCAAATTCTAGCTAAGGATTTGCAGGTTTTTGAATTTATTTAAGCCGATAGTAGATCAAATTTATTCTTAAAACGGTATAGGCAAAAATAGAAATTTAACTAGCCTGTAAATTTGGCATTAGGCTAGCTTTGGATCAATTTTACTCTTTTATCCTACCGATAGCTTCAGCAAATTTAAGCTCTTTGTTTTCAAAGAGATTATACTCGATCGCATCTTTTTCGCTAAGTATGACGATGGTCGAACCAAGCTCGAAATTTCCAAGACGCTCACCTTTTTTGATATGTAAATTTTCATACTCATAAATTTGCGTAAAATTTGCCATAGCATTTGTTTGAATGCGCTCATCAAAGCTAAATTTCATCTTGCCAACGTTTAGCGCACCCACCAAAAATAGGATCGTTATGGCTAGGATTAAATTTTGCCCTGACATTTTAGCTACCTTTTTTAAAGTATCTTACTATTCGTCTGATAGTAAGATACTACTATTGTTTTTATTCTGCTCTTATTAGTTTTACGATAACGCTACCACCAATACATTTTGGAAGTTCTCCCTTTAATTTAAAAATTTCTCCTTCCTTTTTTGTATATTTTATGTCATATCCCATTGTGTTACTTGGATTTTGGTGGATATATATTTTTTCATTTCCATTTGCATCATAAAATCTTACATAACTTCCTTTTGGGGAATCTTCACCTGGTCCTATTGCAAATTCTATAAATTTATAATATACGTTTGCTTCCAGACTTTCGTATTGTTTTTTTGGATTGTCGCATACTTCTTTTAGGCTATGCGCCACCCCCCCCCATCGCATCCGAGTAATGATAGTGTCATAATGCCACTCAATGCTAATAATGAAACTTTTTTCATATACTTTCCTTTTATATTTTTTAGATTTAAGCTTTAAAAACAAGTCATTTTTTCTAAATTTTCCTTGCGGAAATGAAAATTTATGTTTTTCATCGCTTAACTGGCTATTTTATCCTTTTATTTTTAAAGTTTTCACTTGCGTGACTTTAAATTTAAACCTCTTTTGCGCTGTTTTTAAAGACATTTACCACGCTGGCTCGTTTGTGGCAAATTTCAGCATACTCTTTTTCGCTTTTTGAGTCATAGACTATGCCAGCTCCAGCTCCGACAAAGACGTCACTAAAGCCGTTTTTAGCTGGCACAAAGATGGCTGAGCGGATGAGGATCGCCACCTGTGCGTCGCCATTAAAATGCAAAAATCCAATGCCCCCGCCATAGATATTTCGCTCAAAAATTTCAAGCTCATTGATTATCTGCATCGCTCTGATCTTTGGCGCACCGCTTAACGTGCCAGCCGGGAAGATGCTAGCTAGCACATCAAAAAGATTAAGCTCCCTAGCGCACTTGCCATAGACGTCGCTAACGATGTGCATCACTTTTTCAAATTTCTGGATATGCATCGCATTTTTTACCGCCACGCTCTTTGGCTCTGAGACCCTGCCGATGTCATTTCTTGCAAGATCGATTAGCATCTTGTGCTCAGCTAGCTCCTTTTCGTCGCTTAAAAGCTCATTTTCAAGTGCCACGTCAGCATTTGCATCGCCCCCTCTTGGTCTTGTGCCAGCAATTGGTGCTACAAAAATTTGCTCACTTTTCATCTCAAAAACAAGCTCAGGCGACGAGCCAACTACGTCGCCATAAGGCGTAGGAAAATGAAACATATATGGGCTTGGATTTGCGGCAGCTAGCTTTTTATAAAAGTCCAGACTATCCATATTCGTTGAAATTTCAAGCAGTTCGCCAAGCACCACTTGGAAAACATCGCCACTTCTTATGTACTCTTTTGCCACCTCAACCATATCCTCAAAGTGTTTCTTCTCGCTACTAAGATCAGTTTTTATGCTAAATTCACACTCTTTTTCGCCCCTGTGCTCAGCCTTTAAATTTAACAAAAAGTCATAATACCTCTCTTTATCTCCATAAAAAGTGTAAATTTTACTCATCTTATCAAAGTGCAGATATGCTTTAGCATCGGCGTAGATAAATTTTGGAAATTCATATTTTTTAGTTTTCTCTTCGCCGATATACTCAAAATATCTCACGCCATCATAAGCAAAAACGCCAAAAAGCCCTGCAAAAGGTGCGAGTGATCTGCTACGATTAGTATCAAAGTAGCTTCTAAGTCCGTAAAAGTCCATATCTTTTTCGTCGATATATTCGCAGTCGATACCGATTATCGTCTGCGTCTTGTCTTCAGCTAGGTAGCTATTTTTAAATTTCTCTCTGATCGCTTCATAATAAAAAAGTGGTTGTTCTAAGAGCATCTTTTTCCTTTTAAATTTTTATTGATTATAAAAAATTTTCGCTTTTACTTTTTAGAATTTTGGTTAAATTTTTAAATTTACGCCTTTTTTACTATTTTTTTAAGAGCCCCTTGGCTAAAATTTGCACCAGTCAAGGGAGAAAAAATGCTTTTTGTAGAACTTTTTATATTAGGTATCGGCGTTGGTTACATCGCTGGTTTTTTTGGCATCGGTGGCGGCACGGTCGTCGTTCCTATCATGGTCGCCTTTGGATACGACGTCAAAACTGCCATTGGCATAAGCGTCATGCAGATGATCTTTAGCGCGACATTTGGCTCGTATCTAAACTACAAAGCTGGACTTTTAAAGCTAAACCGCGGCGTATTTTTGGGACTTGGGGGTCTTGTGGGGGCAAGTTTTAGCGGTATCATCGTATCGCACGCGCCTGCACTCTTACTTGAGTCTATGCTTCTAGCAACTTTTGTCTTTTCACTTATAAAGCTATACTTTTCACCAAACAGCGACGGCTCAAATGCGAATAATTCACTCTTTTTGCTATTTTTAGTTGGCATTTTTGTTGGCGTTTTTGCTATTAGCATCGGCATCGGCGGAGGCGTCTTTATCGCGCCGATCTTGGTAGGCTTTTTACGCTATGAGCTAAAAAAAGCCGTTTCTATGGGCGTGTTTTTCGTTATGTTTGCAGCCATTGCCGGCTTCACCTCACTCTCACTAAATGGTCACATCTCATACGCTGAGGGTACATTTTTAGGTCTTGGCTCGCTCATCGGCGCATACTTTGGCACCAAAAAGACGCAAAATACCGACAAAAAAACACTTAAAAAATGGTTTTTGGTCTTTTACATAGCGATGATATGTTTGATATTAAAAGATATGTTTTTTGAGTAAGAGCATGACTAAATTTGCCACGCTCTTTTTTTAAATTTCTTCAAAAAAGTAGGCTTCGCTTAGTTTAAAAGCAAGCTCTTTTAGCTCATTTTCACTTAAATTTACGCCCTTTGCGATCTCTTTAAAGCTGGTCTTGCCGTCAAATTTCAAGGCGGCTTTGATCTCTTCAACGCTTAAATTTAACTTGCCATTTAGCTCGTTTGCCAAAGAAATAACTGGCAAACTATCCTCCAAAAAATACCCTAGATAGGCCGCAGCTCTAGGCTTTAGCCTAGTTTTTTTAGGCTCATAATCAAGCGCAATAAGTTTTGATGATGAAATTTTAGTGTTTTGATCGTTTAAAATTTCAAGTAGCCCCATAAATGCTTCGCTCTCGCTTTCACCAAGTGCAGCCTTTACTTCACTTAAATTTAGACTTTGCGGATAGGCCTTGCTTAAAATTTCTTGCGTTTTTGTCCTTGGCTGTTCGCTAAAGTAGGCAAAATTTAGGCTATTTAGCTCGCTCTCTCCAAGCACCGCGTCAAAATCATCAGCGCCTTCAAGCCTTTCTTTATGAGCGATGAGGCTTTTTCTAAAGGATCTATTAAACAAAAAGTCGTTTAGCTGCTCTTTTTTAATGCGAGTGTTGTAGCTTTGCTCGATGTGCGCGTCAAATCGGTAGATCCCAGTCGAGCTTGCAAAGATATCGTTTAGCGAGGCGTCTATGACGTAGCAAAGTCCGTGTTTATCGATGTGCCTAGCAAATTTATGAAAGTAAGTTGGCTCGTTACTCGCCTCCAAAAAGTCGTGCAAAATGTAATAATCACTCCCCTTTGCGATGATGCCTTGCAAGAAATTTAGCTGCGTCAAAAGCAGTTTCATGCTGTCTTTATAGACGACGTCGCTTTGGTTTTGCAGGCTAAATTTCAAATAATCCTGCAAGAAATTTAGCTCTTCTTTGACGTGAGGAAGTGAGTCTTTATCGCCCCTATTTGCGCTCGCAAAAAGCATGAAATCTCTTAAGATATCAAGGCTTTTCCAGCCTGGGTAGGTGTTATAAGAGACGTAGGCGATGCCGTCCTTGCTAAGTAGCGCTTTTATCGTAGCTAGCAGCGCGTCTCTCACGTTTGGGCTCACCCAGCTATAAACGCCGTGGGCGATGATGTAGTCAAACTCGCCAAGCTCTTTGATATCGTGCTCATTCATGTGCAAAAAGTCGCGCTCAAGAAGGGTGAAATTTTTTAAACCCATCTTCTTTGCGATCTTGTTGCCCTCTTCTACTTGGTGGCTTGAGATGTCGATGCCAACGACCTTTGCCTCTTTGTGTGAAGCTGCAAATGGCAAGATGTTGCCGCCGTATGATGAGCCAAGCTCAAGCACTCTAGCGTCTTTTAAATTTGCCGCCTTTAAGCCTAAAAATTTAGCAACCGCCTCTATCCTAACAGGCGAGCAGTCGCTAAATGCAGCTGAGAAATAAGGAATTTCATCGTAAGCTTTTTTTGCCTTGTTCATCAGCCATGCTTTCTGGCAAATTCTCTCATGAACTCGCCAAGTTTCTCAACGTCGCTTTGGCTAACGGCGTTGTAGATAGAGGCTCTTATGCCGCCAAGATGTCTGTGACCTTTTAGTCCAAGCATGCCCTCTTTTAGCGCTTCTTCGACGAAAACTGGCTCAAGCGCATGATCTTTTGGTATCGTAAAGCTCACGTTCATATCTGACCTGCTTGATTTTTTAGCGTGACCCACGTAAAAGCCATTTGAGCTATCGATGATATTATAAAGCGTGCTTGCTTTTTTGGCATTTATCTTCTCAACCTCTGCAAGTCCGCCAAGATCTAGCAGGTGCTGCATAGTTAAATTTAAGAGATAAATTCCAAAAGTTGGCGGTGTATTATAAAGCGAGTCGGCATCTACGTGCGTTTTGTAGCGTAAAAAAATAGGGACGTTTTGGCTGCTCACGCGATCAACTAGGTCTTTTCTTAAAATGACGATAGTCACGCCGCTTGGGCCTGCATTTTTCTGAGCGCCACCATAAAGCAAACCGATACTGCTAAAATCAAGCGGTCTAGCGAAAAAATCGCTCGAAGCATCGACAACTAGGGGTGATTTGGTCTTTGGCATAGAT
This sequence comes from Campylobacter concisus, assembly GCF_002913225.1. Lineage (GTDB taxonomy): Bacteria > Campylobacterota > Campylobacteria > Campylobacterales > Campylobacteraceae > Campylobacter_A > Campylobacter_A concisus_J. The sequence continues at coordinate 26,720 of NZ_PPAW01000001.1, read as the reverse complement.
TTATACTGCGTGCCATAAATAGTGTTGTTCGAGCAGATGTAGGCGTAGTCGGCGTCATCGCTAAATTTCACCTCAGGGATATAAGAGAAATTTTCATCCTCGCTGCTTGCGACGACATCTACATTTACGCCAAGCACTTTTGCCTCTTTGATGGCTTTGTTTGTCCAAACGCCGGTATTTGCGTACTCGGCCTTGCCACCTTGGCATAAATTCATCGGTATCATGCTAAATTGCAAGTGCGCGCCACCTTGCAAAAATAAAATTTCATACTCATCGCCGATGCCATAAAGCTTTCTTATCTTCTCCATCGCACCAAAGTGGATCTCTTCAAAGGTCTTGCTTCTATGGCTGATCTCCATGATCGAGTAGCCCTCGCCTCTGTAGTCGGTAAATTCGGCCTTTGCGTGCTCTAAAACGTCTAGTGGTATCGCGCTTGGGCCCGCGCTAAAGTTGATTTTTCTACTCATTTTTACTCCTTGATAATTGCTTTTTTATGTGTATTTTGCGAGATAAGCTCGATCTCATCATTCAAATTTAAATCCCTAAGATCGGCTCTCTTGCCATCTTTTCTAACCTCGATAAGCCCCTTCGTGCTCTCAAAAAAGAGCTCCCTCATCTCATAAGCCTTCTCAAGCGAGCTAAGGGCTGAGCCAAGAAGCAAGATCTTTCTTTGCACAGCGTTTGTTATGGCATTTTGCTTGTTTGCCACCTCGCTAAATTTTAGCTCGATCCTAGCTTTTAGGGCATTTGATGAAAATTTAGAAAGTAGTAAATTTAGCAGATTTTGCTTCTTTGTGATCTTTAAATTTAAGGCGCTATCAAGATCATCGCTGAGCCTATCAAGATACTGGAAAAACGCCTCTTCGTCAGGCAAAAGATCAAGCATGGCTGCACTTGGCGTAAGCGATCTGCGGTCTGCTACAAAGTCACTTATAACATAGTCTATCTCGTGTCCGATAGCGCTTATAACTGGCGTTTTTGTAGCGTAAATTTCACGTGCTAAACCCTCGTCGTTAAAACACCAAAGATCCTCTTTGCTGCCGCCTCCACGAGCTAAAACGATCACATCTACGCCGTATTTATCAGCCCTGCGCAAGGCTTTTATGAGCGAGCTTGGAGCACTTTCGCCCTGTGTTAGTGCGTCAAATATATAAATTTCACTTAGCCTCCAGCGGCTCTTTACCACCTTTAGCATATCTTGAAGCGCAGCTGAAGTGGCGCTTGTGACAAGGGCTATTTTTTTAGGTAAATTTGGTATCTCTTTTTTTGCACTGATGTCAAAAAGCCCCTCATTTTCGAGCTTTTCTTTAAGCTGCCTAAACGCAAGCTCAAGCTCGCCCTCGCCATCTGGTAGCATCGCACTAGCCACCAGCTGATACGAGCCACTTGGCGAGTAGATGGTCACTTTGCCATAAATTTTGACCTTCAAGCCCTCTTTTGGCAGGAATTTGACCTTTTGGTTATTCATGCGGTACATCACAGCTGAGATGCTTGACTTTTCGTCCTTTAGCGTGAAGTACCAGTGCCCAGAGGCGTGCTTAGTAAGGCGCGAAATTTCACCACTTACCTCGACGTAGTCAAGTGTCGCTTCAAGCAGAGCCTTTGCTTTTTCGTTTAGCTCAGATACGCTAAGCATTGATCTCTCTTACCTTTTTAGCGATAAATAGCGTAGAAATGTCCATGCTAAAGCCCTTGCAAAGCTCTATCTCAAAGCCAGCCTCTATAAGCTCATCACAAAAGCTCTTTGCGTCTAAGAAATTTTCTATCGAGCTTGGTAGATACTCGTATGCCTCTTTGTTTTTTGAGATAAAGCCGCCGATACTTGGCAAAATTTTACTTAGGTAAAAATCTCTTAGCGCAGTTATGAAGCCCTTTTTTTGGCGTTTGGTAAATTCAAGCACGACTACGTAGCCGCCATCAGCTAAGACCCTGTTAAACTCCCTAAGTGCAGCCTTTCGCTCGACCACGTTTCTGATGCCGTAGCTTATGCTTAAAATTTGAGCCTCACCGCTTGCAAGCGTCGTATTATCAGCGTAGGCCTCTATAAATTTAAAATTTGGAAATTTCGCCCTCGCCTCTTTTAGCATGCCGCTTGATGGATCGATACCAGTTAGGCTTTTTACCTCTACGCCAAATTCTTTTGAAATTTCACTCCAAAGCCCCATCATATCGCCAGTGCCACAAGCCACATCCACGATATTTATGCTTTTATTTTTAAAAATTTCTAGCATATATCTGCAGGCAAATTTCCTCCAGCTCACATCCACGCCAAGGCTTAGCACCCTGTTTGCGACGTCGTAAGTCGGAGCGATCTGGTTAAACATATCAACTATTTTTTCTTGTTTTTGCATAAATTTTAGACCTTTATATGTAGTAAATTTTTAAATTTCGCGAGATCTTGCGAGTTGCTTTTATAAATTTAAGCCGTTTTTTTAGTATCTCTTCTCTGGTTTTATAAATTTGTTTGTAGATTTTACTCTCAAGTTTTTCTTTGCCAGCAGCCTCTGGCAAGCGCTCTAAGATGCCCAGCCAGACGTCATAGTCTTGAAGCGCACCAAAGATCTCTTGCATATCTTTTAGCCGCTCTTCATACTTTTTAAGCCCGTCAAAATAAAAAATCTCACTCAAAAACTCGTAAGTATATCTCACCTTTTTAAGCTCGATCCTGATCTTGTGAAAGCTCTCATTTGGGCAGTCTTGATTCAGGCTTTTTAGCCTTTTTTGAGCCAAAACTAGAAGCGTTCTTAGTTTAAACGAGCCAAGGCGCGAAAGGCTTACGTCAAAGAGCTTTGATCTGTAAAACTCGCCCTCATTTAAAAATATCTCCCACTCTTTTAAAAAGGCGTAGTTTTCCTCGTCGCTAAGGTAGCTTTTAACGTTTTCATACTCTAAATTTAGAGCCTTTTGCACAAAGTAAATTAGCTCATTTGCGTGCTTTTGCTCACTTAAAAAGTCTAAAAATATGTCGAGGTCTCGCTTTTTGTTAGTTGAATTTGCCAAAATTTTAAAATTCTCACCAAAAAAGAGCGTCACTTTTTCATCAAAAACACCGTTAAAAATTTTAAGTAGCGACCTAACTTTTCTTAAATTTACTCGCAGGTTGTGCAAAATTTCTTCGTCGTGATCTTGCAAATAGTCACTCTTTAGCCTCTTTATCTCTTTATATATGCTTAAAAATAAAGCTCTAAGTGCCTCGCCACTTTTTAAATTCGCAGTAAAATTTGGCGAAATTTCTTTGTTTTTAAAGACATTGTAGGCTCTTTTGTAGTCGATTTCTTCATTTTCGTTTGCGTGAATGGCAAGAAATTTGTTTTTATATCTTTTATCACAGGTGACATCAGCTTGACAAAACTGCTCCAAAAATGATGGCAGTTTAAAATAGACAGCCTCATTTTCATCACTAAATTCGATCTCAAACGTGCAAAGGCCGTTTAAGCCGTCTTTAAAAACATCGATGTTGCATGGATTATTATTAAGCCGAAAAATGTATCTATCTTTTGTGATGACGCGTCCGATACGGTTTTTTAGAGCCTTTTTAAACTCCGCCTTTTCGCAAAATTCCTCGTTTTCTTCTCTTATAAGATCTTTGCCGACCTTGATCGTTTTTATAAATTTACCCTCTTCACTTCTGAAGCGGATCTCTTCATTTTGCGTGATCTTGGTGTAAAACTGAGAAATTTCAAGGTGCTTAAAAACTACTCCAGTATCTTTTAGAAAATCTAGAATTTGAGAATTTTTGAGTAAAAATTTACGCTCTATCTCCAAACCCACATTTTTCTCCGAAATTTTTTGTTTATTTTAGCAAGTTAGTGCTTAAAATAATGAGAAAAAAGCTAACTTTAGGCTTGTTTGAAGTGTTTTATGAAGAAAAAAATTTATGTTGCATTATGCAACATAAATTTTGCCTTATCGGCAGTGCTTACAGCTTTTTACGCTAGCAACGATATTTAGGCGCTCGATGATGTTACCGATCTTTTTTTCAAGCGCCTCTTGGTATTTGCCAAGCTCTGAGTCATCATAGCTCATATCCTCGACGCTACCGCAGTTTTCGCAAACCACGTGGATGTGCGGATGCTCATAAATGTCGTATCTGGCCTTTTGATTGACTATATTTACTTCAACCACAAGACCCTCGTCTTTTAAAGTGTTTAGGTTTTTATAAACAGTTGCGAGCGAAACTGATGGATTTTCTTTCAAAATTTCATCATAAAGCTCATCGATCGTTGGATGTGTGTGACGATCAAGAATTCTCAAAACGCTAAGACGCTGTGGCGTTACTTTAAGCCCAGACTGTTTTAGCAACGATACATATTGCATAATTTTCCCCTATACAAATTTTTGCTTTATGCTAGCAAAAGTAATATTAAACGTTTCTTTATTAAATGATATTAATTATTCTCTAGTAATTTTTGGGTAATTTGCTCAGCGCTTATGCCAAGGCTCTTTTCAACCTCAGCTGTCGAGCCATGCTGGATAAATTTATCATCATATTCAAAGCTAACAACGCTTACATTTGATATGCCATTTTCTTGTAAAAATGCGCTTACGATCTCGCCAACACCGCCTTTTTTAGCGCTATCACTAAAGATATACCACTTCTTGGTGCGTTTTGCAAGACCTAGTAAAAGCTCACTATCAAGTGGTTTTACAAAGACTAGATCAACAAGGATAGCTTCGAGCTTGCCAGCTAGTAAATTTCTAACCAAATTTGCCTTGCCAACGCCGTTGCCATAGCCTAAAAACGCGATGTCACTCTTTGCGTCAGCTAAAATTTCACCCTTGCCAAACTCTAGCGGCTTAGCCTTAAACTCACCTCTTAAGATAAACGCCCCACGCGGATATCTAAACGCGCTGACACCTTTGTAAGAGTAGGCAAATTCCATAACATTTTTCATGCTCTCTTCGCACCTTGGAGCAAAAAGAACCATGTTTGGCACAGCGTTTAAAAAGCTAATGTCAAAAGCACCTTGATGCGTTTCGCCGTCTTCGCCCACGATACCCGCCCTATCCATCGCAAAAGTTATGTTTAAATTTAGTATAGAAGCGTCGTGGATGACCTGATCGTATGCCCTTTGCATAAAGGTCGAGTATATCGCGACAAATGGCTTAAAGCCCTCTTTTGCCATGGCTGACATAGATGTAACTGCGTGCTGCTCGGCTATCGCCACGTCCCAAAAGCGGTCTGGAAACTCATGTATGAGCGCGTCCATGCCAGTGCCTGTTGGCATCGCAGCCGTTACGCCAACGATGTCGCTGTGCTCTCTTGCCATCTTTAAAAGATGCTCGCTAAAGATCGCCGTGGCTGACTTATTTGACTGTCTTTTTATAAATTCGCCACTTTTTAGATCAAACGGCCCAACTCCATGCCAATTTTCATAGTAACCCTCGGCAAATTCATACCCTTTGCCCTTTAGCGTCTGCACGTGCACGATGACTGGCTTTTTCATGTTTTTGGCTGTTTCAAATGTGCTAAGAAGCGCTGAAAGGTCGTGCCCATCGACTGGGCCTATATACTCAAGCCCAAGCTCTTCAAAAAACATGCCAGGAGTGATGAGTCTAATGCCCTCTTCCATGCGTCTAGCCATGTAGGCTGCAGAGTCTGGCATATAGCTTAAAAAGCGCTCAACCCTGCCTTTAAATTTTTGATAAAACTGCCCAGCCATCATCTGGCTTAGATACTTGCTGAGTGCGCCTATTGGCTTACTTATGCTCATCTCATTGTCGTTTAGGATGATGACGCAAGGATATTTTCTATCCCCCAGCTCATTTAGCGCCTCATACGCCATGCCGCCACTTAGCGAGCCGTCGCCTATGACAGCCACTGGCAAGCGCTCTTCATTTTTTAGTTTGATCGCCTTTGCAGCGCCAACTGCAAGCGAAATAGACGTCGAGCTATGACCTGCCACAAAGTAGTCAAATTTGCTCTCGCTTGGCTTTGTGTAGCCGCTGATACCGTTAAATTTTCTAAGCGTATCAAAGCTGTCCCAGCGTCCAGTTAGTAGCTTGTGCGCGTAGCTTTGGTGGCTCACATCAAAAATAAACGGATCTTTTGTAACGTCAAAAATTTTATGCATCGCAACGATGATCTCGACTGCACCGATGTTTGAGCTAAGGTGACCGCCATTTTTACTAACGGTGGCTAAAATTTTATCTCTGATGTCGTGGCAAAGCGCGTTTAGCTCATCGACATTTAGGCTTTTAACGTCTTTATTCATTATTTACCAGCATTTTTAGCTTTTCAAGCCTTGTTTGCATCGTTGCATCGATGTTTCCACCCTCGCTTATGATCACCACGCCACCTTTACTTATGGCATCATCAGCGCTTACTTTTACGCGTTCGTTTTTACTAAACTGCTCTTTTAGATACTCGCTATCTTCAGGATTAACGCGAATTTCTATATTTTTTACGTCGCTTAGCTCTTTAATGAGTGAGCCAGCTAAGTGGTGAGCGATCTGACTAGAAGCCGTTGAGACCTCTTTTTCTATCACCTCTTTTGCGATCTTTATCGCAGTTTGACCAAGCTCATCCTCGCTCTTTTTTAAAAACTCATCAAATTTAACATACTGCTCGTCTAGTTTTGCAGCTGAAGCGTTAAATTTAGCCTCAAGCTCCCTTATCTTTGTCTCGTTTGCAGCGTTTGTTTGGGCTATGCCTTCGTTTTTGCCATCCTCTTTTGCACGGGCGATCTCGGCTTCAAGACGCTTTGCAAATTCGCTCTCTTGATTTTCTATCTGCATTTGAAGCTTGATGATGTTGCTGCTTAGCTCATCGGTCTTTTTAAGTAGCTCCTCGACAAAGCTAGAGTCAAATCCAGGCTGGTGAGCTTGGCTATTTTGAGACTGAGGTACAAAGTGATTTTGCATGTTTGGTTGCACTGGGTGCGACATCTGAGGTGCGAAATTTTCACCACCTTGTTCTAAATTTTGCTCATTTAGCTCTTCACTAAGATTATTTTCTTCTATCAAAACAGGTGCGCTATCTTGAGCTCTTTCGTTACTTCCAAGCACCTTAAATCTATAATTTTCTATAAAGTGAGCCGGCGAGGTCTCACTTGTTATTACGCTACTTTTCATTCTATCATCTCATCTGCTTCGCCAACTTGGAAGACACCTTGATCAGCTAGACCTTGAACGACCTCAACGATGCGTCTTTGCGCCTCTTCAACGTCTTTTACACGCACAGCACCAAGGTATTGCATCTCCTCTTTGAATGCTTCGGCTGCACGCTGAGACATATTTGATAAAAATTTATCCTTAATGCCATCACTTGAGCCCTTAAATGCAACCATAAGGTCCTTTTTATCGACATTTTTGAGAATTTCTCTAATCGCAGTTGCGTTAAGGTTGATAATATCTTCAAATGTAAACATAAGCTCTTTGATCGTTGTAGCAAGCTTATCATCGCTTTGTTCGATGCGCTCGATCGTGCTTTTGCTGGCTTTTTGACCAAGTCTGTTAAGCACTTCTGCCACAGCTCTTGGGCCACCAACCTCGACCTTGTAAGATGTGAGGCTCTCAAGCTTGCCCTCAAGCACTGTTGAGACACGCTTGATGACTGATGGGCTGATCTCGCCAAGGTTTGCCATCCTGATCACCACCTCGCTTCTTAGCTCATCTGAGAAGAAGCTTAGCGTCTCGGCGGCACTTGTTGAGTCCATGTGGGCTAGGATTAGCGCGATAGTTTGAGGGTGCTCTTTTACGATGAAGTCTGCGAGTTGCTGTGGCTTTATCTTATCAAGATAGCCAAAGCTCTTTGAGTTTTCCATGCTTTTAGCAAGCTTGTCTAAAATTTTCTGAGCAGCCTCTGGGCCAAATGTGCGGTATAAAATTTCTTTTGCATACTCTAAGCCGCCACTTCTCATATATTGGTTTGACTGCATTAGAGCGTAAAATTCTTCTAAAATAGCGCCTGCTACTTGCTTGTCTATATTTTTTGCAGTCGCTATGTAGCCTGAAATTTCAGTGATGACATCAACATCCATGTGAGAAAATATAAGAGCTGTCGCCTCTTCGCCAAGCTGGATTAGTAAAATAGCGATCTTTTCTGGCATCGAAAGATCGTCATATATCATCTTTTGCTTATCGGTTAGTTTTATAGACATCAAATTTCCTTACGCATGTTAAAGTCACTATCGTTTTTAACCATATCTTGGAGTAAATTTGAAATTTCCTCGCTTCGTTCAGTGACTATTATCTTCATCTTTTCAAGAAGGACGTCGTATTTTAGCTCGTCCTCGTTAAATTCACCACTAAGTCCAAGCTGCTCCTCAACCTTCTTGCGAGCGGCTTTAAATTTCTCGAGCGTATCTTCTGCATCCATCTCGATCTCTTCAAGATCGTCCTGGGCTTGCTCCTCTTCCTCTCTGGTCTCCTCAAGCATTTTTTGCATAAATGGCACGATGACCTTTTTGTAGAAAAAGTAGAGTAAAACAAGCGCAAAGATGTATTTTAGTAGCGGCAAGAAAGGCATCACGTAGTTATTCATAAAGCCATCCATCTTCTCGCCAGTGCTGACATCTTTGCCAGTTTTAAACTCGAAGTTATCCAAGCTCACCTCATCGCCTCTATTTTGATTGTAGCCGATTGATTGTTTGATTAAATTTGTGATTGATTCTCTTTGCTCTTTGGTAAGCGGGGCAAATTCAAGCTCGCCAGTTGGCTTGCCGTCCTTGTCTTTTTTGCTTTGATAAAGTCCGTCTATAACGACAGCTGCGCTTACTCTGTTTATGCTAGCAAACTGCCCTTTGACATTTGTCACTTTCTTTGAAATTTCGTAGTTTGTCTGCTGTGAGCTTTTATTATACTGCTCTCTTAAAGTGCTGTCATCTAGCCCTTGAACTGGGCCGATATTGCTAACCGCACCTGGTACGCCGCCCACTTCATTTGGAGATGAGCCTTGGCGTTTTTCCTCGATATTACTCTCGCTTCTTACGACGTTATTTGGGTCATAAACCTCGCTTTTTGTATCTTTTTTATCAAAGTCAAAGTCGATATTTACCTTTGCTACGACCTTATCCGCACCGCCTACGATAGGAGCTAGGACATTTACGATCTTTTGCTCGTAATTATTTTCAAACTCACGCTTATAGCGGATCTGCTGAGCTATGGCATCACTATCAAACTCTCCGTCCTCATCACCAAGTGCGACGCCATCTTGATTGACGATCTTTACATTTTCTGTGCTTAAATTTGTAACAGAGGCAGCAACTAGGTTTTTAATGCCAAAAATTTGCTTCGCATTTAGACTAACGCCTGGCTTTAGCTCAACTACGATAGAAGCGGTCGGAAGTGCTTGCCTTTCAGTAAAGACACTCTCTTTTGGTATGGCTATTCTTACGGTTGCTTTTTGGATAGATGAGAGGCTCTCGATCGTTCTAGCTAGCTCGCCCTCAAGCGCTCTTTGAAATTTAACTCTCTGCTCAGCATCAGTAGCTCCAAATTCTTGCTTGTCAAAAATTTCAAAGCCGATCTTGCTCTCTTTTGGTATGCCAAGCGTTGCAACCGCGATACGCTCTTTATATACATCGCTTGTTGGCACAAGGATAGTGCCTTCATTTGCTAGTTTATACTTTATGCCATCTTTATTTAGCTGATCGACTATTAAGGCTGAGTCGCTTGGGCTGATGTTTTCAAAAAGAACGCTATATCCTGCAAAGCTATCACTTTTACTTTTGTAAAGTGTTAAAAATACCAAAAAAGCCACAACTAAGACGATCGAGCTACCTGCGACGATCTTTTGTTTTAGTGAAAGCTTTTGATAAATTTGACTTATTTGATGAAGTAATGCCTTAAAATCCATATCCCTACTTTAAAATTTGCTTTAACTCTTCAAAAACTCTATCGTTTTGCCATGCCTGACCGATGGTGATTCTCGCCGCATTTAAGGCATAGCTTTTTAAATCTCGTAAAATTATACCTTTTTTTAGCATCTTTTCGCATATCTGGCTTGATTTTGGCTCGTTAAATTTAAATGTGATGAAATTTGTATAGCTTGGGATAAACTCAATGCCATTTTGCCTTGCAAATTCCTCATATCTCTTCATCTGCTCGAAGTTGTTTTGCATAGTTTTTTGCACAAATTCATCATCACCAAGTGCTACGATCGCCGCTCTTAAGCTCGGTATTGTGATATTAAAAGGAGCTCTTAGCTTTGAAAGTGCGCCTATGATCTCTTCATTTGCCACGCCGTATCCAACGCGCATGCCACCAAGTGCGTATGCCTTTGAAAAAGTGCCAAGATAGATGGCATTTTTAAATTTCACCACCTCGCTTGGCTTTATCTCTTTTTTGCTATCTTTAAATTTAGCAAATTCGTTGTAAGCACAATCAAGCACGACAAGCGTGTTTTCGCCAATATTTTTTATAAATTTATAGACCTCGTCAGCATCGATGCACTCGCCTAATGGGTTATTTGGTAAGCAAAGAAAAATGACTGAAATTTCATCTTTGTGCGCATTATAAATTTCTAAAAACTCACTCAAATTATGCTCCACGCTCTTTGTTCGGTAAATTTTAGCCCCAGTTTGTTTTGCATAAATTTCATACATCGCAAATGTCACTCCAGCCATCAAAACACCACTTTGCTTGTTTGCCTTTGCATGAAGCGCATACTCTATGATCTGATCGCTTCCAGAGCCGATGATTAAATTTTTGCTAGTTACGCCAAATTTCTTAGCCAACCCCTCTTTTAGCTCAAAGTAGCTATCATCTGGATAAAGATGTGCGTTTTTAGCGACCTCTTTTAACGCCTCTTCTACGCGTTTGCTCGTGCCAAAAGGGTTTTCATTGCTCGCTAGTTTTATCACATCTTTTACATCGATGCCAAACTCCCTAACCACAAGTTCGATCGGCTTTCCAGCCTCGTAATTTACTAGATCATCTAAAAAGTCATTAAATTTCATTACTCATCTCCGTTTAAATAGCTTCCAAGCCACGTTATCTCAGCGCCGCTCTCTTTTGCGAGTTCAAAGGCGTTTTGCACCTTCTCATCGTCAATATGCCCCTCAAAGTCAAGATAAAAAATTGACTTAAATTCGCGCTGTTTGATAGGACGTGACTCAAGTTTTGTGATATTGATATTCTCATTTTTAAAGATAGAAAGCAGATCAGCAAGGCGTCCTGGGCGGTGATCAGTTTTAGCTAGGATCGAAGTTTTCGAGTTTTCAACCTTGGCGTTTTTAAAATCGCTTAAAATCAAAAATCTCGTTCTGTTTGCCATATTATCTTCGATCGTTTCATAGACGATTGGCACGTTGTAAATTTTAGCTGCGATTTTTGAGCAAATGGCGGCTGATTCTCTATCCATAGATGCCATATATGCAGCTGCTGCGGTTGATTTGGCTGGGATAAATTCGACCTCATTTAGTAAGTGATCTTCTAAAAATTTACGGCACTGGTTGTAGCCTTGCGGATGCGAGTAAATTCGCTTTATCTCTTTTAAATTTTCATTTATGCTAACAAAGCTATGATGGATATCTACGTAGAGCTCTGCCACTATCTTTATATCATCAAATTTACTCAAACAATCAAGCGTAGCTCCAACAGCGCCTTCAGTGTTGTTTTCGATAGGCACGACGCCATATTTTGCCTCTTTTTGAGCCAGCTTCGTAAAAACTGCCTCGATCGTAGCAAGTGGCAGATAGGCACTCATCGCGCCAAATCTACTTTGCGCTGCTTGATGCGTGTAGGTGCCCTCAGGTCCTAGATATACTATCTTTTGAGGCATCTCTAAATTTCTGCTAACAGCAAAAATTTCAAGATAAATAGCCTCGATCGCAGCCTTATTTAAGGCTTTTTCTTTGCTAAGGCTAGTTAAGCGGTTTATGATAGCTCGCTCGCGCTCAGGACGATATATAGGCGTTCCAGTCGTTTGCTTTAGCTTGCCGATCTGCTCGACAAGCTTCATCCTCTCATTTAATTTATTTAAAATGAGATCATCGATACTATCGATCTCTTTTCTAAGCTCATTTAGCTCTTGCATCAGCACTCTCCAAAAATTCTACCTCAGGTGCCACGACATCCTCAAAGCTCTCGCGTCTTCTTATCAGCCTATCTTTGCCATCAAGCACGCAAACTTCAGCGGCTCTGTTTCTTGTATTGTAGTTTGAGCTCATGCTAAATCCATAAGCCCCAGCCCCTTTAACCACGATGACATCGCCACTCTCGCACTCTGGCAGCTCTATATCTTTTGCTAAAAAGTCACCGCTTTCGCAAACTGGACCAACCACGTCGCAAGTGCCTAAATTTTCATCCTTGCCGTAGGCGAAAATTTTGTGATGCGCGCCATAAAGGCTTGGTCTTATAAGATCATTCATCGCACCATCAGTGATGACAAACCTCTTTTTGCCGTTAAATTTCTCATATAAAACGCTTGCCACAAAGTAGCCAGCATTACCCACGATAAAGCGTCCTGGCTCGCAAACGATGGTCACATCTTGACCCTTTAGCGCGCCTAAAATTCCTTGTGCGTAGTCGTATAAATTTATCTCTTTTTCATCGTTGTAGATGATACCAAGTCCGCCGCCAACGTCAAAGAATTTGATGTCGATCTCAAGTGCTCTTAGCTCTCTTAAAAGCTCACTAACGATCTTTGCAGCGTCTATTATCGGGCTTAGTGAAGTTAGCTGCGAGCCGATATGAAAGTGTATGCCAGTTGGCTCAAGAAACTCTGATGCTTTAGCGTGGATATACATCTTTTTAGCTGTCTGCGCATCAACACCAAATTTGTTTTCATTTAGCCCTGTTGAGATATATGGGTGTGTTTTTGCATCAACGCCAGGATTTACCCTGATGCTAATCCTTGCCTTTAAATTTAGCCCTTTTGCTATATCTTCAAGCCTTAAAAGTTCGGCAAAACTCTCAACATTTATCAACAAAATTTCATTTTCTAAAGCCTCTTTTAGCTCTTCATCGCTCTTACCAACGCCGCTAAAGATGATCTGATATCTCTTGGCTCCTGCAAGAAGCGCCCTTTTGACCTCGCCGATGCTCACGCAGTCAAATCCAGCTCCAAGATCAGCCAGAAATTTTAAAACGCTTAAATTTGAGTTTGCTTTTACAGCGTAGCAAACCAGAGATTTTCTAGCGTAAAATGCGTTTTTTAGCGCTTCGTAGCGCTCTTTAATGTAGTTAAAATCATAAACGTAAAGTGGGGTTTTGTATTTGCTTGCAAGCTCTTTAAAATCCATAAAATAGCCTTTTTTAAAATGGCTTGATTTTACAAAAAAGTTGCCAAAATTTGGCTTAACGATGCGTTTTTATGAGATAAATGGCGTATGCAAAAAGCAAAATAACAGGGAGAACCATGCCGATCTCTGGCAAGATGACTGAGGTTTGAGCAAATTTGGTTAAGATAAAGAGAAGTCCCCAAACTACGAGTGTTATGACGACAAAGATAAATGTTGAGAGTGCGAGGTTAAAAAACCTGCCGGTCACTGGCAAATGATAGTAAAAAATAAGCAATAAAAATGGCGCAAAAAATGGTGTGATAGCAAGATTATAAAATGCCGTTCTTGCGCTATCAAGCCCTATGCCTTCGTTTTTAAATGTCTTTATAAAATTTATCGCATCAGGTATATTAAATTTCGAGTTTTCAACGCTTGCAGCACTCTCGATGCTCTTTGGCTTAAAGCCTCTTAATGCATCTAAATTTTCGCTTTTTACCTTGCTAAAGCCATTTTCGCCAAGCTCTAAGTTTTGAGGCAAAAAGGTCTGATTTACATCCTCTAAGACCCACTCATTGTCTTTAAATTTAGCGTGGTCGGCAAAGGTTGTCGAGATCAAATTTGTACCATTTATTTCAAAGATCCTTACGTCATTTGCCCTTTGTTTGGCTGAGTTTAGCTCTTTTATGTAGATAAATTTGCCTTCAAATTTCAAAAATGAGTCGTTTGTGCTTTTTGAAAAAGCAGTGTTTTTTGCGATACTTTTTTGATAATCATGCGCATAAGCAAACGGCGTAAAATTTAGCCCGACGTAAAAAATCGTCACAAAAAATGCGATGAGAAATGGCGGCAAAATGAGCTTGTTTTTGCTGATACCAAGAGCATAAAAGCTGATTAGCTCGTTTGAACGAACCATATTTACATGCAAAATTATTAGCGCAAAAATGAGCGAAAGTGGCAAAACGTAGCTAATGGCACTTAGCGCAGTAAGGCCAACGTAGAGTAGCTGAAGGTTGGCAGATGGCGGCAGATCTTTTAAATTTGTAAGCAGATCGATGCCCACATAAAATAGCTCAAGCGCTAAAAATACGATAAGAAAAGATTTTATATAGACCCAGCCAACGTATCTGGCGTATAGTTTCATTTGATAAGACCTTTTTTTACCGTAAATTTTTGTGAAATTTCGTTGATGTCGCTCTTTAGTAGCTCGCAAACCGCATTTTTTGTATAGGCTAAAATTTCATCTAAAGCCTTTTTTTCTTCATCGCTAAACTCTCCAAGGACAAAATTTTTAGCATCGCCCTCATGCCCTATGCCAACGCGCACTCTTTCGTAGTCGTTGCCTATTAGATTATCGATCGATTTTATGCCGTTATGTCCGCCGCTACTGCCGCCTTTTTTAAATTTAACCGCACCAAAACTAAGATCAAGATCGTCGTGGATGACGATGATCCTATCTGGCTTATAAAAGTCTTTTACTGCCTTTACACTTTGACCTGAGAGGTTCATAAAAGTTGTTGGTTTTAGCAAGATAATGTCGTTAAATTTAAAAACTTCGCCTTGAAATTTAGCTGAGCTAACATCTTTGAAATTTGAGTCTTTTAGGAGGTCTATAAGCATAAAGCCTATGTTGTGTCTAGTGTTTTCGTATTTGGGGCCAGGATTGCCCAGCCCCGCTATTAGTGTCACAAAAGCCCTTTTTATTTAGCTTTAATAACTCCAAGTACCGCAACACGGTCAGCGTCAATGATAGTAACGCCTTTAGGAGCTGTGATATCACGAACCAAAATCGTATCATCAATGTCAAGCTTGCTTACATCAACATCAAATGAATTTGGTAAATTTTCAGCCGTGCATTTTACGCAAAGACGTCTTTTTGACTGGATCAAAACGCCCTTGTTTTTAAGGCCAATAGGTGTTCCAACTGGCTTAACTGGGATCATATATTTTGATAAAACGCCAGGAAGTGCTACTTTTAGATCTACGTGTTTAAGATCGCTTGTAACAACATCTCTTTGGTAATCAACAATAACGACATTATAAACTTTTCCGCCTACTTTTACATCAAAAGCAAGGCTCTCTTTTTTGCGCGCTTCTTTAATAAAGTCATTTACTTTAAAAGCAGCTGCAACATTCTCTAATCCCTTGCCATAAATGTTGGCGATTAGATAACCATCTCTTCTCAAAGCCTTCGCAGACTTCTTACCGATACTCTCTCTAACGATTCCTTCTAACATCGTTTTCCTTTCATAAAAAATAGGTGCTGATTTTATCTAATGCTTTATAAATTTCACATAAAGCTTACTAAATTTCTTTAAGTGCGATCACTTCAGGTTGATCTTGTTTGCTTTGAGGTTTGCCAAAATTTACACCATTTTCAAAGCTAAAGCCTGCTACATTTGAGCTTTTTATCTTAAGCTGCAAATCGCCCCTATTGCTAGCATTATCAAGCGCCACTTCGGCACTAATTATCTTATTTTCATAAAGTTCAAGCAGGTGCTGATCAAAAGTTTGCATGCCATAAGTATTTTTTGACTCAGCTATGGCAAGATCGATCTCATCAAATTTCTCTTCAGATATGAGCTCTTTTATGCGGGTATTTTTTCTCATGATCTCGACTGCTGGGCGTCTTGTGCCAAAAAGCGTCTTAACTAGCCTTTGTGAGATGACACAAGCAAGCACTGAAGAGAACATAAGGCTGACTTTATCTCGCTCGCCTTGCGGGAAGCTATTTACTATTCTATTTACGCTCTCTTTTGCATCAAGCGTGTGAAGTGTCGAAAGCACCAAGTGTCCAGTCTCTGCGGCTCTAATGGCAGTCTCAATCGTCTCAAGATCTCTCATCTCACCCACCAAAATGATGTCAGGATCTTCTCTAAGTGAAGCTCGTAGCGCATCTGAGAAATTTAGCGCATCTGCCCCGATAGAGCGCTGATTGATTATGCTTTTATCGTCGTTAAATACGTATTCAATCGGATCTTCAATGGTTACGATGTGCGATCTTTTTGTCTGGTTTATGAAATTTATCATGCTTGCAAGCGTTGTCGTCTTGCCACTTCCAGTTGGGCCAGTCACTAAAATGATGCCACGAGTGGTCTCTGTACAAATTTTTTCTATCACGCTTGGTAAATTTAGATCTTTTATGGTTGGGATTTTCGTTGGAGTGACACGAAAGACAGCAGAAATTCCATTTATCTGCAAAAACATATTTACACGAAAGCAGTACTCATCATTTAGTTTATAAGAAAAATCTATGTCTTTTTTATCCATAAACTCATCAAATTTAGCTCCCAAAAGCTCTTTTGCGATAGCCACTGCGTCACTAGGGCCCAAATTTTCTTCGCTAAGTGGCATGATCTCACCATTAAATCTGCCATAAACAAGGCTTGCAGACTTTAGATGAAGATCGCTGCCGCCTTTATCAACTAAAGAGCACAGATATGAGTCTAGGTCTTGTTTGGTCATTAAAGTGATTTCATAATCTCATCAAATGCTGCAACAAACTGCTTTAAGCCGTCATTTAAAAGCTCTTTATAAGTAGCATTTATATCGATTTCATTATTTTTTATGATGTGAAAAAAGCTTGAGATATTCTCTTTGCTAGGGGCATTTTTTGCCTCGGCTTTTTCTTTTATAAATTCTTTTATAGTATCTATCGGAGCTGTGTTTATAGAGTTTTTATACATTAGCTCTCTAACGTAATAATCCCCTCTTAAACCACCACCTTTTACGCCAGTGCTTGCAAAAAGTGTCCTTACGTTTTCTAAGCCAAAATCCTCAATGATATGATAGATATTCGCAGCGTTCATTATGCCGATCTGCCCTGTTGGTAGGCTCTTTGCAGACATTGTCTCATCAAGCTTTCTATCAAATCTACTAACAAAAACGCTGATCACACCTTTTGGCATCGTCGTATCCACAAAGCGGCTTGCGTAAGCTTTGCTACCCTCTTTAAAAGCCTCTAGGCAGTTTTTGGCCTGATCTGGCGAGAAAATGAGCGTCGCATTTACGCTGATGCCTCTTGCCATGAGCGCGCTCATCGCTTCATAACCCTCTTTTGTGGCTGGAATTTTTATCATAACATTTGGCATTGAGATAAGGTTGTGAAGCCTGATGCCCTCTTCTATCGTCGCAGCTGTTTCGCCACTTAAATTTGGATCGACCTCGATGCTAACAAAGCCATCATCGCCATTTGCGTAGTTTTTTAACATTTTACATGCGGCGATCTTGATATCTTGGGTCGCTAAAATTTCATAAAGATCTTTTGGATGACGCTTGTTGCTATTTTGTATGATCTGTTTGTAAGCAGGTGATGCAAAAGCTGTTTTAAAGATAGCTGGGTTGCTTGTAGCTCCGTTTATAACGCCTTTTTCTAATAAAGAGTTGAATTCGTTTTGTAAAAAATCTCTCTCTATAAAGTCACACCAAAGAGAAAATTTAGCTTCATTGTCATACATTTTTTCACCTTATAAAATTTAAAATTTCACGCAGATCTTTGACATCCACGCAATGCGTCGCCTCTTTTTTTAAAATTTCTTTCGCACAAAAGGCAATTTTTAGATCACATTTTCTAAACATAGATACGTCATTGGCTCCGTCGCCAACGCACATGATCTCACTTTTATCTAAATTTAATAGCCCCTTTAAGCGATCTATCATCTCGCCTTTTGAGCTACCAAACATCATCTCTCCGCCAACTTCACCTGTTAAAATTCCATCTTTGTGGTGCAAGATATTTGCAAAATTTGCGTCAAATTTAAGTTTTTCTTGCATCTTATCAGTTGCGATGTGAAAACCACCACTAAAGACCACGACTTTTATATCCTTTTGCTTTAGAGCCGCTATAAGCTCGCTAGCCCCTGGCATGATAGGTAAATTTTTACAAATTTCATCTGCCTTTGAGAGTGGCATTCCTTTTAAAAATTTTACTCTTGCTGTAAGACTTTCAAAAAAATCAAGTTCGCCGTTCATCGAACGCTTCGTTATGCTAGCCACCTCATCGCTGGCGTTATTGGCGGCGGCGAGGATATCAATCGTCTCGCCGTCCATTATCGTAGAGTCAAAGTCAAAAACACAAAGTTTTATCAAGCTATGCCCTAAAAATCACGCTTTAAAAGGCTCTCAACCTTTAAAATCGTAAGGATATTTTGATCGCGTTTGCCGATACCATAGATCATGCCTTTGTCTTTTACCAAAGTCTCTGGCGGCGGATCGATCCTGTTACGGTCTATTCTGATAGCCTCCGTCAAGCGGTCTATCACGAAGCCTGCGATGTTATCCTCATCTTTCATGACGATATATCTTGTATTTGAGCTTTGCTTTGTAACATTTAGTGAAAAACGTTTTCGCAAATCAATAAGAGGGATAACGTTTCCACGCAAGTTAAATACACCAAGGACATAGTCAGGCACACTAGGAACACGGGTGTATTCGATAGGTTTGATTATCTCTTGGATATTCAAAATAGGTATCGCATACTCTTCCTCGCCAACAACAAAGCCAACAAGTTGGACTATATCTTCGTTATTTTTTATCTCAGGCTCGTCAATTTGCTGTTTTTGTTTGCTTAAAACTTGGTTTAGTTTATCATTCATCGCCTAACCCCTAACCTAATTTAATATTTTTTCTAACAACGTTTTCAAGGTATTCTGACGAATATGGTTTTGTGATATATTCTGTCATGCCGACCTCTACTCCGCGCAATCTATCAGTTTTAGACGTTCTTGATGTTACTGCTATTAGCGGTAAAGTGCGATACTTAGAGTATTTGCGAATTTCACCAGCTAGAGTATATCCGTCCATCCTTGGCATCTCAATATCGATTAGCACCGCATCAAAGGCATGCTCGCCTGATTTAATTATATTGAGTGCTTCTACTCCATTAGTTGCTTCTATTATTGTGACGCCGATTGGCTCAAGCGATTTTTGCATGATGGTTCTATCCATCTTAGAGTCATCAACGATTAGGACCTTATAATCGCTTGGTTTCTCTTTTGCTTTAGCACTATCTTCCATTTCGGCTCTAATATTTACCTTAATATCCTTTGCCATCTCCATCATAGCACCAACGTCTATAATAAGAGTTACGCGGCCATCGCCTCTTATAGTAGCTCCAGCGATGCCTGGGATATTTTGTAAATAATCACCCATTGACTTAATAACGATCTCTTCTTGACCGACTAAAGTATCAACGATGATGCCCAGTTTTGCCTCGGCAACGCCAATGATAACGACATAAGTTTGATCTCCGCCATCAAAGACTTTATTGACACCAAAGACATCTGAAAGTCTAACAAGAGATAAGACCTCATCTCTTAGTCTTAAAACGTTTTTACCATCGATCGTGTAAATATCATCAATAGGCACACGAACAGTTTCAAGAACGCTCGCAAGTGGTATCGCATAAAACTCCTCTTGTGTTCCGACAAGAAGTGATTGAATGATCGCAAGTGTGAGTGGAATTTTAAGCTTCATAACTGTGCCTTTTCCAACTTCACTCTCGATATCAATGATACCATTTAGCTTTTCGATATTTGTCTTAACAACGTCCATACCAACGCCACGACCAGATACGTTTGTAACCTTGGCTGCAGTTGAAAATCCTGGCTTAAATATAAGACCAAAAGCCTCTTTCTCGCTCATCGCATCAGCTTCTCGCTCAGTGATGATGCCTTTTTCTATTGACTTGGCTTTAAGCATATCAGCATCTAAGCCCTTACCGTCATCAACTATCTCAACAACGATATGGTTGCCCTCATTGTAAGCTTTTAGCTGAACAAGGCCTTTTTCAGGTTTGCCCATTGCCTTTCTTGTCTCAGGATCTTCGATGCCATGATCGCATGAGTTTCTGATAATGTGAACCAGCGGATCGCCGATCTCTTCAACGATTGATTTATCAAGCTCTGTCTCTTCACCTGAAATTTCAAGGTCGATTTGCTTACCAAGGTCGCGGCTAAGATCGCGTATCATACGTGGGAATTTATTAAAGACTTTTGCTATTGGAAGCATCCTTGTCTTCATAACAGCAAGTTGGATATCAGTCGTAACTAGACTTAGACTTGAGACTACTTGATTTAGCTCTTCGAGGAATTTCTCGCCCTCATATCTCTCTTCTACGTCATCATAAATTTTTAACAAGCGGTTTTTACCAAGAACAAGCTCACCGATTAAATTCATCAAGTGATCAAGTCTTTTTACTTCAACACGTATCGTTTGCTCTTGTGCTACCGCACTGTTACTACTAGCTGCTGGCACTTTTTTATCCGCATCTCTTTCTCTACTAGGAGCTGGCTTAGGTGCTGGTGCTGGTGCAGCGCTTGTGGCTGGAGCTATCTCTTCAGGAGATTTTGGAGCTATGCCTTTTGAAGCACGTCTTGCTTGATCTTCAGCCTTTCTAACTTTTAAAAGTCTTTCTATCTCAGCTTCAACCTCAGAGTCACTTAGCTTTGAAAGCTCGGCATCGCTTACTTCAGGAGCTGTTTCTTCGGCTGGTGCGACAGGTTCTGGCTCTTTTACTGGCTCAGGTGCTGGTGCGGCTGCTGGAGCTTCTGGGGCTGCACTTGGGGCTTCACCTTCAGAAATTTGAGTAAGTCTTACACAAATATTTTTGATATCAATGCCAGCGGCTGCGTCACTACCGTTATCTCTAATGCTCTCAAGTAGTCCCTTCATCATATCAACTGACTCAAGAACAACATCCATGATGTCCGGAGTGATCTTTAGCTCGCCTTTTCTAGCTTTGTTTAAAACATCCTCCATGTGGTGAGTAAGCTCTGTTAAAACGTCAAAATTTAAAAAGCTTGAGCTACCTTTTACTGTGTGAGCAACACGGAAAATTCTATTTAAAAGCTCCAAGTCTTCAGGGTTTGCTTCTAGTTCAACAAGATCATGGTCTATCTGCTCAATAAGTTCGAAAGCCTCTATTAAAAAGTCTTCCATTATTTCTTTCATATCATCCATACTTCACCTCACTTCGCAGATTTAGAATGTGCTTCAATCACTTTTAGCACCTCTTGATAAAATACACCAGCATCAAATTTTGTAAGATACGCAGCACCACCGGCTTCTTTACTCTTAACCTCACTAAATTCGTTGCTTAATGAAGAGTTAAACACAATCGGAACATCTTTAAATCTATCATCATTTTTAATAGTTGAAGCAAAGCGGTATCCATCCATTTGTGGCATTTCGATATCACTTAAGATAACTCTAAGCTCTTTTGCTAAGTTATCTCCATATCTTTGATAAAGCTCTTCCATCCTCTCTAAGCCCTCAACGCCGTTTTTAGCTTCAACTACACTAAGGCCCATCTTCTCAAGTGCATCTTTTACTAGCTTTCTAGCAGTTGAGCTATCATCTAGAACTAAAGCAGCACCTTTGATCTTTTGATCGTCTGTTACGTCAAATTCTATCTTCGGTGAGTAAATTCCTAGCTCTTCAACGATGCTTTCAAGATCAAGAATTAAAAGTACTTCGTCGTTTTCTATTCTCGTTACACCTGTGATCTTGCCCTTATCTAGAGTACCAGCTCCAGCAGCAAAATTTGCAGGCTCTATGTCTTTCCAGTTTATACGTCTGATCCTCTTGGCCTCATGGACGATAAAACCGATCAATATACCGCTAAATTCAGCGATAATAACACGTGGCTTTATGACTACACCCTCAGTTGGCTCGACGATATTCATCCATCTTGCTAAATTTATAACAGGGATAACCACACCTCTTAAATCAAAAATTCCCTCGATATACTCAGGAACGCCAGGAAGCTCGGTAAGATTTGGCATCTTAATGATCTCCCGCACCTTTGCGACATTGACTCCGTATATTCCTTCATATACTTTGTTTTCGGCCTTTTTAAAGATACGAAAATCAACAAGTTCCATCTCGTTTGAGCCCGTTTTTAGTACGTTGTCTCCAAACATCAATGTCCTTTCAAACTCATTTTGAGCAAATTCAACTTTTGCTGGGCGTATT
Source organism: Campylobacter concisus (assembly GCF_002913225.1). Lineage (GTDB taxonomy): Bacteria > Campylobacterota > Campylobacteria > Campylobacterales > Campylobacteraceae > Campylobacter_A > Campylobacter_A concisus_J. The sequence goes on along the minus strand of NZ_PPAW01000001.1, from coordinate 4,584 downwards.
CTACAACAAAATAACTTTGCTCGCATGCAAAGCAAGGTAAATTTATATAAAATCTATCGTAAATATCAAATAGCTCACCTTGATGATAGTGTCCCTCTATCACTATACTTGCGTCAAAGCCCTGCAAATGCTTGCTCATTAGCTCCTTGAAGTTTGAAATTTTATAGTGCAGATTTTTTTTAGTAAGTTTGGCTAGTATCGCTTTTGAAATTTTAAAATCCAAAATTTTATCAAGCGCGTTCATAAATTTCAAAAACCATCTAAGCCTTAAAAACCTAAGCGCATACTTATCTATAAAAGGTAAAAATATATCTCCGTGCGCGATCTGGACGTGCTCGCCACTTATAGTTCTAAATTTCACTGGCTGAGCGCAAATGTCATAAACCTTCACCCCCTCAAAGCTTAGCCTCTCGCCTTTGTCCCAAAAATCTCTAGTTTTATCAAATAAATTTGAAAGCCTAAAATCGTGGTTGCCCTCGAAGTAAAAAATTTCCACCTTTTGTGAAATTTTATTTATAAGCCTTAAGTGCTCAGCGTAAAATTTTTGCGTATATTCGCCCTCGCCCGTTAAAAAATCAAATATATCACCAAGCAAGAAAATCTGTGGTGGCTCCTTGATCTCTCCGCTATCAACAGCGCGCAAGAATTTCAAAAATCCATCACGGTTTATGTTTTCATGCGCATCAGCCAAAAAGATCGCGCCTTCTTTTATAACGGGGGCATATAGGTATTCGCTCAAATTTTGCCTTAATTAAAAATTAGCAGAGCCAAAAAGCAGTTTTTAGCTCTTCGCCTCGTCTTTTTAGTCAAATTTTATAGGCTTGTAGCAAATTTTCACGATCTCAACGTCGCTTCTGCCTTTTGGTAAATTTAGCGCGACCTCATCGCCTTCAGCCTTGCCTAAAAGCTGCTTTGCAAGAGGTGAGTTTATCGAGATATAGCCCTTGTCTAGGTCACTTTCGCTCACACCAACTATCGTGTAAGTATGCTCAACCTCGGTCTCTTCGTCCATTATCGTCACACTTGAGCCAAACCTCACCCTGTCATGCTCGTAGCTACTTGGATCGATCACCTCTGCGTTTGCCAAAAGTGCGCTAAGCTCAGCGATCCTAGCGTCTATAAAGGCTTGTTTCTCTTTTGCTGCGTGATACTCAGCATTTTCTTTTAGATCGCCGTGGCTTCTTGCGATGTCGATCTCTGTTACTATTTGTGGGCGCTGCACTAGCCTTAGATCCTTTAGCTCAGCTTCTATCTTCTCATATCCGTGCATTGTCATTGGTTCACTCATTTTTTACTCCATATTTTTTAAAATTTTTACTACATTTTTACTGCTGCCATGCCCTAGGTAGGCCCTTAGTTCATCGCAGCCTTTTAAGAATTTTTGCCTATCGCAGCTCTTGTAAGCTTTTAGCAAATTTTCAGCCGTTGCAAACTCTTGGATAAACTCCTCATGAAGCGGCTCTTTGCCCATGAAGTCAAACATTATATTTGCAAGTCCCGCGTGCTTTATCTTTACAAATTTTCTAGCGATGAAAACATCTATCGCTTTTGCCTTGTATGCTAGCACAAATGGCGTGCCAATGAGCGCTGCTTCAAGCGTAGCCGTGCCAGAGCATACAAAGGCAAAGTCGCTCTCATACAAGGCTTCAGGAGTGTTTGAGACGACCTCAAAATCGCTCACATCGCCATAAATTTCACCCACTTTATCAAGCAAAAATGGCGGCACGACAAGCAACCTCCTGGCATCTATTTTTTTAGCAAGCTCTCTATAAACTGGCATCAGCCTTGAAATCTCTGACCTTCTTGAACCTGGCAGAAAAGCCACTTTGCCGCTGCTACTTAGGCTAGTTTTTTTAAGTTTTATCTCATCCATCAAAGGATGTCCAACATAGGTCGATCGGCTATAAAATTTCGCATCAAATGGCAGGATCGAAGCTAGGTTGTCACAGTATCTCTCCACAACGCTCACTCTTTTTGGCTTCCACGCCCAAACTTGCGGCAAGATATAGTATGTCACGGCTGCTTTTGCACCGGCCTCTTTTATCGCCTTTGCAAGCGGCAGATTAAAGGCTGGACTGTCGATTAGCAGCACTGCATCAGCCTCTTTTGCCATCTGGCTCATCACTTTCATCGCTTTTTTTGCTTTAAAAATGAGTGGCAAAACCTCGACAAAGCCCATCGCTGAAAACTCGCTGCTTTTCATATATGGCGTGCCAAGCTCTTCGCTAAAAATTCCCATTAGCTCAAATTCGCCCTCGAAATTTTTCAAAATTTCTTTTAAATGCAAATTTGCCGATGGCTCAAGAGCGGAGACTAAAATTTTCATTTACACACTTTCATCAGGTCTTTTTTTGGGGGCATTATACGCAAAAATTCTTTAAAATTTTAAGAAAGCTGTGATAAAATCCAACCCTTTAAAGGATAAAATTTGAAAGAAATTTTGATAACAAATGACGATGGATTTGAGGCGACTGGCCTGCTTGCCTTAAAAGAAGCTTTAAACGAGCTAGATGACGTAAATGTCACGATCGTAGCTCCAAGCTCTGAAAAATCAGCCTGCGCTCACTCTTTGACGCTCACAAGGCCTCTTAGGTTTATAAAACTTGATGATGGCTTTTTTAAACTTGATGACGCAACGCCTAGCGACTGCGTCTATCTCGCACTTCACGCACTTTATAATAAAAAACCAGATCTAGTGATAAGCGGCATAAATCACGGGGCAAATTTAGGCGAGGACATCACCTACTCTGGCACGTGTGGAGCGGCGATGGAGGGCGTTTTACAAGGCATTAGAAGCATCGCTTTTTCGCAGTTTTATGAAAACAACTCACTAAATGAACTTGGCTTTGAGCTAGCAAAAGAGATCGTTAAATTTATCGTGCCAAAGGTGCTAAATGATGAAATTTCGCTAAATCAAAGAGAATTTCTAAATGTAAATATCCCAGCCACAACTAGCAAAAATTTCAAAGGTTACGCCGTCGTGCCAGCTGGCAGACGCACCTACGCCACGCATGCCACGCTTAATCGCAACCCAAGAGGCATCGAGTACTACTGGCTTGGAAACGCCGCACTTGAATACGAAAAAGGCGAGCCAAGCGACATCAGTAAGGTAAATGAGGGCTTTGCCACGATAACGCCCATAAAACTAAATATGACCTCATACGAGAGCTTGGAGAGTTTAAAAGGGAAATTTGATGCAAAATGATAGATTTACAAGGATAAGATGGCTATTTGGCGAGGATGGCTTTAGCAAGCTTCAAAGCGCAAAAGTGCTAGTTTGCGGAGCTGGAGGCGTTGGCGGAATGTGCGTGGATGCGCTCGCTAGAAGCGGGGTCGGAAGCATCACTCTAATCGATAAAGACATCTTTGACGTGACAAATCAAAACCGCCAAATTTACAGCGAAAATGTGGGCGGCGTAAAGGTGGAGGAGTTTGCCAAAATTTATCCTTGCATCACGCCTATGCAGACGCTGATCACGCCTGAGTTTGTTGCTGGATTTGACTTTAGCAAATTTGACGTTGTGATCGACGCGATCGATGATATCACCGCCAAGATCGCCCTTGCAAACGCAGTAGATCCTAGCAAATTTATAGCCTCGATGGGTGGTGCAAAAAGGGTCGATCCTACAAAAATAAAGGTGGCTAGCGTTTGGAAAACCTCGGTCGATCCACTAGCTAGAAAATATAGATATGAGCTCAAAAAATCAGGCTTTAGCGGTAAATTTGACGTGGTCTTTTCAACAGAAGAGCCACTTTGCAAGCCACTTGGCAGCTTCATGGGTGTGACTGCCTGCTTTGGACTAAATTTAGCCTCGCTAGCTGTTAAAAAGATAATTGAACAGTAAGCCTAAATTTACACTCCGAGCAAAATTTCAAATTAGAGCTGGCATTTTTGGATATAAATTTAATAGCCAGCTCTACAAGAGACTACTTTGACAATCCAAGATGAGCATCTAGCAAATTTGAAAAATTTCATGAACGAGTAATTTTAGTAGTCAATTCTTGCGAGTGAATGGAATTTTAAAATTTGCAAAAATTAAACCCCAACCCAGCTTAAACCAGGTTGGAGTTTATTAAATCCAGTAGTTTGCATTAAACAAATTTAAGTTTGTTTATTAAGAAGTTAAAACCTCTTCTTCCTAACATCCTCAACAATAGCTTTAGCCATCTCATCTACTTCTGATGTTACTTCGTTTGCTTGGTTAGCAATTACAACATTCTCTTTTGTTAGGTGATCTATTTGAGCAACTGATTGATTTATCATATTGATTCCTTCACTTTGCTCTTTAATTGATTCACTCATCTCATTTATTGATTGAGCTAATACATTTGTATTTGCTTCTATCTCACCTAGAGATTTTTGAGTACGTTCAGCTAGTTTTCTAACTTCATCAGCAACAACTGCAAATCCTCTACCATGTTCTCCAGCTCTAGCTGCTTCTATTGCAGCATTAAGTGCTAGAAGGTTTGTTTGATCTGCTATATCTCTAATGATAGTTATGATGTTTTTAATTTCATCACTTTGTCTTATAACATCAGCTGTCTTTTGAGAGATGGCATTCATTGAGCTAGACATTTGCTCAA